>CAWKCN010000017.1:0-46465 GCA_963848145.1 Ilumatobacteraceae bacterium
TGGTTCCCCGTGCCCAGGGCACGGGGAACCACGATCAGGCGCGGGGAGGGCGTCGAGGAACTCGCTCCGCGTGGCGGGGCCGAGTGGGGGTTCGGGTGGGCGCTGATCCTTGGTCTGGAGCACGGCGAAGATCCGGGCTCCGAAGTCGGGGTCGGTGAGCAGCGCGTCGGGTGGTGACAGCAGGTTCAGGTTCCTCACGAATGCCCGCAACACCACCTGATCGGTTCGCAGTGCGGGGGCCAATCCGTCACGCAGGACCGACCGGGTGAACGCCCACGGGTCTGACGCATCGCCGTAGGGATCCTCGCCCACCAGCAGCGCTGCGGCCACCCGTCGCGCTTCTCGATCCTGCTCGACCGACGATCGATACCACGGATGGATCTCGGCTCGCAGCGCCTCGTCGTAGGAGACGCGAGCGCTCGTGGGTCGTCGCCGTGTTCGGCGACCGCCGTCGCCAGGAGGTGGGCACTCCAGTAGGCCGTGCTGCAACCACGCCCGTAGAGCGGATTCGTGCACAGCACTGCGTCGCCGACCGGGACCAGGCCGATCGCTGCCGGTTCGCCGTCGACGACGTAGTCGCTCCACTTGTTGAGGAGCCCAGCCATCATGTGGACCTCAGGCGTGATTGCGTCTGCGCGCCCGTCGAGCCACGGTGCGGTCGCCGGGAGGGAGCGTGCCGCCGCATCGAACGCTGCAGGTCGGCGAGGCGCCGGCGGAGCTCGTCGTCGCCGGTGGGGATGGCCAGCGTGACGCTGAAGGTTCGGTTGTCACCGACGAACGTGCCGTACTTGACGTAGCCGAGGTCGCCGCCGATCGGGCCCGGGCGAGGCGGGAGTTCGGCACCGGGCAGTAGGCGGTAGAAGCGGCTGGCGTACACGATGCCGGTGTCCTCGACGGTCTCGGTCACGTCGCGGCTGCCGATCTCTGCCAGCCACTCGGCCACCGCACTGCGCCTCCCGTTCGCTGCCACCACGAGATCGGCAGCGAGTTCGGTTCCGTCGTCGAGTCGCACCCCGGTCACGATCGGGATGTCACCGAACTGTGAGCGGACCCGGCCGCCGGTGCCCGTCTGGCGAGCATCGTTCGGGTTGGGTTGGTTGGACGGGTTGGAGGGGCGATCGGTGAGGAGGGCGGTGGCGGCGAGGCCGGTGTGGATCGTCACGTTCGGTTCGTCGAGCGCTGCCCGGCGCAGCACCCACTCGAAGGTGGTGCGGCGGCAGGCGATCATCACGAGGTCCTCGTCGCCCGGCTCGGGCGTGAACTCCATCTCCGGCGGAACACCGTCGCCGAAACGCATCTCGGTGGCACCCTCGGCGAGGAGCGCCTCGAGGAGATCGGGCTGATGGTCGCGCAGCAGATTCCGCAAGCGTGCGAGGAAGGCATGGCTGTGGCGCACCTGCGGGGCGCCGCGCCGGTTCCAGTCGAACGCCTCGTCGGCGGTCTCGGGCATCGGTGTGTCGTCGCGTTCGATCACGGTGACGCCGTGCCCTGCCCGACCCAGCTGGAGCGCTGTGGCCAGGCCCGCTACGCCGCCGCCGACGACCACGACGTTCACGAACAGCCCTCCATCACGCGCACACCACCCATCCGAAACTTGCGCAGATCTGCCCGGGGGCGACGCGCTGGCGCGCACGTTTCGGACAGGAGCGCCGACGGCCGAACAATTGTCCGCGGATCTGCCCGCCGGCGACGCACTGGCGCGCATTTTTCGGTGGGGTGAGGGGGTGACGGTGGTGGGCATCCGGGTGGGGGAGCGGGGCGAGGAGTGACCCTGGGGAGGTCATGGGCGGAACTCGATGCCGTCGAAGTCGCCGGTCGATCGCCAGCCCGCGATGTACTGGAAGTACGCAACCGGGCCGTCGGGGAACGCCATCGAGTTGAGCACCGCGCGACGGCCGGTGATCGGCTGGCCCTCGTTGTTGTAGTAGCCGGGCGTGCAGTCGGGCATCTGGGTCATGCGGGCCTGGGCTCCCGCCTCCAACCGTTCGATCCATGCGGTTTCCGCCTCGGTGGTCACCTCGACCTCCTCGGCGCCGATGTCCAGCGCATGGCGCACGATCGACGCAATCGTCAGACCCGACTCGAGGTAGTTGTGCGGGACGTTCGAGATCAGGTTGGCCGCCTGGCCCAGCGTGACCATGAACAGGTTCGGGAACCCGTGCACGTGGATGCCGTGCAGGCTCTGCATCCCGTCCTCCCACCGTTCGGTGAGCGTGACACCGCCGCGCCCGGTGGTCTCGAAACCGGCGCGACGCACCATTTCGGTACCGACCTCGAAGCCCGACGCATAGATGATGCAGTCGAGTTCGAAATGTTCGCCGTTGGCCCAGATCCCCGTGGCGTCGATGCGCTCGACACCCTTGCCGTCGGTGTCGATCAGGCGGGTGCCGGGCTCGTTGTAGGCGTCGAGGTACTCGTCGTGGAAGCACGGCCGCTTGCACAACTGGCGGTACCAGGGCTTCAGGGCTTCAGCGGTTTCAGCGTCGGCGACGAGTGCGTCGACCCGGGAGCGGATCTCCGACATCTTCTCGTCGTCGGAGTCCTCGTAGGCCTCGACGAACGTCTCACGATTGAACGGCTTGCCCGAGGTGACCACCTTGTCGCGGATGCGTTTGGTGATGTCGGTCCAGCCGTCCATCACCAGGTCTTCGTCGGCGAAGCCGCCGGTCTGCAGCGTGGTGAAGTTCATCAACCACTTCGCCTGCCAACCGGGTTCGAGGTCGCGGAACCAGTCGGGGTCGATCTCGTGGTTGTTGCGCACGTCGATCGACGACGGAGTGCGCTGGAACACGTACAGTTCCTTCGCCGCCCGAGCCAGGTGGGGAATGCACTGCACTGCGGTGGCGCCGGTGCCGATGATCCCGACCCGTTTGTCGGTGAGGCCAGAGAGGGGAGCGCCCGCCGGGTCGCCGCCGGTGTAGTCGTAGTCCCACCGGCTGGTGTGGAAGCTGTGGCCCTGGAACGTCTCGATCCCGGGAAGACCGGGGAGCTTCGGACGGTGCAGCGGACCGGTGCCCATCGACACGAACTTGGCGCGCATCTCGTCGCCACGGTTCGTGCGGATGATCCAGCGGTGGGCGTCGTCGTCCCAGGTCAGCGACGTCACCTCGGTGGAGAACACCGCTCGGTCGTACAGGTCGTAGTGGCGCCCGATGCGACGCGAGTGGTCCAGGATCTCGGGGCCGTGGGTGTACTTCTCGCTCGGCATGTGCCCGGTCTCCTCGAGCAACGGCAGATACACGAACGCTGCGGTGTCGCACTGGGCGCCGGGATAGCGGTTCCAATACCAGGTGCCGCCGAAGTCGCCGCCCTTCTCGATGATTCGAATGTCGTCGACGCCGGCGTCGCGCAGCTTCGCAGCGGTGACGAGCCCAGCGAAGCCGCCACCGATGAACGCGAACGTCACGTCGTCGAACAGTGGCTCGCGATCGACGATCTCGACGTAGGGGTCCTCGACGTAGTGCTCGAAGATGCCGCTGACCTCGAGATACTGCTCGTTCCCGTCGGGACGCAGCCGCTTCTCGCGCTCCTCGCGGTACTTGCGCCGCAGCGCCTGACGGTCGATCTCGGAGCTCGTGTCGTTGCTCGTCGCTGTCTCGTTCCCCATGGTTGCACGGTACAAGTACGCACGAAGCCGGTGTTACTCGTGGTGTCTGACACCACGAGTAACACTCGCTCGCAGGGCACCGTGGTCACCACCCGGCTGAGCCGTGGGAGACTTGGAGCATGCAGGTTGCGCTGGCGCTCTACCCGGGAGTGTCGGCCGACGAGTGCGAAGCGTTCACGTGCGTCTTCGATCTGCTCGACGGCGCGCAACTCGTCGGCGTCGGCGCCACGGTCGGAGCCGTCGAAGGTCCAGGGGGCGGCCACCGCATCGACGCCACGTTCGCCGACATCCAGGACCCCGACGTGGTGCTGGTGCCCGGTGGGATCGGCTGCGCCCGTGCCGCAGGCGATCAACCGCTTCTCGACTGGCTTCGATCGGTGGCGCCGCGATCCACTTGGACTGCCGCCAGCTCGACCGGCACGGTCATCGTCGCGGCCGCCGGGCTGTTGAAGGACCGCACCGCCGCCACCCACTGGCTCGCCGGCGACCTGCTGGCCGAGCACGGCTCGCAACCGTCCGAAGAGCGCGTCGTCGAGATCGGCAACGTCATCACGTGTGAGGGGCGGATCACGGCGATGCACGTTGCACTCCTCGTCACGCTTCGCGTGTCCGGGCCCGAAGCGGTGGCGCTGGTTCGGGAACGCCTCGCCACCGGGGTTGCTCCGCACAGCGAGGTTCCGAGGTGGCGTCGCTGGTGGGAGCAACGCCGCCCCGGTGGTCGTACCAGCGGCCCGGGACGACCGCGGAATCGGGAACTCGACGCCCCTGACGTGATCGAGTTCCGACCGCTGACCACGCACGATCAGCCACCGCCGCGCTGACCAGATCGCCGCGCCGTCGTGTTACTCGTGGTGTCTGACACCACGAGTAACGCCTTTACGCTGAGGGGATGCGCACGCTGTACGACGCCGACCACGAGGCCTTCCGCGATTCCTTCGCATCGTTCGTTGCGAAGGAGGTGACGCCGCACTACCCCGAGTGGGAGGAGGCGGGCATCGCCCCACGCGAGATGTACGCCGCCGCCGGGCAGTACGGCTTCGTCGGGATGGCGATCCCGGAGCAGTACGGAGGCGGCGGCACCGACGACTTCCGCTTCAACGCGATCCTCAGCGAGGAGTTCAACGCTGCCGGCATCGGCGGGGCCGGCCTCGGCCTCACCCTGCACAACGACATCTGCACGCCGTACTTCATCGAGTACTGCACCGACGAGCAGGCCGAGCGGTGGATGCCGGGCATCGCGTCGGGCGATCTGATCACCGCAGTTGCGATGACCGAGCCGGGCACCGGCAGCGACCTCGCCGGCATCGCCACGACGGCGATCCGCGACGGCGACGAGTACGTCGTCAACGGCTCGAAGACGTTCATCACCAACGGCATCAATTCCGACCTGGTGATCGTCGCGGCGAAGACCGATCCCACCGAGCGCCACTCCGGGCTCTCGCTGCTGGTGCTCGAACGCGGCATGGAGGGGTTCGAGCGCGGGCGCAACCTCGACAAGATCGGCATGCACAGCCAGGACACCGCCGAGCTGTTCTTCACCGACGTGCGGGTGCCCGTCGCCAACCGTTTCGGCGACGAAGGCAAGGGATTCACCTACCTTGCCGCCAACCTGGCCCAGGAACGTCTGTCGATCGCGATCGCCGGTGTCGCCGCAGCCCGTGCTGCGCTCGGCTGGACCCTCGAGTACGTCGGTGAGCGCACCGCGTTCGGCAAGTCGATCGGCACGTTCCAGAACACGAAGTTCGTGCTCGCCGAGTGCAGCACCGAGATCGACGTCACCCAGGCCTATGTCGACCAGTGCATCCTGCAGCTCAACGCCAAGCAGCTCACTCCGGCGATGGCCGCGCAGGCCAAGTACTGGTGCACCGACCTGCAGAACCGTGTCGTCGACCGCTGCCTGCAGCTGTTCGGCGGCTACGGATACATGACCGAGTACCCGATCGCCCGCGCCTACGTCGACGCCCGAGTCACCTCGATCTACGGCGGCACCAACGAAGTGATGAAGACGATCATCGCCAAGTCGATCGGCCTCTGATCACGGCCCGGGAGCGGCCCCTGACGTCGTCGGTGCCGACTTGCGGAGTTGGTGTTTCCAGAGCCCGAGCGTGCCGAGGCCGACCGGGATGATCAGCAGCCAGGTGAGGATTCGGAAGATCAGCACCGCCGCGGAGATCTGGTTGACGAACTCCGAGCCCGCTGCTGCGGTGAGCATGCCGATGTAGGCGATTTCGCTGACACCTGCGTCGCCGGCGGTGATGGGGAACACCGTCAGCCCCTGCACCAGGGCGAACACGACGAAGATCTCGGTCCAACCCAGATCGGCTTCGCCCACTCCGGTGAAGCGCAGGCACATCAACAGCAGCGCGAACTTCGTCCCCGACGTCAGCGCGGTCGCCCAGGTCGCCACGAGCCAGCGGTCCCGCAGGGTCTGCACCGCCTTGGTCCGAGCGGCGACCATCTGCGCCGGAAGGTCCTCCGGTGTCGGCTTGCGCAGCAGCCGTAGCACCCTCGACCACACCGGTGCGATCAGGCGGCCGGCCTGCTCGGTGCGCTTCTCCGAACCGAGCACGAACGCCAGCACGACGACGCCGAGCCCGACGATCAGGCAGATCGTGACCACTGTCTGCAAGGTGTCGCTCAGCGGGGCGTCGGACACCACGAGTCCGACGGCGGCGATGATCGGCAACACCAGCTTGATCCCGATGCTGAAGATGCCGCCGGCGGCGACGGCCAACGTGGCCTCGGCGGTGGTGCGACCCCAGGACGTGAGCATCCGGAAGCGGATCGGGAGGTCACTCGGGCCGGGCACGATCGAGGTGACCGACGCCGGGCCGAGAAAGGCGACGATGCCGTGTCGTACGGCGAGTCCGGGCACCAGCGAGGCGGTCAGCAGGCCCTGGGCAGCGACCCAGATGACCCACATGCTCGCCAACGAGATGATCTCGGCGTCGTCGAGCGAACGGGCCGCATCCATGATCTCGGCTGGATCGAGATCGTCGAAGGTCTGGGCGAGGATCCAGGTCGAGATGCCGATGGCGGCGATGATGAAGACGATCCGGAAGACGATCTTGCGAATGCTGCGTGGCGGTGCCTCGGGAATCCCGTCGTCGAGCGCGGCGCCGTCGTTCGCGGCGCTGTCGAGCGCGCCGCTGTCGAGGAGTTCGTCGTCAGGTGTCGTCATGGGAGGCCCCGATACTGTCGCGCACGGTGGCGACGAGGACGGACCGTGCCTCGAGCACCGGTGGGACGAGCCCGACCCGGTCGCGCAACCAGATCCGGCCGATCAGCACGCTCACCTGGCGAGCGATCGGTGGCCACACGGTGAGCGCGACCGCACCACCGACGGCGATGGCGATGCCGTCGGCGACTGCAACCCACCCGTCACCGAGCCACATGCCCATCAGCACCCACGTTGTCAGCAGTGTCACCAGCCCGAGCAGGAGCCGCACCGTGCCCTTGGTTGCCGTCGAGCGAACCAGTGCGGTGCCCACCACGATGATGGCCAATGCCGGCAGGTGGATCAGCGTGACCGCCACGAGCGCCGACCCGGCGATCAGCAGGACCAGCGCCGACCAGACGAGTCGTGTGATCGAGACAGGGCCCGGTCGGAGCTGACCCGCGGTGATCCCGAGCAGTTGCAGCCGCGTCGCAAAGTCGCGATACGCAGCGACCACCCTCGCCCGGGCCGGTGGCGATGCCGCCGCCAGGCGCCGGGCAACCACTTCGATGTCGCCGAACGACACCGAGGCTCGACCCGTCGCCTCGCTGCGCTCCTCGCGAGCTGCGGCCCGCAGCATCGAGCGCTCGTCGAGGCTCTCGAACTGTGGCGACACGGCCTCGAGTGATGTGGTGATCCGAGCGGTCAGCTCGGCCGCATCGTCCCGGCTCGGTTCGCCATCGACGCCGAGACCGGCACCGACGAACTCGGACACCACGATCGGCTCACCGAACATCACCACCGCTCGGCTGCGGGTCTCGACCTTGCTCTCGAACGCCATCCCGATCGGCACGATCACGACGTCGGGGGCGGTCGGCATCGCACCAAGCGCGATTCGGGCCGCACCGGACTTGACCCGGTCGAGGCCGGCCCGATCGCCGGTGGTCCCTTCGGGGAAGATCGCAACAGTGGCGCCCTGGGCGAGCTCGTGGTGGCAGGCGTCGAACACCGAAGCGTTGTTGCTCGACCGGTCGCCGTCGCTGCTGCGGTAGACGGGCAGCACACCGGCCAGCCACAGGAAGGGGCGGGCGACGACGACCTTCCACAGGGCCGCCTTGCCGAGGAAGCGGGGCAGGCGCCCGAGGACCCCGGCGACGACGACGGGGTCGACGAAGCCATTGCCGTGGTTCGCCACGATCAACACCGGATGGTTGCGGGGTAGGCGATCCCGCCAGCGCACGTCGACCGAGCGGTAGAAAGCGAGCACGAGGCCGCGTGCGACCAGGCCGATCGTGCGGTCGGTGAATCGACGGAACAAGCGCGGGGCTCGATCGGGGTCGACAGCCGCATATGCGCAATCGACCCAGGCGATCGCCACGATCGCGGTCAGCACATGCCAGAGCCCGTGCGGCTGCAACCACGAGTCGGCGTCGCACGCCGGACTTGCCGGTGTCCCGAGCGCCCACATCGAGATCGCGAACGCTCCCAGGCCGAGCAGCGGCCACGACCAGACGGCGCGCATCGATCGGTGGCGTGCGATCAGCGATGCGACGACGATGACACCCACTGCGATCCCGACCGCGATGTTGGTTGCGCCGGGCGCCACCAACCACACGACGGTCGACACGACGAGCCCGATCGCCAAACCGATCAGCGAGCCAGAGTCGGAGCGCCCACTGAGTCGGCCGACATGCCAGCCGGCCACGAACGCCAAGGCCCCGATCAGCGGAACATCGTGCAGGAACTGGCCGAAGTCGCTCGCCGCGCCGTGATACAGGAAGCTGCCGAACCCCTCGGCGACCGAGATGGCGGCGAGGCCGTACACCGCACGCGGCAGCCGGGCGCGGCGCACCTCCCATGCCAGCGCGATCCCGGCGGCGACGTAGGCGAGCGAGCTCCAGGCGTTGACGTCCTGTTCGAGCAGCCACTCGTCGCGCAGCTCGCAGTCGGATGTCTCGGTGCTCACCGCCGGCGTTCCGTCACGATTCCGAAGCGGGAGAGCTCACGCCGCTGGCCCACGCCTCGCGCAGCGTGTCGCGCCGGCGGTCGACGTCGGTGAACTGCGCGACCATGCCGCCCACGACCAGGCCGCCGTAGAGCACGAACCACCACCAGTTGTCGGCAACGTTCTCGGTGGTGACACCGATGTCGAAGTCCTCGAGGTCGACCGTTCCGAACAACAACATCAGCCCCGCAACGATCGTGCTGGCCCCTGCGAGGGCCGTCAGGATGGTCAGCAGCACCATCGGCAGGTCGCCGGCGATCGCCACGAATGCCAGCAGCACCGCCAGCACCACACCGCTGAGCACGATCAGCCACGACCAGGTGACGCCGAGCGCCACCATCAAGCTGGTGCCGAGTACGAACCCGATTCCCATCATCCCGATGATCACCGACACCTCGTAATACAGGTACGCGATGAGACCGAACACGAAGGCGAGCCCGAGACCGACGAGCCATCCGAGCACGTTGCCGAGAAAGCCGGCGTCGCCGGCGACGATGCCGGCGCCGAGCATGAAGCCGGCGAATGCGCCCCACACCGGGATGACCAGTCGCATGGCGAGGTAACCGCGGAAGCAGAACACGGCGCCGGTCAGGACGGCGATGATCCCAACCACGATGTCGTTCATGTCTCCACTCTTGCAGAGCCGTCGGACCCTGGTGTGGTCATCGCCGGGGCGCGAGACTGCGGTCATGGCTGCTTCCATCGCACTGCTCTGTACCGACGGTTCGGACCTGGCTCTGAGTGCCATCCGCCAGGGTGTCGACCTGCTTGCAGCGCCGGACCGGACGGTGGTGGTGTCGGTTGCGTCGCCGATCGACCCGACCTTGGTGACAGGTACCGGATTCGCCGGTGGGGTGATGACCTACGACGAGAAGAACGACCTCGTCGAGGCGCAGCGGGCTGCCGCGCAGGACCACCTCGACGACACCGTCGCCGAACTCGGCCTCGCCGACGTCGAGACCATGGTGCTGATCGGCGACGCCGGCCACGAGATCTGCCGATTCGCCGAGACGCTGTCGGCAAGCGTGGTCGTGCTCGGCACCCACGGACGCAGTGGCATCAAGCGGGCGATCATGGGCTCGACGTCGGACTACGTGGTTCGTCACTGCCAGTGTCCGGTGCTCGTGCAGGGCGCCGGCTGACGCCGCCACGGCGGGATCGCCGCACGAACCACCGGGTAGTGTCCGCTCGTCCGCACATCCGTGTGGACGCCGCGCACCCAAGGAGCCTCGATGCCGAACGGCAAGCCCAACATTCTCGTCATCTGGGGCGACGACATCGGTATCACCAACCTGAGTTGCTACAGCGACGGCGTGATGGGCTACCGCACACCGAACATCGACCGCGTCGCCGCGGAAGGGGTGCGTTTCACCGACTACTACGGCGAGCAGAGTTGTACCGCCGGCCGCTCCGCGTTCATCACCGGCCAGAACCCGTATCGCACCGGGCTGAGCAAGGTGGGCATGCCGGGCGCCGACATCGGCCTGCAGGCACCGGATCCCACGATCGCGACCGCGCTCAAGGCTCAGGGCTACGCCACCGGCCAGTTCGGCAAGAATCACCTCGGCGACAAGGACGAGTTCCTGCCGACGATGCACGGCTTCGACGAGTTCTTCGGCAACCTCTACCACCTCAACGCCGAGGAGGAGCCCGAGCAGGAGGACTACCCGAGCGAGGACGACTTCCCGGACTTCCGCAAGCGATTCGGGCCTCGCGGCGTCATCCACTCGTGGGCCAACGGCGACGGCACGCAACGCATCGAGGACACCGGTCCGCTCACGAAGGAGCGAATGAAGACCGTCGACGAGGAGATCCTGCCCGAGGCGCTGCGGTTCATGGGCGACGCGACAGGAGAACGACACCCCGTTCTTCGTGTGGTTCAACACCACGCACATGCACTTCCGCACCCACATCAAGGACGGCAGCCGGGGCAAGGCGGGCCGCTGGCAGTCGGAGTACCACGACGTGATGGTCGACCACGACGAACTCGTCGGCCAGGTCCTCGACTACCTCGACGAACAGGGCCTCGCCGACGACACGATCGTCATGTACTCCACCGACAACGGTCCGCACATGAACACGTGGCCCGACGCCGGCATGACGCCGTACCGCAACGAGAAGAACTCGAACTGGGAGGGGGCCTACCGCGTGCCGGCGATGGTGCGCTGGCCCGGTCACATCCCCGCAGGCGAGGTGCTCAACGGCATCGTCAGCCACAACGACTGGTTCGTCACGTTCCTCGCCGCCGCCGGCGACCCGGACATCCAGGACGAACTCAAGGCAGGTGGCGACCTCAACGGCACCACCTACAAGGTGCACCTCGACGGCCACAACCAACTCGACTACATCACCGGCGCGACCGATCAGAGTCCGCGGGAGCACTTCTTCTACGTGTCCGACGACGGTGACCTCACCGCGCTGCGTTACGACAACTGGAAGATCGTGTTCCTCGAGCAGCGGGCGACCGGCACGCTGCAGATCTGGGCCGAGCCGTTCACCGAGCTGCGTGTGCCGAAGATCTTCAACCTGCGCACCGACCCCTACGAACGCGCCGACATCACGTCGAACACCTACTACGACTGGATGATCGACCGGGCCTGGGTGCTCGTCCCGGCGCAGATGTACGTGGCGAACATGCTGCAGACCCTGGCCGAGTTCCCGCCGCGCCAGGCGCCGGCGTCGTTCAACATCGAGCAGCTGCTCGCCAAGCTGCAGGCCGGAGTCGCGAGCGCGTGATCGAACTCCCCGCGGGCACGTTCCGCATGGGCTCCGACGACCACTATCCGGAGGAGGCACCGGCGCACGCCGTTCGCGTCGACGCCTTCGCCATCAGCCCGACCACCGTCACGAACGAGCAATTCGCTGCGTTCGTTGATGCGACGGGCCACATCACCGTGGCGGAACGTCCGCTCGACCCCGCTGACTTCCCCGGCGCCCCGGTGGAGAACCTGCAGCCCGGCTCGCTCGTGTTCACGATGACCGCCGGGCCCGTCGACCTCCGGCACCTGAGCCAGTGGTGGATGTGGACGCCCGGTGCATCGTGGCGCCACCCGGAGGGGCCCCGTTCGACGGTTGCCGACCGGGCCGACCACCCGGTGGTGCACGTGGCGCTCGAGGACGCAGAGGCCTACGCCGACTGGGCGGGGGAGGAGCTGCCGAGCGAAGCCGAATGGGAGTACGCCGCACGTGGCGGCGTCGACGGGCAGGCATTCACCTGGGGTGACGAGGCCGTCCCGGACGGTCGGTTCCTCGCCAACTTCTGGCAGGGCGACTTCCCGTGGCGCAACTCCCAGGCCGACGGCTTCGCCGGCACCGCGCCGGTCGGCTCGTTCCCACCGAACGGCTTCGGGTTGTTCGACATGGCCGGCAACGTGTGGGAGTGGACGACCGACTGGTACTCGTCTGGGCATCCGGACGATGCCGACAAGCCCTGCTGCGTGCCCGAAAATCCCCGCGGCCCCGACGTCCGATCGAGCTACGACCCTCAACAGCCGCAGTTCCGCATCCCCCGCAAGGTGATCAAGGGCGGGTCGTTCCTCTGCGCCGACAACTACTGCCAGCGCTATCGCCCGGCAGCCCGCCGTCCGCAGATGGTCGACACCGGCATGAGCCACATCGGCATGCGCACGATCCAGCGCCGCAACACCGCCCAGACCGCCGTTGCCCCATCCAGCCCCACCAACCCCCAACCCGAAAAATGAGCACCGGCACGTCACCGGTGGGCCGATCTGCGCACAGTTCGGAGCCGAGCCCGAAATGTGCGCACCAGCCGGTCACCCGCGGGACGTCGTGCACATTTTTCGGTGGAGTCGAAGTCTGCAGGAGGACCACATGACCGCTGATCCACTTCCATCATGGAACGCCGGCCCGACGAAGGATGCGCTGCTCGAGTTCCTGTCGGCCGCCGCTGGCGTGCCCGTCGAAGACCGCGTTGCGGTGTTCGACAACGACGGAACCCTCTGGTGCGAGAAGCCCAACTACGTGCAACTCGAGTTCATGCTCGCCGAGCTGGCACGCGCCGTTGCCGCCGATCCGGCGATCGGTGAACGAGAGGAGTACCGGGCGCTGATCGAGCACGACACTGCGACGCAAGCCGAGCTCGGCCTCGAGCGGATCGCGCTGGCCCTCGTCGAGCTGTGCGCCGGAATCGGCCCGACCGAGTTCGACGATCGAGTCCGCACGTTCTTCGCGAACGCGACGCACCGCGATCGGGCCGTGCCCTATCGGGCGACGCGGTATGCGCCGATGCTCGAACTCGTCGACGCGCTGCGGGCCCGGGAGTTCGACGTGTTCCTCGTCACCGGGGGTGGCACCGAATTCGTGCGGGCGATCAGCCTCGACTTCTACGAGGTGTCGCCGGACGACGTCGTCGGCACGCTCGTCACCTACCGATTCGATCGCGACACTGAGGGTCGCCCGCACCTCGTTCGTGGCGCGGCGCTCGACGGCACGGCCGCCAACGAGGGCGAGGTCAAGGTCGCCAACATCCAACGCCACCTCGGGCGCCGACCGATCCTGGCCGCCGGCAACACCGCCGGCGACCGCGAGATGCTCGAGTACGCATTGGCGTCGGATGGCCCGTCGCTTGCGTTGCTCGTCGACCACGACGACGCCGAGCGCGAGTACGCCTACGTCGCACAGGCGGGCACGATCGACTTCGACGGTGACATCGTCGAGTTCGGGCGCTCGATCGGGTGGACGATCGCCAGCATCCGCGACGACTGGGCGACGGTGTTCGCCCCGTGAGCGGAAGGAGGCGATGAGTCTCCGCGCCGACGGGTGGCGCGCAGACTCATCGCTCGAGTGAATGCGGTGGGATCGAACGCAGGGCGTACAGCCATCGGGCCGACGGGGAGGAGCATCGTGAGGAGACTGATCGCGACCGCCGTGCTGGTGATGGCTGCCGCATCGATGGCGGCGGCACCGGCCGATGCGCAGGTGGCCTCGACCACCTCGCCCGAGCAGGAACTGGTCGAGAAGTACGCCCCGGTCGTGATGCTCAAGGCGCAGGACGGTCCGTGCGACCCCGAGGGTGAGCCGTACGCGCCCCAGTCGGTCGACATCGTGCTCGACAACCCCGACGTCGTGCTGCGACAGGTCGGCAACGACGACCCGGTGCTGACCACGGCACCGTCCGCATCCGACCTGTACGGGCTCAGCGAAGGGTTCTACCTCGACTTCCCGGGAAGCGCGTTCGATCCCGGCTGTGTCTACGAGCAGGACTTCGATCGGTACACCGGCACGGTCACCGGTCAGCGCGAGCCCGTCGTGTACGCCCACATCGCCACCCAGGACGACGAGCCGGACAAGCTGGCCGTGCAGTACTGGTTCTACTGGTACTTCAACGACTGGAACAACAAGCACGAGAGCGACTGGGAAGGCATCCAGCTGCTCTTCGACGTCGGTACCGTCGAGGAGGCGCTGCAGACCGAACCGGTGAGTACCGGCTACGCCCAGCACGAGGGCGGCGAGCGCGCCGACTGGGACTCGTCGAAACTCGAACGTGACGCCGATCGACCGTTCGTGTACCCGTCGGCCGGCTCGCATGCCAGCTACTACGGGTCGGCGCTGTATCTGGGTCGAAGTGCCAGCGAGGGGTTCGGGTGTGACACCACCGATGGACCGTCGCTGCGTGCGGATCCAACGGTCGTGTTGTTGCCGACGTCGGTGTCGGGACCCGACGACGACCTGGCGTGGCTGGGTTTCAACGGTCGCTGGGGCGAGCGCCAGAGCGGACCGTTCAACGGGCCGACCGGGCCGACCGACAAGGAGCGCTGGGCCAACCCGGTCGACTGGCACGAGGAGCTCCGGGACGCCAGTGTGGTGGTGCCCTCCGGTGACAGCCAGGGCGATGTGATCATCAATGCCTTCTGTGGTGTCGTCGCTGCAGGATCAGGAGCGCTCATCACATTTCAGACGTCGCCGCTGACGCTGGTGGTGATGGTCGCCGTGCTGTTCTTCGTCGCCAAGTGGTTGACCGGACGCACGGTGTGGAACGAGGTGTCGGCGATCCCGATGATCGCCCGCCGCCGAGCCGGCGAGATCATTCGTGCTGCAGCCAACAGCTACCGCCGACGAGCCGGTGTCCTGATCACCATCGGTCTGGTCTACCTCCCTGCTGCGGTCGTCGTCGGGCTCTTCGCCGCACTGCTCCAGGCGCTGCCACTGGTGCGCCAACTCACCCAGCTGAGTGGCACCGCGAGCGGGACGAGCTTCGTGTTCGCCGTGCTCGTGGGGAGTCTGGCGAACGTGATGGCCTTCGTCGCCGTCAATGCGATGGTCGCCGCGTACTACGAACTGCTCGGCGACGAGGCCGTCGACGCGAGTGGCCCGGCCGCGGTACGTGTTGCGTGGTCGCACCGCCGCGACCTGACGGTCGGGTTCCTGTGGTCGTACCTGATCATCGCGGTACTGCTGCTCAGCGTGATCGGCATTCCCGTGGCGTTGTGGTTGCTCGTTCGGTTCCAGTTCCTCGCGCAGGCTGTGGTGACCGAGGACTGTGACGGCCGCGGAGCGCTTCGGCGCAGCGCCGCACTGGTGCAGGGCCGCTGGTGGCACACCGCGCTCCTGGTCGGGTTGTTCAACCTGCTGGTCGGTGTCTCGGCGCTGGTGACCGGCTTGCTCCTGCTCGTGGTGGCGGCCGGCATCCCGCTGTGGCTGTTCTCTGCGCTGATCTCGGTGGTGAACGCACTGATCGTGCCGCTGGCAGCGGTGGGTGTCACGCTGTTGTTCGGTGACGCGGTCGCCGAGGAGCAGGGCCTCGTCGCCGACGATGATCCCGAAGCGGTGAGCGACGTGGCCGCATCCGGTTCGTTCGCCCATCGCTGAAGTGCCGGGACGCGACAACGGCGCCATGTCGGACCCGAGGGCCTCGACATGACGCCGTTGTGAGACTCGTCTGACTCAGACGAACCTGATGATCAGTTGACGATCTTTGCCTTGGCGGCTGCGTACTCGGCGTCGTCGAGCTTGCCCTGGGTGTGGAGGTCGGCCAGCTTGGCGAGCTCGTCGGCAGCGCTGCCCGTGCTCGCAGTGGTGCGGATGTAGTCCTGCATGGCGGCTTCCTGTTTCTGAGCCGCCTTCATCTGACGTTCGCCCATCGAGCCGCCGCGGATGATCAGGTAGGCGAAGATGCCGAGGAACGGCAAGAAGATGATGAAGATCGACCAGAGGGCCTTGGCCCATCCGCCCATGTCGTCGCTGCGGATGATGTCGCCGAAAATCATGAAGATCATGAGGATCCACACGAAGAAGAGGAAGAACCAGAGAATCGACCAGAAGACCTGGCCGGTTCCGAATTCAGCTGCAAGTAGCAAGGTGTTGCCTTTCGTTCCGTCGGCGCTTCCTTGCGCCGAACGTGACAAGTGTTGCTGGCGCAGCCGCGACTTGCAACCACCCACCAGAATCAGGGGAGCCGAGTGCAGCGCCGCGTTGCAATTGCTGTACGTTCTGCACGTCTGCATCACTCCAGGAGGTATCCATGGCCCTCGGCCCCATCGAAGTACTCGTCGTCGCCTTCCCTGGCAATGACTTCAACGGCCAGATCATCCCCGAGCTCGAACGACTCGTCGAAAATGACACGATTGCCCTGATCGACGGACTGTTCATCAGCAAAGAAGCCGATGGCACGATCACGTTCGCCGAGTTCGAGGAAGTCGGCTCGAGCCCCGATGCAACGCGCTTGACGGCGCTGATGGACCAACTCGACTCGCTGATCTCCGACGAGGACATCGACGAGATCGCCGCCGGCCTCGCCGACGACAGTTCCGCCGCGATGCTCGTGTTCGAGAACACCTGGGCCAAACCCTTCGCTGACGCCATCGTCGAGTCGAACGGACAGATGGTCACCAACTTCCGCGTGCCACGCGTCGTCGTCGACGAGGTGCTCGAAGCACTCGCCGAACTCGAGGACTGACGACCTCCCCGTCGCCGGTCACCCACACCCACTCATTCGCAACACTCGAAGAAGGAGATCACCATGATGAGACGTCGCAGAGGACGCCCAGGACTCGTTGGCACCATGGCTCGTACCGCCGTGGTCGCCGGAACCGCATCGGCTGTGGTCGGTGCGTCGTCCAACCGTCAGGCCAACAAGCAGCAGGCCGCTGCAGAACAGCAGGCAGCGCAGAACGCGGCCTTCGAATCGCAGGCCCAGGTCGCGCAGATGCAGGCCGACATGGAAGCGATGAAGGCGCAGCAGGCGGCTCCCGCAGCTGCTGCGGCTCCTGCAGCTGCTGCGGCTCCTGCAGCTGCAGCTGAGGGCGATCTCATGGCTCAACTGAGCCAGCTCGCTGATCTCAAGGCAGCCGGTGTGCTGACCGACGAGGAGTTCGCTGCCGCGAAGGCAAAGCTGCTGGGCTGAGCGCCGGCCGAACGGCGGCCGAGTCATCGCCGCCGGGTCGGAGTCGCCTCGCGGCGTCCGCATCGCCGGGCGATCGGTGCCAGGTCAGGTGCCGGAGGTCGGAGCCGAGACGACCAGCGAATAGACCACCATCGGCTCACCATCGAGGTCGATGAGACCGTCGACGGGTGTGAGCTCGTCCGACCCGTTCAACTGGTCGTAGGTCGTTGCATCGAAGAGCACTTGGCCGGGCGACGACATGGCCCCGATCGCCAATGCTCGGCGAACCGGCTCGCCCCACGCGCCGAACGTCAGGCTCCCGCTGCTGAGTACGCCGGTGGCCACAGCTCCTGTGGAGATCCCGACGTGGATCGGCGCAGACAGACCTGCCCCTTCGGCGAGCGCGTCCAGTTCGGTCGACACGTCCCGCACGAAGTCGACGGCGGTCCGGGCGCCCACGTCTTCGACTCCGACGCCAGCGACGAAGAGGCCGCGATCTGCTGCAACACGGATGCGCTCGAGACCGTGGTCGTCGACGAGCCGGTTGGAGATGCTGGACAAGCTCGCGAGAAGCTCGCTGAGTTCGTCAGGGTCCAAATCGAGCTCGTCGCTGTCGATGGTGATCGAGATCGCTGTTGCGATGTCGATTTCGTTCCCGGTTCCGGCAACAGCGCCGTCGTCGCCGACCAGGTGCGGGGGCAACACCGACAGCATCATCTGGCGTTTGCGTTCGAACTCGTCCGACAGCGCCGACTCCTGCATCTCGAGCGCGGCCGCCATCCGGGTGAGGCGGCGGCCGAGATCGCCGAACTCGTCGTTGCCGAGTGGTGGCAGGTCGAGATGCCGCTCGCCGTCGGCCACGGAGCGGGCCGCGGCGACCGACGGGATGATCGGTCGCGACAGCAGCCGGGCGATCCAGAAACCGATCAGCGCGGCGAGCGGGATGACGATCAGCCCCACGATCAGCATCTGTCGAAGGAAGTCGTTCACGGGCTGCCGGGCTCGTTCCACGGGTACATCGGTGACGGCGACCCAGTCGGCGCCGGGCACATCGATCAACGTCGACGACGTGTAGGTGTCCTGTCCCAGGTAGTTCTTGGTGCGTCCGGAGAACTGCTCGCCGAGGAAGGCCTCCCGCACGGCCTCGGTGTCGACGGTCTGGATCCCGACGGGAGTCCCGAAGATCTCGATCAAGCGGCGTTCCTCGGGGTCCTGGACGGCTTCGAGATAGCTCTCGGGATCCTCGATCCATTCCCGGCTCGCGCTCTGCAGGATCAGCTCGTCGGAGACCACGTAGCTCTCGCCGCCGTCGAGACCCATCCGGTCCCAGTTCATCCGCTCGGTGGTGATCGCATTGATCCCTTCGACGGGAACCTTGATGGCGACTGCGCCGATGATCTCGGTGCCGTCACGCACGGCAGCCGCAGCGAACAATGCCGGATCACCGCCGCCTGGGAGGTAGATCTCGAAGTCGCTCAACACTCCACGCCCGGAGCGCACACGCCCGAGGTCGTCGTTGAAGAGACGGCCGAGTACGGAGTCGGCGAACGCGCCGTTGACGAGGTTGGTACCGAGATCGATGTCCTTCTCGGAGGTGTAGACGACGTCGCCGACGTTGCTGGCCGAGATCAGCAAGATGTCGGAGACGCCGATCGCGTCGACCATCGACCTCAGGAACGGATTGTTCGCTTCCATGGTCGCCCCGTACGACGACGGGTCGGTGCCGGTGTCGGGCACGACGTGGTAGTACTGCACCCACCGTCCCGCGTCGGTGGTGGGCTGGAGATCGTCGGTGTCGATGGTGGCGAGGCCCGCGGAGTTGATCGGCTCGACCACTCGCTCGTCGTAGAACTGATCGAGCGTGAGCTGTTGCGGTGGCGTGATCGATTCGTCGAGTTCGTCGTAGGCCGCCTCGAATTCGTTCAGCGCATTCACGATGCCCAGGTCCGCAGCGAGCACGGCGACCTGTGACAACAGTCGACTCGTACCAGCTTCGATGCGGATGGAGCGCGACTCGGCCACGCTGCTCAGCTGATCGTTCGCTCCCTGACGCAGGAGGCCGTCCGACGCGTAGTAGCTCAGTCCACCGAAGAGCACGATTGCGGTCAGGGCGGTCAGGGCCAGCATGGCGGTCACCTGTCGGCGCAGTTTGCGTGGGCGTCGATACCACGGCAGTGACGCGGACCGCTCTCGAATCACCTGGAGGTCGGCGTCGAGCGTCGACTGATCGATCAGGTCGCTCACGTCTCCACCTCACGGTCGGCGGCCGGGCCCTCGGCCGGCGTGGCCCGAGTGCTGATCAGACGATCGACCCGTCGCGCACGGATGGCAGCCAGCCGGTTGAGCGCCGTCGCGAGACCCGCATTGCGGCTTCCGACCTGACCGGAGACGGCACTGTCGACGATGACGACCTCGCAGTCCGTGACCGCGCGGACGGCGACAACACGTCCTTCGAGGCGCGACCCCTCGAAGACGCCGATCGTCTCGCCGACGGAGACTTCGCCGGCCACCCGTTCGTCGAAGCCGGGTTCGATCAGGATCAGCAGCGCCCGACCCTCCGTGATCACCATCAGGTCACGGTCGTCGGAACCCGACGACGTCATCAGCTCGCCAGCGGAGTACCGCACCTTGTGTGAGCCGCCGACGAGTCGATCCATCTCGTCGTCGTCGAGCATGCTGAACAGCGGTGACTGCTCCAATCCGGCGCGGAGCTCGGCGGGCCCTGGCGGTGGTGCTGCGGCATCTGCCTGATGCAGGAACAGGTCCTGGGCCGGGCTGGGGAGGGGGACACCTTGGCGCTCGGACTGGTACCAGATCAGCGCAGCCAGATCGCTCGTGACCCTGGGCACCACGGAGTAGTCGTCGACCCAGACGTGAACTTCGTAGCCCATCAGGGGGTCGTCGGTCTGCACGACGAGCACTTGAGGTGCCGGGTCCTCGAGAACGCCCGGTGTCGACGCGGCCGCATCGAGCAGCATGTTCTTTGCGGTGGTCGGCGGATTGACGAACGCCACCTGAACCGGGAACACGATCCGATGCGTCGGAGACGGCGTCGAGAAGTTGACGATGCTCGCATTCGCGAGCTCGCTGTTCGGAATGACGATCAAGTCGCCGTTGCGGGTCTTGACCCGAGTGGTTCGCCAGTTGAGGTCGAGGACCAGGCCCTCGGTGTCGCCCAGCTCGATCCAGTCGCCTGGCTGGAAGGGTTGATCGCTGACGAGGAGGAAGCCCGAGGCCAGCCCGCTCAGCGTGTCCTGGAGAGCGAACGAGACCACGAGCGAGGTCACGCCGAGGGCGGTGAGCACGGCGGAGAGGTTGACGCCCCAGACACCGCCGATCAGCAGATAGCCGGCGAAGAGGAGCAGGAGGATCCGTGGGAGTGCAAGGAGGAGCTGGGGTATCGGCCCCCGGCCGTCGGCCCGTGGCCTCGTGCGCAAGTAGTCGACGACGATGCTCAGCAACTGGAGGGCGGCCGCCGCCAGGCTGAGCAACAGGCCAGTGGCGACGATGGTCACGAGTGGTCCATCGGTGTCTCGTCCGAGGACCGGCACCAGAATCGCCCAGATGCCGAACAGCGGCATGCCCCAGGTGCGCAGCGTCGAGACCGGACGACGAACCGGAGACTGTCGTTGACGGAGACGTTCTTCGAATTCGGACGCAGCGATGACCGCCGCCGGCACGATGAGGATGACCACCACGGTCCAGATCAGTTCGCCGCTGATCATCCGACACCTCCGACCGTGGTGAGTGGAACCGACCAGGTCGTGTCCTCAGCCGCTGCAACCTGCTCGGTCACGAGCTCATCGGGGAGCATGTCGTGGGTGCGGTCCGAGACGAGAATCGTGTTGTGCTCGGCGCGACGGGCGAGCAGGTGGGCGTAGCTGACCGTGTCGCCCCAGACGTCGAAGATCATGCGATCTTCACCGACCATGCCGATCGTGACCGGCCCGGTGTGAATGCCGATCGCGGTGTCGAGTCCGGCCTCGGTGCGTCGGCCGAACTCTTCGACTGCATCGCGAGCATCGGTGGCGAACATGACGACTCTCGGTGCATGGTCGATGTACGGTCGGTCGTGGCCGCAGGAGGCGAAGTAGGCGTCGCCGACGACCTTGATCCGGTCGAGTCCGTGCTGTTCGGCGAGGCCGTCGAGTTCTGAGTGGAGCGCCTCGACGATGGCGCTGCCGGCAACGCCTTCGCGGTGTACCAATTCGCCGAGTCCGAGGATCACGACGACGGCCACCGAGCTCTGGGCGATGTGGTCGAGTTCATCGAGGTCGCCGGACGCGACCCGCTCGGCGACGGCGGGTGGCAACATCTGTTGCATCAGTTCCAACCGCTCCTCGCGGGCGATGGCGAGTCGGCTGTGTTGCCGTCGGAGCAATGCGGTCATCTGTTCGAAGCTGGCGGCGAGGTAGTGGAACTCGAGTGGGCTCGAATCTGGCAGCTCGAGGGGGCCGTCGTCTCGGTCAGGGTCTCCCAACCGGTCGCTGATCGCACGAACGGGCGCCATCGTGCGGTTCGCCCACGCCACCGCGAGGAACGCAGTGATGATCAAGAACACGGCGGTACCGACGACGAGCAGATTGCGGAAGTCGAGAATCGATGCCTCGGCCTCCTCGACGTCGATCTCGGCGACGACCAACCAGTCGAGCTGCTCACCGATGTCGGACGTCGGTGTGTCGAAGCGCGTCACGTTGGCGAACACCTCGGTGCCGTCGATCGCTTCGCGGCTGTCCACGGGGCCCGCGCCGCTGCCGACCGCAGCGAGGGTCGCATCGGTCGCCCGGAGCTCGAGCACCGTCGTTCCGCGGGCCTCGATGGCCACGCGTTGGTCCGGGGTGATCGCCCCGCTGGCTTCGCTCGCGTCGAGAAATCCGACGGGATCCTCGAGGTAGGTACGGGGATCGGTCCGAACGGTGCCGTCGTCACCGACGAAGTAGAGATCGGAGCTGTCATCGAAGCCGGCGGCGTCCCAGTCCTGGTCGTTCGTGGCGACCTGGGTGAGTACCGGGCCGTCGTACAGGAGTGCGAGCACGCCCACCAGATCGCCGTTGTCGAAGACTGGGCTCGCGTAGACGCCGACGGGTGTGCCGGGAACGGGATCGTAGAACGCCAGATCGCTGATCACCGAGCCGGCGCCGGGGTCCTCGAACACCTCAGACACCGTGTTGGCGAGCACGGATCCACTGAACGGGCCCGACCTCAGGCTGGTACCGAGGTCGATGCCCTTCTCGACCGAGTAGACGATGCGCTCGTCGACCGGCTCGATCAGGTAGAGGTCGGTGAGCTGCAGCTCGTCGACCACGCGTCGAAAACTGGGATGGACGTCGGCGTGTACCGCGCTCCAGGTCGATCCGTCCTCGGCATCGTCGACGACGGCGACGCGTTCGGCGTCGGGCACGATGGAGTACTGCGTCTGGAGGTAGACGGCCTCGGGGGCTCTCGGCGCGAGGCTCTGCGCCGAGAGTTCATCCGGCGCCAATTCGAACACGTCGGCATAGATGTCGCTGTAGTCGTCAACGAGTCGCCGGCGTTCGGCGATCACATCGAAGTCGTCCGGTGCCTGGAGCTCGATGGTCGCGTCGTCGAATGCTTCGACGGCCGCAGCCGTTGAGGGACTCAATGCGAGCGCGTCGGAGGCCGACGCAGCCGAATTGATCGCCGCTGTCATCCCCGACTCGCCGGAGTTGTTCAACGACACGAGGCGGTCCTCGTAGATCTCCCGCCCGAGGTTCAGGCCCGAGTTGATGCCGACGACGGTGGCGGCGCCGAGCGCAGCGAAACTGACGATGACGGTGGCGCCCGCCAGCCGGGTCGCCAGTGAGACGCCCCGCATTTCGCGGCGCTTGGTTCTCCCCTCGCCTGGTTCGCCCTTCGCCACGGCAGCGCACCCTAGTCGGCGGGGCGGCGATACCCGAAGGAGCGACCCGACCGCTCTGGGGCGCTACCGTCGGCGCACCGCACCGCACCGCACCGCACCGCCGACGACGACCAGAGACGAAAGCCGATGGAGTACACCCAAGCGATCATCGCTGCGAGCATCCTGATCTACGCGCTCGTCTCCGGGCGGCTGAGCCGATCTGCGATCAGCGGCACCCTCGTGTTCGCCACCGTGGGACTGCTCGTCGGGCCGGAGGTGCTCGACATCGTCGACCTCAACGGGCTGATCGGCGAGGAGGACTTCATTGCGCTGCTGATCACGATGACGTTGGTGATCGTGCTGTTCACCGACGCCTGCGCGATCAACTCGGCCAAGTGGCGCGACGACGTGATCCCGGCCCGGTTGCTCGGCGTCGGCTTCCCGCTGACCGTGGTCGCCGGTGCCGCGACCGGGCTCCTGGTTCTCACCGACCTCGCGATCTGGGAGGCAGCGGTGCTCGCCACGATGCTGGCGCCCACCGACGCGGCGCTCGGCAAAGCAGTCGTGTCGAACGAGCGGGTCCCCACTCGAATCCGTCAGGCGTTGAACATCGAGAGTGGACTCAACGACGGAGTTGCCCTTCCGCTGTTCGTCGTGTTCCTCGAGACCGCGAAGGTCGCCGAAGGCGAGCTACCAGCCGGTGAGCTGGTGGTCGAGCTGCTGTTGCAGGTCGGCATCGCCGTCGCCGTCGGCACGTTGGTCGGCTACACCGGCATGAGCGCGCTGCGGTGGGCGATCGCCCACGAGATGGTCGAGGGCCAGTGGGCCCAGATCGCCGTGGTCGGCATGGCCGCTCTCGCCTACACGTTGGCCACACCACCCGGCGGATCCGGCTTCATCGCTGCCTGGGTGGCGGGCTTCGTGTTCGGTCGGCTGTCGGGTGATCAGCTGCGAAGCGAAGGCCGTTCGGTGGTGTCGGTCGGACGCGAGCTGCACACGTTCAGCGAGACCGTCGGCGATCTGCTGACGATGCTCAGCTTCTTGGTGTTCGGCCTCCTGCTCGGGCCGACCCTGCCCGATCTCAACTGGACCACGGTGCTGTACGCCGTGCTGAGCCTGACGGTCCTGCGAATCGTGCCGGTGTGGCTGTCACAGATCGGCTCACACCTCTCCCGCGGGTCGTTGCTGTACCTCGGATGGTTCGGGCCGAGAGGTCTGGCGACGCTGCTGCTCGCGCTCGCGGTGGCGGGGGAGAGCGATCTCAGTGGGGCGGACACGATCGTCGACGTCGCGTTGTTCACCGTCGGGCTCAGCGTGCTCCTGCACGGTGTCACCGCATGGTGGGGATCGAACGCCTACGCCGACTACGTCGAGGGTCACCCCGACGGCGAGGCGATGCCCGAGCATCACGAGGCGCCCGAGGTCAGGGTGAGCCGACGCATCAGCAGCTGACGCCAGGTCGAGTCGGATGGCCGTGGGCCAGTCGATGTCAGTCTCTGACGACGAATGTCGGCGCCGTGGCGGAGCCGAGCAGCACCGACACGAGGATGCCGAGCGGCAGCGTCCCCCAGTAGCCGATGGCAACGCCGAGGTTGCCGAGAAAGAGCATGAGCAACCACGTCGCCGGGAAGGTGGCGACCAGGAAGACGACGAGCGCTGCCAGTAGGCCTCTGATCATGATGTCCTCAGTTCTGTTGGTGGCCATCGACGAGATGGTCCTGCTGGCGAATGTACCCAAGGCGCTAGCGTGCGATCGTGCTCATTCTTGCAATCATCTCGTTCGGCATGATGATCGGCTGGTTCGCCCAGTTCATCCTGCGGCGCGACGGCGAGCGGACCGACTGGACGATGGCGCTCATCGCCGGCCTCGCAGGCTCGTTCGTCGGCGGTCTCATCTTCAGTCTCATCTCGGGCGACGGCATCGACCTCGCCCCGAGCGGCCTGATCGGTTCGGTCGTCGGTGCATTCGTGATCACCGCAGGTTGGCAGTGGTACGCCACCTCCAAGGCCAAGAAGGCTCGCAAGGCCGAGAAGAAGGCGGCGCGCTCGGGCCGTCATCACTGAACGGTCGACAGTGAGTGCCGACTCCGGCGTCCAACATGTCAGCTGAGGTCACCCCAGGGCTGGTGTGCGCCCACCACCACCTGTACTCGGCGCTCGCCCGCGGCATGCCCCCACCGCCCGCGACGCCCACGACCTTCCTGTCGGTGCTCGAGCAGATCTGGTGGCGCCTCGACACCGCCCTCGACCTCGAGATGCTCGAGTGGTCGGCGAAGCTCGGAGCGCTCGAGGCGCTCGAAGCCGGCTGCACGGCCATCGTCGATCACCACGAGTCGCCGAACGCCATCGAAGGATCGCTGAGCGTCATCGCCGATGCCTGTGCCGAGGTCGGTGTCCGGGTGGTCGCCAGCTACGGCGTCACCGACCGCCACGGAGCCGACGGCGCACGCATGGGGTTGGAGGAGAACGACCGATTCCTACGCGAGGGCGGACGCGGGATGGTCGGTGTCCACGCCGCCTTCACCTGCTCCGACGAGACGCTCACGGCGGCCGCCGAGTTGGCCGCTCGCCACGGCGTCGGCGTGCACATCCACGTCGCTGAGGGACCCGACGATGCCGGAGCCGTCGACCGCCTGACCGGCCTCGCCACCGACGAGTGGCTGCTGATTCACGGGGTGCATCTGCCCGACGACCACGGCCTCGCCGGCACCATCGTGCACAACCCTCGGTCGAACATGAACAACTCGGTCGGCTACGCCCGACCGGTTCGATTCGCCAATCCCGTGGCACTCGGCACCGATGGCATCGGCGCCGACATGCTCGCCGAGTTCCAGCTGGCATTCGTTGCGGGGCGCGCCGATGACGTCACGTTCAGCCCGGACACCGCATGGTCGTGGTTGGAATCGGGTTGGGCCCTCGTCCCCGAAGCTCGCGCCGACCGGGTCACGTGGTCGTACGGGTCGATGGAACCGTGGCACCTGGCGTACACACCGACGATCCGGGCGATCGATGTCGACATCGACGAGCGAGCAGCGCTTCGCGACGGCCGAGCGACGCTGGTCGACGCGGACGAGATCCGGGCCAAGGCCGCCGAGCAGGCCGTTCGCTTGCACGCCCGGCTGTAGCGCCAAGGCCGCCGAGGTCGGCCGACCCGATCAGGTGACGACGACGGTGGTGCCGACGTCGGCGAACGCCCACATGAATGCCGCGTCGAGATTGTGCTGTCGCTGGCAGCCACCCGACAGTCGGGTGCCGAGTTCTTCGGTTCCCTGATAGGGCGAGTTGTCGTCGACGTGCAGCGGAATCGCATGGAATCCGATGTGGCCGATCTCGGTGCGCTGGTAGCGGATCATCTGAGGCAGCCACGCCTGACCGTTCCAGGCCGTCGACATCTCCGAGCGGCTGTACACGGTGTGGGTGCCGGGCATCTCGTTGCTGTACTGGCTGCCGGTGACGAGCCACGACCGAATGATCTGGCCGTCGTTGCCGACCGCCCAGGCTCGCTGGCCGGCGCGGTCGTAGACCACCCGACGGCCGTTGCCGGAGTTGTCGGGCAGGGGAGGGGCATCGGCGCCGGTGCTCGCCACCGGCGAGAGCCGATACCCCATCGAGTCCATCGCTCCTTCGGGCGGAGGAGGGGTGCGCACGACAAACGACTCCTCGTCGGGCCAGATCTCGAGCTGCAACGCGCTCTCGCGTCCGACGACACCGTCGACGAACAGATCGGCGTCCTCCTGGTATGCCACCACTGCGGCGAGTGTCGCGTCGTCGAAGTCGCCGTCGATCGCTCCGCCGTAGAAGTCCTCGTCG
Source organism: Ilumatobacteraceae bacterium (assembly GCA_963848145.1). Classification (GTDB taxonomy): domain Bacteria; phylum Actinomycetota; class Acidimicrobiia; order Acidimicrobiales; family Ilumatobacteraceae; genus Sva-07. The sequence continues at coordinate 26,781 of CAWKCN010000017.1, forward strand.
GCGAGCGCCTGCTGGAGGCATGCGACGCCGTCGCCTTCGGAACCGAGGCGGATCGACAGGGCTCCGATCGTGCAGCCGCCATCGGCGCGCTCGGGCTCGATCTCTTCCTCGGGCTCTGCTTCGTTCTGGCCGAGGTCGCCCTCGAGATCGGGGAGAGCCAGGCCGACCGGGCTGATCGCAGCATCGTCGGCGACCGGCTCGTCGGTGACGCTGCCTGCCGCGACGGCGACGGACTCGGCGCTCGAATCGTCCGCGGTGAGCACGGCGCCGACGGCCGCTGCTGCGAGCACGGCTCCGAGCGCCAAGCCGACGCCGAGGCGTCGTGGCTGGTCGGGGGAGGCGGTCATGTCAGGAGAGGCTACCGACCGAGCACCGTTCGCCGCTCGCGCATCCGTGCTTTGGTGCGGACCTCATCGGCGCGTGACCGTGACGGTGATGGCGGCGACGAGGCCGGCGCCCGTCCCGGCGATGGTTGCGAGCCCGACCCAGTGGGTTGCCGACGGGTGCACCACATCGATGCCTCGCCGGAGTGTGCCGTGCAGTTCCTCGTAGTGGACCCCCGACCAAACGAGGAGCGCGGCGCCGAACACCACCTGCACCATGCCGCCGGCGGCGAGCACCCAGAACGCCTCGGTGGCGGCGAACCGGCTCAGCACCAGCCCTGCGACCATCATCGAGATCGCCGTGCGTTCCCACGCAAGCGAGGTTCGTTCATGCTGCAGGCCGACGTCGAAGACCTCGACCGGCCGAGGGTTGCTCATGCGCGGTCGACCACGAGGATCACCGCCGCCACCACCGCCACGACCGCGGTGCCGATCGCCATCATCATCGGCAGCCGCGACTTCGGCATCGGCTCGTTCAGTCGCATGGCCCGTTCGTTGAGCGCCCAGCGGCGATAGGCGCTCGCTGCGGTGAGAAAGCTGAGCGCGAGCAGCAAGATGCCGAGCGTCTCGCCGAGCGCGACTTCGTCGAGCAGGCTGACCGCGGCGAGACCGCCGGCGGCGAGCGCGAGCGCGGTGCGGATCCAGGCGAGAAAGGTGCGCTCGTTGGCGAGCGTGAATCGGTAGTCCGGCTCGCTGCCGACCCGACGAGGGTCGGGTGGCAGGACCCGCTCGCGCAGCGTCACGCCGGTTGGCCCACCGTGACGGCGTCATCGATGGAGGCCCGCAAGCATCGGGCGAACAGCTCGTGGTCTCCGACCGCAGCGCGGTCGCTGTTCACTCCGAGATGGACGGTGCCGTCATAGCTGAACAGGGTGATGTTGATCGCCGCGCCGGCGAGCGGACCGAACGCGTAGAACTCCTCGACGCGCGAGCCGGCCATGAAGACGGGAAACGGCGGGCCGGGGACGTTCGAGGTGGTGATGTCGACGCCTTTGAGCATGGCGCCGAGGATCGACACCGCAGCGCTCGGTCCGAAGCGGGCGATCACGCCGGAGATGTCGTTCACGTGGGGCAGCGCAGGTTCGGCGCGGGCGGCGCGCAGCAGCTCCTTGACCTCACCGATGCGTTCCCCGGGCTCGGCCTCGCTGAGTGGCAGCACCATGCGAGCGGGCACGAACTGATTGTCGAAGTGGTTCGCCGCATCGCCGCCACGGACGCTGATCGGCATGTTCATCCGAACCTCGCGACAGGGCCGGCCGGCTGCGTCGTGGAATCGCTTGAGTGCGTCGAGGGTGACGGCCACGAACACGTCGTTGAGGGTGCCGTCGGCGGCCCGGGCGGCGGCCTTGAAGGCGGTGAACGGAACCGACACCGCCTCGAAGTGTGTGTTGATCGACCGGTCGTGCATCACGGTGCTCAGCGGTGCGGTGGCCGGTTTGACGACGCGGGCGATCGACCCGGTGGTGCGGCCCAGTTGTTCGATGGTGCCGCGCGGGTCACGGAGGAGATCGGTCGCGGTCTTGAGCGATGCCTTGCCGAGGCGGGCGCCGGTCTTGGCTTCGGACGCGATTCGGTGGGCGAGCGATCGCGCCCCGGGTATCGCCCACACGGGCGCTTCGATGCGGAGCCGTTCGGCGATCTCGGGCGCGACGGGTGTGGCGTCGGCGGGCGCTGTCGGCTCGGCGTCTCGCTCGAGGTCGACCATGTGTGAGAGCAATTGCACCATGCCGAGGCCGTCGGCGATGGCGTGGTGCACCTTCATGATGAACGCGGCTCGCTTGCCGGGGAGGCCCTCGACCACCACCAGTTCCCAGAGGGGGCGGTCCTTGTCGAAGGCGCGGGCGGCCAGGCGTTGCGCGTGATCCAAGACGTCGCGGCGACTCACTCGCCGGCCGGGGAGTCGAGCCCAGCTGTAGTGGTAGTCGACGTCGACGTGCGGATCGTCGGCCCATCGTGGCGGGGCAACACCCGGTTGCTCGTCGACGACGCGTTGGTGGAGGCGGGGAATCTTCGCGACGATCCGGTCGACGACTGCGTCCATTCGAGCGTGGTCGGGCGCCGAGTCGAGGAACCACACACTCGTGATCGTGGACCGCAGCAGCGGATCACGTTCGATGTGCCACAGCACCGAGTCGCTCTCGCTCATCCACTCGTCGTACTGCAACTCACCCATGCCGTCTGCCGTCTCTCCTGGTTCCCCCTGCCCAGGGCACTGGGAACCATGAGTGCTGGGGACTCGGCACCATGGACGAGACGGTACACCGGCGGCGCGTCGAGCGGCGATGTCGTCCCGGGGGTGTCTTTCGAGCAGCGTCAGCGCGAGACTGCGTGACGTGAAACAACTGTCCGGTCTCGACGCAAGTTTCCTCTACATGGAAACGCCCAACACGTACGGTCACGTGAACGGCTTGGCGATCTACGAGCGACCGGACGGCGACTTCGACCCCTATCAGGCGGCCTACGAACGCTTCGACGCGTTGCTCGGACGGCTCGAGCCGATGCGCCGCCGGCTCGTCGAGGTTCCGTTCAAGCTCGATCATCCGTACTGGATCGACGACCCGGACTTCGACCTCAACTTCCATGTCCGCCACCTGGGACTCGCGCCTCCCGGCGGCGCCGACCAGTTGGCCGAGCAGGTTGCGCGCATCGTCGGTCGCAAGATGGATCGCAGCCGCCCGCTCTGGGAGGCCTACGTCATCGAAGGGCTGGCCGATGGTCGATGGGCGATGCTGACCAAGACCCATCACGCCACCATCGACGGAGCCTCTGGTGTGCTGCTGCTCGGCATGCTCACCGATCCGACGCCCGACACACCGATGCCCGAGCACGTCGACTGGGTCGGCGAAGAGGTCCCCTCCGATCGCGAACTGCTCGAGCGAACCATGCGTCACCTGGCGGCCAATCCCGTCAAGGGCATGCGGCTGTCGCTGCGGATGCTGCGCAACCTCGCCGAGGCGGCCGGCGTCGACAGTGTGTCCGCGGTGGCGGCCCAGGCGCGCGACGCCCTGAAGTCGGTGGCGATCGGCGGTGCGGTCGACACACCGGAGCCGGTGCAGCGGGTGCGGATTCCGCTGTCGCCGGCACCGCCCACGCCGTTCAACCGCGCGGTCACCCCGCATCGTCGGTTCGCGATGCGATCGACCGACCTCGGCAACATCAAGGCGCTGAAGGACGCGAGCGGTTGCACCGTCAACGACATCGTGATGGCGATCTGTACCGGGGCGCTGCGCGAGTACCTGCTCCGCCACGACGCACTGCCCGAGGCGCCGCTTCGGGCGATGGTGCCGGTGTCGATCCGTACCGGCGAGGAGGAGGACCCGTGGACCAACCGCGTCGGCGGGATCATTGCCGACCTGCCCACGAACTGTGACGACCCGCTCGACCGGTTGCGGCTCTGTCACGAGGCGATGCAGGAAGCCAAGCTGCAGATGGACGTGCTGCCCGCCGAGGACATCGCCGAACTCGCGCAGGTTGCACCCCCGCTGGCGGCCACCGCGGCGATGCGGTTGCAGTCGCGTCTTCGTCTCGCCGACCGGATGAACCTGCCGGTGAACGTCGTCGTGTCGAACGTTCCCGGCCCACGCAACGCCTTGTACTTCGCTGGGGCGAAGATGACCAACTACATCCCGGTGTCGACGATCGCCGACGACATGGGGCTGAACATCACCGTGCACAGCTACCTCGACCGGCTCGACTTCGGGCTGATCGCCGACCGCGAGCTGGTGCCCGATCTGTGGGATCTCGTCGACCTGCACATCGACGAGATCGCCGTGCTGTTCGAAGCAACCGGCGCCGAGTGGTTCGAAGCGCAGCCGCCGCCGGCCATGCGTCGCGGAACCGCCAGCACGTCGACAGCCAAGAAGACGGCCGCAGCGAAGCGGGCACCGGCAAAGAAGAAAGCGCCAGCCACGAAGAAGGCGTCGGCGAAGAAGAAGGCGCCGGCCAAGAAGAAGGGGCCGGCCAAGAAGAAGGCGTCGGCCGAGAAGAAGGCGTCGGCCAAGCGGGCGCCAGCCCCGCAGTAGGGGCGCCAGTACCGAAAAATGCGCACGTGGGTGTCACCCGCGGGCGAATCTGCGCACAGTTCGGTTCGGTGTCGCCCGCCACGGCAAATCGTGCGCGGAATTGCCCGCCCGCGACCGGCTCGTGCGCAAGTTTCGGGGTGTGGGGGCGGGTCACGAGTCTGAGGGGGCAGCGCCCAGCGGCAAGACTCGGCGACGATGGACTTCGACTTGCCGCCCGACGATCACCCGACCCGCCGCCTCGTGCGCGACTGGGTGGCCGACAATCCGAACCCCACCAGCCGTCAACTCGCCGAGGCCGGCTACGTCGTGCCCCACTGGCCCAAGCCGTGGGGGCTCGAAGCCGACCCGATCGACCAACTGGTCATCGACGACGAGCTGGCGCGAGCCGGGATCAGCCGACCCGGCAACCACATCGGCATCGGCTGGGCGGCACCGACGATCTTTCTCGCCGGGACCCCCGAACAGCATCAGCGCTACCTGCCGAAGATCTTCAGTGGGGAGGAGATCTGGAGCCAGCTGTTCTCCGAACCCGATGCCGGGTCCGACCTCGCCAACCTCGCCACCAGAGCCGTGAGAGATGGCGACGAGTACGTCGTCAACGGCTCGAAGATCTGGTCGAGTGGGGCGCACCATTCCCAGTTCGGCATCCTGATCGCCCGCACCGATCCCGATCAGCCCAAGCACAAGGGCATCTCCTATTTCATCTGCCCGATGGATCTGCCCGGCATCTCGATGAGTCCGATTGTCGACATGACCACGGCCCATTCGTTCAACCAGGTGTTCTTCGACAACGTGCGCATCCCGGTATCGCTGCGCGTCGGCGAGGAAGGCGACGGGTGGCGCCTCGCCAAGGTCACGCTGTCGAACGAGCGGGTGTCGCTGTCGTCGGCGGGATCGTTGTGGGGAGTCGGCCCGTCGGCTGACGACCTGATCGACCTGATCCGCCATAGCGGTGGCGTCACCGATCCGGTACTGCGCGACCAGGCAGCCAAGCTGCACATCGAGGCCAAGCTGCTGCACCTCAACCGGATGCGAAGCCTGAGCGCACGCCTCAAGGGCAAGACCCCCGGACCCGAAGCGTCGATTCAGAAGATCATGGCCGACGAGCACGGCCAGCACGTGATGGCGCTGGCCAAGGCGGTCGCCGGTGCCAGCGGGATGCTCACCGGGTCGGGACCGGTCGGCGCCATCGGTGCGGGATCGAAGAACGGTCCGACCGAGAACAAGCTCGGGTCGGGCGAGTTCGCCGACGTCGAACCGGTCTGGCACTACGGGTACCTCTTCAGCCCAGCACTGACGCTCGGCGGCGGCACCTTCGCCGTACAACGCAACATCGTGGGCGAGTTCGTTCTCGGGCTGCCGCGCGAACCCAATCTCGAGCAGGGTCTCAGCTGGTCCGAAGCCCGCCAGCAGCGACCGTGACCGACCGCCTCGGATTCGGTGTCGACATCGGCGGGTCGGGCATGAAGGCTGCGATCGTCGATCTCGCGACTGGGGAGCTGGCCTCTGAGCGCTTTCGCATCGCCACACCGAAGCCGGCCACCCCGCCGGCGATGGCCGCAGTGGCCGCCGAGCTCGTCAGCAGCCACGGCTGGACCGGATCGATCGGGGTCGGCTTCCCTGGCATCGTGCGTCACGGCCTCGTCCATTCGGCGGCGAACATCGACTCGAGCTGGGTGGGCGTCGACGCTGATGCCGTGTTCACCGAGGCGTGTGGCGTCGACGTGGCGATGGTCAACGACGCCGATGCCGCCGGGCTCGCCGAGATGCGGTGGGGGACGGGCCGAGATGTCTCTGGTGTCGTGGTCGTGTTGACCTTCGGCACCGGTATCGGTTCTGCGCTCTTCGTCGACGGCGTCCTGGTGCCAAACACCGAGCTCGGTCACCTGGAACTCGACGGACGAGACGCCGAAGTGCATGCCGCCGCAAGTGCTCGTAAACGAGATGGCATCGGATGGAAGCAGTGGGCACCGCGCGTCGGGCGCTACCTGCGACACGTCGAGATGTTGTTCTCTCCGGATCTGTTCATCGTCGGCGGGGGCGCATCCAAGTCGGCACACACGTGGCTGCCGCTGGTCTCGATCGACACACCGATCGTGCCGGCCGCAATGGCGAACAACGCCGGAATCGCCGGCGCAGCCCTGGTGGCGCGCCAGGCCCAATCCTGACCGCTGCTCAGCGAAGCTCGGCTGAGGGTCCGCTGGTGCGTCCCCGGTACCAGAGGGTGGCGATGGTGATCGTCACGATCGGTACCGCGAAGTACAGCACCACGTCGCCGTAGGTGTCGCGCGAGACGTTGTCGGTGGCGTCGAGCACCACCCACGTGAGGTAGCCCGCGTACGCCAGCAGGAAGGCGATGCCCTCCCACCGGTTGAGCACGTAGCCGTTCGCGAAGATCGGAAGGCAGGCCACGGCCACGGCGACCATCACGGGGATGTCCACCTGCACAGCGCTCGCAGCCACGGGAATGGCGTTCGGGGAGACGACCGCGGTGACGCCGAGTACTGCCAACAGGTTGAACAGGTTCGAGCCGATGGCGTTGCCGACGGCCAGGTCGCGCTCGACCGCGGAACGCTGCGAGCACCGACGTGGCCACCTCGGGCAGCGAGGTGCCGATCGCCACCACGGTCAGACCGATCACCAGGTCGCTGACCCCCAGATCGGCTGCGATGTCGCTGGCGGAGTTCACCAGGGCTTGCGAGCCGAACACGAGGAGCACCAGCCCGAGGATGAGGAAGCCGATGTCGGACAACACCGATGCCTTCGCCAGCGCTTCGGGATCGAGTGCCTCCTCGTACTCGTTGACGATGTCGGGCGCCGAACCTCGTGTGGCCGCCATCACCGTCCAGGTGAGGTAGACCGCAAGCAAGCTGAGCAGGACGACGCCTTCGATGCGGCCCAACTTCTCGTTGAGCACGAACACGAGGAGCAGGACCGAGGCGCCGATCATGATCGGGACGTCGAGACGCACGATGCGCTGAGCGACGAACAGCGCGCCACCGACGGCTGAGGCGGTGCCGAGCACCAACAGGATGTTGGCGATGTTCGAGCCGACGACGTTTCCGATGGCGATCGATCCTGCCTCGGGACCACCGCGCAGTGCGTCGCCGACGCTGACGGCGAGTTCGGGAGCGCTGGTGCCGAAGGCGACGACCGTGAGGCCGATCACCACGCTCGACATGCCGGTGCGGGCAGCGAGGCGGGCGGCGCCGCGCACGAGCGCCTCGGCCCCGGCCACCAGACCGACGAGCCCGGCGATCAGGAGTGCAATCGTGCCGATACTCATGGTCGCTGGAGGCTATGGGTGAAACGCCGCCATTCGGTCCGTTCGCTCACCGCGTGGGCGACCGGCCGGTGAGCGATGAGCGAAGCGCCGTCATCGGTCCGTTCGCTCAACGCTTCGGGGCGACTCGGCGGGCCAGTTCGGAGCGATACGCGGCGGCGCGCCGGAGCTTGAGGTCCTCGTAGCCGCGAACCTGATCGGGCAGTGAGGCGATGGCGACCGAGTCGTCGTACGTGTCGGAGCTCAGACGGCGATTGACGATGGTGAGTGCATCGATGAACTCGGGGATCATGGCTCGCTCGACTCGGCGCACCTTCGCCCATCGGAACGGATCGGCGAACGTGCCTCGGATGCGCCGGCCGGCGCGGAGTGTGCGCAGTGCCGGCAGCGCCGACTTCTGGAGCTTCAGTTTCCGGTCGAGCCCGAGCGAGCGCAGCATCGGCGGATGCAGAAGATAGGTGACGGTCGTGTCGGGCCCGCCGACCGCCGCGTAGCCAGCGGCGGCATCGTCGGAGAGCAGGAGGCGGGCGACCTCGTACTCGTCCTTGTAGGCCATGAGCTTGTGGAGGTTGCGTGCGACCGCCTCGGTGTAGCGCGTCGAGTCGACGCCAGTCGACCGTTCGGCTGCCCGAGCCTGGTCGACGACCGAGCGGAATCGCTCGGCATGGTCGACCGACTGGTAGTCGACGAGATCGTCGGCCAGTCGATCGACGAGTTCATCGATCGACTCCGGCCCGACCGGGGCCGCGAGTCCGGCGGAGCGTTCGACCGCCTCGCGATCGGCGGCCCACGCCCGACCCCATCGGAAGGCGGCGAGGTTCGTCGCGACCGCCACCCCGTTCAGGGTGATCGCCTCTTCGATCGCCGCGGCCGCCACCGGAACGGCGCCGGCTTGGACTGCAGCGCCGAGGAGCAAGATGTTGGCCGCCGTGGTCGAACCGAGCAACGCGTCGGCCAGGCCGGCGGCGTCGGCGAACCGGTTCTGATCAGATCGGCTCACCAGCGAGACGCGTTCGATCAGGACGGCACTGGCGGGTGGTGCGATGTCGGGGTGGGTGACCATCTGACCGGTCGGGACGGCGTCGGTCGATGCGATCACGACGGTGCGATCGGTGCGCACCCCGGCGAGGTTCGAGTCGCTGGCGCCGACGAGGAGGTCGAACGCCAGCAGGCAGTCGACACCGGAGCTGTTGGCGTGGTTGGACACTGCGGTGTTGCCGCGGGTGATCCGCAGGTCGCTGACCACGGGACCTGCCTTCTGTGACAGTCCGGTCTGGTCGAGGCCACGCACCTGTTGTCCCGCGAGCATCGCTGCGGTGCCGAGCACCTGGCTGACGGTGACCACCCCGGTTCCACCGATCCCGGTGAGCCGCACGGTGAAGTCGTCGGGGTCGACGACCAGCGGCGTCGGTGGCGCAAGGTCGCTCGGGGGGTCGGGCGGTGTCGGGCGAGCTGCGTTCGTACGGAGATCGGGGTCGACCGTGACCGTGGCGAACGACGGGCAGTCACCCTCGAGACACGAGAAGTCGAAGTTGCAGCTGCCCTGGTGGATACGGGTCTTGCGTCCGTAGGGAGTGTCGACCGGCTGGACGGACAGACAATTGCTCTTGTCTCCGCAGTCGCCACAGCCCTCGCAGACCCGTTCGTTGATCACCACGCGGAAGCCCGGCGTCGGGATCGTGCCACGTGCGCGGCCCCGACGGTTCTCGGCCGCGCACGCCTGGTCGTGGATGTGCACGGTGACGCCGCTGATCCCGGCGAGGACCTGTTGGGCCTCGTCGAAGCGGCTGCGGTCCCACACGTCGACCTCCGCCGGGAACGAGCCGGCCGGGTGGCGATGCGGGTCGTCGCTGGTGACGATGACACGGGCGACGCCCTCGAGCAGCAGCATGGCGGCGACGTCGGGCACCGGCATCTGGCCCTCGGGGTCTTGGCCGCCGGTCATCGCGACCGTGCCGTTGTAGAGCAGTTTGTAGGTGATGTCGACGCCCGCTGCCACCGCGGCGCGCACCGCGAGCGACCCCGAATGGAAGAAGGTGCCGTCGCCGAGGTTCTGTACGAGATGTTGACGCCCGACGAATGGGGCCATGCCGATCCACTGGGCGCCCTCGCCGCCCATGCAGGTGAGCCCGACGATGTCGCCGACCCGGTCGGGTTCCATCATTGCGACCATCGCGTGGCATCCGATGCCGCCACCGACGAGCGTGCCCGGTTCCGCACGTGTGCTGCGGTTGTGCGGGCAGCCCGAACAGTAGAACGGGGCACGGTTGACGGTGAGCGGGATGCGGGGGCGTTGTGGCTGGACCAGTTCGTCGAGCGGACGCAGGCGGTCGGCGAGTCGGGCCGACAGCCGAGCGTGGAGCGGTGCGAGCAACTCGTCGACGTCGAGGGTGCCGTGGCCGTGGATCAACAAATCGCCCCGCTCGTCGCGTCGGCCGACGACTCGCGGGTGGTGCGAGCCGTCGTAGAACGCTCCCTTGAGCAGTCCCTCGAGTGTCGGGTTCTTCTCCTCGACGACGACGACTTCCTCGAGCCCGTCCGCGAACTCGCGGGCCTGGGCGGGGTCGAGGGGCACCGGCATCAACAGTTGGAACAAGCGAATGCCTGCCGATCGCAGGTCGTCATCGTGCGCGAAGCCCAGCACGCGCAGCGCTTCACGGACTTCGTGGTACGTGTGCCCGCACGCGGCGATGCCGATCCAGTCGTCGCTCGTTCGGGTGGCGAGGCGGTTCAGGCCGTTCTCGACGCCGTAGCGGCGGGCGAGCGGCCATCGGATCTCTTGGAACTCGCGCTCCATGTCGATCGTGTACGGCGTGAGCAGCCGTCCGTTCGGGCGAGGGTGAAAGGGCTGGCCGTCGACGTCGATCACCGGCGACGACGCCCGAACACGATCGGGATGGACGTCGACGGTGCCCGTCCCGTCGGCAACGGCGGTCACGAGCTTCAGGCCCGCCCACAACCCACACGAGCGGGAGAGTGCAACGGCGTGCCGGCTGAGGTCGAGCGCTTCTTGGACGTCGCCGGGAAACAGGATCGGCATGTGGAGGTCGACCATCGTGGCGTCGCTCGACGAGGGAAGCGTCGACGACTTGGCGGCAGGGTCGTCGCCGACGACTGCGACGACGCCCCCGTGCATCGACGTGCCGGAGAACACGGCGTGACGGATCGCATCGCTGCTGCGATCGAAGCCCGGGCCCTTGCCATACCAGACGCCGACCACACCGTCGTAGCGGGCGTCGTCGAGGGTCATTGCGAGCTGACTCCCCATCACCGCAGTGGCGGCGAGCTCCTCGTTCACCGCCGCCTGTACCACGATCGGGAGATCGGGCACCGTGGCCGACGCCCGCCGCAGTTCTTCGGTGAACGTGCCGACCGGCGACCCCTGGTAGCCGGACGCGAACGCAGCGGTGGTCAGGCCGAGGCGTCGGTCGTGGCGGAGTTGATCGATCGCAAGCCGGGCAACGGCCTGGACACCGGAGAGGAAGACCGTGCCGTCCTCGAGCCGGAACCGGTCGGCCAACTCGTATGGGCGTGGCGTCCCCGCCCCTCGGACCTCGTCGATGCTCATGCAACCTCCCTCGCTCGGGCGCCCCTTCTCAGTTGTATCGCACCCGATGGCCCCGGTCGAGCCCGCAAGCGATGAGTGGTCGCGTCGACAGGTGTCGCAGGAACGCTCGTGGTCAGACGAGGTGGTGGCGGACGTTCAGTCGTTCGGCGGAGTCGTCACCCGGGACGGGGAGTTGTGCAACCACGCGTAGCGACGGCCATTCGGCGGGGGTGAGCTGCTGGTACTCGAACGTGAGCTCGCCTGCGGTCGGGTGCCGGAATCGGCGCAACCGCGTCTCGAAACCCGACACATCGTGCTCGGCCCACCACTGCGAGAACTCGTCGCTCTCATCGGAGAGCAGGCCGACCAGTTCGGTCATCGCGGGATCGTGGCGCACCGAGGACGTCGCCGAGCGGAACTCCGCAAGTGCCTGCCTCGCGTGGATGTCCCAGTCGACGATCAGCTCGCGCGTGGCGAGGTCGGCGAACAACACCCAGAGCAGGTTGCGGCGGGGTGGCTCGAGTTCGACGATGCGCGGGTACAGGCGCGCCTGAGCCGCGTTCCAGCCGACGAACTCCCAGTGCGGCCCCAGCACGTAGGCCGGCGCCGGCATCAGCGAGTCGAGGAGGCGGACCAGCGCGCTCGGCGCCTCGGCCGGCGCGTCGACGGTGGCGGTGCCGGGCTCGGTGAGCGACAGGAGATGATCGAGCCCAGCTTCGTCGAGGCGCAGCGCCCGCCCGATCGCGAGGAGGACGTCGTCGGATGCGTTGATCCGCCGGCCCTGTTCGAGCCACGTGTACCAGGTGAGCGACACGCCAGCGAGCATCGCGACTTCCTCGCGTCGCAGCCCGGGCGTGCGTCGCCCCCGAGCCGACGGAAGCCCCACCTGCTCGGGGCGCGTGGCTTCACGGCGCGCTCGCAGGAACTCGGCGAGCTCCTGTCGGTGATCGGTCGCGGGCATCGAGGCTCCAGTCAACCAAACCCGGGCCGACTGCTGGTCAGGCAGTGCACGTCGACGCAGGTGTCACGGCCACCTGGTTGGTGCGTTCGGGGGTCGTTCGCGCACCGCTGCAGTGCTGTCAGGTCGCCAGGCGCTCGAGCGTGCCGTCGGTGCTGTCAACGAGGTGGGCGTCGGGCAGCTGCAAGCCCAGCCAGAACTCGACGGGATCGACCGTCGGTATCCGGTTGGCGATCCACAGCGACATCATCGTGCCGTGCGAGACGACGACCAGTCGATCGGCGCCGACGTCGCTGAGATCGTCGAGCGCACTGGTGAAGCGATCGAGTGCATCGTCCTGACGCTCCCAGCCTTCGACAACCTGGCCGCGCAGGAACCGACTGGTGGCGTCGCGATGCTCGCGATCGTCGTCGTACCAGCGCTTGGCGACCTCACCGAAACGAGGGTCGACGCGAACCTCCCCGAGCGAGAGCTGCGCAGCGGTTCGGATCGCCTTGGTCTCGCCGCTGGCCGCCACGCAGAGTCGGCCTGGCGGGCGGAGACGGGCGAGTTGGGAGCCGAGGGCCGCAGCGGCCACCGCTCCGGCCGGGGAGAGTGGCCACCGGCCGGGTGGCTCGTCGGCCGAGATCACCGCTGGTGCGTGGCGGACCAACACGAGCTCGGGCACGGGGGCAAACGTAGTGGCACCCAGTCGCGGGCTGGGCGTGCACGGAACTGGTGACGCCGTTTGCGGGCTGCGACGAAGCGGGTCTGCGATCAACGCAATACGGTGACGGTGTGACCACCGTGGCCGACACGACCCCGCTCCCCATCGACGCGATGCTCGACGACCTGCGAACGCTGGTCGAGATCGAGTCGCCGTCACTCGACCTCGTGGCGCTGCAGACGTCGGCGGAGGTGTTGGCGGAGATGATCGAGCGGCTGCTCGGTCGTCCAGCGAGGTTGATCGAGAGCCCGGCCGGTCCGCACGTGCACTGGTCGGGCGGTGGCGAGCCCAAAGTGCTGCTGCTCGGCCACCACGACACCGTCTTCCCGCTCGGTGCGCTCGCAGCTCGGCCCTTCACGGTCGCCGACGGGCACGTGACCGGACCAGGCGTGTTCGACATGCTGGCGGGCATCGTGCAGGCCCTCCACGGGTTGGCGACGCTCGACGACCTCTCCGGTGTCGAGCTGCTCTTCAGCGCCGACGAGGAGGTCGGCTCGCTGCACTCACGCCAGCTCATCGAAGAGCGCGCTCAGGCGTGCGGCGCGGTGTTGGTGCTCGAACCGTCGGCTGACGGGGGAGCGTTGAAGACCGGGCGCAAGGGTTGCGGCACCTTCGAGGTGCTCGTACACGGGCGCGCATCGCACGCCGGCCTCGAACCGGAGAAGGGTGTCAACGCTCTCGTCGAGGTGGCGCACCAGGTGCTCGCGATCAACGCCCTGGGGCGGTCGGACGTGGGCACCACGGTCACGCCGACGGTCGCATCGGTCGGCACCGCCGACAACGTGGTGCCGGCCGAGGGTCGGATCAGGGTCGACGTGCGGGTCGAGTCAGCCGACGAGAAGGATCGGGTCGAGGCCGCAATGGCAGCGCTGCGACCGGTCGATGCCGAGTCGTCGATCGAGGTGTCCGGTGCGATCAATCGTCCCCCGATGCCCGAGTCGGCATCGGTCACGCTGATGCCGCTTGCCGAACTGACCTCGCCCGGGATCGAGGGCTACGCCGTCGGCGGCGGCAGCGACGGCAACTTCACCGCAGCGATCGGGGTGCCCACGCTCGATGGGCTCGGCGCAGTGGGTGGCGGCGCCCACGCCGACCACGAGTACGTCGTGGCCGACACGATGCCCGCACGGGCCGCGCTGATCGCCGGCATCGTCGAGCGCATCCTGCGCACCTGACGCGGCGGCACCGCCTCAGCTCTGGAGTTCAGCGGTCGAGGGCGGGGGTGACGTCGCCGGCACCCAACGAGCCGACCTTGCGGTACACGTCGAGCTTGTTGCGCGTGTCGACGATGTCGAGATTGCGCATGGTGAGCTGGCCGATCCGATCGAGGGGTCCGAACGCAGCGTCCTCCACCCGTTCCATCGAGAGGCGGTCGGGTTCGTAGGTCAGGTTCTCACTGACCGTGTCGAGGATCGAATAGTCGTCGCCGCGGCGAAGGCGCAGCGTGACCTCGCCGGTGACGGCGGAGCCGACCCAGCGCATCAGTGGCTCACGCAGCATCAAGCTCTGTGGGTCGAACCAACGCCCCTCGTACAGCAGGCGGCCGAGGCGGCGTCCCATCGTGCGGTAGTTCTCGATGGTGTTCTCGTTGTGGATGCCGGTGACGAGGCGTTCGTAGCAGACGTGCAGCAGCGCCAGCGCGGGGCCTTCGTAGATGCCGCGGCTCTTCGCTTCGATGATCCGATTCTCGATCTGGTCGCTCATGCCGAGCCCGTGACGGCCGCCGATCGCATTGGCCTCCATCACCAGGTCGACCTGCGAGTCGAACGTGCGACCGTTGATCGCAACGGGCCACCCCTCCTCGAATCGCACCGACACGTCCTCCGTCTCGATCTCGACGCCGGGATCCCAATGGGCGACACCCATGATCGGGGTGACGATCTCCATGCTGGTGTCGAGTTCCTCGAGCGACTTCGCTTCGTGGGTGGCACCCCAGATGTTGGCGTCGGTCGAGTACGCCTTCTCGACTGGGTCGCGATAGGGCAGGTCGCGTTCGGTGAGGAACTCGCTCATGCCCTGACGGCCGCCGAGTTCGTCGACGAAGGTGGGATCGAGCCACGGCTTGTAGATCCGCAGGTTCGGGTTGACCAGGAGGCCGTAGCGGTAGAACCGCTCGATGTCGTTTCCCTTGTAGGTCGACCCGTCGCCCCAGATGTCGACGCCATCGTCGGCCATCGCCCGCACCAGCAGTGTGCCGGTGACCGCTCGCCCGAGCGGTGTGGTGTTGAAGTACGTCTTGCCACCCGTGGTGATGTGGAACGCCCCGCACTGCAGTGCGATCAGGCCCTCACGCACGAGTTCGTCGCGGCAGTCGACCAGGCGTGCCTCTTCGGCGCCGTACACCTTCGCCCGGTCGGGCACGGTGTCGAGCTCCGGCTCGTCGTACTGGCCGAGGTCGGCGGTGTAGGTGTACGGGACGGCTCCGCGATCGCGCATCCAGGCCACGGCGGCCGACGTGTCGAGGCCACCGGAGAAGGCGATGCCGACACGCTCGCCGACCGGCAACGACATCAGGACCTTTGCGTTCGAGGCGGTGTTGGATGCAGCGTCGGACATGGCCGACGACGCTACCCGGCGTCGTTGGATCGCGGTGCCCGATACGTTCCCGTGAACGACGCAGCCGAGACGAGCAGTGCTGCAGCGGCGATGGCGAACTCGATGAGGGCGAGGCCGGTCGAACGCGACAGGTCGGGTACGGCGATGCCCACCAGGATCAACGAACCGACCAGCCCGAGCACCGGCATCCGGCGCACGTTGTAGCTGGCCAGGATGCCGAACGTGGCAGCGACGACGAAGGGGATCAACCGCACCACGATCGGTTGTGGTCCGGACCGTGGTCCGAGCCACCAGGTCGCAATGCCGAGCTCGTCACTCGCTTTCCAGACGGCCATGTAGGCGACGAAGACACCGACCCACGTGGCGACGACGATCACACGCCAGGCGGTGGTCAGTTGGCCGGCTCTCGGCTGGTGCCACGGCGGCCCCGAGGGGGCGGGAGCGCTCGGAGGTGGCTCGCTCCAGGGTGCAGCGGACACGGGAGGTCCCGGCGGGGGCAGCTCACCAGGTGAGGGCGTCGTGGTCTCCGGCACGGGGAAGCACCCTACGACGGGTCACGTCGCCTCGCGACGCGCAGCCGGCGTCGGGCGTCGGCGCCAAGCCGTCCGCCCGGCCGCCAGCTACCCTCGCTGCGATGTCCTCCGCCGACGCTGCGCACGATGTTCCGTTGCTCGGTGACCCCTTCGAGAAGCTGTCGATCTTCTATCCGATGTGGAACGAAGAGGAGTACATCGAGCGTGCGCTCACCGCCGGCCGCCGAGCGTGCGAGCTGTTGCTGCGCAACGGCGACATCGGCGACTACGAGTTGATCGTCGTCGACGACGCCTCGACCGACCAGACGCCGGCGATCGCCGATCGGCTCGCCGCCCGGGACTCGAGGGTGCGTGTGGTGCATCACGCCCGCAACCGCAAGCTCGGGGGTGCGATCAAGACCGGCTTCGCGACGGCCACCGGCGACGTCATTCTGTACACCGACGCCGACCTGCCCTTCGACATGTCCGAGCTGCCGAGGGCCGTGCGACTGATGCGTGAGTACGACGTCGACATCATCAGCGCCTACCGGTTCGACCGCACCGGCGAGGGCTACCTGCGCTCGGTCTACACGTTCGTCTACAACCTGCTGATCCGCTCGCTGTTCCACGTCAAGGCCCGCGACATCAACTTCGCGTTCAAGCTGTGTCGCGCTCGGGTGTTCGACCATGTCGAGCTCCGCAGCGAAGGGTCGTTCATCGATGCCGAACTCGTCATCCGGGCGACTCGGCTCGGCTTCGAGATGCTGCAGTTCGGTGTGGACTACTTCCCCCGGACCCGCGGGGTTTCGACGTTGAGCACACCGTCGGTGATCACCACGATCCTTCGTGAGATGTGGGAGCTTCGTGGCGACCTGGAGGACATCGAACCCGTCGTCACGCGCTCCTGAGCGCCCGTTGTCGATCCGGTCTGCCCGCGGACACCGGCCCTGACGGCGTTGGTAGCCTGCGGTTTCGAACAAGTCGGAGTGCCGCCGAACGATCGGTGGCCCGGCCCGTCGCAGCGTCAACCTCCCCGTGAACGATCGTCCCCTCCTCTCTCCGGAAGCTCGAAGGTGGATGCCTGCTGCGGCAGCACTCGGTGTGTTGGCTGTCGTCATCGTCGCCGGAGTTGCACTCGGAGGTGGCGGCGGTGACGACGGCACGGCCGCATCGTCGGCAACCGCCGACACCTCGAACGTCTCGGTTCCCGCCAGCGGACCGGTGATCGAGTCGATCGCAACGTCGAGTCCGGTGGTCAAGACCCAACTCACGCGCACCCTGGCGAAGGGGATGGCCGGCGACGACGTCGCCGACCTGCAGCAGCGCCTCACCGACCTCGGGTTCTGGCCCGGCCCGATCGACGGCTACTTCGGCGACGAGACCCGCCGGTCGGTGTGGGCCTACGAGAAGCTGGTGCTCGGCGCCGAGTTCGACTCGCCGACCGGACAGATCACTGCGGAGATGTGGGACGACCTGCAAGAACCGTTCGCTGTTGCGCCGCGGCGGCCGGATTCGACACAGAACCACACCGAGATCTACCTGGAAGAGCAGGTGATCGCCGTCTACCACGACGACGAGGCCGTGTTCATCAGCCACATGTCGAGCGGCGACAACGAGGACTGGTGCGAAGAGGTCACGATCAGCCCGGGCGAGTGGAACAACCCGGGCGACGAACCGCTGGTGCGCGGCGAATGCGGCCGGTCGATCACGCCTGGCGGCGTCTTCAACTTCGAACGACGCATCGAAGGCATCCGGCAGAGCTCGCTCGGCGGCATGTGGGACCCGGTGTACTTCAACTACGGGATCGCGGTGCACGGGGCGCTCAACGTGCCGTTGCAGCCGGCGTCACACGGTTGCGTTCGCATCCCGCTGCCGCTGTCGCCCACCTTCCAGGACCTCACGGCGAACGGCGACCAGGTGTTCGTGTTCGACGGTGTGCAGGAGCCCGAGTTCTACGGGGCACAACTGCCGTACTTCAACCGCATCGATCCCGACTACTCCACCACGACGTCCACGACGACGACCACCACGACCACCACGATTGCGCCGTCGACCACGACCACGGTGGTGCCCGCGACGACCACCCCGGCTGCGACGACCACGACGACCACCACCACGACCACCACGACGGAGCCGAGCAGCGCCGCGACAACGCCGACGCCGTGAAGCGTGACGATTGGTGTCAGACACCAATCGTCACATCGGGTTCGTCGGGCATCGACCGTTCATGGCAACGTGCCCGACGTGAGCGACCACCGCGACGACTACGACGAGTTCGGCCTCTTCCACGAGAACATCGCCGAGTTCGATCTCGGCGTCGAGACCGTGCCGGCGGTGACTCGGGTCGAGACGCCCGTGCCAGACGGCGACGGTGGTACCCGAACGGTGAGTGCGCTGCGGTGGGGGAGGGGCGAGCCGGTGTGCGTGCTGCTCCACGGCGGCGCCCAGAACGCCCACACGTGGGACACCGTGGCGCTGGCGCTCGGTCTGCCACTCCTCGCGATCGACCTGCCCGGCCACGGCCACTCCGACTGGCGCTCCGACGGCGCGTACAGCCCCATGAACCTCGCCGACGACGTGGCAGTCGTCGTGGCGGCGCACGCAGCCGAGGCCAGTGTCGTTGTCGGCATGTCGCTCGGTGGGCTCACTGCGATGGAACTCGCTGCTCGCCATCCCGCGCTCGTCCGGTCGCTCGTGATGGTGGACATCACGCCGGGCGTCAATGCCGCCAAGACCAAGGCGATCACCGACTTCGTCGACGGACCCCAGGAGTTCGCGAGCTTCGACGACCTGCTCGCCCGCACGATCGAACACAACCCGACTCGTTCGGAGTCGTCGCTGCGCCGAGGCATCCTGCACAACGCCCACCGCCAGCCCGACGGATCCTGGCAGTGGCGCTACGACCGTGGCAGCCACGCCCGTTCGCAGCAGCGTTCGTCGCACGAGGCACAGGCCCCGCCTGGTGACCCCGCCGAGGTCTTCTCGCCGTTGTGGGACCACTTCGAGTCGATTGGCTGTCCGGTCACGTTGGTGCGGGGTTCGCTGTCACCGGTCGTCGACGACGACGATGTCGCCGAGGCACAACGGCGTCAGCCGGACCTCGCTGTCCACCTCGTCGACGGCGCAGGCCACAGCGTGCAGGGCGATCGACCCGTCGAGCTCGCGGAGATCCTGACAGCGCACATGTGACGCCTGGTGTCTGACACCAAGCGTCACAGCTGGGCGAGGCAGCCGTCGGTGCCGTCGATCACACCGGTACGAAAGGCGTCGATCTTCTCGAAGGCGTTTCCGATCACGTTGTCGTCGACACCGGTGTCACCGATCACGAGCACGGTCTGAATCGCCTCGTCGAGGTCGCCGGCGGAGATGCGGACCGAATCGCGCGTTGCGAGACGCGGCTGCGGCAGGACGAAGTCGACGGGCGTGACCGTCTTCACCCAACCGCCGGTGAGACAGTCGCTGAGCAGCGCCCGGGGCTCGCCGGTCAGGTCGGAGCCGAGCGCGTCCTGGACTGCCTCGCTCCACGCAGTGCCGAGTGCGTAGCCGACGGCGAAGTCGCCGAAGTCCCGGTAGAGCTCGAACGCGACGGACTCGTCGAAGATGACCTCGTTGCTGGACGCGCACCAGGCAGCTCCGAGAGCGAGGTCGCCACGGAGGTCGGTGCATTGGGCGGCGTCGCCGGAGCGCAGCACCACCAACTCGATGCGGTCGAGCCCAT
>CAWKCN010000018.1:0-130708 GCA_963848145.1 Ilumatobacteraceae bacterium
CCGAGATCCCCAAGGCCATCGCACTGGTGTCGACCGTGGGCACCCTGGCGATGTCGGTGTGGCTGATGGCATCGTTCGAGACGGGCGACGCCGGGTTCCAGTTCGTGTCGAAGCACACCTGGATCGAGCCATGGGGCATCTCGTGGCATCTCGGTGTCGACGGCATCTCGCTCTTCCTCGTGGTGCTGACCGGGCTGTTGTTCCCGCTCGTCATCTTCGGTATCGACGCCAAGCACGACGAGAAGCCGTACCTCGCCTGGCTGCTGTTGCTGCAGGCCGGCGTGATGGGCAGCTTCGTCAGCCTCGACCTGTTCGTCTTCTTCATCTTCTTCGAGATCGTCCTCGTGCCGATGTACTTCCTCATCGCCGGGTGGGGCTACGAGAACCGGGTCTACGCGGCCACCAAGTTCTTCCTGTTCACGATGCTCGGATCAGCGTTCATGCTCGTCGGGCTGATCGCCACGGTGGCGATCGCATCGCGTGATCTCGGCTACACCACCTTCGACCTCGTCGAGATCGCCGAAGGCGCCGACTTCGCAGCGTCGACCGGTCGCTGGTTGTTCTTCGCGTTCGCGATCGCGTTCGCCGTGAAGGTGCCGCTCGTGCCGGTGCACACCTGGCTGCCCGACGCGCACACCCAGGCACCCACCGCCGGCTCGGTGGTGTTGGCCGGTGTGATGCTCAAGCTCGGCACCTACGGTCTGCTGCGCTTCGGCGTGTACCTGTTCCCCGAGGCGTCGTTCTGGAGTCGACCGCTCTGGCTCACGCTGGCCGTGATCGGCATCATCTACGGCGCCATCGCCGCCACGATGCAGACCGACCTGAAGCGGCTCGTGGCCTACTCGTCGGTGGCCCACATGGGCTTCATCGTGCTCGGTACCTTTGCCTTCACGACGCAGTCGATGTCCGGTGGCGTGATCCAGATGATCAACCACGGTGTGTCGACCGGTGCGTTGTTCCTGTTCGTCGGGATGATCTACGAGCGGCGTCACACCCGCTCGATCGCCGACCTCAACGGACTGCAGAAGGTGGCGCCGATCTTCGCCGCTGGGTTCATGGTCGTGATGCTGTCGTCGATCGGCGTGCCCGGACTGAACGGATTCGTCGGCGAGTTCCTCATCCTCACCGGTTCGTTCCTCACGGCACGGTGGTGGACCGTGGTCGCGACCGCCGGTGTGATCCTCGCTGCGCTCTATCTGCTCTGGGCCTACCAGCGGGTGTTCCACGGCGAACCGGACGAGGAGAACAAGACCTTCCCCGAACTCCGGGTGAAGGAAGGCCTCGTGCTGTTGCCGTTCCTCGGCCTCATCGTCTTCATGGGCGTGTACCCCAAGCCGGTGCTCGACCGCATCGAGCCGAGCATCGACGCCTTGATCACCCGTGTCGAGGCCAACACCGACTACGTCGAGCCCGAACCCACCATCCAGATCGGTGAGCACTCCGAGTCCGATGACGAGGAGCCGCACGGCGACGAAACCGATGGCGACCAACCCGATGGCGACGAGGAGGGAGACGGATGATGTTGCAGCAAGTCGACACCTTCGTCGGGCCCGAGGTCAACTGGTTCGCACTCTCGCCGATGCTGACACTGCTCGGCGGCACGCTCGTTCTGATGCTCGCCGGCGCCTTGACGCCGAAGTGGCCGAAGGGGCTCTACGCGTTCGCTGCGGCCACGATCGCCGGCGCGGCCGGAGTGCTGGCGATGGTCCAGTGGGACGACATCACCGACGACGGCCCCCGCACCCTCGTTGCCGGCGCGATCGCATACGACACGCTGTCGATGTTCATGACGATCACGATCTGCATCGGCGTGATCCTCGTGGCGATGATCAGCGACGAGTACCTGCGCGACACCCCCAACGACGGACCCGAGATCTACGCGCTCTACCTGGTGGCCGCGATCGGCGGCATCGTGATGGCCTCGGCCAACGACCTGATCGTGTTGTTCCTCGGCCTCGAGACGCTGTCGCTGGCGCTGTACGTGCTGGCATCGAGCAATCGGCGAAGCAGCGAGAGTGCCGAGTCCGGCATCAAGTACTTCGTGCTCGGCGGGTTCGCCTCGGCGTTCTTCCTGTACGGCATCGCCTTGGTGTACGGCGCCACCGGTACCACCAACATCTCGGAGATGGTCGCCGCGCTGCAGAACGGCATCGATCCGTTCGGCAACGAATCGCTGGCGCTCGCCGGCATCGCACTGTTGATCGTCGGTCTCGGTTTCAAGGTGGCTGCGGTGCCGTTCCATGTGTGGGCACCCGACGTGTATCAGGGGGCCCCGACGCCGGTCACCGCGTTCATGGCATCGGTCGGCAAGGCGGCTGCGTTCGTGGCGATGCTGCGCGTGCTCGTGATCGCACTGCCGTTCTACCGAGACGACTGGCGCCCCATCATCTGGGTGCTCGCGCTGATCACCCTGCTTGTCGGTTCGTCCCTGGCGGTGGTGCAGACCAACGTCAAGCGGATGTTGGCGTACTCGTCGATCAGCCACGCCGGCTTCATCCTCGTCGGCGTCGAAGCAGCCGCCCATGGTGCCGGTGATGCCGATCCCGGCCCCGGGATGCCGGCAGTGGTGCTGTACCTGATCCTGTACTCCGTACTGGTGATCGGCTCGTTCGCCGTGGTCACCGTGGTGGCACGCAGCTCCGGGGGTGACAGCAGCCTCGCCTCGTTCACCGGTCTTGCCCGGCGTCGTCCGATGTTGGCGCTTGCACTCACCGTGTTCCTGCTCGCACAGGCCGGCGTGCCGTTCACCACCGGCTTCATCGCCAAGTTCGGTGTCATCCAGGCCGCGGTCGAGGTCGACAGCTACGCCATTGCGATCATCGCCATGGTCGCAGCCGTCGTCGCAGCGTTCCTGTACCTGCGCATCATGATCACGATGTGGACCGCCGACCCGGCCGAGGACGCCCCGACCGTGGCGATTCCGTTCTCCACGGGTGTGGCGATCGCCGTTGCCGTTGCGTTCACGATCGTGGTCGGCATCTTCCCCGGCTGGCTGATCGACGCTGCCGACACCGTCACCGCCTACGCCCGCTGAGTCGGTCCGCCAGCGACCGGCCATCGACGATGGCGTGGGTTCAGCAGGTGAACGACTCGGCGCCGAAGCCGATGACCTCGCCGTCGACGACGACGTACAGGCCACCGATGGTCGGTGAGACAACGCTGCCGGGTGTGGACTCGGGGTTGGCCGACAGCACCGAGAAGATGACGGGGTCGTTACCCGGGCCGTAGCTGCGGACGCTGTCGGAGACGTCGAATCGGTCGGGGATCGAGGTGACCGGGTCGCCGACGCCGACATCGTCCTCGGTCGTCAACCCGGTCGGCGTCACCGGCCCGACCTCCACGTCGGGGACCAGGAAGGCGGTGATGCGTTCGTCGCCGACCTTCCAGTAGTGCAGGAACGTTCGCGAGCCGTCGATCCAGAAGCCGAACGACAGGTCGCCCCACCACAGCTCCCGGTACTCGGCACGATCGCCGCACATCGAGTACACGATCACGTTGCCGTCGTCGTCGACGTTTCGTTCGGCTGGGAGCAGGCCCGAGTCGAAGTCGGGCGGTCCGAAACGGGGGACGAGCGCATCGAGGACGTCGTCGGGGCCGGTGCCGAGCCCGGGCTGGAAGCCGTAGGCGGCGCCGGCGGCGAGGGTGATCCCGTCGGGGTCGGGCTCGACGACGTCGAGCCGGCGCAGGTACAGGACCGACGAGTCGTCCGCGAGGAGGATCCCATCGGGCGCCAGCAGTACGTCGGCCCCGTTCTCGGTCGCATCGGCCAACCACCCGCTCGCGAGACCGTCGCTCAGCGCCAGATTGCAGGCGTCGGTTTCGAGCAGGTCGACACGCACCCCGGTGTCGGTGTCCTCCCACCCGACGCGGGTGCACTGCGTGAAGCCGACGCCGGAGACGGTGAACGTGATGGGCTCGAGATCGTCGACGAAGAACGTGAACGGCATGTCGCCGGCCGAAGCGGGGTCGAGTCGTTCGAGATCGTGGAAGCGGGCGAGTGGAGCGCCGTCGGGGTCGACGAGCACGAGCGTCGGCGCATCGGGCAGCAGCTCGATCGAGCCGTCGAGCAGGTCCAATCGGGCGCCGGAGTCGAGGGCGTCGGACTCGCAGCTCTGCGTCCCGAAGCTGATCGTGTCGCTGTCGAGCGTCTCCTGGTCCAGGCCGGCCGAACCGCGGAACGTGAAGCACCCGTCGAAGCCTTCGACGAGTGCGCCACCGGACGCGCTCGTCACGGTGAACTCGGGGGTGCGGGCGGTCGGCGATGGATCGTCGAAGCGATCCAGCGCCACCCAGCGCCGGTCGGCCAATTCATCGATGAGCGCTTCGCCGGTGAGTGGGCTGACCTCGGGCGCAGTGGGCAGTGTCGGCGGGCCCGAGACCGAGGTCGGCGAATCGTCGGCGGTGGCCACGACGAGGGCCACTCCCCCCACGGCGACGATCACCGTTGCGGCCGCAGCGAGCAGCCAACCACGCCGGCCCGACGACGGATCGGTCGTTGTCGTCGACGTGGTTCGCAGTGGGGCGAAGTCGGCGACCGGCGAGTCGGCGTCGACCGATTCGGTGGTGAACGATTCGGTGGTGAACGATTCGGGCGGGCGTGCCGGGGGAGCGGCGTTGGCCAATTCACCCATCGCTCGCCGGATCTCGGTGTCGACGGGGTCGATTGCGGGATTCATCGCAGCAACACCTCCAGTTCTCTGCGCGAGATGGTGAGTTCTCGTTCGACGGTGCGCACGGACACGTCGAGTTCGTCGGCGACCTCGGTGGCCGACTGGTCGAGCCAGTAGGTCAGGTACACGACGGCCCGCTGGCGTGGGCTCAGTCGGCCCACGGCATCGAGCACCTCGGTGCGGACGTGGTCGTCGAACGATGCCGTCGGGACGAACATCGACTCGCGCCGCTCTCGTCGACGTCGGCGACTGCTGCGGCGCTGGCGATCGATCGTCTCGTTCATCACCGAGCGCACCAGGTAGCCGCGCAGGTTGCGGACCGAACGCCAGTCGTCGCTCTCGACGAGCACCCGCACGACCACGGCGGCCACCACGTCGTCGGCCGCAGCCGGTCCGGCCACCGCTGACGCGAAGCGCAGCAGGTCGTCTGCGTGCTTCAGGTACTCGGCGGTTGCGTCCTGGTCCATCACCCGTACTGACGCCGCCGTGGGACCGATCCCGCCACGCGACTCACGGAGTCGATCTTACGATCATGTCGCAGCCCGTCACTGTCGACGGCTCGCCGTATGTGCATTTTGGGTGGTCGTGCGACTACGCTGCGTGGCGGCGGATCGAACAGTTGGCGAGGTGGCTGGACGGCATGAGAACGACTTGGCAGGCCGTGTTGACGGTTGCGTTGGCTGCGGCAGCGCTCGGAGCTCCGACGGCGGTGGCTGCCCCCGACCCGATCGGTGGGGCGGCGTCGGTCGGCCCACTGGCCCAGGCCGTCAGAGTCGACCCGCCCGCGCCCCCTGCGCCGGCGGTGTCGCCGATGCTGCGCGAGATGCTCGACCGGGTGAACGCGGAGCGCTCGGCCCGCGGGCTCGCCCCCATGCGCTACGACGATCGTCTCGTGCTCGCCGCGCAACGGCACTCGGACGACCAAGCTCGTCGGGGCAGGATGAGCCACACCGGCGGCGACGGTTCGACGATGAGTACCCGTGTCGATCGAGTGGGCTACGACTGGCGCCGCCTCGCCGAGAACGTCGCCTACGGGCAATCCGATGTGGCGAGGGTGATGGATGCATGGATGTCGAGTGCCGGTCATCGGCGAAACATCCTGTCGACGAACGTCCACCTCGGCGCCGGCGTGGCCTACGGCTCCGATGGTCGTCCGTACTGGACCCAGGTGTTCGCCACGCCCGCCTGAGCGCTCCCGTCACCGGGTCCGAGGGCAGGGTTCGGTCGCGTCCGGCTTGCGGAACGGAGCTGGCAACGGCAGGCTGATCGTTCGTGAAGTGGCCGACGTGGAGTCAGGCGGCGGTCGCCGCGGTCGTCGCCGGCCTCGTCGCGCTGGTGCTTCGGCGCTCGCGGCCGACCCGAGTCGGCGACATCGTTGGCCCGGCGGCGCTCGAGTTCGCCATCGTGGCCTCGCTGTACTCCATTTGGCGGATGGCCAAGAACCTGCCGCTCACCCAGGCCGAGGGGGCCATCGAACGGGCCTACGACATCGTGGCGGTCCAGGAATGGCTGCGGCTGCCGAGCGAACTCTCGCTGCAGCAGTTCGTCCTCGAACACGGCTGGCTGGCCTGGTTCTCGGCGTACTACTACGCCGTGGCGCACGTGCCCGGCATCGTCATCTTCCTGGTGTGGCTGTACGCCCGCCACCGCGACGTGTACCCGCACTGGCGCAATGCGCTCGCAATCCTCACCGCGTTCTGTCTGTTCATCCGATTCGTCAAGGTTGCGCCGCCTCGCTTTCTCACGGATCTCGGCTACGTCGACGTGTCGGTGATCTACGGCATCGACGTGTACGGCGAGGCGGGCACCGGAGTGTCGTCGCAGTTCGCTGCCATGCCGTCGCTGCACGTGGCGTGGGCGGCAGTGATCGCGTTCGGGGCGCTGGCGGCGAGCACCAGCCGGTGGCGTTGGATCGGCATGGTGCACCTGGTGCTCACGATGCTGGTGATCGCCGCGACCGGACATCACTGGTGGCTCGACGGGATCGTCGCAGTGGCGTTGCTGTGGGTGTCGCTGCAGCTCGACACGCTCGGGCGCCGTGCGGTCGGCTCGCTGCGCGCTGCGATGTCGATGGGTTCCGCGGCCGGTGCCATCATCGATCAGGCCGTCGATCCGGTCGCCGATCCGGCCGATGGCCTCGAACCGGCCCTTCTCGAAGGAGACCCGTCATGAGTGCACATCCCGACGTACTGGCAGATCTCGATCGGCTCGGATTGGAGTACGAGGTGATGGACTGTGACCCGGACCTCGCCGACACCGCCCAGTTCTGCGAGGCCTACGGTGTTGCGCCGGAGGAGTCGGCGAACGCCATCCTGGTGGCGTCGAAGAAGCCTGCGGGTCACCACGTCGTGTGCGTGGCGTTGGCACACACTCGTCTCGACGTGAACGGTGCGGTACGCCGCAAGCTCGGCGTGCGCAAGCTGAGTTTCGCTCCGGCAGAGACCACGCGCGATCTCACCGGGCAGGAGATCGGTGGGGTCACGATCTTCGGGCTGCCCGAGGGCCTCGACGTGTGGCTCGACGCCAGGGTGCTCGACTGTGAACGCATTGTGGTGGGCGCCGGCTCACGCTCGGCGAAGATCCGACTCGACCCGCGCCAGCTCGTCGGCCTCGACCGGTACGAGTTCGTCGACGATCTGGCGACGATCCCCGAGAACTGAGGGGAACGGGCGATGGCCGGCGAGACAGCGGTGGTGTTCGTCGTCGACGCCGCAACCGTCGCGTTGACCCCCGACGATCAGGTGCTGGCCGACGCCGTTCGCCGGCGAGGTCTCTCGGTGCGACCGGTGGTGTGGTCGTCGGCGTTCGCAGTCGATGACGTCGTCTTGATCCGCTCGCCGTACGACTACGTGGAGCGACCAGTGGAGTTCCGTTCGTGGCTCGACGACCTCGATGCGTGCGGTGCCACGGTGCTGAACCCGACGTCGCTGCTGCGGTGGAACATGCACAAGGGGTACCTGATCGACCTTGCTGCGCGTGGCGTTGCCGTGGTGCCGGCGGAGCTGCTGGCGCAGGGGTCGACCCGGTCGCTCGCCGATCTCCTGGCCGAACGCGGTTGGAGCCGAGCGGTGGTCAAACCGGCAATCGGCGCGTCGGCGCGCCAGACGATCCGCGTCGATGGTGGCGACGTGGCTTCGTCGGCGTCGGCCGATGCGCATGTTCGTCGACTCGTCGAGCACGAGGACGTGCTGGTGCAGCCGTTCGTCGAGTCGATCCAGACCGACGGCGAGATCTCGGTGGTGGTGATCGGTGGCCAGATCACCCACGCCGTCCTCAAGCAACCGACCGTTGGCGAATGGCGGGTCCAGAGCGACTTCGGCGGCTCTGCCGTGCGGGTTCCGGTGACGGCCGAGCACGAGCGAGCGGTTGCGTCGGTACTCGGCGCCGTCGACAGCGCTCCGACGTATGCCCGTGTCGATCTGGTTGCCATCGACGGCGAGCTGCACCTGATGGAGCTGGAGCTGATCGAGCCCGAGCTGTTCTTTCGGATCGCCCCGGAGGCTGCCGACGGTCTTGCCGACCGTCTCGTCGCCCGGCCGCTGTCGGGTTGACCGGCTGGGCTCAGACGCAGAGTTCCTGGCCGGCGGTTTCCCCTCGGGCGCACACTTCGCCGACCAACACCTCGCCCGCCTGCCAGCCGATCGGGCCGTCGTCGTCGAACTCCTCGTCGAGCCAGACGTAGATGACCTGACCGGCGACCGAGTCGTCGCCACCGATGTCGACCTGGGCGATGATCAGCGCCAGTCCGGCTGGTCGGACCTCGACGAGGCGTTCGTTCAGCGGGAACTCGGGGTCGATCTGCATCATTCCGAGTGTTGCCAGCAGTTCGTCGGCGAACGCCTCGACGGTCGGCTGCACGGGGATCGCGGCGATCGGCTCCTGCCAGAACGGCCGGAGCCCTGGCACCGTCGACTCCGGCCAGGTCTCCCAGAGGGAAGCAGGAACGATCGGGAACGAGGAGTTCTCGATCCCGGTGCCGAAGTCGGTGATCGACCATGCGCCGGATTCGTCGAGTGATGCGAGCCAGATCGAGCCGTCCGGCGGCCCCTGCTGTGTCAGCACCGGACCGGTGGTGAGGGAGGCCTGGTCGTCGATGCAGCCGATGCCCGTCACGATGCTCGATGCCGGGAGTGCCCGGAGGAGCTGGCTCGCCGAGTCGATCGAGCATCCGTTGCTCGGTGCCAGTGCATCGAGCAGCCGGGCCGAGGTGAAGAGGCCTGCGGTGTCGGTGGCGAGTTCGTGGACGTCGCCGTCGATCGGGCTGACTTGCGCGAGGACCGTGATGATCTCGTCTCGCTGGCCGAAGCTGCACGTCTCCTTCCATCCCGACCGATCCGGCAGCAGCAGGATGCT
Source organism: Ilumatobacteraceae bacterium (assembly GCA_963848145.1). Classification (GTDB taxonomy): domain Bacteria; phylum Actinomycetota; class Acidimicrobiia; order Acidimicrobiales; family Ilumatobacteraceae; genus Sva-07. Next base: position 9,024 of record CAWKCN010000018.1, read on the forward strand.
GCACGTCGAGGCGTCGTCCACCGACGCCGTGAAGGCCAGCGCTCGTGGCAGGCCGTCGATGGGTTCGCCGCTGCCGAGCAGCGCGCCGTCCTGCAAGATCGGTGACGGCAGCGTGAAGTACGACGACGTGGTGTCGCCGAACGGGCCGTCGGGCATCGTGAGCCCCATCACGCCAGTGTCGTTGCAGACCACCACCTCGACGAGCCCACCGTCGGGGATGCGGGGTACGAGATCGTCCCATCGGCATCTCGATGCGAAGTCTCCGGTGTCGACGGTCGCGGTCGGGTCGGCGAGGGGATCGGCGGAGGCGGAGGTGATCAACACGGGGCCGTCGAGGTTGGCGACGAACACCCGCTGTTGAAGATGGTCGAGGTCGTCGTCGCCCAGCGGGCAGCCCGTGGAGCTGCCTGCGGCGGTGGTGACGGTGATGCAGCCGCCGTCGACGTCGAGCGAGGCGCCGGCCGATCCGGGGTCGGTGGTACTCGGGACAGCGGTGGTGGGAGCCGGAGCTGTTGTGGGTACGGGCGTGTCGGGGGTGGTCGACTCGGGTGCCGTCTCGGGTGGGGTCGGGGCGACGGCGGTGTCGTCGGCTCGGAGCACGATCACACCGATCACTGCAACCGCAGCGAGTCCGGCACCGATCAGGGCGGCCCACCACCAGCGTTGCGGCCGCCACCGGCTGTCCGGGCCGCCGGAGGTGGGTTCGGACGCCTCGTCAGGTGCTGCGTCGTGGTGGTCGCTCATCGTGGGGCCTCAGGGTCGGTGGCGGTTCCGGTCGTGGTGCCGATGGAGACGCCGATGGGACGCCGAATCGGGCGTCGAGGGGCAGATCGTCGGCGTCGCGCACGATCACGGCATCGCACGGGGTGCTGTGTCCACGTCGGTGTGCATCATCACCAGCTTCACACACCGCAGCGCTCGAGGCCGTCAAGAGTGCGGCCTCGGCCTCATCGATCCAGCCCTCGCCGGGCGGGGCGGTGGCATCAGGCGGCGGGCCGGAGCCACACGACGACAGCGCCGTCGACGCGCGCTTCCAGCGTCGCACCGTCGAGCGACTTCACGACGCTCGGGAAGCGCGTCGCATACGACCGCAGCAGCGGCGTGACCGCCTCGGGGTCGACGGACCCGACCAGGGCGTGTGCGGTCATCGGGACCCAGGTGCCCCTCAGCAGCACCTGCACCTGGCCGATCGTGGTGAAGTTCCGCCACCACGTCTTGGTGTCCGGCTTGCCGACCATCACGACGACACCGTGGTGGGTGTCGGCGTACTGCACCGGCAGCGTGTATTCGGTGCCGGACTGTTCGCCTCGGTATCGAAGCAGTGCGAGCTTGCCCGACATCACGCGGTGCAGCGGCGACTTCAAGAGCATCTCGACGGCGGCGTTCGCGGAGGCCATACGTCGAACCTACGCGCTTCGACCCGCTCCGCGTACTCCGTCGCGACGAAGACCGTCCGAGGCCGCTCGGTCGGTGCGCCATGATGGTGCGATGGCACGAGCTCTCCAGATCACCGTCGACGCCGCCGCTCCACGCCAGCTCGCCGAGTTCTGGTGCGAGGTGCTCGGCTACGTCGAGCAGCCGCCGCCACCGGGTTTCGACACGTGGGAGGCCGCGCTCACCGCGTTCGGAATCGATCAATCCGATCCCGACCGGGCGTTCGCGATCGTCGACCCGGACGGCGTGGGCCCCAGGGTGTTCTTCCTCAAGGTGCCAGAAGCGAAGACGGCGAAGAATCGGATGCACCTCGACGTGCATGTCGAGCCGGCGGAACTCCACGCCCGAGCAGCGGAGTTGGTGGCGCTGGGCGCAACCGAAGTCGGAGAGTTCGACGAACCCGAAGGGCATTGGATCACGCTGCTCGATCCCGAGGGCAACGAGTTCTGCCTCCACTGATCGGCGTGGCTGCGGTGAGGGGCACAACACTCGCCTCCTCGGCGAGCTCGGCGCCCGGCTGACCGCCCTCGACGTGTCGGAGACGTTCGTCCGTGCGGCACGCGACGCTGGAACCTCGATCGATCACCTCCTCGCCGACGGAACCACGCTGCCGTTCCCTGATGCCGCCTTCGACGCCGCCACTGCCTTCATGAGCGTGATGGACATGCCCGATCCGGCCGCGACGATTGCCGAGGTTGCACGGGTGGTCCGCCCTGGGGGGTGGTTGCAGTTCTCGATCACGCACCCGGTCAGCTCGGTTCCCCGACGGCGTTGGATCGACGACGAGGACGGCGACCGGTCGATGCGCACATTGCCGAACCCTTCGCCGACGACGGGACCGCCGCACGCTCACCCCGAGGTGGCCGACACGCGCATCGTGCCCTACTGCCTGATCATCCGCGCCCGTACGTGACGGCGAGCCGGTCGGCGAGCGCGAGCAGTCGTCGACCGACGGGTTGCAGGCCGATCTCGGTGGCGACCAGTCCGGTCGACACCCGTTCGATCACCGCCCACTCCCAGATCGCGGTCGCGTCGAGGTCGTAGCGATCGGCCATCCAGCGCGCCGTCGCCATCGGATCGGCGGCGAGCGGTTCGTCGGGGTCTTCGCGCAGGATCACGCCGAGGTCGTACTCGGCGTCGCCGACGAGACCGTCGGGGTCGACGAGCTTGAAGTCGCCCCCTGCCTCGAGGGCATTCCACTGATGGACGTCGCCGTGCAGCAGGAGCGGCCGCTCGACGTGAGCGGCCCCCAGCCGCTGCTGTCCGCAGGCGACGGCGTGATCGATGGTGCGTTCAGCACATGGCCGGCCGAGCCCATCCCACCTCGACGTGACGAACTCGATCAGCCAGGCTGCTTTCGCTGCGGTGGTCGGGAGGCCGGCATCGGGGGCCGGCTGCCAGATCCTGGCTGCGGCATCGCACAGCGCCGGCAGGCGATGCTCGTACGGCAGCGCCAAGGCGAACATCGACGGCCCCAGCCGCTCCATCAACAGCGCCCCGCAGGCAGGGTCGTCCCGGTACAGGATCGGGCAGCCCTCGCCGGCTGCGAGACGGAGCACCGTCGCCTCGTGGTCGTCGATCCCGCCGCCCCGACGGGGTACGAGCACCTTGAGCACGGCGGGGGTGCCGTCGGCGAGTACGGCGTCGGCGACGAAGGCCTCGGTTCCCTCGTCGTAGGCTCGGCCGACCTCGATCGACCACTCGCGTTCGATCCGGTCGACGAGCTCGGGCAACTCGTCGATCCACCTCGCGTGCCCTTCGCTGATCGCCCGGTTCTGGACCACCTCGGGAATCAACATCGAACGACGTTACGTGAGCACGCCGCGTCCGTGCGTCACGGTTTCAGTCGACGAAGGGGCAGTGGCGACAGCCGCTCTCGCAGCAGTGACCGCGGGACGCGAGGAACTCTGCGGTGAACACGCTGAATCCGCTCACCGGGTCTGTGTACACCGGCTGGTTGTGCTCGAGCGCATCGTCGTGACGCCGGAGGATCTCGGCTCGGTGTGGATGCTGCTCGGCGAGTCGTCGCGGATGTGGCTGTTCTCGCCAACCGTCGCGCAGCTCGGAGTCCATGGCCCGCAATGTAACGATTGATGTCTGACACCGATCGGTGGAGACCGTCCGTCACACGTTGCTGGCGCGGCCTTCCCAGTACGGCTTCCGCAGGTCGCGTTTGAGGATCTTGCCGGATCCGGTCTTGGGGAGTTCGTCGATCCACGAGATCGATCGTGGGATCTTGTAGCTCGCCAAGTGTTCGCGCGAGTGCGCTCTGACGCCGTCCTCGTCGAGATCGGATCCGGGTCGTCTCACCACGACGGCGTGCACCAGCTCACCCCAGTCGTCGCTCGGGATGCCGAACACAGCGGCCTCGTAGATGTCGGGGTGCGACTCCAGGGATGCTTCGATCTCGGCTGGGTAGATGTTCATCCCGCCGGAGATGATCATGTCCTTCTTGCGATCGCAGATGTAGATGAACCCCTCGTCGTCGCGGTAGGCGATGTCGCCGACGGTCTGGAATCCGTCCCGATGGTCTTCTTCGAACTTGTCGTGCTGCTTGTAGTAGTCCGCGAACACGGCGGTCGATCGCACGAACACCTCGCCGGTCGCATCCGGCCCGGTGCCTTCGACGATGCCGCCCAGCTCGTCGTACAGCCGGATCTCGACCATCGGCGCCTCTTTGCCGCACGAGCCCGGCTTGCGCATCTGGTCCTCGGGCCGCAGCACGGTGTTGACGCCCAACTCGGTCGAGCCGTAGATCTCGAACAGCGACTCGGGCGGGAAATCGGCGACGTACTGCTGCTTGAGCGCGAAGCTCCACGGAGCTGCGTTGGCGATCATCACCCGCATCGACGAGGTGTCGTACTTCGCTTTGATCTCGTCGGGCACGTTGCAGATCATCCGGATCGGCGTGGGCGCCGAGAACGTCGACGTCGCCTGATGCAGCTGCAGGATGCGCAACCAGTCCTCAGGATCGAACTTGCGTTGCAGCACCACCGTCTGGCCCATGGCGATCGCGCTCGCTGCGAAGCCGCCAGGGCCCGAGTGATAGAGCGGCCCGGTGGTGAGGTAGACGTCGTCGGGCCGATAGCCGATGTGCTGCATGAGCGCAGCACCGGCTCGCGGGTCGGCGGCGGTGCGTCGGTACGCCCCCTTGGGCTTGCCGGTGGTGCCCGAGGTGTAGGTCATCGTGGCCCCGCCCTCGTCGACGTCGGGCCGGTCGAATGTGTCGGCCGACGCTGATGCGATCAGCGGGTCTGCGGCGGTCGTCCCGTCGGGAGCATCACCGTCGAAGACCAGCACGTTGTCGACCTTCGGGATGTCGGACCGCACTCGCCGGACGAGGTCGGCGAACTCGGCGTCGATGTAGACCGTGGTGGCGTCGCAGTGGTCGATGACGTACGCAGCTTCCTCGTCGGACAACCGGTAGTTGAGCGGCACGGCGGTGGAGCCGATCTTGCGTGACGCGCTCGTCAGCTCCAAGATGCCGGTCGAGTTCTGCCCGCACCACACGATCTTGTCGCCGGGCCCCACGCCGAGCCCGTCGAGCACGTGGGCGAGTTGGTTCGCACGGTCCTCGAACTCGGCGTAGGTGCAGGTGCGCACGTCCTCGGTGCCGGACACGCCGGTCCGGTCGTCGATGATCGCGGTCTTGTCCGGTTGCGCCGCAGCGAGCGCCGTGAGTAGATCCCCCATGTCGTAGTCGTAGCACGGAGTCGGGTGAGGTGGACGAGGCGGCCGGGTGCGGCGCCCGTGGGTGATCGCGTTCAGGATCGGACTGCGCGCCACCGAACCCCCTGTGTCAGGAACACCCCGATCGACACCGTCACGATTCCGACGAGGCCGATCGGCCCCGGATCCTCACCGAGCAGGAGCCACGCCAGGAATGCGAGACAACCGATGATGTGGCCGGCGCGCAGGGTCACGCTGGTCGGCCAGCCCGACCCCGTCATCGTCGCCGCCGGCGCTGCCTCGCCGAAGTAGGCGCGCAGCGACGGCCAGCACGCGTCGACGACGGCCCGGGAGTAGCCGACCAGCCGCTCGAAGTCGCTGCCCTGGGAGATGCGTTCGCGGCTCATCGGTACAGCCTGACAGTCAGCGCGTCGGCCAGGTGGCGACGGTTTCGTAGACCGCTCCGGTGTCACGGAGTGTGCTTGCGACCAGGGCCACCTCGGTGACGTCGAAGCGTGCGTCGAAGCGACGACCGGCACTGCGTCGGGGGCGGGCGTTCCGGCCGAGCCGTGCGACCGTGATGTGCCCCTGGAATCGAGGGCGCTCGCGTTCGGTTCCGAGTCCTCGCACGGCCTGCCGGACGACCGCTGCCAGATCGTCGACTCCGGCGACCGGCGTGACCAACGATCGTTCGCCGAGCAGATCGAATGCTGGCCCCAGCACCGCTGTGGTCGCGGGGAGGAGGACCGCGTCGAGTCGGTCCGCGACCTCGTCGACATCCGCGTCGCCGAGGAAGCGCAGCGTGATGTGCAGGTTCTCCTGCGGAATCCACCTCACGCCCTGGTCCTTCGGGCGCTCGACGTCGGCCAGCTGCTCCAACACGTCCTCGGGTGGCCAGATCGCCACGAACAGCCGGGTCATGGGGCAAGTGTGTCGGTTCAGCGACCCCGCCGCCAGGTCGAGAAGCTCTGGATGGGTCCGGCGTTCGGGCGGACCAACCACGGCCACGGGTGCAGCTCGGCGGTGTCGAGCACGGCTCGCAGTCGGCGCGCCTTCGGCACGGGGGTGAAGGTCGTCGCCAGCGCCCGCCCGGCGAGCACCGCCTCGGGATCTCCCCGATGGATCTCGACGTCTCGCGTGGTGGCGAGTTCCGCGAGGCGCTCGGCGAGGAACACCAGCCGCTTCGACGCCAACTGCAGGTATTGCAGCAACGGTTCGTCGAACACGAACACGACCGGCAACGTCGGGTGGGCGGCGAGCGCGGGGTCGCTGTCGCCAAGGCTCTCCGCCGTCAGCCAGACCGCATCGGGGGTGCCGGAGGCTTCCGTCTCGCGAGGGCCCGCGGTCGCGTCGGGGTCGTGGTCGTGCTGGAGCCGCCGGTCGTCTTCGAGCTTGCGCAGCGGTCGATCGGCCGGCCAGTCCTGCACCGGGCAGGCGTTGCGGCGGGCGCACCCCTCGCACAGCTCGGGCGCCCGCTTCTCGACCTGCCATCGGCTGAACCCGTACGGCTTGCCCGTGCCGGCGCCGATCGTCCACTGCCACCCGAGGCGGTTGGCAGCACGGGACCCGTCGAGCAGTTGCGCGAAGAAGCGGTCTTCCCCGCTTCGCCAGTGGAGGCCGTGGCGGACGGTCCACTGCGACGCCAACCACATCCGGGTCTGGTTGACGAGCCATCCGTCGGACTGGAGTTCGGTGAGCGTCGCGTCGACACACGCCATCGAGCGATCCCACGCATCGTCCGGCGACAGGTCCGGTTCGTCGACCGCCGGCTCGAAGCGGAGGCTCCGCTGTGTGCGTTCACCGAGTCGCGCATACACGTGGCGGGCGTACTCCTGCCACAGCAGCTCGTCGCGGAACTTCTGGCGGTCCTTGCTCGGGGCGTTCGCAGCCGCCGCCGAGACGACCGGGAGTGACAGCAGCCCGTGGCGGATGTACGGCGAGAGCGCGGTGGCACCTCGAGCGGAGTCCGGCAACACCTCGTTCCTCCGGCGGGCGTAGCCCGAGATGTCGAGCGCCGCGAGCGCAGCATCGGCCGCGGCTTGGGTCCCGACGAACCGGCCCGAGCGTTCGACCTCCGAGTCGCACGACAGTTGCAGGAGGTGTTGGCCGACCCACCACCCGACGTCGGCCGGAGCGGGAAGTGGCAGCTGCGTCATCGTGTGGTCGAACCTATCGGTGCTCGCATGGGTGGGGTTGACCCCACCATCGATTCGCCGGTGGGCTCCATGGAAGTGGCCACCCTGTCCGGCGCACGATCGAATCCATGGAAACGACTCTCACCGCTCCGCCACCCCCGATCGCTCGGCCGGTGGCTCCACCACTCGTCGTCGCAACCGACCTCACCCGCCGGTGGGGCAAGGGGCCGACGGCCCAACTCGGCATCGATCGTGTCGATCTCTCGATCGACCGCGGCGAACTCGTCGCCGTCGTCGGGCCGTCCGGTTCGGGCAAGTCGACGCTCGGCGCGATCCTCGCCGGGATCGACCGCCCGACCGCCGGATCGCTCGTCATCGACGGCTCCCGTGTCGACCAACTGTCCGACGACCGCCTTGCGCGGTGGCGGGGCAAGCACGTCGGGATCGTGTTCCAGAACTTCCACCTGCTCCCGACGCTCGATGCGCGCGAGAACGTGGAGCTGGCGGTCAAGCTCGCCGACCCGGCCACATCGCGGCGGGATCGGCGCCGACGTGCAGCCGACGCGCTCGGTGCAGTCGGGCTTGCTCCCAAGGCAACGCGGTTGCCCACCCAGTTGAGCGGCGGAGAGCAGCAGCGTGTCGCCGTCGCTCGCGCCCTCGTCAATCAGCCACGCCTCGTGATCGCCGATGAGCCGACCGGCAGTCTGGATCAGGAGTCCGGTGCGCTCGTGTTCGACCTGCTCGCGGACCTGAGTCGGCAGGGAACGACCGTCGTGGTCGTGACCCACGACGGACACCTCGCTGAGCGAGCCGACCGGATCGTGGCGATGCTCGACGGCCGCACGACGGAGGTCAGGTGATGCGTCAGGCGTTCCGAGAGTTCCGGCGGGCACCTGCCCGCATCGCAACGAGCGTGCTGGCGCTCGCCCTCGCGCTCGGCGCGATGGGCGTGTTCGCAATCCCGTCGGTGGCATCGAGTTCGCTGCGCGACTCGGTCGACCGTGACCGCATGGCCAACATCGTGCTCCCGACGACGGACGCTTCCGGGGTCGACATTGCGGAACTGGCCGAGTCGATCGATGGGGTCGACGACGCTCGCGCAGAGATCCGCGTGTCGGTGGGTGTCGGCCGTCCCGATCCGGGCGACGTGGTGATCGACGTGATCGGACGGGATCTCCTCGACACCAGCGTCGACGCCCTCAACGTGTCCGCGGGCCGTCTCCCGGTGGCCGCCGGTCAGGTACTGGTGACCGACGGCGTCGCAAGTGTCGGCGACGTCGTCAGCGTCACGGCGCCCGACGGCCAGCTGCACGAACTCGCGGTGGTCGGTGTCGGGGCCACCAGTTGGTGGGCGGGCGAGTCGGTTGCCTTCTCGACGCTCGAGACGGCCTCCGACATCGGTGGCGAAGCAGCGAACCGCCTCGCAGTCCGAGCCGCTGACGACTCCGCCGGGGCGCTGCGCTCCACCGCTGCCGATCTCCGAGATCGGCTCGCCGGTCTGGGCATCTCGACGACGTCACTTCCCATCACGGTCGCCGACGGCACCCATCCGATCGAGGACGACATCGAGCAGGTGAGCACGCTGATCGGGTTCCTCGGCATCGTCGCCGGGCTCGTCGCGCTCGTCCTGCTCGGCTCGACGACCAACACCTTGATCGTCGAGCGCACCCGAGAGGCGGCGGTGATGCGGGCGCTCGGTGCCCGTGGCCGCCCGCTGCGTCGTCGGCTCAGGCGTCTCGCTGTCGCGATCGCTGCGGCAGCCGTCGTCGTCGGGTTGCCGCTCGGGATCGTCGTGTCGAACGTGATCGCCCGCATGGTGATGCAGGAATTCCTCGACATCACCCCGGGCATCGCCGTCTCCGTCCCGGTCCTCGCGATCAGCGCTGTGTTCGCCCTCGGCGGCGCGGCGCTGGTCGCCTCCGGCGCGGCCCGGCGTGTCACACGGATCCCCTTGGCGACCGCGCTGCGCGACCGCGACGGGTCTCCGTTCGGACGGCGTTGGTCCGAGCGGCTCGTTGCTCGCTTCCGGGTGGGAGGCCTGCTCGACCGGAACGCAATCCGCGCCGTCGTGCACCGTCGGTCGCGAGCGATCGCTGTCGTCGCTCAGGTCACCGCCGCGGTCGCTGCGCTGTTGATCATTGCCTCGATGGCGACGACCATCACTGCGTTCAACGAGTCGGAGTACGAGCCGTGGACGTGGAACAGCCGGACCACCCTGGTCGGCAGCGGCCTCGACATCGACGCTGCCACGATCTCTCGGGTCGTCGCCGAGGCGCCGACGGCAGAGCGGGGCATCGAGACGATCGGCGAGGTCGACGGCTGGGAGGTCGACGTGTTCGGACTCGAGCCCGACACCTCGATGTTCGACCGTGGTGTCGACGCGGGCACGTGGCTGCCGGCCAGCTCCGCTGACGGTGTCGTGGTCACGACCGGCTTCGCCGAGCGCACCGGTATCGCCGTCGGCGACGACATCGAGGTCGAGCTCGCCACCGGCACGGAGTCGTATCGCGTGGTCGGACTCCACCCGCTGAAGAACCGTGCCGTCTTCGTCGGCGTCGACCCCCTCGCTGCCGATCTGGGCAATCCGGGTGCAGCGAACGCCATCTACTCCGACTCCGGTACACCACCGGTCGGCCTCACCGGTCTGAGCTCGACCGCCCTGATCGACGACCTCTCGTCCGACGACAGCGGGCGCACCGCAATTCTCCTGATCTTCGGTGCGATCGGGCTCGTCGTCGTGACGGTCGCAGGCCTCGCGGTGGCCTCCGGCCTGATGGTCAACGTGTACGAACGTCGCCGCGAGTTCGCAACGATGCGTGCCATCGGTGGCCGCTCTCGGCAGGTGATGCGGGTGGTCGTCGTGGAGGTGCTGCCCCTGGCGGTCCTCGGGGTCCTCGCCGGCACGATGTTCGGCTACCTCGGCGCTCAGGCGATCACCGAATCGTTCGAGAGCGCCGACGCCGTCGACATCGGGTTCGTGTTCGCCGGTGGGGCCATCCTGCCGGCGGCGCTCACCGTGTTGTTCGGATGCGCGGCGATCTGCGCCGTCACGATGCAACGGATCGGACGGCGATCGGTCGCCGACACGCTGCGGAGCACCACATGAACGGCGGAACGGACGCAGACGCCGCCGCGGTGAGCGACACTGGTGGGATGAACACGACATCACCGTCGCCGACGACGTGGCGCGGGGCGATCGAGTGGTGGTACCGGCCGATCGTCGTCGCCGAGACCTGGGTCGCTCTCGGCTACCTCGCGGTCGGCGCACTGTGGGCGGTGGCCATGTTCGCGGCCGGCCTCGTCGTCTTCGCAGTCACGTTCGGGCTCGTCTTCGTTGTCGTCGGGCTTTTGCTCGTCCTTCCGGCGTTTGCGCTGATCGATGCGATGACCGGCGTCGAGCGACGGCGGGCGTCGTGGGTGGGCGAGCCGATCGATCGCCGCTCGCAGCGGTCACGGGTGCTCGTCTCCCCTGGGCGGTCGTGGTTCCGGCGCATGACCGCCGCCCTGGCAGATCCCGAGCGCTGGCGTCAGGTTGCGTTCGTGTGTGCTCAGCTCATCGCGGCTCCGCTGCTGTTCGCTGTGGCCGTTGCCCCGTGGATCGCGTTGCTGATCCTCTTCTTCGGCACCGTCTTCGATCTCGCGTCGTTGGACCTCTTCGCCGTGATCGTCGGCGTGGCAGTCGCCGGCGTTGCCCCACGGATCACCGTCGCCGCCGCCGGATTCCAGCGCGCCTTCGTCGCCTGGTTCCTCGGGCCCGACCCGACCTCGGAACTCCAGGAACGCGTCGACGAACTGTCGGGCCAACGAGCGCTGATTCTCGAGGCGGTCGGTGCCGAACGGCGTCGAATCGAGCGCGATCTGCACGATGGGGTCCAGCAACAGCTCGTGGCGCTCGGCATCGACATCGGCCGCGCCCGTCAGCGCGTCGACGACGATCCCGACGCCGCACGTGTGCTGCTCGACGACGCGCTCACGAAGGTCCGCAGCGCTGTGGGCGAACTCCGTGTCATCGGCCGGGGCCTGCATCCGGCCGTCCTCGATGACCGTGGCCTCGACGCAGCCCTCTCGTCGATCGTTGCGTCGGCGTCGATCCCGATCAGTGTCGACGTCACGCTTGCGGGCGACGTCCCCGATGACGTCGCCGCCACCGCCTACTACGTCGTCAACGAAGCGGTCGCCAACATCCAGAAGCACGCCAGGGCCCGTACTGCGTCGGTCGTGGTCGACGGCGCCGACGGCGGGCATGTGGCGATCACCGTGCGCGACGACGGGCGCGGCGGCGCCGACCCCGGCCGCGGGACCGGCCTCGCCGGGATCCGCGCTCGTGTCGAGGGGCTCGACGGCGAGCTGCGGATCGAGTCGCCGGCGGGTGGGCCGACCACACTGGTGGCCGTGCTCCCGGTTCGTGTCGCTTCCCAGTTGCCCCCACCGGTACCGAGCCGGTGAGCACGACCGCGTCCGACGGGGCGCTCCGAGCGGTCGTCGCCGACGACTCGGTGCTGCTGCGCGATGGCCTCGTTCGGCTGTTGCAGGACGCTCGCATCGATGTGGTCGCCGCTGTCGCCGATGCCGATGCACTGCTCGCTGCGGTTGCCGAGACGCGTCCCGACATTGCACTCGTCGATGTGCGCATGCCACCGACACACACCGACGAGGGCATTCGCGCCGCGCTCGAAATCCGCCGGGTGCATCCGGGCGTGGCGGTGCTCGTGCTGTCGCAGTACGTCGAAGAGCAGTACGCCGCCGATCTGCTCAGCGGCGACACGGCGGGCGTTGGCTATCTCCTGAAGGATCGTGTGGTGGACATCGACGACTTCGTTGCGTCGGTTCGGAGAGTTGCATCCGGAGGAAGTGCCGTTGACGCCGAGGTCGTCAGCCAGATCATCGGGCGTAGCGCCCGGGGGTCCGAACTCGATCGGTTGACACCACGCGAGTTCGAGGTGCTCGGGCTGATGGCCGAGGGTCTGTCCAATGCCGGCATCGCCGATCGTCTCGTGGTGTCGCTGGGGGCTGTCGAGAAGCACATCTCGAACGTGTTCAGCAAGCTGGATTTCGACCACGAGCTGACCGCTCACCGCAGGGTGCTGGCCGTGTTGGCCTACCTCGCCGCCCGCCCGTGACGCACGTCCGCACGATTGGCGCGGTGAGCGAGCACCCCGCACCTGCGGGTTTCGCTCATCGTCGACAGGGGTCAGGCGGACGCCATGGCGGCGTCTCGCTTGTCGGCGAAGCGCTTCGCCACCTTCTCGCTGGTGGCGAGACGCTTCATCAGCTTCTCCTGCGCGGCGGCGCCCTCACCGGACAGCCCGGTGATCTTGTCGGCGCTCCACTGGCGCAGGACGACCGGCACGAGGATCTGCTCGTGATGGATCTGCAGGTCGTAGATGCCGGCTTTGGCGATCAGGGCGGCGTGGCGGTCGAAGTCGGGGATGCCGGTGCCCGGCATGGCGAAGCTGCGGACCTGCCGCTCCATCGCGATCATCATCGTGTTCGGGTCGGCCTCGATCGCAGCAGCGGCGAGATCGCGGTAGAAGAGCTGGTGCAGGTTCTCGTCACTGCCGACGCGCTTCATCACGTCGTAGCCGACCGGGTCGCCGAGCAGGGCGCCGGTGTTGCGGTGCGAGATGCGTGTCGCCAACTCCTGCAGTGCGAGGTAGACGAACCCCTCGTGCAGTGGCGGGTCGGGAGTTTCGCCGCCCGACACCTGCGCCATGCGTGACCGTTCGAGCTCGACCGGATCGATCGCACGCGTCGTCATCAGGTAGCCGTAGATCGCCATCGAGTGGCGGCCCTCCTCGGCGGTCCAACGACGCACCCAGGTGCCCCAGGCGCCGTCCTTGCCGAACATCCGCTCGACCGAGCGGAAGTAGTACGGCAGGTTGTCCTCGGTGAGCAGGTTGACCAGCAGGGCGCTGCGCACCTCCGGGCCGATCTCGTGGCCGGCCAGGTCGGCGTCGTCGGGGCTCCACTGGTGGCCGGACTCGTGGTCGCGGCCACGCCCGTACGGCACGTAGTCGTGGGGGAACCACTCCTTGGTGGTCGCGAGATGGCGCTCGAGGAGCGCTTCCGCGACGGGCGTCAGCTCGTGCAGGATCTCCGTCTCGTTCACGGGTGCCACCCTACCGACCAGTAGGTAGCCCTTCCAGTCGGAGTGTTACTCGTGGTGTCAGACACCACGAGTAACACTCAGATGCCGTCGGCAGCGGCCGCTCCGGCAGCGTTCTCCGCGTTGGCGCGAGCGGCTTCGGCGTCGGCGCGCAGGCGGGCGAACACCTCGGGTGGTTCGCTCCACGGGTCGGCCAGCGTGCCGGCGCGTGCGTCACGGATCGTGGCCCACACGCGTTCGGGGGTGCACGGCAGGTCGATGTGGCGCACTCCGAGATGGGCGACCGCGTCGATGACGGCGTTCTGCACCGCCGGTGTCGCACCGATCGTTGCCGCCTCGCCGATGCCCTTTGCCCCGAGCGGGTTGAGCGGCGTCGGTGTCTCCGTCGAGTGCACCTCGAACGACGGGAGCTCTGCCGCCGACGGCATGGCGTAGTCGGCGAGGTTCGACGTGATCGGGTTGCCGTCGTCGTCGAATCGCACCTCCTCGAACAGGGCCTGACCGACACCGGCGGCGATGCCCCCGTGTTGTTGTCCCTCGACCAGCAGCGGCGCCAGCACCGTGCCGCAGTCGTCGACCGCGACGTGGCGGACCAGTCGGACCTTGCCGGTGGCCGAGTCGACCTCGACCACTGCGATGTGGGCGCCGAACGGGAACGTGGCGCCGTCCTGGTGGAAGTCGAACTCGCCGTCGAGTTGGTCGCCGCTGTCGGCGGCACGACCGGCGAGGTCGCCCCACGTGATCGCCTGTGCGGGGACGCCGGCCACGCCGATGGTGCCGGCAGCGGTGTCGACGACGATGTCGGCCTCGTCGGCTTCGAGCAGTCGCGCCGCGAGCTGCTTCGCCTTGGTGACCATGGCCTCGGTCGCTCCGCGAACGGCCGACCCGCCGAGCTGCAGCGATCGTGACCCACCGGTGCCGCCGCCGGTGCGCACACGGTCGGTGTCGCCGTCGACCAAGGTGATCTTGTCGACCGCAATCCCGGTCTGATCCGCGACCAACATCGCGTAGGCGGTCTGGTGGCCTTGCCCGTGCGACTGTGTGCCGGCATAGATCGTGGCGCTGCCGTCGTCGTGCACTTCGATGGCACCGAACTCGTCGGCCCCGCCGCCAGCGGTGATCTCGACGTAGGCGGCGATGCCGATGCCCAACAGCACCTCGTCGCCGGCCTCGCGACGTCGGGCCTGCTCGGCGCGCACGTCGTGGTAGCGGACCGCTTCGGCCGCCCGATCGAGCGGGAAGTTGTAGCGGCCCGAGTCGTAGGTGTTGCCGGTGAGCGTGCGGAACGGGAACACGTCGTCGCCGAGGAAGTTGCGTTTGCGGATCTCGATCGGGTCGATGCCCAGCTCGAGCGCGGCCTGGTCGACCAGCCGCTCGAGCAGCGCTGTGGCCTCCGGCCGTCCGGCACCCCGGTAGGCGCCCATCGGGGTCGTGTTGGTGACCGCCACGGCGACATCGAACTCGATCGTCGGGAACGCATAGGTGCCCTGTGCCATGCGTCGGGTGCCGCCGGGCAGGAACGCGCCGACACTCGGGTAGCGCCCGCGTCGCCGACGAGCCGGACGCGCAATCCGGTGAAATCGCCATCGGTGGTGCAGCCCAACTCGGCGTACTGGATCTGGCCGCGGCTGTGGGGGAGTGCCTTCATGTCGTCGCTGCGCGGCGGGACCCACACCACCGGCCGGCCCGTGCGTCGAGCGGCAGCGGCGACGACGCTGTACTCGGCGTGGATGCCGGCCTTGCCGCCGAACCCGCCTCCGACCTGTGGAGTGACCACTCGGATGTCGGCGGGTTCCATCCCGAGCGCGCCGGCCAGCTGGCCGTGCAGGCCGTGCGGCATCTGTGTCGACGCCCAGAACGTGAGGCGGCCGTTGTCGTCGACCTCGGCGGCGCAGCAGTCCGGCTCCATCGGCACCACCGCCATGCGCTGGTTGACGTAGCGGCCGCGCACGACGACGTCCGTGGCGGACAGATCGGTGCGGGGCTTGTCGACGATCACCATCGCCTCGTTCGACCCGTGCCCGGCGAAGATCTCCACGGCACCGGCTGCCAGCGCATCCTCGGCGTCGACGTAGGTCGCCAGTGGCTCGATGTCGGCCCACACCATCTCGGCGGCGTCCTCGCCCTGCTCGGACGTCTCGGCGAGCACGACGGCGATCGGTTCGCCGACGAATCGCACCTTGCCATCGGCGAGTGGCGGCCGGGCGAAGTCGTCGTGCACGGTGGCGAAGCCGTGGTGGGGCGCAACGCCGAGTTCGGCAGCGGTCAGGATCTCGACGACACCGGGCATGGCGCGTGCCTCGTCGAGGTGGATGTCACTGAGGATCCCGTGGGCAACGTCGGATCGGACGAACACTGCGTGGAGCCGACTCGTCAGCGGAGGTCGGCGAGATACTTGCGGCTCCCGGTGAGGAGGCCTGGGTCTTCGGTGCGAAGCACCCGGGTTCCGAGGATCGAACCGGGGCGGGCAGCGGCTGCAGTGTCGGTCACCCGTTCGAACCTACCTGGGAGCGCTTCACGGGCCGGCCGTCGAGACCAACATGCCAGACTCCGCCGGGATGAGTGTCGACGGAGCGGAGCGAGAGCGAACAGGTCTCGCATCGACGTTTCGCAATCCGGGGCTGCGCAAGCTCTACGGCGCCGAAATCGTGTCGGGAATGGGCGAGGGCATCTTCTGGGTGTCGCTCGTCGTGTTCCTGTCCGATCAACCGAGGTTCGGGCTGTGGCTGACGCTTGCGGTCGTCGCCCGTCTCGCCCCTCGGGCGTTCCTCAGCCTCCCGGCGGGTTCCTTGGTCGACCGCAGCAGCCCGCAATCGCTGGCGGTCTGGACTGAGTTTGCGCGGGCGGCATTATGGCCGGGGCGACGGCGCTGGTCGTGTTGGACGGTCCGCCTGCCGCACTGCTCGTTCTGATCGCACTCTCGTACGTCGTCGGTTCGCCGATTCGTCCGGCGTTGTCTTCGATCGTTCCACGTCTCGCAGGGGAGCGTCACCTCGCCGGGGCGAACGCGGTCCTGAGCACGCTTCGCCAGATCATGACCTTCGTTGGACCGCTGGTCGGCGTGGCTGTGGCCGGGTCGTCGGCCGTCTTGGGCTTCGGCGTCAACGTGGTGGCGCTGGCCGTGTCTGGAGTGTTGCTGGCAACGGTTCGAGGGATCCCCGACCGATCCAAGCGTGCGCGATCCGCTCGTGGCCGACGGGGCCGGGGCGAATCCGATCTCGGCGTCGATCGACGGGATCCTGGCGGTGCGCTCGATCAGCGTGTTGCCGCCGCTCGTTGCGCTCATCGGTGTGATGAGTTTCGTACGCGGCGCCGAGATCGTTCTCTACGTCTACGTGGTGCGGGACCAGTTGGGTGATGACGTCGAACGGGTTGGACTGTTGACGGGGGCGGTGGGCCTCGGCGCGTTGCTGGGCATGCCGATTGCGGCAAGGGTGGCTGACTCGGTCAGCCCGGTCCGCCCGATCGTGTTCGCCCTCCTGGTGACCGCCGTACCCACCGCGATGCTCGCTGTGATCGTCACGACCGTGGCTGCCGAGCGCGGTGCTCGTGCTCGTCGGGGTTGGGATGGTCGTGTTCGAGGTCGTGGTGGTGGTGACCGTCCAGCGGATCACTCCGCCATCGGCGCTCGGGCGTGTCTTCGGCGCGATCAATGGCGCATCGAACACGGGGAAGCTGGTGGGCGCTCTGGCAGCGCCAGCGCTCGTTGCCGCCACCGGTGTGGAGGGTGCGTTGATCGTCGTGGCATCGATGGTTGCGATCGTTGGCGCCGCGGTGGTGTGGCCGTTGATCAGGATTGGCCGAGTTGTCAGCTGGCCGACAGCGGGAACTGGCGCCGTCGGTGGACGTGCTCCGCGGTTTGGCGATCTTCGAAGGGGCGTCGGCGCCGTCGCTCGAACGCATGGCTGGAGAGATGGTCGAGCGTGAGCTGCCGGCGGGTGTCGTGGTGATGGCGCAGGGGGAGTTGGCCGACGACCTCTACGTGTCGAGGCTCGGGTGAGTTGGTGGCAACCCGCGATGGCGTCGAGGTGGGCACGGTGCTGGGCCGACGGCTGGTTCGGCGAGATCGGGTTGATCGAGGAGCGGGCCCGCACAGCGACGGTCACCACGGTCGAGCCGACAACGGTCTGGCAGATCCCCGGCGAGGTATTCCTCGACGCCCTCGACGACGCTGGGGCCGCGCCATCTGTCCTGCTCGAATCGATGGCCGAACGCATCGCCAGCCACAATAGGCCCCAACGCCTGACCAAGTGGGTGGATGACACGCCGAGCTCATCTCGTGAACAACGACGCGCTCTGGCCGCGAAGTTGTTCACGAGAACGGCTGGGTGGTGGTGGGTGCGGGAGGTGGGTGGTGTGGCTACTGTCGATCGGGGCGTCAACAGCAGCGAGCGATGGGGTGAGCGATGAGCGAGGGGAACGGTGGGGCAACGGTCGGCACGGCCACGGTGATGTTCACCGACCTGGTCGGCTCGACCGCCATGCGCTCGCGGGTGGGCGAGGATGCTGCCGACGTGTTGCGTGGTGTTCATGACGGCGTCCTGATCGAGGCGATCGAATCGAACGACGGGCGCATCGTCAAGCACCTCGGTGACGGGATGATGGCGACGTTCGGCAGTGCGGCGAGCGGGGTCGCTGCCGCGGTGGCGATTCAGCAGGCGATCGACGTGGCGAATCGGCGCAGTTCGGACGAGCGCCTGCAGGTCCGCATCGGTCTGTCGGTCGGCGATGTCACGTGGGAGGGCGACGACTGCTTCGGTCTGCCGGTCGTCGAGGCCCAGCGCCTCGAAGCATCGGCCGACCCGGCGACGATTCGCTGTGCCGAGTTGGTGATGCATCTCGCCCGCGGGCGCGGCGGCCACGAATTCCTTCCGCTCGGCGACTTGGAGCTGAAGGGCTTGGCCGAGCCGTTGGCAGCATGCGAGGTGCGGTGGTTGCCGATCGCTCAGCCGGATGCGCCCGACATCGAGATGGGGCTCCCGCCGGTGTTCGCGGATGGGACCGGCCTGCCGTTCGCCGGGCGCGACGAGGTGTTCGAGCAACTGGTCGACTCGTGGAAGCGGTGCGCAACCGGCGGGTTCGAGGTGGTGCTGCTCGCCGGCGAGCCCGGCATCGGCAAGACACGGCTCGCTCAAGAACTCGCAGTGCGAGTGCAGGGCGGCGACGGTGCGGTGCTCGGTGGGCGGTGCGACGAGGACGTCACCGGATCGTTCCAGCCGTTCGCTGGCGCCCTCGACTGGTTTCTCAAGCAGTACGACACCGAGGAGGTACGCGACCGTCTCGGTGCGTATCCCGGCGACCTTGCACGCCTGGTACCTGACCTCGCAGCCCGCGTTCCGGATCTTCCGCCGCCGCTCGTCGACGAGCCGGCATCCGAGCGACTTCGCCTGTTTCAGGCCGTTGAGTCATGGCTCAGCGTCGGCGACGCTGAAGCACCCCGACTGTTGGTCCTCGATGACCTCCATTGGGCCGACAAACCAACCTTGCTGTTGCTCAAACACCTGATCTCGAATCCGCCGACTGGCTTGATGATTCTGTGCACGTACCGGGACACCGATGTCGATCGCTCCCATCCGCTGTCGGCGATGCTGGCCGACTTCCGACGGATGCCGGCGGTCAGCCGCATCGCGCTCGACGGGCTCGGCGACGATGGTGTGCGCGACCTCCTGACCCGCGTTGGCGGTCACGACCTCGACGACACCGGCCTCCAATTCGCCGCGGTGGTGCACCGCGAGACCTCCGGCAATCCCTTCTTCCTCGGTGAGGTCCTGCGGCACCTCGCCGAGACTGGCGCGCTCGTCGAGCGCGATGGTCGCTGGACCTCGGATCTGCGTCCCGAGGAGGCGGGGATCCCCGAGGGGATCCGAGAGGTGGTCGGTCGTCGACTCAGTCGATTGGGTGATGAGGTCGAAGGCGTGCTGCGGTCGGCGGCGGTGATCGGCTACGAGTTCGACATCGACCTCCTCGCCGATGTGACCGGCAACGACATCGACGACGTCCTCGACGCTCTCGATGCGGCCGCAGCCGCGAACCTCGCGATCGAGGTCGGCGTGGGACGCCACCGATTCGCCCATGCGTTGGTCCGCGAGACACTGCACGACGAACTGTCCGCAACGCGGCGGGCCCGCCAGCACCGGCGTGTCGCGCAAGCTCTCGAAGCTCCGGCATGCGGACCGGCTCGATGTCGTCATGCCCGAACTGGCGACGCACTGGATCGAGGCATCGGCGGGCGGCGACCCGACCCGCGCGATCGAGTGCTCTCGCGCAGCCGGGGAACAGGCAGCAGAGCGGCGGGCCTTCGAGACAGCGGCCACGTGGTTCGAACGCGCGTTGGAGTTGCTCGACGACGATGAGGAGTTCGAGTCCGAGCGGCGCCGAGTGCTGGTGGAACTGGCCGAGGCGCAGGCCGAGTCGGGGGCGACGGTCGAAGCCCGAGCTCACGCGCTCCAGGCCGCCCGACTTGCGATTGCGGCCGGAGACGTCGACGTTGCGTGTGCCTCATTGGTGGTCAACTCTCGTTCGAGCTTCGGTGATACCGACGACGCCGACCCCGAGAAGATCGAACTCCTCGACCGAGCACTCCTGTTGAGCGGCCTCGCTCCGGCCCAGCGCGCGGGATTGTTGGGCCAGTTGGCATCCGAACTGATCTTCGTCCGGGAACTGGCTCGTCGCCGCGAGGTGGTTGCCGAACTCATCATCTTGATCCGCCAGCTCCCGCCGGAGGATCACGGCGTGGTGGTGTCGTCGCCTGGAGCGATGACCTTCTCGGCAGACCGGCCGGGCTTTGCGGAGCTCCTCGGGCTGTCGTCGGCCGCACTCGTCGCTGCGCCAAGTCGATCGGCGGCGATGTACATCAGCCACAACCGGTTCTTCCTGGCGCTCAGCCTGGGCGATCGCGCGACGTGCGATCAGGTCGCCGCAACGTGCCGAGAGTCCGCCGGCGATTCGGTTGATCGTTTCGCCGCACTCTCGAAGATGTTCGGGGTGATGACCGGCACGATCGACGGCGAGATCGAGCAGGCGCGGGCGACTGCCCGTGAGATGGTGTCGATCATGCGGGCCATCGACATGCCCGAGACGATCAATTTTCACACCACCACGGGGTTCATGTTGCGCCGCGAGCTCGGAGAACTCGCGCTGCTGGGGCCGGTGGCCGATGTGGCCGAGACGATGGGTCATGTGACGAGCAGCCCGCGTGCGATGTCGGCGTTCATTCGGTTCGCTCAAGGCGATCTCGACGCGGTGACATCCGCGCTCGCGCAGATCGAGGGCGAGGAGTTCTCTGATGACGGCGGACGAGCGATCGGCGTTGCGCTGTGGAGCGAACTCGCCATTGCACTCGGTGCGGTTGATCTGTGCAGGGCGCTGGCGGAGTCGATTGCACATCAAGGTGGCGTGCACTTCATGACGGGCGGGATCTACCTGGGCTCGGCCGATCGAGTCCGGGCGCTTCTTCATGACGCACTCGGAGAGTCGGCCCGTGCCGACGAGCTCTTTGCACTCGCAGTGGAGCAACACGAGTCGCTACGCAGCCCGACATGGGTGGCGCGAACTCAGCTCGACTGGGCCGAGTCGCTGTTGGATCGCGACCGAGTCGAGGACGCTGCCGCGCACCTCGACGGCGCTCGAGTTGCGCTCGGCGACCTTGACCTCACCGCCAGCCGTGACCGGCTGGCAGATCTCACCAAACGGATGGCGACATCATGAGCAGCGAAACGACCGTCGGCACGGTCACCGTCATGTTCACGGATGTCGTCGGCTCGACGGCGACCCGCGCTCGAGTCGGCGAGGACGCGGCTGAAGCCTTGCGTGTGATGCACGATGAGGTGCTGACCGAGGCGATCGGGTCCAACGGTGGGCAGGTCGTCAAGCATCTCGGTGACGGGCTGATGGCGACCTTCGCCAGCGCGGCCGGCGCGGTTGCCGCTGCGGTGGTGATGCAGCAGGAGCTCGACCTACGCAACCGGCGGAGCGAGGGTGAGCGACTGCAGATCCGCGTTGGCATCTCGATCGGCGACGTCACGTTCGAAGGCGACGATTGCTTCGGGCTTCCGGTGGTCGAAGCTCAGCGCCTCGAGGCGTCGGCGGAGCCGGCCACGATCAGGTGCGCCGAGATGGTCATGCTCATGTCACGCGGGCGCGGTGGACACGAGTTCCGCCCGATCGGCGACCTCGAACTCAAGGGCCTCGCCGAGCCGCTGCCCGCGTGCGAGGTGATCTGGTTGCCGATCGCTGCACCCAATGAGCCGAGTGTCGAGATGGGGCTCCCGCCGGTCTTCGCGCATGGGACCGGCCTGCCGTTCGCCGGGCGCGACGAGGTGTTCGAGCAACTGGTCGACTCGTGGAAGCGGTGCGCAACCGGCGGGTTCGAGGTGGTACTGCTCGCAGGGGAGCCGGGCATCGGCAAGACCCGGCTTGCCCAAGAGTTGGCGACCCGTGTCCACGGCGGCGACGGGATCGTGCTCGGGGGGCGTTCCGACGAGGACGTGGCAATGCCGTTCCAGGCGTTCGGCGCAGCGCTCGATTGGTTCGTTCGCCAGGTGGATTCCGTCGATCGCCTCGACGCCCTCGGCGAGTATCCCGGCGATCTCGTCCGGTTGGTGCCCGAGTTGGGTCGGCTGGTCGATGGGCTTCCCGAAGCGCTCGACGACGATGCCGAGGTCGAACGATTCCGGCTGTTCCAGGCGGTCGGCTCGTGGCTGTCCGTTGGGGGCGTCGACCGGCCCCGGATGCTCGTGCTCGACGATCTGCACTGGGCGGACAAACCGACGCTGTTGTTGCTGCGCCACCTGATCTCGACTCCGCCGGCCGGGCTGATGGTGCTCTGCACCTACCGCGACACCGACGTCGACCGCACCCATCCGCTGTCGTCGATGCTCGCCGACTTCCGCCGGATGCCAGCGGTCACCCGCATCGCGCTCGACGGCCTCGGAGACGACGGTGTTCGCGACCTCTTGATCCGCACCGGGGGTCACGACCTCGACGAGACCGGCCTGGCCTTCGCAGAGCGGGTGCACCGCGAGACGTCGGGCAACCCGTTCTTCCTCGGCGAGGTGCTGCGCCATCTCACCGAAACGGGCGCGCTGTACGAGCGAGACGGCCGCTGGGTGTCCGACCTGAGCCCCGACGACGCCGGCATTCCCGAAGGCATCCGCGAAGTGGTGGGTCGGCGATTGAGCCGCCTCGGCGACGACGTCGAAGGGGTACTGCGATCGGCCGCAGTGATCGGCTACGAGTTCGACGTCGACCTCCTCGCCGACGTGGTCGGCCGCGACGCCGACGACGTTCTGGACGCGCTCGACACGGCGGCAGCTGCCAACCTGGTGATCGAGATCGGCGTCGACCGGCATCGATTCGCCCACGCGCTCGTACGCGAGACGTTGCACGAGGAACTGTCGTCCAGCCGGCGCGCCCGCCAGCACCGCAAGGTCGCCGAGGCCCTGGAGGCCCGCCATGCCGGCGACATCGATGAGGTCGTCACGGAGTTGGCGACGCACTGGGCCGAAGCGTCAGCCGGCGGCGACCCGACGCGAGCGATCGAGCTGGCGATCCGGGCCGGCGAACTCGCCGAGGACCGCAGCGCCCACGAGAACGCGGCTCGATGGTTCGAGCAGGCGCTCGAACTGATGGACGACGAACGGCTGGCCACGCCTGAGGCGCGCCAGGTCACGGTCCGGCTCGCATCTGTCCAGTTGAGCGCCGCCGCCATCGAGGCCGGACGCGTGCAACGCGCTGACGGTGGCTCGATCCGCCATCGGGGTCGGCGACGTCGAAGTCGCCTGCGATGCGCTGGGCTTGCAGATCCATGCGAGTTTCGCCGGTGACGATCCCTCTGACTCCGAACGGACCGAGATCCTGCGACGCGCGCTCGAGCTCGACGGACTGTCGACGCTGCAACGGGCGGCACTGCTCGGCGAGCTGGCGATCGAGCTGATCTTCGAGCGTGACATCAAGGGTCGGCGCCAGGTGCTCGCGGAGCAGGAGCTACTCCTCGCGGCGCTGCCGATCGAGGAGCGCGGCTGGTTGATGCGAAGCCCCGGCACCTTCCAGTACGCAGGGTTCACTGTCGAGCAGGTGCGTGACCGAGCAGCGTGGCTCGACGCACTGCCCCCACAAGACCTGAGTCCATCGGCTCGCCTGACGGCAAGGATCGTGCTGTTCTACCTGTGGATGAGGTCGCACGACGGCGACGGGATGGCCCGCAGTTACGACCAGGTGGTCGCAACCGGTCATCAGTCGACCCGGTCGGGCGCGTTTGCGTTGGTGGTGCAGTCCACGATGGCGAACCTCGCTGGACGGCTCACCGATGCCGAGCGGCTGTCTGCAGAGGCGGTGGCGATGCTCAATGCCATGGGTGTTCCCGAAGCGACGAACTACGTCGCCACGACCACCCTGGCGAACACCCGTGAGCGCGGCACCATCGACCAGCTGGGGTGGTTGGCGGACCTCGCCGAGAAGATGGGTCATCACGCCGGTGCCGGGCACGCGATCGCCGCCTACATCCGTTCGGCGCAGGGTGACACCGACTACGTGCTCGCGGCGCTCGACCGGCTCGACGGCGAGGAACTTGCCGACGACGCCGGCCATTCGATTGTGATCGCCTACTGGGCCGAGATCGTTGCCGGGCTGCGCGACCACTCGCGTTGCCGTCGCTTCATCGACGAGATCGAGCCGTTGTCCGGCGTCCACATCGGGACCGGCGGCATCTGTCTCGGCGCCGCCGACCGGCTGCTTGCGCTGCTGCACGATGCGGTCGATGAGCCCGATCGCGCCGACTGGTACTTCGCCCGGGCCGTTGAGCAGCACCAGGCGATCAGCTCGCCGACCTGGGTGGCGCGTACCGAACTCGACTGGGCCGAGTCGTTGCTCGCACGAGATCGGGTCGACGACGCAGCGGCGCACCTGGCCGCCGCCCGAGCAGTCATCGGCGACCTCGAGCTTCCCGCCAGTCAGCAACGCCTCGCCGACCTCACCACGCAACTCCCGAACGTGTGAACAAATGGGTGGGTGAACCACCCATTTGTTCACGCGTTCCGGGTGGTGGGGGTGGTGTGACTACTGTCGGCCGAGGTGCACGTGGGGTGTGCCGGGGATGAACGACGAGCG
Organism: Ilumatobacteraceae bacterium; assembly: GCA_963848145.1. GTDB lineage: Bacteria > Actinomycetota > Acidimicrobiia > Acidimicrobiales > Ilumatobacteraceae > Sva-07. The sequence goes on from CAWKCN010000018.1 coordinate 33,474, forward strand.
GGGATGACGGGGGACGCGGGTGACACTGCAGGCTGACTTGATCGAGAGCTTGGGTTCCGTCGCTCGCTCGGTGTCGCTCGCCGACGGTGAGGTCCTCGTCGAACAGGGCGACGCTGCCGACAACGTCTACTTCATCAAGTCGGGCACGGTCACCGCCTCGAAGGCGACCCCGCAGGGCGAAGTGGTGGTGGGTACCGTCGGCGAAGGGCAGGTGATCGGTGAGGTGACAGTGGTCGCCGGTGGCCTGAGAACGGCCAAGCTGACCGCCAGTGGTCCGGTCGAGGTGCTCGAGATCGAGCGGTCGGAGTTCGAGGCCTGGCTGAACGGCAACCCGGAGATTGCCGACAGCGTGTCGGATCAGGCCCGCGAGCGCGTCGATCGCACGAACGTGGCGACCATGGTGGCCGACCTGATGGGCGAGAGCGATCACGACCTCGTGCAGCAGGTCGTCGACCGGGTGACGTGGCGTCGACTCGAAGCCGGCGACACGCTCTTCCACGAGGGCGACGTCGCGGACGCTGCCTACTTCATCGTCGGAGGTCGGGTGTCGGTCCTCGTCGACGACGGAGACGGGAGTGAACGCCTGATCGCCGAGCTCGGCCGCGGTGAGGTGGTGGGCGAACTGGGTCTGCTCGATCGTGCACCCCGGTCGGCAACGGTTCGGGCGGTGCGCGACACGACACTGGCGGCGTTCTCGTCGCAGATGTTCGAGGAACTCGTCGCAACGTCTCCGCAGATCATGCTGAACGTCACCCGCGGCATCCTCGGTCGGCTGCGGCGGCCGACGAGGAGCACGTTCGGTCGTGCTGCTGCGCTGACGGTTGCGGTCACCGCCGACTGTGATGCCGACGCCCTCGTCGCCGACCTCGCCGAGGAGGTGGCCCGGTTCGGGACGACCAAGCATCTGTCGAGCGATCGGGTCGACCGGGTACTCAACCGCGACTCGATCTCGCAGGCGGCCACCGACAACGTCGGGGTTCCCCGACTTGCCGAGTTCATGCACGAGGCGGACGTCGGCAACGACCATGTCGTGTTGCAGACCGATCGGGTCGTCACGGCGTGGACCCGGCGAGCGCTGCGTCAGGCCGACCGGGTGGTCGTGGTGTGCTCGCCCGACCCGAGCCGCGACGAACGCGATCGCATCGACGCGGTGTTCGAGGTGCTCGACGGCGTCGAGCACGTGGCCACGATGCTCGCGGTGCTGCACCCGCCGACGGCGCAGCGGCCACGGGGAACTGCGGCGTTGGCCGCCCGGTGGGGTGTCGACGACGTGGTCCATGTCCGGGAGGGCCGCCCTGGCGACGTCGCCCGCCTCGCTCGTCTCGCCAGCGGCCACGGCTACGGGTTGGTCCTCAGTGGGGGTGGTGCCCGCGGGTTCGCACACCTCGGCGTGCTCCGTGCCCTGCACGAGATGGGCGTCCCGGTCGACGCGGTCGCCGGGTGTTCGATGGGGTCTGCGATCGCCGGCGCGATCGCCCTCGACCTGCGCGGTGAGGAACTGCTTGCGATGGTCGAGCAACAGTTCCATCGGCTCCTCGACTACACCGTGCCGGTCGTGTCGCTGATCAAGGGGCAGCGGATCAGCCGGAGCATCGATGCCACGCTCGGCGACTGGGACATCGAGGACCTGTGGCTGCCGTTCACGTGCGTGTCGACCAATCTGACGACGTCGCAGCTGCAGGTTCATCGTCGGGGGAGTGCGTCGCTCGCCGTGCGTTCCAGCGTCGCCATTCCGGGTGTGCTGCCTCCGGTTCCCTTCGATGGCGACCTGCTCGTGGACGGTGGCGTTCTCAACAACATGCCGTTCGAGGTGCTGCGCGACGACAGCACGGTCGAGACGTTGATCGCTGTCGATGTGGCACCCGACCGTGGTCCTCGGGCGCAGACCGACTTCGGTACGTCGGTGTCGGGTTTTCAGGCGCTTCGTTCCACGCTGGGGAGGGGCCGGTCCGACTATCCGAGTGTTGTGTCGGTGCTGTTGCGCAGCATGCTCGCCGGGGCCGTCCGCAATCAGAAGGACTCGATGCAGGACGGATCCATCGACCTCTTGTTGACGTTGCACCTCAGTGGGGTGAGCCTGCTCGACTTCGAGCGCTCGCGTGAGGTGGCAGAGTCGGGCTACGAGGCGGCTGCGCCGGACATTCGAACATGGGTGGCACGCCGCCCGGAGTTGGGAGTCACCGAATGATCCTGCTGACCTTTCGCGACCTGATGTACCGCAAGACGCGGTTCATCGTGGTCACCGTGCTCGGCGCGGTCGTGTTTGCCCTGCTGTTCGTGATGACCGGTCTCGTGAACCAGTTCAACCTCGAACCGGCCGACACGGTCGAACAGTTCGGTGCGGATCAGTGGGTGCTCCCAGAGGGCGTCTCGGCACCGTTCACGTCGGTGTCGGTGATGCCGGCCGCGGCGTTCGACGTCGTCGACGCAGCCACGAAGTCGCCGGTGGTGATCAGCCGGTCCAGTGTGGCCGAAGGTGGGGAGCCCGAAGAGGTGGTGCTCGTCGGCTTCGAGCCCGGTGGACTGGGGGCGCCGCAGGTCGTCGAGGGACGGGAACCGGACGATGTCGGGGAGGTCGCGCTCGACCGTTCCGCCGGCATCGATCTGGACGCAGCGGTCACCGTTGGCGGCCAGCCGTTCACCGTCGTCGGTCTGACCGAGGACACCACGGTGCTCGCGGGTATCCCGTTCGCCTATCTCACGTTGCCCGAGGCGCAGCTGCTGGCCTTCACCTCGACCGAGGTGATCAGTTCGGTGCTCGTGTCGGGCGAGCTGGGCCCGCTGCCCGCCGGGCTCGCCTCGCTGACCTCCGACGAGGTCGTCGACCAGACGCTGCAACCACTCGAGGGTGCGATTGCGTCGATCGATCTGGTGCGGGCCCTGTTGTGGATCGTGGCCGCGATCATCGTGGGCGCCGTCGTGTACCTGTCGGCGCTCGACCGCCAGCGCGACTTCGCCGTGCTCAAGGCGGTCGGCACGCCGAACTCGTCGTTGCTGGGCAGTCTGGCCCTGCAGGCCGTACTGATCGCCCTCGGCGCTGTTGCACTCGCTGCGATCATCCAGATCTTCCTCGCTCCGCAGTTCCCGTTGCCCGTCACGGTGCCCACCAAGGCGTTCTGGCAGCTTCCGCTGCTGGCGGTGGTGATGGCGCTCGCTGCCGGGGCCATCGGAATGCGCAAGGTGCTCAGATCCGATCCGTCACAAGCATTCTCGGGGGCAGCATGACCGTCGGACCACTCACCGTCAGCGACCTCGTCGTCGAGTTCGTTCACGACGGCTACGCCATCCGCCCACTCGACGGTTTGTCGTTCGAGGCGCAGGCGGGCGAACTCGTCGTGCTGCTCGGCCCGTCCGGCTGTGGCAAGACCACGCTGCTGTCGTGCCTGGGCGGCATCCTCACGCCGACGTCGGGCACGATCCGCCTCGGCGACGTCGACGTCACGGGGATGAAGGGCAAGGACCTCGACGCCTATCGCCGCGACGAGATCGGCTTCGTGTTCCAGGCGTTCAACCTCATTCCGTCGCTGACGGCCCGGGAGAACATCGCCGTGCCGTTGACGCTCACCGGACACGGCCGCAAGGAATCGTTCGCCCGAGCCGACGAACTGCTCGAGCAGGTCGGGCTCTCCGAACGCGGCGGCCACCTGCCGAGCAAGCTGTCGGGCGGTCAGATGCAACGGGTCGCCGTGGCGCGCGGGCTCGGCCACAATCCGCCGCTGCTGCTCGCCGACGAGCCGACCGCGAACCTCGACCACATCCAGGCCGAGGCGATCATCCGGCTGCTGCAGAGCCTGCGCGACGACGGGCGGATGATCATCGTGTCGACGCACGACTCGCGGCTCGTGCCGATCGCCGATCGCATCGTGCAGATGGTCCCGCCGGACCAGCACGAGGAACGACCGACCCACGACGTGGAGTACGCCGCGGGAGAGTCGATCTTCGAGCAGGGAGACGACGCCCACCTGGTGTACGTGATCAAGTCGGGCGAGGTCGACGTGATCCGTGTCCTCGCGGACGGTGGCGAGGAGCAGCTCAACCGGCTCGGCCCCGATCAGTACTTCGGTGAGCTCGGCCCGTTCCTCGGCTTCCCCCGTTCGGCCTCGGTGCGAGCCAAGACCGACGTCGTCCTCACCGCCTACAGCCCGCGGGTGTTCCGCGAGAAGGTGCTGCACAAGACCTGACGTTCGCGGCGGTTCCTCTCACGAGCTTGCTCAACGAATCCTCTCGCTGCCGCCGACAGCGCACTGTGTGTGACGTGTCCACCGCTCACCGCCACGCTCTCACGAGACATCTGGCGACGTGATCTCCTCGGCGCCGGCCTTGCCCTTGCCGGCGAGCTTCTCCGACAGCGCGGTGAACCCGGAGATGTCGGCCGACAGCATCGATCCTTCGACGCTCGTCCAGCTCGGAACCGGGCCGCGCCCGAGCTCCACGGCGAGTCGTGGGACGAACGCGGTCAACGCTTCCTGGCTGTCGATGTCGGTCGGGGTTTCCACTTCGCTCGCCGCTCCTGGCACGTCCGTCCGCAACCGTAGTCCGACCGCACAACGACCGATCGTGCCGATTCGCGGTGCCGCCAGGGTGAGAACGGCTGCAGTGGCCTGCCAGGATTGCCCCAATGTCCGGAAAGCTCCCGCGCCTCGTTCTGTCGGAGACGATCGACCTTCCCGTGATCGAAGCCTCGGGTGTCACCGTTCGTCGCACCGAGCGAGGGTCGGTGGTCCTGGTCGTCGGTGACCGGACCGCGGAGGTCGGCGTGTGCCTGATCGGTGACGACGGCGCGTTGGGCGACTGGGACACGGTCGATCTCGCGGCGCTGCCGGGATGGCCGCTCCCGCCAGGCGACAGTCAGTTCGAGGCGATCGCCGCCGACGGCGGTTCGGTGGTGGCGCTGATGTGCGAGGACCCCCCACTGGTTCTCGTCGCCGACACCGTCACTCGCGAGTTCCGTGCGGAGATTCGGCTCACGGCGCCAGCGGGTTCGGTGCTCGACGGGCAGTGGGACGATGCATCGTCGCGAGGTGAGGGGCTCGTGTTCCTGCGCAGCGGTCGCCTGTTGGTGGCCCAGGAGAAGCGGCCACGAGCATTGATCGAGTTCGGGCCGATCGGCACCGAGCCGGCGGGTGTGTCGACGGCTGACCTCCTCGAGCCCGACGAGCCGTGGGACGCGCCGAGTGGGCGGGTCGAGTTCGTTCCGCTGTCGATGTGGAAGCTGAAGGGCAAGGCGAAGAAGGCGCTCGGCGACATCAGCTCGATCGGAACGGACTCGGACGGCAACCTCTGGCTGCTCAGCGACAAGTCGCGGCGGGTCGCGGCGGGTCAGCCTCGACGTTCCACTCGACCCGGACGACGACGAGGTGCGAGACCTCGACGAACTCTGGAAGCTCCCCAAGGGGACAGAGAAACCCGAGGGCATCGCAGCGCTCGGCGATGGACGGGTGCTGGTCGCGCTCGACACCAGATCGACGTCCGGCAACGGCATGATCGTCACCCGTCCGTCCTGACCCGGCAGCGCTACGCCCGTGGTTCTGACCCCAGAGGCCACGACGTCGAGGACCTCGTCGAGTGTGGCGTCGCCGATGCCCTTGAAGCCGGCCATCCGACCGAAGACGTCACGTGCCGCCTCACCGAAGCCGGGTGGGAGCCCGTTGGCTGCGAACGCGGCGGCGATCTCGGCCATCTCGCCGTCGAAGCGCCACGCCTTGTACGCCGTCATCTGCGCGGTCGCTTCCGATCGCTCGGCCGTGCCCGGCTGCGAGATCGCCCACTCGTCCAGCAGCGCCTCCTCCACCCCTTCGTGGCGTGCCAGGGCCCGCACCGCCAGGAGCATCGCCGAGGACACCTTCGTCCAGGTGGCGTACGCGATCTTCAGCGCCGAAGCGGCGCCGGGGCCACCGTCGATCGGACGGACGTCGAGCAGCGAACCGTCCCACAGCGACGCCACGCTCTCGGCCTCGTCGCCCGACAGATACAGCCGGGTGATCCCCGGTCGTACCGCCGGCGGGCCGATGATGCCGCCGTCGACGAACCGGTCGAACCGCTCGCCGACCGACCGTGCCGTGGCCGGGGCGATCGCATTGGCATCGACGTAGATGCCGGCGAATCCGATCGTCGACACCTCGTCGGCGACGTCGATGGCGGCGCCCGGTGGACACACCGACACGATCACCTCGCTGCGCTCGACCAGCTCCTCGAGGGTGTCGACGCTCGTCAATCCGGCAGACGCAGCACGGTCGACCGACTCGGGTGATCGCCCAGCCGGGCACCACAGCACGTCGACCGCACCGCTCGCAGCGCAGGTGGCCGCAACGGTGACGCCCATCGCTCCGGGGTGAAGCACGCCGACGGTGGTCGACGGTGTTGCGTTCATCGCCTCAGACCACACCGTTGTCAGCGAGGAACTCGAGCGTACGCCCGAGCGCGATCGCCGAAGAACGAGCGTGGTACGTGGCCCGGACGTCGCAGTTGAAGCCGTGGTCGGCGCCCTCGTACACGTGCACCGGCACGTCGGGATGGGCGGCTGCGATCGCCTGCACCTGGTCGAGCGGGATGCCGGCATCGAGTTCCCCGAAGTGCAGCATCGTCGGCACCGCCGGCTGCCGATCGTTCATCCCGAACACCTGGCCGCCGTAGTACCCGACCGCCGCGGTGATCGGGAGGTCGCACGCAGCGATCCAGGCGACGCTGCCACCGAAGCAGTACCCGATCACGGCGACGGGTCCGGTCTCGCTGACGTGCTCGACTGCCGCGGTGACGTCGAGCATCGCCGCGTCGAACGCAATGGGCATCACCAGCTCGATGCCACGGGTCCTGCCGGCGTCGTCGTAGTCGAGTTCGACGCCGCGCTCGCCTCGATCGAACAGCGCCGGCGCAATCGTCCGGTACCCGAACGACGCATACCGGTCGACGACCGAGCGGATGTGGGAGTTCACCCCGAAGATCTCCTGCACGATCACGATCGACGCCGTCGCACCGTCGGGGTGCACCTCGTACGCGTCGAGTTCGTGTCCGTCGCTGGCCGTGAGTCGTGTCATGCCACGACGGTACGCGACGCCCGCCACCGGAGATCACCCCAGCGATGAGCGACGTGGCCGCATTCGGTCCGTTTGCTCATCGCTGCGTTGCCGGATCTTTCGAGGACTCTTGTGTTCGGCCTCCGAAGTCGCTTACCCGCGATCGGGATCGTGGTTGCTGTCGACAAACGACACCGCCGAATCGGCGGAACCAACTCCAGCAAAGGACCACGATCATGAACAAGAAGCTCCGCTCCACCATCCTCACCGTCGGACTGCTCGGCGGTGGGCTGATCTCCGGTGGCCTCGCGGCCAACGCCTACGACACCACCGACCCGGCCGCCGACACGACGATCGAGACCCCGGCCGAGAGCGACGCCGAAGTCGCCCCGCAGGGCCTGACCGCCCAAGTCGACGAGACGCCCGAGACCGACACGTCCGAAACCGACGAGACCCCAGACGGAACCACCGGCGAACGCGCCGAGGGCGAACGCCACGGCCGTCGGGGCGGCGGCTGCGGCGGCAACGAGGCCGTCGCCGAGCTGTTCGGCATGACCCCCGAGGAGCTGCGCGAAGCGAAGGACGCCGGCTCGTCGCTGGCCGAGATCGCAGCCAGCCAGGGCGTTGCCGTCGACGAGGTCGTCCAGACGATCGTCGACGAGAAGGCAGAACACCTCGCCGAGGAAGTCGCTGAAGGCGACCTCACCCAGGCCGAAGCCGACGCTCGCCTCGCCGAGATCGAGGCCCGCACGGCCGACCGTGTCAACGGCACCGACGCCGACTGACGTCTCAGTGCACACCCCTGGTGGTGACGGTCGGCGACTCGACGGCGCCGACCGTCACCACCGCACTTCTCACCCGCTCCAAGAACACCTCTCTTGTAAGGACCTCTCATGACCTCCGCTCGAACACGCCGAACCCTCGTTGCCCTGGCGATCCCCGCAGTGCTCGCCAGTTGCACCGCCATCGACGACGCCTCCGACGATGCAGCCTCACCCGACGTCGACGATCAGCCGACGGGTGACTCGCCCGAGTTGATCGCCGCCTCGCTTGCCCGGGTCGAACTCGTCGAGCTGCTCGAGAGCGGACCGACGCTCGACGGATCGTCCAACAACCTCGACGACCCGACGCTCGGTCGAGCGGGACTGGTCTACCCCCGCGAGACCGCTGCGAACTACGCCGACGGTGTCGGTGAGCCGGTCGCCTCGCCCGAAGCCCGCTACCTGAGCAACCGCATCTTCAACGGCTCGAACCAGAACATCTTCTCCGAGAACGACGTGACCCACTGGAGCTTCGTGTGGGGCCAGTTCGTCGATCACACGATCGGGCTCCGCGAATCCGGCGAGGAGGACTTCTCGATCGCGTTCGACCCCGACGACCCGCTCGAGGAGTTCACCAACGACCTCGGCGGGATCTCGATGAGCCGGACTGCCGTCGCCGACGGAACCGGGGACGACAGCCCCCGCGAGCAGGTCAACACGATCAGCTCCTACATCGATGCCTGGGCCGTCTACGGCGGCACCGACGAGCGCCTCGACTGGCTGCGCGACGGCTCGGTCGACGGCGACCCGACCAACAACGACGCCACGCTGCTCGACGACGACGGCTACCTGCCGACTGCAGCGGCCCGTCCCGGCACCGAGGCACCCGAGTCCGACCTGATGGGCCGGCTCTTCGCCGACCCGTCGGCTGCGGTGATCGCCGGCGACGTCCGGGTCAACGAGAACATCGGCCTCACCGCCGTGCAGACACTGTTCCTCCGTGAGCACAACCGCATCGTCGAACTGCTTCCCGCCGACCTCGACGAGGAGACCAAGTTCGACATCGCCCGCCGCGTTGTTGCCGCTGAACAGCAGTACATCACCTACAACGAGTTCCTCCCGGCGATGGGCGTCGAGCTGGCCGACTACGAGGGCTACGACTCGACCGTCGACCCGTCGATCACCAACGAGTTCGCAACGGTCGGCTACCGCGCCCACTCGGCGATCCACGGCGAGTTCGAAGCCGAGATCGACCGGGCGACGATCACCGACGACGAGATCGCTGCCCTCGAAGCCGGCGGCGTCGAAGTCGGCGTCGACGATGATGTCGTCGAGGTCGCCGTGCCGCTCGGCGTGGCGTTCGGCAACCCCGGTCTGCTCGTCGACATCGGCCTCGGCAACGTGCTCGCAGGGCTCGCCTCGGAGGCCGCGTACGCCAACGACGAGCAGATCGACAACCAGCTCCGCAGCGTGCTGTTCCAAGTGCCCGGCCCGGAGGTCGAGAACCCGCTGGAGTGTCTCGACGGCACCGAGATCGCCGGCTGCTTCTCCGGCGTCAACGACCTCGGCGCTCTCGACGTCATGCGCGGCTACGACCACGGCATGCCGACCTACAACGACCTGCGCGAGTCCTACGGATTGGCCAGAGTCGACACGTTCGCCGCACTGACAGGCGAATCCACGGAGGAGTTCCCCGACGACACGGCCATCGACGCATCGAACCCGATCGACGACCCCGACATCCTCGACTTCGTCTCACTGGCCGACGGCGACGGCACTCCGATCGACCCCTCCTCTGACCTTGCCGGCACCGCCGTGGTCGATGCCGAACGGCGCACGACGATCGCAGCTCGCCTGAAGGCGGTCTTCGGTGATGTCGACGCGGTCGACGCCTTCACGGGGATGGTGTCGGAACCGCACGTCGAGGGCACCGAGTTCGGTGAGCTGCAACTTGCGATGTGGACCCGACAGTTCAGTGCGCTGCGTGACGGCGACCGGTTCTTCTACGGCAACGATCCTGCACTCGCTGCCATCGCAACCGAATTCGGGATCGACTTCCGGGCCTCGCTGGGCGATGTGATCGCCGCGAACACCGAGATCGATGGGGCCGACCTCGTCGACAACGTCTTCCTCCTGGAGGCGTCGGCGGCGAGTGCGGCCGACCCCGAGGACGTCGGCGTCTCGGACGAGCCAGAACCCGAGGGCCGCCCCGACACCGAGGACCGCCGGCGAAGCCCACGCAACGGACGCGGGGATGACACCGGAAACCGGCGCCGGAACGCCTGAGCCGAGCGATGGCAGCCAGGGAACGTTGCGGGCGGGTAACTATGTACGCAGTGCCAGACGCGTCGTCCACCATGGTTCTCGTCGCCGAGGACGACCGACAGGTTCGCGAAGCGCTCGCTCGAATCCTGCGGTTCGAGGGCTACGGCGTCGTCACCGTCAACGACGGCGCGGCAGCGTTGGAGGCGATCGACGAACACACCCCCGATGTGATCGTGCTCGACGTGATGATGCCGCTGGTCGACGGGTTCAGTGTGTGCCGCCGGCTCCGCGCCCGCGACGACCACACTCCGGTGCTGATGCTGACCGCCCGTGACGAGGTCCGCGACCGTGTGGTCGGCCTCGATGCAGGTGCCGACGACTACCTGCCGAAGCCGTTCGCCCTCGATGAGCTCCTCGCTCGGGTGCGGGCGTTGTTGCGTCGTGCCGACATGGACACCGGAGGTCCACTGGTGTTCGAGGATCTCGTGCTCGACGACGAACGCCACGAAGTCCGTCGTGGCGACCGGGTGGTCGATCTGACGAACACCGAGTTCCAGATTCTTCGGCTCTTGATGCGCCACCCGGGCACCGTGCTCGATCGCACGACCATGTACAGCGAGATCTGGGGCTACGACGTCGAGACGTCATCGAAGGCGCTCGACGTCCACGCTCGCTATGTGCGACGCAAACTGGAAGCGGGTGGCGAGCCGCGGCTGCTGCACACCGTGCACGGCGTCGGCTACGTGCTGCGGCGATCGGATGTTTCGTGACGCTGCGCTCGCGCGTCATCGCGATCGTCACCGTGCTCGTGGTCGTCGGCGTCGGCCTGGCCTCGCTGGCGGCGTATCGGGCCACCCAGAGTGAGCTGGTCGAAGAAACCGACCGGTTCCTCACCACTCGAGCCGACGAACTCGTCGACGGCCAGCGCCAGCCGCCGGCCAATCAGCGCGACGGACGCGATGGCAGCCGCGACGATGACGGCCGCGACGATGACGGTGACGGTCGCGACGATGACGACGGCGACGACATCAAGCTGGCGTCCGATCCCGATGCGCTCACGCAGACGATCAACCGCAACGGTGACATCACCGCCACGAGCGGCCGTGACCTCCCGGTCACCGATGTCGACCGATCGATCGCCGACGGGGGGAAGTCGGTGATTCGCGACATCACCATCGACGAGTCGCCCTACCGGATGATCACGTCGCCCGATGAGCCGGCTGGTGCGGTCCAGGTTGCACGCGATGTGTCGGCCACCGCCTCGGTGCTCGACGGACTCCGGCTTCGTCTCGGAGTGATCTCGGTGGTCGTGGCGGTCGCCGCAGCACTGCTCGGATGGCTCCTGATGCGGCGCACGACCCGACCGCTCGAAGACCTCACGGCTGCCACCGAGCGGGTCGCCCGGACTCGTGATCTCACGCCGCTCGACCTCAATCGCGCCGACGAGGTCGGTCGGCTCGCCGACAGCTTCGACCGGATGCTCGGTGCGCTCGCCCTCAGTCGCGACCAGCAGCAGCGCCTCGTGCAGGACGCCGCTCACGAGTTGCGAACGCCGCTCACCAGCTTGCGTGCGAACATCGAGTTCCTCGACCGCGTGCGTGAACTCCCCGAGGACGAGTTGGACGAACTGCTCGGTGGGCTCAACGAGGAACTCGCGGAGTTGACGACGCTGTTCGACGAACTCGTGCAGCTGGCATCGGAAACCGACGACAACGTGCCTGCCCAGGAGTGTGACCTCGCCGAGGTGGTCGCCGACGCCGTCGAGCGATTCCGGCGCCGCAGCGGTCGGTCGGTCACCGTCGTTTCCGTGCCGACGGTGGTGAGCGGCAACCCCGCGCAGCTCGATCGGGCCGTCACGAACCTGCTCGGCAACGCCGACAAGTTCAGCCCGCCGGGCGAGCCGATCGCCGTGACGCTGGCCGACCGGGCGGTCGTCGTCAGCGACCACGGACCGGGCATCGAGTCAGCCGATCAGGCGCACGTGTTCGACCGCTTCTACCGCTCGTCGACAGCCCGGTCGGAACCCGGCTCCGGCCTCGGTCTGGCGATCGTGCGTCAGATCGCCGAGCAGCACGGGGGCACGGTCACCGTCGCCGATGCGCCCGGTGGTGGCGCAGCGGTGGGCTTCACCGTCGCCTGAATCCCACTCCAGCGATGAGCGAAGTGGCCGCATGTGGTGCGTTCGCTCATCGCTCGCTGGCTCAGAGGGCGCGAGCGGCGGGGACGACTTCGGTGAGGTACGCCTCGAGCGCGTCGATCTGCACGGGGAGGCGCAGGGCCACGTTGACCAGGTCGGCGCCGGCCGCGCGGTACTCGGCGATGCGCTCGATCGCACGATCGGGTGTGCCCGTGAGCGCGCCACCGGTGACGCGCGGCGCCACGTCGGGGCCCCACTGCTGTTCGATCCGGTCGAGTTCGGCCTGCGCTCCGGCGGTCGTGGCGCCCAGATGGAACGCCAGGTTGATCGACCGCTCCAACGTGGCCGGGTCGCGATCGATCGCCTCACACGCCGCATCGAGCCGATCGTTGAGGCGGCGAAACTCGGGCGGATCGACGTACGGCACGTTCCAACCCGAGCAGAACCGGGCCGCGTTCTCCGGCGTTCGGGTGCGTCCGCGGCCACCGGTCCACAGTGGCATGGCGCCGACCACCGAACGGGCCGGGCACGCAGGTGACCTCGTCGACGCGGTAGTGCTCGCCGGTCACGGTCGTGGTTGCGGGGGCCGCTCCGGGTTCGCCGCCGGCCAGCATCGAGCTGATGATCTCGAGGCCCTCGCCGAGCATGTCGAAGCGCACGCCGACGTCGTCGAAGTCGTAGCCGTGGGCGCGGAACTCGGGCTCGTGCCAACCGGCGCCGAAGCCCGGCTCGAAGCGTCCCGCCGAGATGTGGTCGATCGCCACGCAGGCCTTCGCGAGCAGCGCCGGGTTCCGGTACGGCACACAGAACATCAGACACCCGAGGCGGGCATGCTCGGTGACCGATGCGAGCGCCCCGAGCGTGGCGACCGCCTCGTAGTGCGGTGTCGTGCCGCCGGCTGGTGGCGCCTCGTAGAGGTGATCCCACAGCGAGATCCAGTCGACCGCCCCGTCGAGGCGCTTCCAGAGCGCCACGAGTTCGTCCATCGCAGCGTTCTGCTGGCCGACGTGCACACCGAGCGAGAGTGAGGTCATGACACCATCATGCTCGCCCCATCCCCCCGAGCGATGAGCGAACCCCGCAGATCTGGTGTGCCCGCTCATCGGAAGGGCGACGTGTGGGTCAGGTGATGGCGCTGCGACGCAACGGTGCGACCGCGTGCTCGCACGCGTCGAGCAGCGACCGCACGCGTTCGGGCGGGTCGACGATCGGAGCGCGCCCAGCGGGCGCAGCGAAGCCGGTGGAGGCCGCAGCGTTCTCGTACCACTCGCGCCACAGCTGCCACTCGGGTCGCATGCCAGGCGACCAGCGCAGCGACTCGGGCAGGTGATCGATGCCGACGCGCTCGCACCACGCCGCCACCACCCGCTCGGGATCGGCGACCAGGGCATCGCTGTCGACGACCGCCGGTACTTCGCCGGTCAGGGCGATCACCCGGTCGAACAGGTCACGTTGCGCGCCGTAGCCGGCCTCGTCGTCGGTGAAGTCGGGCCAGCGTCGATGCAACGACGTGAGCGCCGCGAGCGGATCACGGATCAGGAACGTGTGGGTCATCGCCGCGAGCGCTTCGTCGGTGATGCCGGGCGCAGCGTGGTACGCCATGTCCTTGACGAACACCGGCGACGCCGATCCTGCCGCCAACACGCCGGCTTCGACGGCGGCGTGGGTCGACTCGGGGAACGTCAGCGGGTACCGGTCGGATCGGCGGTCCGGTCCGAAGTAGTACGCGCGCGACCAGGGCTCGTCGAGCACCAGATGATCGCCACGCTCGATCATCATCCGCTCGAACGCGGTCGAGACCGTGCGGGGCGTGGCCCAGAGCGCCAACATCACTGCTGCGACATCAGCGCCTGGAATTCGGCCTCGTCGTGTGTGGCGTGGAGGAGGCCGTCGCCGGTGGTGTCGTAGGTGACCCGGTGGATCTCGCCGGTGAACCGGAACGGGATCGAGTAGCGCATCGGATCGACCGTGTCGAAGGCGGCGTAGCCGCAGCTGAACCCGATGGGGCCGACACGGTTGGGCGTGGTGTGCTCCATCTCGGCTGCGCCCACCAGCCGGTCGTCGAAGTAGAGCAGGGCGTTGCCCGCTGGGCCCTTGCCCTCCCGGAATCGGATCGGACCGGTTGGCACGAACTCGTAGCGCAGGGTCACGTCACCGGCCGGTACCTCGACGTTCGATGCCACCTCGAACCGATCCTGGGCGAGGTAGTTGTAGAGGTGCACGAGCCGCCCGTTCTCGACGAACAGGGCGTACCCACCGTGGCGGCTGCCGTGCGACACGATGATGCCCTCGGCGCCGCCGTCGGGGATCGTCACCTCGGCGGTGATGCTGTAGGCGCGGTTGTACGGCTTCGGTCCGGCACCGAAGTACACGGGCGCGGCGTCCGGGTACCAGACCTGCACTTGCGGGTTCGCCGAGATCGCCGGGCGCCGCGTCAGGAGGCGACTCGCCCCAGCCGAGGCCAGCGGAAACACGCCGTAGGTCTCGGCTTCGGTGTACCAGCGCTCGATCATCTCGGCGAGCTTGGCGGGTTCCTCGGCGGCGAGGTTGCGGGTCTCGGTCGGGTCGTCATCGAGCTGGTACAGCTCCCAACCGGTCGCGTCGAGATCGACCAGTTCGTCGGCGGTCAGCGCGGAACCGAAGCGGCGTCCCTTCTCGCCGGCCTCGACGAAGCTCGGCCCCGGCCACGGGCAGTTCGCCTTCCAACCCTCGTGGTAGATCGAACGGCTCCCGAACATCTCGAAGTACTGGGTGGTGTGATCGCTCGGCGCCGACGCATCGGCGAAGGTGTGGGCGAAGCTCGTGCCGTGGATCGGCGACTGCTCCACCCCGCCGATTCGCTCCGGTGCGGTGATCCCGAGCGTGTCGAGCAGTGTCGGCACGATGTCGACGAGGTGGGCGTACTGGTGGCGTACCTCGCCGCGGGCGGCGATGCCGGCGGGCCACGACACGATGCACGGGTCGGTCACCCCGCCGCGGTAGGTCTCTCGTTTCCAGCGGCGGAACGGCGTGTTGCCCGCCCAGGTCCATCCCCACGAGTAGTGGGCGTAGGTGTCGGGGCCGCCCCACTGGTCGAAGTGGTCGAGGTTGTCCTCGAGCGTTTCGTGTGCGCCGTTGAAGAACAGCGCCTCGTTGAACGTGCCGTGCTCGCCGCCCTCGGCGCTGGCGCCGTTGTCGGACATGACGATCACGATGGTGTTGTCGAGTTCACCGAGGCCGTCGACGAAGTCGAGCACCCGCCCGAAGTGGTGATCGGTCTGCTCGATGAAGCCGGCATACACCTCCATCTGGCGGGCGTACATCCGCTTGGCGTCGTCCGACAGCGAATCCCATGCGGCGACGTCGGGATCGCGTTCGGAGAGTTCCGCATGCTCCTCGACGATGCCCAACGCTCGCTGGCGTTCGAACACCACCTGGCGGTACTCGTCCCATCCACCGTCGAATCGCCCCTCGTACTTCTCGATCCACTCGGGCTCGACCTGGTGTGGCGAATGCCCGGCGCCGGGGGTGTAGTAGAGGAGGAACGGCTTGTCGGGTGCGTGGACGTGGGCGTCCTTGATGAACTGGATCGCCCGGTCGGCGAGGTCGATGTTGAGGTGGTAGCCCTCCTCCGGCGTCGACGGCGGGCTGACCGGATGGTTGTCGTAGGTGAGGTCGGGAAACCACTGGTCGGTCGAGCCGGGCATGAAGCCGTAGAACCGTTCGAATCCTCGCCCGAGCGGCCAACGGTTGAACGGTCCGGCCGTGGTGAGTTCGGTGGGGGCGGTGAGATGCCACTTGCCGACGGCGAACGTGTTGTAGCCGTGTTCGAGCAGCATCTCGGACAGAAAGCCGTGCTCGTGGCCGACGAAGCAGTTGTGCGCCGGGTAGCCGAGCGACGTCTCGGTGATCGCCGACAGGCCGATCGAGTGGTGGTTGCGCCCGGTCAGCAACGATCCGCGCGTCGGCGTGCACAGCGCCGTCGTGTGGAAGTTCGCATAGCGCAGGCCACGGTCGGCGAGCCGGTCGAGCGTCGGGGTCTCGCACAGCCCGCCGTAGGCGGAGAACTGTCCGAAGCCGACGTCGTCCCACAGCATCACGATCACGTTCGGCGTGCCGGCCGGCGCCCGTTTCGGGGCCGGCCAGGCAGGGGACGATTCGTCGAGCGTTCGCCCGATCACTCCCGGGAACTCGGTCTGCGGGTCGTACTCGACGAGTTCGTCGGGGCCAGCCATGCGCCACGGTGTACCACAGCGGCTCGTGCTCAGCGGTCGTGGACGACGACGAACGGGGCAGCGAACGTGTAGTAGCGGGCCACACCCTCGTCGGTCTTCATGTCGTAGTACCCGCCGGCGAACGTCTCGGGCTCGCACAGCTGCATCTGGGGTGTAGCTGCGTAGCAGTACTGGTCGACCCCGTTGTCGGTTGCGCTGCAGCCCGGGAACGTGATCTCGACGGCGTCGGTCCACGGCCCGACCGGTGTGTCCGATGCCCGGACGGCCAGCACGCTGCAGAAGCCCGGCCACGGCGAGTACACCATCAGGTGGGTGTCGAAGTCCTCGTCGTAGGTCACCCCGAAGGCCGCAACGGGGAGGGCGGTCTGCGCGTCGCCCGGCAGTTCCATGGCTGCGGCGTCGGTGTCGTCCGGCGTCCAGCTTCGGGGATCGGTCCAGTCGCCGCCGTTCCAGTACCGCCATGCGGCCGGGTCGGTCACCTGCTCGGGCCGCACCCGGGCCGCTCGGCACGGACCCCAGTCGGCGGGGTCGTCGGCGTCGAAGCTGCCGCAGTGATAGCCGTAGAGGAACCCGTCGAGTTCGTGGAGGAGTGCCCGCCCGTAGCCGGCGTCGGCATCTGCGAGGTGAGGCTGGGTGACCTCGCCGCGGATGGGATCGTCGATCGGAGGGTCGGTCGGGTCGTAGCGGTACTCGACGACAGCGAAGCCGACGGTCTCGATGTCGAGCCAGGTGTCACCGACGCACACCTTCGACATCACCACGACGACCCGGTCGGTCCCGTCGTCCTGCGCGAGTGCGACTGCCGCCTCGGGCCAGAGTGCGGCCTTGTGGAATTCCGCTCCGGTGCATGTCCCGGGGGGTGGTGTTGCGAAGAGCACGGGTTCGGCGGCGACCACGTCACGTGTGGTCGTCGGCGCATCCGCCGATGCCCATGCCGCGGTGTTGTTGACGAAGTAGCTCACGCTGGAGTTCGTTGAGTCGCCGAAGAGCCAGAGCGTCGAGCCGTCGGTGAGTTCGACCGAGACGCCGCCGTCGCGATACATCCGGTGCAACGGGTGATCGACGGCCGGGGCGACCGAGTCGATGGTGGCGGCCCGGCCGGTGGTGCCGATGCTCAGCGGGCCGATGACGGCCGTTGCGCACGTCGTCGAGGGATCTGCCGGGTCGGTACCGATCGTGACCCCGAACGGGTTCGGGCAGAGGTGGTAGGTGCCGTCGGCGAGACCTGGGAGATCGAACCGGAATGCGCCGTCATCGGCGGCCACCCGGAGCGTTGCGGTCTCGGTCGTGACGGTGATCCACTCGTGGGGGGTCGGTCCGGTGATCACACCGCGCACGGCGATCGTGCCGGTGGGGTCGGGGTCGACGGCGGTCAGGAGGACCGTCCCGTCGTCGATCGTCTCAGCGGCCGCTTCCATGGCGATTTCGTCGCAGTCGAGCGGCGCCGTCGGCGTCGTCGCCGGGGCAACGCACACGAGATGGTCGCCGGCGGTGAGGGCCAGGTCGAACACGAAGCCCGAGGACCCGGCGCCGGCTGTCGTCGCGGAGTCGGCCAGTGCGTTGCGAACTCGGACATCGTCCACCGTGGCAGTCAGAGCGATCGGGCCGTCGGGTCCGTGCACCCATCCGGAGATCGTCGCATACCCGGGGGCGGTGACAGCCGCCCGCTCGATCTCACCGACGATTGGTGGGGCTGCGCCGGGCGAGAGGGTGTCACCCGGAAGCGCAACCGGGGGGAGGGTGACAGTGTCGGCGTTGCGGGTGCTGTCTTCGAGCGGTGGGTCCGCCGAGACGCCACACGACGCAACGACGAGCGTCGTCAGCGCGATCAGCACCTTGGTGAAGGTGGCAGTCATGTCGTACCTCCTCTCCGAACGGGGCCCTGGTGACGGGTCCCTCTCTCCACTTCCATCGTCGACTCGCACGGTTGCGGGTGGGTTGTGACCCGGCTGCGATGCGGCTGTGCGGAAAATGCACAGTGGCCGAGCGCACGAGCGCTCGGCCACTGTCAGCTGGTCCCGCTCATCCCAGCAACTGGTCTCGAGCGTCCGGGTTCGCCCACGACACGTCGATGTGGGCGATCTTGCCGTCGTCGTACTCCTGAACGTGGGTCATGTCGAGATCGAACGCCTCGCCGTTGTCCGAGCGGTTGCCCACCCAGTGGTAGACGATGACGCCCTGCGTGCCGTCGTCGGACACGAACCGGTCGACGATCTCGGTTTGATCCCTGTCGGTGACTTCGACGACCCATTCAGCCTGGTTCCGCATCAGCGCGACACCTGTCGTGGGGGAACCGTGCGTCGGGTTCGACCATTCGATGTCATCGGCGAACAGCTCGGCCATCGCCGCGACATCGCCGGCCTGGAAGGCCTCGATGTAGGCGTCCTGCACTTCGTGGGCCTGATCCACCGCATCGCTGCTCGAGTCGCCGTCCGATCCGCATCCGACGGCGAGCGGGAGTGCTGCGCAGGCGATCAACAAGCCCTTCATCCTGTTCTTCATCACACACTTCCTTTCTTCTCCGGTGGCGACCTCTTCGCCTCCTGATTCGATTGTCGGCCCACTCGTCTCAAGGCGATCTCAAGGCCATGGCGTGTACAGCTCCACGGCGTTGCCGTCGGGATCGAGCACGCAGCAGACGCGGGCTCCCCAGGTGGCGTCGTGTGGGGCCGACACGGCGCGATGCCCCGCAGCGACGAGCGATCGGTAGGTCTGTTCGAGTTCGTCGCGGTCAGCGCACCGGACGCCCAGCCGCACCGGCGTGGACGGGGCGGCCGCAGGATCCGGCTGGACGGTCCACTCCAGGCGCACGCCGCAACCGAGCCCGGTGGCCACGTAGCCCTCGACCGGCACGGCCTCGACCCCGGCTCCGGCTCCGGCATCGGCTCCCACGAGTCGATAGAACGCCAGCGACGTCGGGATGTCGCGGGTGACGATCGTGATGGCATCGAGGGCGGGCATGGTGCACTCCTTTCGAGTTGTCTCCTCGGTGCTTCCGATGGTCCGCCGTCGGCCTCAAGACGTTCCAAAGGACCCTGTCGACGGCGACGGCCGCTCCCTACGTTGGTGGCATGCGCTATGTCGTATTGGGGCCGATCGCTGCGCTGGGCGACTCGGAGCCCGTGGCCCTCGGTGGCCCGCTCCAGCGCGCCGTGCTGGCCGTCCTGCTCGTCGATCCGGGTCGCCCGGTGGCAGCCGATCGGATCATCGACGACGTCTGGGGCGACGGGGCCGACGACCATGCGCGGGCGTCGCTGCACACCTACATCTCCAATCTGCGACGAGTGCTCGGCACTCGGCGCATCACCCGCGACGCCACCGGCTACCGGCTCGTTCTCGACCACGTCGACGAGATCGACTCGGTCGCCTTCCAGCACGACCTCGCCCGAGCGCGGCGGATGCTTCCCGACGACCCCGCTGCTGCGTCCACGTTGATCACCGATGCACTGGCGCGCTGGCAGGGGCGCCCGTACGAAGGCATGGAGGACATCGAATCGCTGGCGCCCGAGATCGCTCGTCTGGAGGAGCTTCGGTACACCGCCCGCCTGGATCGGGTCGACGCGCTCCTTCGCGCCGGTGACACGCCGCCGACGGTCGAGGCGCAGCAGCTCTGCGACGAGCGACCACTCGACGAGACCGCTCGCGCACTGCTGATGCGAACGCTGTACCGCGCCGGGCGACAAGCCGATGCACTGCGCGAGTTCCGCAACATCCGGGAACGGCTCGGGGACGAACTGGGCATCGAGCCGTCGCGAGCCCTGCTGGAGTTGGACGAGCAGATTCTGCTGCAGGACCCGGCGCTCGACGCTCGGGGCCGCGAGGTCGTCGGGAACCTGTCGCCGGCGTTGACGAGCTTCGTCGGTCGGATCGACGAGGGCGAGCGTCTGTCCGACCTCCTCCGAGACCATCGGCTCGTCACCGTGACCGGAGCGGGAGGGGTCGGCAAGACGAGGCTGGCGGTCGAGGTGGCCTCGAGCGTGGCGCATCGGTTCAGCGACGGTGCGTGGCTCGTCGACCTCGCACCCGTCACGTCGGCCTCGGCGGTGGCGACCACGGTGGCGGCGGTGTTGCAGGTTTCTGTCGACGACCCGGCCCACCCCGTCGATGCCCTGGCCGAGGCGCTGCGTACGTCGTCGATGCTGCTCGTTCTCGACAACTGCGAACACGTCGCGGACGAGGTCGCTGCGCTCGCAGGCGCCGTGCTGGCCGGCACCGACGCGCTCACGATCCTCGCCACCAGCCGAGTTGCGCTCGGCGTCAAGGGCGAACAGCGTTTCGCGCTGTCCGGCCTCGCGGTGTCCGGAGACGGTGAGCCGGGGGATGCCGAGCGGCTCTTCCTCGAACGAAGCGCGTCGGTCGTGGGAACTACAGCCGACGCCGACACCCCATCCGCGGTCGTTCGCCGCATCTGCGAACACCTCGACGGGATGCCACTCGCGCTGGAGCTCGCCGCGGCCCGCAGGGACGTGCTGTCGGTGGCCGAGATCGCCGAGTTGCTGGCGCGGCGATTCGCCGTGCTGGTCGACGAGGATCAACCGCGTGAGCTGCATCGCTCTCTCGAGGCCACCGTCGGATGGAGCTGGGGCCTCCTCGACCCGGTGCAGCGCCAGGCGTTTGCCGACCTGGGCGTCTTCGAGGGCCCCTTCACGGCCACTGCCGCCGTCGCCGTGCTCGAGGGTGTCGGCGAGCCCGTCGCAGCGGTCGATGTGATCGAGCGGCTGGTTGCTGCCTCGCTCGTCACCGTCGTCAGCTCACCCGGACGGCCGACGCGCTACCGACTGCTCGAGACGCTGCGTGCGTATGCCCGCGACCGCCTTCGTGAGTCCGATCGATGGGCCGTCGCGGTGGGACGCCATGATCGCTACTACCTCGACCGGTGCCGCTCGCTGGCAGGCGACTTCTTCGGCCGCGGCCGCGTCGCCGCGACGAACGAGATCGCCACGGAGCTCCCCGAGTACCTCGCCGCGTGGGACCGGGGCCTCGTCGCCGATCCCGTCGAGGTGCTGCCGTTCGGTTGGCCGCTCGGCAACTACTGGTTCTTCGAGGGCCGACTCGCCGAGGGCGAGGTCGAGTTGCAGCGGCTGCTCGACGCGACCACCGCCGACGAGTCGCTCGGCCGTGCCGACACGTTGACCATCACCGCATGGATGGCCCTGTACCGCAACCGGCTCGATGCCGCGATCGCGTGGACGGCAGAGGCGCTGGCGATCTACCGGTGCTCGGACGACGAGCGTCGTCTTGCGTACGGGTTGGCACGAGCCGGCCATTGGGCCTTCGCCGGTGGGGATGGTGCGAACGCCGTGGCGATGCTGCAGGAGAGCCTCGCCAGGTGCGAGTCGAGCGGGTTCGAGGACGGCAAGGCGTGGCCGATCGTGTTGCTCGCGCAGGCGCGACGCTGGTCCGGCGACGAGAGCGCCGAGGTTCGTGAGATGTTCCTCGATGCACGCCGCCGTTTCATCGAGATCGGGGAGTCCTACGGTCAGATCCACGCGGACATGCTGCTCACCGCCTTCCAGGAGTTCACGCCGGAACAACGGCGGGAGTTCGCATCGGAGATGGTCGAGCTCTCGAATCGTCCCGGCGGCGAGAACCTGATGCGACCGATCGCGCTGCACTGCCTCGCCTATCCGTCGTGGGACCTCGGTGAGCACGAGCGTGCGACCGGGCTGAACCGTGCGGCGATCAGGTCGGCGGAGGCGACGGGGGCGACGATGAACCTCGGTCTGGCGCTGATCCAGGCGGCGACGTTCGCCGGCGCCGACGATCCCGAGCGCGCGGTCACGTTGGCCGCTGCCGGACTGGCCCACTTCGGCATGGAGATGGCGCCGTTCCAGCGCCGAATGCTCGACCCGGTACTCGACCGAGCGCGCAGTCGATTGGGCGACGATCGCTACCAGGAACTGTTCCGAATCGGCAATGCCATGTCGCCCGCCGAGGCCGCTGCCCGTTCGATCCGCGGTGCACGCCCCGCGCTGGTCGACTCACCGTCGTCGTGACCGGTCCTCAACGCACCGGCGAGTCGTCGAGCACGGCGTCGACGATCTGGTCGATCGGTGCGATCTCGCCGTCTAGGATGCGCGTGGTGCGACCGGTTTCGAGCTGCTCGCTGAGCTCCGGGCCCATCAGTTCGGGGTAACGCCTGGCGAACAGCGGCCACAGGGGCGCCCACGTCAGTGCGGTCGCCCAGATGTCCTCCGCCTCGCCGGTTCGTCCTGCCAGCGCATGGTGGACGGCGACTGCCTGGAGTGCGATGGCGGTCTGCAGCACGTTGCCGTCCTCGTGGGCCAGTCGTACCGCACTGCGGAGATGGTCGAGCGCGCCGTCGAGATCGTGGTCGTACAGATGCCCGACCCCGAGCGTGACTTCGCCGATCTGGGCGAATTGAGCGTGCCTGCGAGGCGGCTCTCGTGCAGGCTCAGTCGGGCGAAGTCCTGGACGGCTGCCAGGTCGTCGACGGCGTAGGCGGCGAGCGACCGATCCATTGCGAGGTGGGCGAGCCGGTTGTGGTCGTGAGTGTCGTGGAGGATGCTCGCTGCTTCGTCGAGCATCTGGTCGACGTCCTGATCGACGCGGTCGGCGAAGATCAGTGACTGTGCGGCTTCGATGAGCACGATCCCACGCAACGACCTGCCGGGAGCCGAGTCGCCGATTCCGTCGAGCGCTCGGTGATACCAGACACTCGCCGACTCCAGGTCGGCCGTGCTGAGGAGTTCCATGTGGGCGCGGTTGACGAACGCCTGGCATGCGCCGAGTTGGTTGCCGAGGCGCGAGAACGTCGCGGCTGCGGTCTCGGTGAGTTCGATGGCGCGGGCTGGTTGGCCGCTGAGGAACAGCGGCCAGCCGATGGCGATCTGGATCCAGGCGCGGTCGCTGTCGGACGCGTCCGGCTGGTGCTCGGCAGCGTCGAGCAACTGTTCGAACAGCGTGACCGACGCAGCGTGGTCGAGCCATGTGTCGCCGAACTCGGCCAGTACCCGTGCGAACGCGATGGCTCCGGCAGGATCGAAGGCGAGGAACCAGCGCAGTGCTGCCCGGAGGTTCAGACTTTCGCGGCGCAGGCGCCGCATCGTCGTGGGATCCCCGAGCCGTTCACCGATCTGCCGAACGAGGCTTCGGTGATACTCGGCGTGTAGTCGCTTCGCTCGATCGGATTCTTCGGGCGCCAGCAGACGTGCAGCGAACGTGCGCGTGGTGTCGAGCAGCCGGAAGCGTCGTTCCGCGCCGGATCGGGGATGGGGCAGCACCAGGCCCACCTCGCGCAGTCGAGCGAAGTCGTCGACGGCGTCGGGGCCGCCGACGGAACGAACGCCGAGCAGGTCGAAACCCCCTCGGAACACCGAGAGGCGTCCGAGGAGTGCCTGTTGCCCCGACGTGAGCAGTCGCATGGTGTTGCTGAGCACCAACTCCAGACTCGGGTCGCTGTCGCGAGCGTCGGAGCGTTGCACGGCGAGCACATCCTGCTGGCCGCTGCGCAACTGGTCGAGGACGCTCGTGACCGGGACATGAGCTGCTTGGGCGGCCATCAGCTCGATGCCGAGCGGGAGCCCGTCGACGAGTCGACACAGCTGCTCGACCGCAGCCATCTCGTCAGCGTGCAACGAATCGGCCGATGTGTCGAGGCGTGCCAGGAACAGCCGCACCGCTTCGGCATGCGTTCGTTCCCGGGTCTGGCCATCGGGGAGTTCCATGGGGCCAAGCTCGAAGAGGTGCTCGCCCGGGATGCGCAGCGGCGCTCGACTGGTGGCGAGGACCGTGACGTCGGGTGCGTGCTCGAGGAGGTGCTCGACGACGTCGCCGAGCGCGTCGGCGAGGTGTTCGGCTCCGTCGAGCACGAGCAGCACCGAGCGACCGTCGAGCGATCGCTCCAACCCGTCGACCATGCTGGTCCCCTGCATGCCGTCGGGCGCCCACGGCAGCGAGGCAGCCAGGCCCCCGATGATGTCGTCGACCTCGTCGGCGCCGGTCAGCTCGACGAAGAAGGTTCCGTCGGGCCACCGTTCGCAGCAGCCGTCGGCAACTTCGATCGCGAGTCTCGACTTGCCCACGCCGCCGGGGCCGACGACCGTGACGAGCCGGTGCGCGTCGAGGAGACCCGAGAGTGCCCGGCCGGCGAACTCGCGTCCGACGAACGACGACAGCGGCGTCGGCAGCGTCGACACCGGGGGTGGAGGCGCGAGATCGAGGTGTGCGTCCTCGTTGACGATCTGTGTGGCCAGTTCGCGCAGTGGGGCCGACGGGTTGAGGCCGAGATCCTGTCGCAACACAGTGCGCAGTCGTTCGTATCTGTCGAGGGCGTCGGTGCGCCGACCCGAGCGATACAGCGCAAGCATGAGTTGACTCCAGAGCTGTTCTCGGTGTGGTTGCTCGCTCACCAGCCGTTCGAGTTCGGGGATCATCAGCTCGTGGTGGCCGAGTGCCAGGTGTGCATCGATGCGCGCGGTGATCGCGAGCTCACGGGTCGCTTCGAGCCTGGCGATCTCTCCGGCGCGGTAGGGCCCGTCGGCGAGGCTGTCGAGCGGCGCCCCTCGCCAGAGATCGACTGCTTCGTCGAGGAGTTCGAGGGCGAAGTGCGGGTCGCGACCGGTCGATGCCCGCTGGGCCTGCTCGACGAGGTGCACCAGCAGATGTGCATCGACGTCCACCGGTCGAACACGCAGGAGATAGCCGTGTCCGGCGGTTTCGATCAATCCCTCGGGGAGCTGTTGGCGAATTCGTGACATGTGGCTCTGCAACGACTTGTCGGCCGACGGCGGCGGGTCGTCGCCCCACACGGCGTCGATCAACGTGTTCGTGGTCACCACGTGTCCGGCGGCGAGTGCCAGTGTCTCGACGATCGCCCGTTCTCGTCTGCCGCCGACATCGATCGCTGCGGTCCCGTCGTTGATTTCGAGTTCACCGAGGATCGAAATGTCCACGCCCACCTCCGATGTCGACGCTAGTGGCGCACGGTGGGCGTCGGCATCTCCAGCGGGCTCAGATCGAGCGGAGCGTGGCCGCCCGTCCGTCGGCGGTCTGGGCCTGGATCACGTAGAAGTCGGCTTCGCGCGCCAGCCGTTGCGCAGGGTGTGCGAGGTCCATCCCCGCACCACCGACCGACGCGAGCAGTGCTGTCGTCGATCGCCGAGCGAGGTCGAGGCACGCGGCCCGGTGGTCACTCATCGACTCGACCGTCTCGCCTGCGCCCACCAGCTCACCATCGCGGCTCCAGAGCTCGGCCAGTTCGTCGCCGAGCCGCCTGGCTGCATCGACGGCGTCGACGTCGCCGCGTTCCGCGAGCAACCGGGCCGCCCGTTCGGCGACGCCGAGCACCGCCGGTTGGCCGAGTGCGGCCTGGCGTCGATCGGTGCGTCGCCAGGTGTCGAGATCGCCGACGGAGATCACGTCGGCCGCGGCGACCTCGTACCGCTCGAACGTGAGCGCCACCGTGCCGGTGGTGGCGAACACCGACAACGCCAACTGCGTCGCGACGAGACCCGGCACCTCGTGGCCGGGCACCTTGACCCACACCACGTCACCGTCATCGGATGCAGCCGCGATGGCGAACCAGCCGGCAACACCCCACGAGGTCGCCCACGGTGCGTGACCGTCGAGCTGCCAGCCGCCGTCGTTGGTGCGCTCCGCCCTGATCGCCGGGGGACCAGGGCGGCGGAGGTGGGCGAACGCGACACCGGCGAGCACATCCCCCGAGCACATCGGTGCGAGGAGTTGCGCGACCAGTGCGTCGTTCGACGACGTTCGCAGGGTGCGCATCACACCGTGGTGTTGCACCCACACGAAGAACGTGGCCCCGCACCCCGAACCAACGGCGGCGATCGTTCGACGCGCGTCGAGCGGGCCGAGGTCGAGGCCGCCGTGCGATGTCGGCCCGGCCAGTCCGAACAGGCCGGCATCGGCCAGCGCTCGCAGCCCGTCATCCAGCGGACGCACCCCCCGGTCGACGTCCTGCGCGGCGGGGAACAGCACGTCGTCGGCCACCGCCTGCGCCCGATCCACGACAGAACTCACGCCTCGACGGTACCGGGGCACATCGGCCCTGTCGTCGCCTGCTGGGGTTGCGTAGCGTCGACCGACATGGACTTCACGGTGTCGGAAGAGATCGAAACCATGCTCGCGATGGTGCACGAGTTCGTCGACCGCGAGCTGGTTCCGATCGAGCAGCAGATGCTCCACGGTGACGAGGTCACCCTTGCCGAGATGGTCGCGCATGCGCAGGGCCAGGTGCGCCAGATGGGGCTGTGGGCGCCGAACCATCCGGTCGAGTTCGGCGGGCTGGGGCTCTCGATGGTGAACCACGGTTTGCTCAGCGAGGCACTCGGCCGTTCGCCGCTCGGCCACACCGTGTTCGGTGTGCAGGCGCCAGATGCGGGCAACATCGAGATCCTCCACACCCATGCCACCCCCGACCAGCGCGAGCGTTGGCTGGCGCCGCTCGTCGCCGGCGAGATCCGCAGCTGCTTCTCGATGACCGAACCGGAGACCGCCGGATCGAACCCGCTGCTGCTCGAGACCACCGCCGTGAAGGACGGCGACGACTACGTGATCAACGGCCAGAAGTGGTTCACCTCGTCGGCCGACGGAGCCGCGTTCGCGATCGTGATGGCCGTCACCGACCCCGACGCGCCGCCGTACCAACGCACCAGCATGATCATCGTCCCCACCGACAACCCCGGCTTCAACCTGGTCCGCAACGTGAGCGTGATGGGTCACACCGGCTCGGGCCACGCCAGCCACGCCGAGGTGATCTACCAGTCGTGCCGAGTGCCGCAGACCAACCTGCTCGGCCCCGAGGGCGGTGGGTTCGTGATCGCCCAGGAACGCCTGGGGCCCGGTCGGATCCATCACTGCATGCGCTGGCTCGGCATCGCGAGCCGTTCCTACGACCTGATGTGCGCACGGGCGAACGAACGGGTGATCACCCCTGACGGTGAGACGCTCGCCGATCGTCAGGTCATTCAGCACTGGGCGGCCGAACTCGACGCCGAGATCCGCGGCGCCCGTCTCCAGACGTTGCACGCCGCCTGGATGATCGACGAGTACGGCGCCAAGGCCGCCCGCGACGAGATCGCGGCGATCAAGTTCTCGGTCGCCAACACGATGCTGAAGGCCGTCGACACGGCGATCCAGGTGCACGGCGCACTCGGCGTCACCGACGACACGATCCTGTCGTTCTGGTACCGCCACGAACGTGCCGCACGCATCTACGACGGTGCCGACGAGGTCCACAAGACCTCGCTGGGCCGGCGGATCCTGCGCCGCTACGCCTGAGTCGGAGCCTCCCGCGTCGAGCCCTCGGGCTCGCGGAGCGACCACGAACGGTGTCGCCAGGCGATCGGTGTGTCGGGTACGAAGACCCTTCACGTGAGAACCCGGTCGGACGTACCGTCGGACCGTGGCGAGACGGCTGAAGATCGCAGGGCTCACGGCGGGCGCAGCAGCGGTCGCGGTGACCGCGTACGACCTGCGCCAGCGTCGCCATGCGATCCTGCGGAACTTTCCCGTGCTCGGCCACGCCCGCTACTTCCTCGAAGAGGTCGGCCCCGAGCTTCGTCAGTACATCGTCACGAGCAACATCGAGGAACGGCCGTTCAACCGTGAGCAACGCCGCTGGATCTACGCGTCCTCGAAGCAGGAGAACAACTACTTCGCGTTCGGCACCAGCAAGGACCTCGAGACGTCGCCGAACTACTTCATCATCAAGCACGCCCCGTTCCCGATCCCGGCGCCGCGACCCGGCTCTCCCGAGTTCGACGATCGCTACCGGATCCCCGCTGCGAAGGTGATGGGGGCCGCTCGTGGACGGTCCAAGGCGTTCCGACCCGACTCGGTGATCAACGTGTCGGCGATGAGCTACGGCGCACTGAGTTCGAATGCGATCGCGGCGCTCAACCAGGGCGCGATGGTTGCCGGCTGCCTCCACAACACCGGCGAAGGCGGCATCTCGCCGCACCACCAGCACGGCGGCGACCTCGTCTGGCAGCTGGGCAGTGGCTACTTCGGCGCACGCGACACCGACGGGCGATTCGACCTCGACCAACTGGTGGAGACGGTCGCCGCGAACCCGGTGCGGGCGATCGAGATCAAGCTCAGCCAAGGCGCCAAGCCCGGCCTCGGCGGCGTGCTGCCGGCAGCGAAGATCACCCCGGAGGTCAGCCGGATCCGCGGCGTGCCCCGAGACGAGGACTGCATCAGCCCGGCGGCGCACCCCGAGTTCCACGACGTCGACTCACTGCTCGACTTCGTGGAACGGATCGCCGACGCCACCGGGTTGCCGGTCGGGATCAAGTCGGCGATCGGCGAGTCGTCGTTGTGGACCGATCTGGCCGAAGCGATGGTGTCGGGAGAGCGTGGTGTCGACTTCATCACGATCGACGGCGGAGAGGGAGGCACCGGCGCCGGGCCGCTCGTGTTCACCGATCAGGTGGCGCTGCCGTTCAAGGTCGGCTTCAGTCGCGTCTACAAGGAGTTCGCGAAGCGTGGCATCACCGACCGTGTGGTGTTCATCGGGTCGGGCAAGCTCGGTTTCCCGCACGAGTCGACGTTGGCGTTCGGGCTCGGCTGCGACATGGTCAACGTGGCCCGCGAGGCGATGATGGCGATCGGGTGCATCCAGGCCCAGCGTTGCCACACCGGCAAGTGCCCGACCGGGGTCGCCACGCAGAACCCGTGGCTGGTCCACGGCCTCGATCCCGAGCTGAAGGCGGCACGTCTCGCGAACTACGTGCTCACGCTCCGCAAGGATCTGTTGGCGCTGAGCCGGGCGTGCGGGGTGACGCATCCAGCGTTGATCTCGCTCGATCACGTCGACGTGCTCGACGACCGGTTCGGTGCGACGTCGGCCCGTGACGTCTTCGGCTACGAAGCCGGCTGGGGCGTGCCGTCGATGCTCGACTGATCAGCGCCAGTGTTGCCCGCGTCGCCGCCGAGCGTTCGAGGTCCGCCAGGAACGCCGGACGGGGTGGTGCCGGCGCTGTCAGCCGGCGATGACCGGCGAGCCGTGATGGGCCACGAGCAGCCAGCGGTCGTCGCGCCGCACGTACAGGTTGGTGGCGGCCACGGTGCCGGTGCCGCCGGAGTCGACCAGGTTCTCGTCGAGGGTGACCCAGGCGGTGTCGTCGTGGATGGCGACGGCTTCGTTGGTGAGGATGAACTGGTTGCGGCCGGGTCCGGCGAAGATCCGCCGCCACGACTCCTCGACATGCGGCCACGTGCGCAGGATCGGCCACCCGGGATGGACACACACGACATGGTCGCTGTGTTCCCACACCGCCCTCATCGCGTCGAGGTCGCGCGCCTCGTGGGCGTCGTAGAACGCCCGATTGGCCTCGAGCACCGCAGCGATCACCGGCTCCATCCACCGCACCGTACCCAACCGCCCGCCGCCACGATCCCCCACCTCCCCCTCTCGATCAGTGCGCGGTTCGTCCCATGCACGATCTGCACCGGATACGTCCCGCGTTCCGGGACGTCTCGGGCTCTGATCGAACGTGGATCGGGGTGTGACGGACGGCTTGTGTCACAACGTTGTGCTTTCGTCATGCTTCCGTAACATTGCGGGTCAACGAACACCAGGCCCGGTGCGCCCGATGCGCCGACATGCCGAGCGGACCCATGTCGGTCCCCGCTGCCAAGGAGCGTCATGACCCCCCAATCCCCATCCCTCAGCGCTGCCATGTCCCGTGGCGCCGCCCGCCGCATCTCCGCCGTGCTGGCGACGGTGCTGATCGTCGGTGGAACCCCACTCGTCGCCCGTGCACTCGCCGACGACTCGGCGACCGCGATCGCCGAGGACGCGTCCGTGGCCTCCGCCAGTGCACCCGAGCGACGTCGAGCCGCTCCTGCATCGACCCCGCTTCCGGCGGAACTCGGCGCACACCTCGACGCCGACCCGATCACCATCGCCGCGCTCGCCACCGCGGGCGCCCAGGCTCAGCGCGAGGCCGAGCCGACGGTGCCGGCGGTCGACCCGGTGATCCTCGTGCTGGCCGACAACTACACCTGGGGCGAGCAGAGCCCACGCGTCGTGCTGCTCCAGGAGACGCTCGGGATCCCCGCCGACGGCATCTACGGCGACACGACACAGCGAGCGCATCTGGCTGCGGTCGAGTTCGTCGGCCTCCCGACCGCCACCGTGCCCGTGCCGGTGCTCCCGCCGGGCCCGTCGCCCGACGAATGGGCAGCGTTGCGCCAATGCGAGTCGAACGGCAACTATGCGATCACCAACCCGTCGGGCAAGTACCGCGGCGCCTACCAGTTCGATCGCACCACGTGGGACTCGGTCGCCTCACGGCACGCGCCGCAGCTCGTGGGAGTCGACCCCGCCGCGGCATCGCCCGCCGACCAGGACCACCTGGCCCTCGCGCTCTACAGCGAGCGCGGTGCACGCCCCTGGCCGCACTGCGGACGTCACCTCTCCTGACCCCGAACCGCTCAGGTCAACCGGTTGACGCCAGGAGTGCCGGCGACGACCTCCCACGAACTGATCGTGGAGACCGCTGACGCCTCGTCGAACTGGTCGGCGACGGCGCGGTAGGTGGACAACCATCGCTCGGGTGTGACCTCGCACACCGTGTATCCGCGCTGCGAGTCGAACCACTTCAGTTGTGGATTCGCCTCGAGTGCACCGGTGACGAGGCCTTCGACGGCCTCGTCGTCGTCGAAGAACGACGACGAGATGCTCGACGCCATGAACTCCGAACCGATCACCGGCAGGCTCGGGTCGAACGGGTCGGCGCGCAGGTCGGCCACCGCGGCGGAATGGAAGTCGCCGGTGAGCACCACGAGGTTGTCGGCGCTGGCTCCGACCGCATCGAGTACCGCCCGCCGATCGGCCGCATAGCCGTCCCAGGTGTCGACGACCACGACCGGTGGTGCCGAGCCGGCGAGCGCGTTCCCGCCGAACATGAACACCTGCTGCGCGAGGACGTCCCAGACGGCATTCGATGCGGTGACTCCGTCGATCAACCACGAGCGCTGGGCCTCGCCGAGGATGGTCTGGGCGATGTCGTTGGCGAGTTCTTCGTCGCGCACCTGCACCGCTTCGCCGAGCTGCTCGACGAACGGTTCGCCTCGCTGCTGATCGGCGCGGTACTGGCGGGTGTCGAGGACGTGGAACGCGACCAGGTCACCGTGCGCGAACGACCGGTAGATCTCGTAGTCGGGCCCGGTCGGTGGGTCGAGGCGCACCGGCATGTGCTCGTACCAGACCTGGTAGGCGTTGGCGCGCCGCTCGAGGAACTCGGCCGGGTCGTCGTCGTTCTCGGAGACGGCGCCGGCGTAGTCGTTGTCGACTTCATGGTCGTCCCACGTGATGATCCACGGCACGAGCGCATGGGCGTTCTGTAGCAACGGGTCGCTGTGATAGAGGGCGTACCGCTCTCGGTACTGCTCGACGGTTTCGCACTCGAAGTCCTGCCCGGTCTGGCGGCCGCGGTCGTCGGCGTAGCCCCCGGAGGCGTACTCGTAGATGTAGTCGCCGAGGAACACGAACGCGTCGATGTCGCCCTGCTCGACCAGATCTCGGTAGGCGGCGTAGTAGCCCTGCTCCCAGTTCTGGCACGAGGAGAACGCAAACCGGAAGCTCTCTGGCATCGTGCCGGGTGCGGCAAAGGTTCGGGTTCTGGCCGGCGCCGTCTCGAACTCGCCGACGCTGAAGCGGTACCAGTAGTCGGTGTCGGCCTGCAGACCGCCGGCGTCGACGTGTACCGAGTGTCCGAGCGCAGCGATCGCCTGCGTCGTGCCGGCGGCGACCACATCGGTGAACGCCTCGTCGGTGGCCACCTCCCAGCCGACGTCGATGTCGTCGTCGGTGAGCGGTTCCTCCGGGAGCAGCCGGGTCCACAGGATCACCGAGTCGGCCAGTGGGTCACCCGACGCCACACCGAGTGTGAACGGATCCGAGGTCACTGCCGGAGCGGAGGCCTCGGTCGTCTCGACGCTCCCCGCCGTCGTGGTTGGTGCGCTGCTGCCGGTCGTGTTCGGAGCGTCTCCGGTGGTCGGAGGACTCGACGCCGTCGTGTCCGATCCGTCACTGCTGCACGCAGCGAGGGCTGCAGCGATCGTTCCGGCGAGGAATCCTCGTCGCGACAGGCGTGGCCACTGTTCGTCGGTCATGTCTCCTCCGAGCTGGTGGCGCAGTCGGTACACCACCGCACGACCCCACCCTGCCACAACGGACGGTCGGATCCGAAGGGCCCAGTTCCTCTGTTCGGCGATCCGTGGGTTCGAGACGATGGATTCATGGGAGCAACGGGGATGCTGTCGTGGCTGATGTCGGCCGCGGACCTCGATCGCCTGGTCGAGGTGTTGCATCGCGACGCCGGCGAGGTGCTGGCACCAGTGCTCGTCGACGGCGTGATCCGTCTGCGACCGATCGACAGCGCCGACGAGCTGCCGGTCGACGTCAGGGATGCTCAAGGTGGTGGGACATACCGGGTCGAGCGGGGACCGGGCTCGTCGATGCAACGTTTCTCGTATGCGGTGGGCCCGGACTCGGTCAAGGCGATCGTCCACCCGCCGCGTGCACCGGTGTGGACGATGGAATGCGCCGACGATGGTGCGGTTGCGGTCACCGTCCGCTCACACGCCTCCCGGAGGCGTGCGGTGATCGGTGTGCGATCGTGCGACCTGGCCGCGCTCGCTCGACTCGACCGGACCCAGCTCGACGGGCCCTACCCCGATCCGGCCTACGGCGCTGCTCGAACCGGGCTGTTCCTCGTGGCGGTCGACTGCTCGCACCCGGCTGCGACGTGCTTCTGCGAATCGGTTGGAACCGGGCCGACCGTCGACGGCGACGACCACGGCGCCGACCTGGTGCTCACCGAGGTCACCGACGACGGCGCCGTCTGGTACCTGGTGCGGGCCTGCACCGATCCGGGGCGTGCGGTGGTCGACGAACTCGGTCTCGAGCAGGCGGCGCCGCAGACGGTCGACCGCGTCGATGCGCTGCGTCGCAGCGTGCACGCCGACCAGCGCTCGATGCGGCCCGATGCAGCCACAGTGGTGCTCGCCGACCTCGACCACTCGCACTGGGACGACGTCGCCGACCGTTGCCTCACCTGCGGGAACTGCACGGCGGTGTGCCCGACGTGCTTCTG
Source organism: Ilumatobacteraceae bacterium (assembly GCA_963848145.1). Taxonomy (GTDB): domain Bacteria; phylum Actinomycetota; class Acidimicrobiia; order Acidimicrobiales; family Ilumatobacteraceae; genus Sva-07. The sequence continues at coordinate 66,957 of CAWKCN010000018.1, forward strand.
CACCGACACCGACGACGGTGTCGACCTCGACGGCATTGCCCACCGTGACCGGGTGTGGGACACCTGCTTCAGCGCCGAGTACTCGCGCCTCGGCCCGGGCCCCGTGCGGTCGACACCGATGGCTCGTTACCGGCAATGGCTGACCCACAAGCTCGGCACGTGGCACGACCAGTTCGGCGAGTCGGGTTGTGTCGGGTGTGGACGCTGCATCACGTGGTGTCCCGTCGGCATCGACCTGACCGCTGAGGTCGATGCTCTCGCCGAGCGTCTGCCGGCTGCCGCAACCGGGGGAGGTCGCGACCATGACCGGTGACGTTGCGGCAGCACCGCGTGTCCACGTCGTGCGTGCCGTGGTGCCCGAAACGCCTGGGGTGGTGACGCTCGACGTCGCGCCCGTCGAGGGTGCGCCGGCTCCGTTCGTGCCGGCGCAGATCGGGATGGTCGGAGCGTTCGGGGTCGGGGAAGCGGCGATCTCGATCAGTTCGTCGGCGGCCGTGCGCGACCACCACGAGTACACGATTCGTCAGGCAGGCGCGATCACGACGGCCCTGCATCAGCTGCGACCGGGAGACCAACTCTGGATTCGCGGACCCTTCGGGCGAGGTTGGGACCTCGATGCACTCACCGGAGATGTGGTGATCGCCGCCGGCGGACTCGGCCTCGCACCGTTGCGCTCGGCTGTCCTCGCCCTGGCCGATCGTCCGCGTTCGGACGGCCGCGTGATCGTCGTCGTCGGCGCCCGCACCGGCGCCGACCTGCTGTACCGGCGGCAGTACGACCGCTGGCGGGACAGCGGCATCGAGGTGATCGAGACGATCGACGCAGCCGAAGACGGCTGGTCCGGCCCGGTGGGATTCGTGCCCGACGTCGTCGGGCGGCTCGACGTCGACTGGGCCGCCGCGGCGGCGCTGCTGTGCGGGCCCGACATCATGATGCGGATCACCGGCGACCTGCTCGTCGAGGCCGGAATGCCGCCCGAGCGCATTCAGCTCACCCTCGAACGCAACATGCAGTGCGGCGTCGGGCGGTGCGGGCACTGCCAGCTGGGCCCGATCGTGGTGTGCCGCGACGGGCCGGTCGTTCGCTACGCCGAGGTCGCGGCGGCGATGCACGTGAGGGAGCGATGATTGCCATGCCCGACGATCGCCCGACCCTGGCGGTGTGGAAGTTCGCCTCGTGCGACGGCTGCCAGTTGAGCCTGCTCGACTGCGAGGACGAGTTGCTCGCCGTGGCGAACAGGGTGGCGATCTCGTACTTCCCCGAGGCCACGTCGGCAATGGTCGACGGGCCGTACGACGTGTCGCTCGTCGAGGGCTCGATCACCACCGAACACGACCGCGAGCGGATCGCCGAGATCCGCGCCCAGTCGGGGCTGCTCGTCACGCTCGGCGCCTGCGCGACCGCCGGGGGGATCCAAGCGTTGCGCAACGGGGTCGACGTCACCGAGTTCACCTCGATCGTCTACGCGCACCCCGAGTACATCGACACGCTCGCCACGTCGACGCCGATCGCCGACCACGTCACCGTCGATCTCGAGCTGCGCGGCTGTCCGATCGACCGGCGCCAACTGATCGGCGTCCTCGCCGCCCTGCTCAACCGGCACGTGCCACGGCTGCCCACCACGAGTGTGTGCACCGAGTGCAAGGCGCGTGGGGTCGCCTGCGTGATGGTCGCCCACCGGACGCCGTGCCTCGGCCCGGTCACCCAGGCCGGATGCGGCGCGCTGTGCCCGTCGTTCCACCGTGGCTGCTACGGCTGCTTCGGTCCGATGGAATCCCCCAACATCTCCTCGCTGCGCACGCAACTGCGACACCTCGGACTCGATGACCTCGCCGTCGACCGCCTGCTGCACACGTTCAACGTCGAGGCGTTCACACGAGTCGACCTGACGACGAAGGGAGCGATGTCGTGACCCATCGCAACGTCGACCTCCACGTGCCCACGCTGACCCGGGTGGAAGGCGAGGGGGCGATGCACGTCGTCGTCGACGACGGCGTGGTCAGCGACGTGCGCCTGGAGATCTACGAACCGCCGCGCATGTTCGAGGCGTTGCTGAGGGGCCGTTCGTATCGTGAGCCGGTCGACATCACGGCGCGCATCTGCGGGATCTGCCCGGTCGCCTACCAGATGAGCGCGGCGCACGCGATCGAGCGGCTCGCCGGTGTCGAAGTGAGCGGGGCGGTCCGAGATCTGCGTCGCCTCCTCTACTGCGGCGAGTGGATCGAGAGCCACGTGCTGCACATCGCGTTCCTGCACGCACCCGACTTCTTGCGGGTCGACTCGGGCATCACGATCGCCGAGCAGCAACCCGAGTTGATGACCGAGGTGCTGCACCTGAAGAAGACCGGCAACCGGATCATGGAAGTGGTCGGCGGACGCCCCATCCATCCGGTGAACGTCCGCCTCGGCGGCTTCTATCGTGCCCCGAGCCGAGCTGAACTCGACGACCTGCTGCCCGACCTCGAACGGGCCCACGCCGCAGCGGTGGCGATGGTGCGCTGGACGGCGGGATTCGAGTTCCCCAGCATTCCCGACCGCCTCGCCGAGCACACCGAGTTCGTGTCGCTGCGCCACCCCGACGAGTACCCGCTCAACGAAGGACGGGTCGTCTCGAACCTCGGGCTCGACCTCGACGTGGCCGAGTACGGCGAGCGGATCCGGGAGATCCACGTCGAACACTCGACGGCGCTGCACGCCGTGCTCGACGACGATCGGCGGTATCAGGTCGGCCCGCTGGCGCGCTGGATGAACAACCACGACCTGCTGACCGACTCGGTGCGTTCGCTCGCCGACGAGGTGGGCGTCGGCCCGGTCGAGACCAACCCGTTCCGCAGCATCATGGTGCGCGGCCTCGAGACGATGTGGGCGATCGAGCACGCGCAACAGATCATCCGTGGCTACGCGCCGCCCCCCGAACCGTTCGTCGAGGTGACGGCCGTCGCCGGTGTCGGACGTGGCGCCACCGAGGCACCGCGGGGTCTGCTCTACCACCGCTACGAACTCGACCCGGCCGGCACGATCCTCGACGCGCAGATCGTGCCGCCGACCTCGCAGAACCAGATCGCCATCGAGGCCGACCTTCGCGACTTCGTGCAGTCGCACCTCGACCTCGACGATCACGATCTGGGCCACCGCTGCGAGCAGGTGATCCGCAACTACGACCCCTGCATCTCGTGCGCCACCCACTTCCTGCGTTTCGACATCGACCGCCACACCGACCGCCACACCCACTCTGGAGGCCCATCATGAGCACCGACATCGAACCGATCGGCGCCTGGCTGGTGATCGGCGTCGGCAACCGCGATCGCGGCGACGACGCGGTCGGCCCGTACGTGTGCGACCTCCTGCGGGCACGCCTCGACGGTCGGCTCCGATCGGTGGTGTGCGAGGGATCGATCATCGACCTCGCGCTCCACTGGGGTCCCGGCGACAGGGTCGTGGTCGTCGACGCACTGCCCGTCGGTTCGAGCCCGGGGCGGACCGTGTCGATCGACGTCACCGACGACGAAGTGTCGACACCGACCGCGGTGTCGACCCACGACGTCGACGTGTCGGTGGCGATCGAATTGGCACGGGCGCTCGGGCGGATGCCGTCGCAGCTCGTCGTGATCGGCATCGAGGCCGAACAGACCCTGTGGTGCGCCCCGCTGAGCCCGTCCGTCGCTGCGGCAGCCGAGACGACGGTCGAGCACCTCGTCGAGCGCATGACCGTTCTCGTGAACAACTTCACCTCTGAGAGGTGGACTTGTTCACGAGAACGGGTTGGGGGTGGGGTCCGATCAGCCGGCGGCGACGGTGCGCAGCTGATCGAGGGTGATGCGCTGCAGCCACGCCAGTTGGCGGGCGTCGAGGCGTTCGCAAATCGCGCCCCAGTGGAGGGCCACCCGGTCGCCGACCTCGACCTCGATCGTGGACGTGACCGACTCGATCGTGACGGGCCCGAGCTCGAGAGCGCTCCCGCTCCACACCAGCGGCCGCCGGCTGACCAGGGTGGCTGCGCCCACCTCGACGACCCGCCCCCATGTCACGCAGCACTGGTCGACGATCCGCAGCGGTTCGTCCACCACGCCACGCTGCAGCAGGCCGGCCCACGGCATCACGTGCAACACGTGGTACGAGTGATGGGCGACCCCGGAGGGGATCGATTCGTCGATGTGATGCCACGCCGACCCGGCCCGTCGCCGAAAGCGATCGTCGATCGAGTTCCCGAAGTCGAACGTCGACACCCCGTCGAGCAGATGGTTGCCGATCCAGTACGCCTCGACGACGTCGGCGTCGAGTGGGTCGTCGCAGCCGTGCGCACCCGCCAGGAGGCGGAGATAGGGATGGGCGCCCGCGAACTGGGCGGCGAGCTCGCGGAACCCGCCGTCGACGGGATGGTCGAGATACGGCGCCAGACCGCCGGAGGCACTCGGACCGCAGTAGCCGAGGTCGTTCGGTGGCGTCGCGAACCGGGCGAAGCGGCGAGGTCCCACGGCGTCGGCCGGCCGAGTGGGTGTGGTCGTGGTCGTCACGACCTGGCGCTCACTCGTTGCCGGGCGGGTCGGACCGGTCGGGGGGTCAGCGAACCGTGGGCGATCACCACGGCCGCGCCGAGCAGCATCAGCAGGTAGCCAGGCGTGCCGGCGGTCAACGGCACCCCGCGGAAGCCCGAGTTGAGCGCCGCGGTGACCGCTGCGCCGATCACGAGCACGGCGGTGACGTCGGTGGCCGGAGCGAGCACCAGCGCCCGGTACCAGAGCGACACGAACACGGCGAGCGTCGTGCCCGTGAGGGCCAGCCACCACCACTGGTTGGTCGTGAACGAGGCGAGAGCGCCGAGGTCGCCCCGCAGCGCCAGCCAAGCCAGCAGCAACGCACTACCGCCCAGCATCCGCGCGCCCGCCGCCCACGACGGCGACACCGTGTGCAGCAGCCGCTTGACGATCATGACCTCCACCGCCCAGAGCAGGGTGGCGGCCAAGATCATCGCCTCGCCGGCTCCGAAGCCCGCCAGGCTCACGCCGCCGGCGACGATCGTGTGGCCGGCCAGGAGGAGTGCGATGGCGAGCACGTGCACCGGGCCGACGCGTTCTCGCAGGACGGCCGTGGCGCCGATCGCCACCCACACCACGAGGGTCTTGTGGATGAACGCGGCGTCGGTCGACGCGGCCATCGCGAGCCCCTCGAAGAACAGCACGAACGGCACAGCGCCACCGATCAGGGCCACGATCGCCAACCACGGCCACTGGGCGCGGGTGGGCGCCGGCTCGGTTCCGCGTCGGCGCCGAGTCACGGCGACGAGGACGCCTGCGAGCAGGAGGCCGGCGAGGAGGTTCTTGGCGGTGGTGTACACGGTGGCGTCGTCGAAGCGGCGCACGGCGAGTCCGTTGACGAACACGGCGACACCGCTGACGAGCGCGGCGATCAGCGCCGGCAGCAGCCGAGACATGCGAGTGACAGCCTCGACCGGTTCGGCGGTGGCGCGTCGCTCGGCGATCCCGGCGGTTCGTTCGTCGTGCGTGGTCATCGTGGAGCCTCCCGTCGGTCGAGCACGGCGATCGCCTCGGCCTCGCTCGCATCGTCGGTGACGGCGACGACGAGCCCCATCGACACCACCACGAGGTCGCCGGGCGCGACAGGGGTGCCCTCGGCTCGTGGCACCGCCAGGCTGACCGTCGTGCGAACGCCGGCGAACTCGACGATCGCCCGGTCGCCGTCGACGACTTCGACCACACGCGCCAGGTCACCGAGGCACATGGCCCCTCCGGTGCGCGAGCGGCGACGTCGACGTCCCCATGTCTTCACTTCACCCGATTGCGCCGCTCATCGCCAGTGGCGAAGGACCCGAGGTGGCCGGTGCTAGACCATGGCGTGGCCGTGGAACGACGAACGTCGCAGTGGAACCTCGACGGGGGAATCCACGAGATCCCACTGCCACCGCCGACGCAGGGGCGACTCTGGTTGTGCGGCAAGCACGCCATCGGTCCCGACCCCGAAGGGTTGCTGGAACGGGTGGGCGCAGACGTGGTGATGTGCCTCACCCAGGAGCACGAACTGGCCGAGCGCTATCCGCACTACGTCGAATGGTTGCGCGCCCAGCCCTCGACGAGGGTGATCTGGTGGCCGATCCCGGATCTGCATGCCCCGGATCGCACGAGGTTCGAGCCGGTCCTGAACGATCTCGTCGACCGCCTCGTGGGGGGCAGCGGCGTGATCGTGCACTGCGCAGCGGGGGTCGGTCGGGCAGGAACGACAGCGGTGGCGGTACTGGTGTCGATGGAGATGCCCCTCGACGACGCACTCGACCACGTGCGCAGCCACCGCCCGGCCGCCGGCCCCGAAGCCGGCACGCAGCTCGCGCTCGTACGCGACCTCTCCGAACAACCACGCTGAGCCGAGCTGTCGGTGGAGCCCAGTGCCGGCGGCCGGGCAGGCACTACGATCGGGGTCGTGGCAGGTGCGGTCTATCTGACGGCCATGGGGCCTGCGAGCGGAAAGTCGATCGTGGCACTCGGTCTCGTCGAGCTGCTCTCGCGGCGGGTCGGCCGGGTCGGCTTCTATCGGCCGATCGTGCAGGGGTTGCCGGACAACGACCTCGAACTGATCCGCTCGCAGTACGACCTCCCCGACGAGCGTTGCGGGCATGCGTTCACCGCCGCCGAACGGGCGCGAGTCGGTGGGGCGATGCAGGCGGGCATGGTCCGCATCGTCGAGCAGTTCAAGCGCATCGAGGCCGAGAGCGACTTCGTGGTGGTCGAGGGCACCGACTTCACCGGGGCGTCATCGCCGGTCGAGCTCGAGGTCAACGCCCGGATCTCACAGAACCTGGGCCTCCCGATCGTGGCCGTCGTCGACGGCCACCGCTGCACCGCTGACGAGATCGTCGAGCGGATCGCCGTCGGACGCGACACGCTCGGCGACGACGCGATCGTGGCGATCATCGTCAACCGGGTCGAGCCGTCGGTGCTCGACCGGCTCGACGACGGTCTTGCGGGCATCGACCTGCGCGACCCGGTGTGGTCGATCCCCGAGGAACCCACGCTCGGGCGCCCGTCGCTCGAGCAACTGCGGGCTGCGCTCGGCGCCGAACTGGTGGCCGGCGATCCCGACGACCTTCCCCGACCGGTGGGGCACGTCAAGGTGGCGGCGATGACGGTGCCGAACGTCCTCGATCATCTCGAGGACGACACGGTCCTCATCGTGCCGGGAGACCGGCCGGACGTGATCGTGACCGCGGTGATGACGCGGTCGTCGTCGGCGTATCCCAGCGTGTCGGGGGTGGTGCTGTCCGGTGGGCTCCGACCCGACCCCCGGGTGGTGGAGTTGATCGACTCGCTGTCGGCCGGTACGTCGATGCCGCTCCTGGCGGTCGAGGCCGACACGTTCGACACGACGATCGCCGTGAACAGCATCGAGGGGGCGATCACCGGAGGCGATCGCCGCAAGATCGACGTCGCCCTCGGGCACTTCGAGGCCCATGTCGACCTCGACGAGCTCGAACACCGGATCGAAATCGGACGCTCCGAGGTGATGACGCCGGTGATGTTCCAGTACGAGCTGATCGTGCGGGCGCGCGCTGCACGAGCTCACATCGTGCTTCCCGAGGGTTCCGACGATCGGATCCTGCAGGCCGCCGATCGGATCCGGCGTCGTCAGGTGTGCGAGCTCACCGTGCTCGGCCAACCCGACGAGGTCCGCGCACGGATCGCCGAGCTCGGCTTGGCCCTCGACGACGTCGAGGTGGTCGATCCGCTGACCGACCCCCTGCTCGAACGGTTCGGAAAGCGGTATCACGAGTTGCGCGGCCACAAGGGCATCAACGTCGAGCGAGCGCACGACATCATGACCGACGTCAGTTACTTCGGCACGATGATGGTCAAGGAGGGCGTCGTCGACGCGATGGTGTCGGGCGCTGCGCACACCACGGCGCACACGATTCGGCCCTCGCTCGAATTCGTGAAGACCAAGCCGGGCACGTCGATCGTGTCGAGTGTGTTCCTGATGTTGCTCGCCGACCGTGTGCTCGTCTATGGCGACTGTGCGGTGAACCCCGACCCGAACGCCGAGCAGTTGGCAGACATCGCCATCTCGTCGGCCGACACCGCTGCGATGTTCGGCATCGAACCGCGTGTGGCCATGCTGAGCTGGTCGACGGGCGGCTCGGGCGGTGGCGCCGACGTCGACAAGGTCCGCACCGCCACCGAGCTGGTACGCGATCGACGACCCGACCTGAACGTCGACGGCCCGATCCAGTACGACGCGGCCGTCGACCTCGACGTGGCGCGCAGCAAGATGCCGGGCAGCACCGTGGCCGGAAACGCAACGGTCTTCGTCTTCCCCGACCTGAACACCGGCAACAACACCTACAAGGCGGTGCAGCGCTCGGCCCACGCCGTGGCAGTCGGGCCCGTGCTGCAGGGGTTGAACCAGCCGGTCAACGACCTGTCGCGGGGCGCGACCGTGACCGACATCGTCAACACGATCGCGATCACCGCGGTGCAGGTCGGCGCCGACCGGACCGTCGACAGGGCCGTCGATTCGGCGACCGGCTGAGAGAGGAGCGGCGATGCGCGTGCTCGTTCTGAACTCCGGCAGCTCGTCGGTGAAGTTCCAGCTGATCGACTCCGACACCGGCGAACGCCTTGCCGGCGGCGTCGTCGAGGAGGTCGTCGACCACGCCGCAGCCTTGGCCGAGGTCGTCGCCGCCGTCGACGGGTTGAGTGAGCGTCTCGGCGAGCCGGTCGAAGCGGTGGGCCACCGGGTGGTGCACGGTGGTGAGGTGTTCTCCGCGCCGACGCTCGTCGACGACGACGTCGTCGCCGCAGTGCGAGCGCTCGTGCCGCTGGCACCGTTGCACAATCCGGCCAACATCGCCGGGATCGAGGCGGCCCGAGCGCACTGGCCGACGGTGGCGCAGGTGGCGGTGTTCGACACCGCCTTCCACCGGACCCTGCCGCCGGCTGCGTACCGCTATGCCGTGCCCGAGTCGTGGTTCGTCGACCACGGCGTGCGCCGCTACGGGTTCCACGGCACCTCGCACGACTACGTGTCGTCGAGAGCGGGCGACGTACTCGGGCGACCACGATCGGAGCTGGATCTCATCGTTGCGCACCTCGGCAACGGTGCGTCGATCACCGCGGTGCAGCGCGGGCGCAGCGTGGAGACGTCGATGGGGATGTCGCCGCTGGAAGGCCTCGTGATGGGCACCCGGTCGGGCGACATCGATCCGGCGGTGATCGGCCATGTCGCCGCCGCCGGCGACCGCAGCGAAGCCGAGGTGCTCGCCGCGCTGAACCGGGCGAGTGGCCTGCTCGGGTTGTGCGGCGACTCGGATCTCCGTGCGATCGCTGCTCGCATCGACGCCGGTGACGAAGCGGCTGATCTCGCGCTCGACGTGTTCTGCCATCGGATCAAGAAGTACGTCGGGGCGTACGTCGCCGTGCTCGGCGGCTGCGATGCACTCGTGTTCACCGCGGGGATCGGCGAGCACAGTCCGTTGGTGCGATCGCGGGTGTGCGACGGCCTCGAGGTGTTCGGGTTCTCGGTGGACGAGGCCCGAAACGAACGATCCGATCTGGTGATCTCGCCGGATGGCTGTGCCACCGCGGTGCTGGTCGTCCCCACCGACGAAGAACACGCGATCGCCGAACAGACGGCGCTGGTCGCCGCCTCCCGCTGACCGCCCCGCCGAAGCACGGGCCATGCACGATCAGTGGAGTCCGGAAGCCGGGATGGGATCGGTTCAGATCGTGTCGTGGCCACGACGCCACGTTCGCCAGGCCCCGGTGCACCACAGTGCCCACACGATCAGGACCGGCTGGAAGAACAGGCGGACGAATCGAGCCGTATCGGTGTCGAGCCCGAAGGCGTCGGTGCCCTCGATCCATTGGGCGATGTTGCCCGGGAAGATCACGACGAAGAAGCCGGCCACGATCCAGCCGACCAGCGTCCGTCGCCGGCGCACGAGGACGAGCATCAGGCCGAGTGCGATCTCCACGACGCCGGAGACGAGCACGACCGCATCGGCGTCGACGGGAAACCACTCGGGCACCTGGGCCCGGAATTCCTCGCGCTGGTTGGTGAGGTGTCCGATGCCGGCGAACACCAGCGCTGCGCCCAACAACCATCTACCGACGGTGCGAGGGATCGAGCCGTCGACTGCAGCGTCAGCCATCGCGCCTCAGCGCTCTGGTGGGCGTCACTGGTGTCCGACCCCCTTGACGACGACGGGGCAGGGGGCGTGGCGCACGACGTGGTCGGAGGTCGAGCCGATCATCGCCCGGCGCAGGCCGCTGCGTCCGCTGCTGCCGATCACGATCGCCGTGGCGTCGAGCGCTGTCGCCAGTTGACAGATCGCTGAACCCGGCTTGCCGACGATCGCCATGATCTCGACGTCGTCGTTTAGTCCGAGCTCGGCGACGGTGCGGTCGAGGACCTGTTTGGCGGCGCGGTCGCCGGTGGTCTCGATCTGATCGGAGAGGTCGTCGGATGCCCGTCCGGCGAACCCGGTGCCCGCCGTCAGATCGGCGTCAGCGGGCGACTCGACGGCCAGCACGATCGTTCGATCGGCAGGCGCAAGGATCGGCAACGAGTCGCGCAGCGCTTCGATCGCCACGTCGGATCCGTCGGTGCACAGCAGGACCAGTGATGCCATTCCTCGAGTCTCGCACGGCCGCAGGCGAACGCCCGTGCCTGGTGGGGGTGGCCTTCAGTTGGAGATGCCGATGGTCTGGATCTCGTCGACGTCGTAGCCGATCGTGGTGCTTCGACCGATGGGGGCGAGTGTGCCGCTCGAGCCGGCGCTGGTGGTCCAGCTGACGGCGTAGGTGGTCGTGACCGTGAGTTGGTACGGGTCGTCGTCGGGTGAGGACCGGCGGTAGGTGTAGCCGCAGGGTCCTTGGTCGAGGTCGTCGCGAGCGCTGTCGGGGATGGGGGTGCCGAGCCCGTCACACGCAACGGTGTCACCGTTGCCGAAGTCGACGACGATGCCGGACGCAATGGCGGTGACCTCGGCCCAGACCCCGGCCAGTGCCGCCCGGGCGGTGGTGATGCCGGGATCGTCGACCGCGAGCCACATGCCGAGGTTGACGATCCCACCGGCGGACGCGTCAGGGTTGATGGCCGGGGTGGGAGTGGGGAGTCGTGATCGGGCGTCGGCGAGTGCGTCGGGGAGGAGGTCGACGGGGTCGATGGCGGCCGGTGCCCAGTAGAACGGATCGGTGCCGCCGCCGTTCGGGCAGTTGCGGACCCAACCGGTTTCGGCGCTGCCGTTGTTGTCGCGGCTGACCTGGCTGGCCGGGTCGGGGACATCGCCGGAGTTCGCCTCGACGACGTTGGGGTAGTCGCCATACGTGGCCGGGCTGTGCGTGCAGCGCGGCGCGTCGCCCCCGGAGGTCGACACCGGACCGATCACCCCCCGACGTCCCGAGCCGCCGGTGTTGGTCACCCCCGCCCCGATGCCGTCGTCACCCGACTCGACCCTGAAGCCGTCGCCGGTTGTCGTGTTCGTGGAGTCGGGGCCGCTGCGTTGTCGTTCGTTGCCGCGGCTTTGGGCGGAGTGCAGTGCGGGTCGTGCGGGCTCGGTAGGCGCCTGCAGCAGGATCGGTTCGAGGCAAGTCAGCAGCCAGAACGATCGCGAGCGACCAGGATCTCATGGCACGCACTCGTCTGGCGATGCGAGCTCCGCGATGTCTCTCGCCGCTATCGGACTTCCACTGGCCGTCGAATGGCTCGAAGCCGAACGAGCCAGTCGGCCGAACAGTGACCTCATCGGTAACGAGTGCGTCGGATCCGTCCGGTGCGGCGCCGATCTCGACGAAGACTTCACCATTGATCTCGCACGACGACGAGTTCGATGAAGTCGCTTCGGTCGGGCAGGAACTGTGGCGGGAGCAGGATGATCGTTCGCGACGGTTCTTCGCCGGGGCGGGCGACCCAGTTCTGCTCGACGAAGCTGTCGAGTTGGTCGATGGTGAACTCGAGGTTCGGTCCGGTGTAGAGGCGTTCGATGTCGGCGCGGAGGTCGGGGTCGGAGGGGTCGCGGGCCGCCGCGATGTAGGCGTCGAACGCGTCGAGGTAGGCCTGCTCTGCTTCGGCGAGTTGCTCTGCTTCGTCGGCGGTCGTGGTGGGCGCCTCGGTGGTCGCAGCCGGCGCGGTGGTCGTGGTGGCCGCCGTCACTGCTGTCGTCGTCGACGGGCCGGCGGTGGTGGTCGTCGTGGCGTCGCCGTCGGAGCTCGAACCGCCGCACGCAGCGAGCACCACGCACGCTGTGGCGACGATGGTGACGGCTCGACCGAGCATCACCGCATCGTAGATCCTCCGGCCCAGGCCAGATTCCGTGACGATTCCCATCGAGATGCACAGTGGGTGCTGAGCGGCCGAAGGCGGAACGATCGCCCCGTGACCTGCACGATCAGTGCGCGAAGCGTCCCGCAGACCGGAACAGGTCGCGCACTGATGGTGCAGCGCAGGGGGTGAGGGCGGGTCAGGTGAAGAAGTCGAGGAGATCGAGCATCGGTTGCACGCGGGCGACCTCGTGGGTGCGCAGGAGATTGGCCTTGGCCAGCAGTGCCAGCGTGGCCATCCCGGTCTCGGCAACCCTTGCTTCGTCGTGGAAGAGGTACACCGACGACGCCATCGTCACGCACACCGGCCAACCGAGCGCACGGAACCGGAACGACTGCAGCAGATTGTCGGTCTGGTACCGGATCCGCTCGGGCCCGTCGGGCAGGCTGAGGGCGAACCCGAAGCCGGGGTCGATCCAGATCTTCTCGACCCCACACGCCGTGATCATCTCGAGTCGTTCTCGGAAGAACGTCATCTGCGCATCGATCATCTCGTCGGCCGACGGCACGGCATCGTCCGACCGGGCGGTCTTGCCGGGCGTGTAGCAGAGGATCAATCCGGCATCGTGGCGTGCAATCGCCTCGTAGAGCGCCGGATCGTCGACCCGCCCCGTGAGGTTGATCACCCCGGCACCGGCTTCGAGCGCCGGCACCGCAACATCGGTGTGATAGGTCTCGACCGAGGTGAGGATGCGCTCGCCGACGAGCGCCTTCACCACCGGGAGCAACGACGCGAGTTGTCCGTCGACGTCGATCACTTCAGCGTTCGTGCCGGTCGACTCTGCGCCGATGTCGACCATCGCCGCACCCTCGATCGTCATCCGGCGGGCCCGGTACAAGGCTGCGTCCACGTTGTGCACGATGCTCTCGCGATACGACGACTCGCGCGACAGGTTGATCACCCCGAGTTGGAACGGGCGATCGTCGAACACCCGGCCGTACGTGGGGAACTCGATGGTGCGGACCGGGTGTTCGAGGGCGTCGCGGTGGGTCTCCCACAGGGGCAGCAACACGTCGGGAGTGATCACGACGACACCTCCTGGTGTTCGTGCCAGCCGATGTCGATGGGTGTCAGATCCCCCGGCTCGACCGGGAGGTCGGCGAGCAGCTCGCGCATCGTGCGGCCGAGCACGGGGTGCACCAGATCGGGGGCGACGTCGCACACCGGTACGAGTACGAATCGACGCTGATGCTGGCGTGGGTGTGGCACCTCCAGCGCCGGGTCGTCCGACACCAGGTCGCCGTAGATCAACAGGTCGAGGTCGAGCGTGCGTGGACCCCAGCGGATCGTGCGCTCACGTTCGCGGATCGCCTCGACGCGATGCAGCTGCGCAAGCAGTTCGGCTGCGCCGATCGTGGTGGTCGCGGCGAGCGCAGCGTTGAGGTAGGGCCCCTGCTGATCGGGGCCACCGACCGGTGCTGTCTCGTACAACTTCGACACGTCGTCGATGTGGAGGCCGTCGATGCTGCTCAGTTCCTCGATCCCGACCCGGAGGTTCTCGAGGCGGTCGCCCAGGTTCGATCCGAGCGCGATGAGGCACTTGGTGGGTGTCGTGGTCATCGGACCTCCGGACGCGTCGTGGTGCTGCGGCGCCGTTCGATCGAGACGCCCACGCCGTCGGCGACATCGAAGATGTCGACCTTCTGCACGGTGACGCGCACGGCGTCGGCGAGTTCGTTGGTCAGGGCGAACCTTGCGACGTCCTCGGCCCAGGTCTCGACCAGGGTGACGTGCTCGTCGGACGCTGCCCGAGCCTGAATGCACTCGACGATGTCGGCGTACGACACGTACCGGCCGGTGGTGCGCACGATGTCGGCGTACCCGTCGACGGTGTCGACCTCGATGTCGAACCGAACACGTTGGCGTGCATCTCGCTCGAAGTCGTGCACGCCGATGAACGTGTCGACGACGAGCCCGTTGACGATGATGCGATCGGGCGCGGCGACCGGCGCGGAGGGTGGGGGGTCGGTGGGCATGCGGGGTCCTCGAATAAGCGGGGCCTTGAACAACCGGACAACATCATGGTGCATTCCGCTGGCGGGCACCATCTTCTCGAGGTGGGTGCGCTTCCCGTCGACGACCACGGGTGGGCAGCCCGTCCGGCGCCCCCGTCCGGGACCCGGATCGGTAGGTTCGGGCCATGGCTCTCAGTGAACGACGTCCGGTCCGATTCGGTTGGCTCTCGCCGTGTATCGGCAACCAGTGGAGCGATCACAAGCCGATCGTCGTCGAGCAGGCCAAGCACATCCTGCCGACGGTCAACGATCACTTCGACTCGATGTGGGTCGCCGATCACTTCTGGGGCTTCGACGCCAAGACCGATCCGTTCGTCGAGGCGTGGACGTCGCTGACGTGGCTGGCCGCCAAGTTTCCCGACGTGCAGCTGTGCCATCACGTGCTCGGCCACGGGTATCGCCCGCCGGCGCTCACGGCCAAGATGGCCGCCACTCTCCAGGTGTTCTCGGAGAACCGGTTCATGCTCGGCATCGGTGCCGGTTGGCGCGGCGACGAGTACACGGCGTACGGGTACGACTTCCCGAAGCCGTCGGTTCGCTACGCGCAGCTCGAAGAGGTCGTGAAGATCTGCCGGCTGATGTGGACCGAGGACGACCCGAGCTTCTCCGGCGAGTACTTCTCGATCGACGGCGCCGCGGCGCCACCGCTGCCCGAGGTGGTGCCACCGGTGTGCATCGGCGCCAACGGCGAACAGGTCGGCCTGCCCGTGGCCGGACGGATCGCCGACATGTGGCACAACATGTCACGCAAGCAGGACGCCTGGTTGCGCAAGTACGACATCGTGCAGCAGGCCGCCACCGACGCCGGACGTGACCCCGCGGAAATCGAGACCGGCATCACGATCGAACGTGCGCTGCCCGAATCCGACGCCGAATCGGCCGAGCTGCACGACCTGATCGCCGGCTGGCACGAAATCGGGGTCGACCACTTCGTGATGGACTTCGGCAACCCGGCGTCGACCGAACCGATCGTCCGATTCGCCGAGCAGGTCATCGCCCCGCTTCGTTGACCCTAGGGTGCGGCCATGACCGGAAACCGCCGCATCACGCTCGCCCACCGCCCCGATGGGGAGGTGACGGCCGACTGCTTCGCCAGCGACGAGGTCGACGTACCCGAACCCGGCCCCGGTGAGGCGTTGGTCAAGGTCGGTTGGTTGTCGATCGACCCGACGATCCGGGGCTGGATGGCGATGGACACCTATCTTCCGGCGATCGAAGTCGGCGCCCCGATTCGCAGCGGCGGCCTGGGCGAGGTGGTGGCGTCGAACAACGACGACTATCCGGTCGGGTCGACCGTGTTCGGGATGACCGGCTGGCAGGAGTACGCCGTCCTCGGCCCCGGCAGCAACCCGATCCCCGACGGGATCGACCCGACCGCAGCGCTGAGCGTGTTCGGCATCACCGGGCTCACCGCCTACTTCGGTCTGCTCGACGTCGGTCGACCGGTCGCCGGCGAGACCGTCCTCGTCTCGGGCGCGGCAGGCGCAACCGGATCGGTCGCCGGCCAGATCGCCAAGATCAAGGGGTGTCGCGTCGTCGGGATCGCCGGATCGGCGGAGAAGTGCGCATGGCTGACCGACGAGCTCGGCTTCGATGCTGCGATCAACTACCGCACCGACGACGTGAGGTCGGCGATCCGCACCGCCTGCCCGAAGGGCGTCGACGTGTTCTTCGACAACGTGGGCGGCGACATCCTCGAAGCCGCGCTCGGGAACCTGGCCCTGCGCGGCCGCGTGGTGCTGTGCGGGGCGATCGCCACCTACAACGACACCGCACCGCGTCCGGGACCGAACAACCTGTCGCTGTTGATCTCGCAGCGGGGCCGGATGGAGGGCTTCATCATCCTCGACTACATGAGCCGGGCGAACGAAGCGATCGGCGAACTCGCCGGCTGGGTGATGGGTGGCGACGTCAAGTTCGCGGTCGACGTGGTCGACGGGCTGGAGAACGCTCCGGTCGCTCTCGATCGGTTGTTCACCGGCGCGAACCAGGGCAAGGTGATGGTGCGGCTCTGAGGCGCCGCACGGGAGGTCAGGACGTCGCGGCGACGGCGTGTGTCCCTCCGTTCTGATGTCCCTCGCCGGCACGCAGCCTGGCGGTGTCGGCGTCCCACTGGTAGACGACGCCGGTGTCGGCGATCAGGTCCTGGAGTTCGCGGCGGTCGCGTCGCGCCAGCCCGATCAGGAATCCGACTCCGAGCAGCAGGAAGCTGATGGGGAAGACGAGCGTGCGCAGAGATGCTCGGCGGCCGTTGACCTTGGTGCCGTCGGCCATCACGACCATGATCCCCAGGACGGCCTTGCCGATGGTTCGGCCGGTGGCGGCGAGTGATCCGGCGGTGTAGGCGAACCACCACAGCGCGTACGCGATGACGACCGCAACGCCGGCGTCGTCGATTTCGAACGACGACTGGAACACGACCTGAATCGCCGTCTGCACCACGAGTGCGCTGATCGTGAAGATCGCACCGATGAGGAACTGGTCGAGCAGGAACGCAAAGAAGCGGGAGACGGAACCGGCGAAGCGGCCCTGCATCGCCACGGCGCGTTCGGTCGGCGACAGCTGCCTCGGGTCGCCGTCGTCGGTGTCACCGGCCGGTGTGGGAGGGAGTTCCCGCTTTCGGCCACGGAGCAGCCGTGCCGGAACGCCTTGGGCGACCTGGTCGGCGCTGATGATCTGCGTGCGGGCGACATCGAGCAGCTGGCTGAACACACCGGTGGTCGAGCGGGCGATGATCTCACCGATCTCGGTGCGATCGACCAGACGGTTGACGTCGACGCGTTCGAGGGCTGCATCGAGGTCGACCCGGTCGAGCAACCGGTTGGCGTCGACCCGGTCGAGCAACCGGTTGGCGTCGACCCGGTCGAGGAGCCGGTCGGGGTCGACGCGGTCGAGGAGTCGGTTGGCATCGACCCGGTCGAGTAACCGGTCGGGGTCGACCCGGTCGAGCAACCGGTTCGGATCCACCCGGTCGAGGAGTCGGTCGGGATCGACGCGGTCCAGCAACCGGTCGGGGTCGACGCGGTCCAGCAGGGCGTCGGGGTCGACGCGGTCGAGCACCGCGTTGACGTCGATCCTGCTCACGACACCGTCGACGTCGATTCGACCGACCACGTCGTCGACGTCGATCTGATCGATGATCTCGTCCACGTCGATCGTGTCGACGATGGGGGAGACCACCGAACCGACGAGCCGACCGAGGGGTCCCCGCGAATGGGTTCCGCCGTCCGATTCCTGATCCGTCATCGCAGCTCTCCTGATCGCAGTGGTCGTTGTTGCTTCGGTGGTTGTTGCTCGACGGTGAGGCACCGTGCGAGAAGTGCCCGGTAGTCGTCGAGGTCGGAAACGGCGAGATCGCCGACCTTTGCCTGGTCGTCCCACCGCCGCACCAGCGCAGCCTCACGATGGTGCGGTCGCCGCTCGAACGCTACGACCTCGGTGTCGGTCATCGGTCCACCTTGGAGGTGAAGACTGCGCGTCGAGGAGGGTGACAGACCGTCGAGATAGCCCGGCTCGACCGTGCAGAGGTAGCGCTTGGCCGCCACGTGCAGTGCAACGGGGGCGGTGACGTCGGGTCCGAACCATCGGGTGAGGTAGCGGGCGCCGACGCGTTCGTGCTGGAAGTCGTGGGCGAGGTCGTCGTCGAGGGGCACGTTGTCGTCCGAGACGAGGTGGCCGACATCGTGCAGGAGCGCAGCGGCCACGAGGTGGTCGGCTGCGCCATCTGCCCTCGCGAGAGCGGCAGCCTGCAGCGCGTGGTCGAGTTCGGTGACGTCCTCGTCGTAGATCCGCAGCGCCGACGGTGACGCGTACAGCGCGAACAGCTCGTCGAGCGGGTTCACTCGCCCACCGCTCCTGCACCCGAAACCGGCTTGCCGAGGAAGTCGTCGGTGATGCTGATCCGCACGCGCTGGCCGTCGAAGTCGTCGCCCGCTTCGGCGAACTCGGCACGTTTGTCGGCGTAGTAGCGGTCGCGGTGGTCGCCGAGCGATGCGGCGTTGTAGGTGAGATAGGCAGCCCGCCGCGCCCTGGTCGTGGTGTTGGTGTCGCTGTAGTGCGGTGTGTACGAGTCGAAGAACAGCAGATCACCGGGTTCCACCGGCGCCGGGCGCCAGTCGAGGCCGGAGGCGGTCGCCTCGTCGATGCGACCCCGTTCGTCGGTGGGCAGCCGGCCCGTCTCGAAGCCGGGCGCCACGTACAGACAGCCGCTGGCCGGCGTCGACGGGTCGAGCGGCACCATGCACGAGATGTGATGGTCGACGAAGCGGTAGGCGGTGGCGTCCTGGTGCGGAGCGAACCCGCCGCCGCCGGGCTGCTTGAAGTTGACCTTCTCCTTGAACAGCACCGCCGGCTCGTCGAACAGCGCGCCGAGGATCTCGCCGATCACGCCACCCTCGATCAGATCGCGCAGCACGGGCTCGTCGTGCACGAAGTCCTCACTGCGCGCCAGGACGGCGCCGGCGTCGGTCTGCTCGAAGTGGTGCAGGCCCGGTCCGCCGTCGACGGCCCATCGTTCCAGCCTGGCAACGGCGGTGTCGACGGCATCGACCTGGGCTGCCGGCAATGCTCCTCGCACGATGAGCCAACCGTCTCGTCGGAACGCGTCCACGTCGACGTCGATCGCATCGATTCGCTGGGGATGCCCGGTCACGAACGTGCTCCGTCGATCTGGAGGAGGCCGGCGATCATGGGTGCCCAGTCGAGCACGGACGGCTGCGTTCGCTCGACGCGGCGGGCGATGGACGCGACGCGGGGATCTCCCCCCGACACGATCGCCATCTGGGTGCGACAGCGTGGGCTGCCGTGCTGGCCGTGGATCGGGATCGGGGTTGCGCCGAACGCCCGACCCGGTTCGGTCCACGCCATCCACACCTCGGGCGTGAGCGCACAGGCCGCTTCGACGCCATCGACCGATCCGATCATCGCCAGCAACCCGATCGTCGTCGAGGTGGTCGCTCGACGATCCGCGGTGCAGCAGCGCTGCGGTGCCCTCGTCGGCGACCTCGACGCCTTCGATCGCAGCGAACGTTTCGGCAAGCTCGACCGGTGCGAAGTCGGTGATCGCCTCCTGGTCGTGATCGGACACGGTGAGCACCAGCGTGTGGTCCCACCCGTCCGCGAGCCGTCCGACGACCTCGCCGTAGGCGGCGTCGGTGGCTCGATACTGCTCGACGGCCTCGGCCGAGTCGGGGCCGTGGAGGTGCGAGGTGGTGTCGGGCTCGTTGAGGTGGATCACGGCGAAGTCGACGTCGAGGTCGATGCCCTCGAGCGCCGACAGCACAGCAGCGTCGGAGGCATATCCGAACGCGCAGCGCGCGGTGCCCTCGGGCAATCGACCGTTCGGTGGCCACGACACGTCGGCACGCCCGCCACCCATCTGGGCGATCAGCTTCTGGTCGCCGGCGATCATCGCGGACGACCCGCGGGCGTCGCCGACGCGATCGAACAGCGTGACCGCACGCGGGCCCTGCTTGGGCGACGGCGCCCAGCCATGATCGTCGATCCATGTGTGGTTGCCGTGGACGCCGGTGACCGCCGGATCCGCACCGGTGACGAACGCCGCGTGGTTGGCGTAGGTGACCGACACCGGCAGCGACAGCGCACCCATCGGCGCTCGGCCGCCCGTGGCTGCCTGGTGCCACAGGTGCGGTGTCAGGCTCGGGCTGACGTGGCGGTGCGGCATCGCATCGATCACGATCATCACCACTCGGAGCTGCCCGGCGAGCTGCGTCACGAGGCTCAGCGTAGGTGGTGGCCCCTTCGGAGCTCAGCCGAGGAGCCAGCGGCCGACACGGGCTCGGCCGGCAGCGTCGTCGGCGGGGACGATCCGCAGGTCGGCCAGCCGCTGCAGCACGGCACCGGTGAACGTCTCACCGATCTGGTCGGCGTCGAGTGGTTCGCCCGATTCGCTGGTGGCGAGCACCGCCTTGGCGACGTGGTCGAGGTGGCGGCGCGTGAGCGGGTCGCCCGTCGATCGGGCACGGTCGCGGGCCGACCGGGTGAGTTGGTTGACCATCCGGGTCGACGGTGTCCCGGCGCCGACGCGACGCCACGCTTCGGCCAGGTGTTCGTAGATGCGCCGCCACTGTTCGGTCTCGACCAGTGGGAAGTCGCGGTCGATGCGGCGGAGTTGACGGGCCTCGTCGGGAATCGTCGACGTGTCGTCGTCCGAGGTGGTCGTTGGTGCGTCGGACTCGGCCACGTCCGCAGCGCCGCCGGGCGGCAGCAGGTACACCTGACGGTCGCCGCTGATCTCGCCCTCGGGTATCGCAGCACGAAGGAACCGCTTGAACGTGCCGTAGCCGAACCAGTCGTCGCTGACCTCGGCGCCGAACTCGTTCTGCAACGCCCAGGCGAGCGACGAGATCTCGAGTGGCCGGTCGAGCGAGCGCCAGCGTTCGAGCAGGATGTCGGCGGCGTCCGCGCCTGGTCCGAATGCGATTTCCGGCTCGATCGTCTCGCCCTCGGACTGGCCGGCGGTCTCGGCCACGATCTCCTCGTCGATGCGATCGAGTTCGTTGCGGAGATCTTCCGCGATGTCGTCGAGCGTGGCGAGGAGGTCGGCCATGCGCGTACTGAGCACTTCGACGAGCGGTGGCAGCTCGCCGGACTTGCTGTAGGTGTCTTCGTGGGTGAGTTCGCCCCAGCTGTCCTGCAGCAGCGTGCGCACCTGGAGTTCGCAGGTGACGGGCGTGCCGTTGTGCTGCACCCCGAGGTTGACGTGCCAGCCGCGGTAGCCCGACTCCTTGGGTTGCTCGACATAGTCGCGCTCTGAGGCGGGATCGAGTCCGAGGGGCCGTTTCCTGGTGGCGTTCGCCGGCAGGTTCTCGAGCGCCACCTGGACCATCTCGAGGTCGCGCAGGTTGGTGCAGGTGAGGCGCATGCCGAGCAGGTCGTCGAGGACGCGGGGGATGTCGTCGACGCTCGTGACCTGCTCGCGATAGTGCGGTTGGCTGATCTTGCGCCAGGTGCGGCGCTTCGACTTGACCCGACCGGAGATGCTGCGGATGCGGGCGAGGTCGCGGTCGGACAGCGCGTCGTCGAGCTCGCGTTGCAGCGCGTCCATCGCCCGGTCGAGTGCGGGCTCCAGCGTGTCGGCTCGGTATGCGTCGTACCAGTTGCCGAACTCGGCGTAGCCGAACGTGTCGCCGTTGCCGTTGCCCATCGCCCGAGACCCTACGTGTCGTCGCAGTTGCCGCACGGGAAGGTCTCCGAAGGCCCGGCACACGACCTCGGTAGGGTCCGGTCCATGCAACTGGTCGGGCACTGACGGATGATTCGACGATCGATCGGCCGTGCCGTGCTGTGGTCCCGACGCTGGAGCATCGAGGGTGACCCTCCCGACCGTGCGAAGTACGTGCTGATCGCGGCACCGCACACCAGCAACTGGGATCTGCTGTATCTGCTGGCGATGTCGTGGGCGACCGGGGTGCGTGTCTCCTGGCTCGGCAAGGACTCGCTCTTTCCCGGCCCGGTCGGCACGCTGCTGCGTGCACTCGGCGGTATCCCGGTCGAGCGCGATCAGCGGTCGGGTCTCGTTGCGTCGCTCACCCGCGAGTTCGCGTCCGCCGAGCGGCTCGTCGTGGCGGTTCCACCCGAGGGCACCCGTCAGCGGACCGATCATTGGCGCACGGGGTTCTATCGCGTTGCGTGTGCCGCCGAGGTGCCGATCGTGTGCAGCTACCTCGACTATGCGCGCCGTGTCGGCGGATTCGGTCCGGTGATCGAGCCGACGGGCGACATCGCTGCCGACCTCCATCTGTTCCAGGAGTTCTACGCCGACAAGCGCGGCAAGTACCCCCACGAGGAGAGCGACATCACGCTTCGACCCGCCGCCTGACACGCTCGCCCGGCGTGACGCACGATCGGTGCGCGATCAGTCCCGCAAAGCGGGACGTCTCGCGCTCTGATCACGCACCTCGGTGGATCCGGAGGGTGTCGGCACCGTTGCCGTGTGAGCGCGGCATGATGGGTTCATGCCGGACCGGCTCCTCACCCCTTCGAAGATCACCGCCTGGCTCGACTGCGCGCACTTCCTCACGCTGCAGCACGAGGTCGAGGCGGGTGCTCGCGTCGTCGAGTCGAGTCCGTTCGGCGAGATGGCCCAGATGCTGCTCGACAAGGGCATGGAACACGAGCAGGCGGTGCTGCAGGGCTATCGGGACGACGAGCTGTCGGTGTTCGAGGTGCCGGATCGGCGCCAGTACGAGTCGTTCCAGGGTTGGGTCGATCGCGTGGGCGACGTGCTGGCCGAGGGCCATGACGTCGTGTTCCAGATGCCGTTCGTGCACCAGGGCATTCGGGGCATCGCCGACTTCCTGCTGCGCGTCGACGACGTCGAGGCCGGCACGTTCACCTACGAGCCGGTCGACGCCAAGCTGGCCCGCAAGGAGGCCAAACCCGGCCACGTCCTGCAGCTGTGCTTCTACGCCGAGGCGATCGAGGCGAGCACCGGCGTGCTGCCCGAGTTCGTGTCGATCGAGTTGGGATCGGGTCTGTCCGAGCAGGTGCGGGTTGCCGATGTGCTCCCGTACTGGCGCCGCTTGCGCAGCCGGCTCGCAGCGCTGCTCGTCGACGAGGCGGTGGCCGACACGCGGCCCAAGCCCTGCGATCACTGCCAGTTCTGCGAGTTCGAGTTGGTGTGCGACGCCCAGTGGCGCGAAGCCGATTCGCTGGTGCACGTTGCCGGTGTGCGCACCGCGGATCGACTGACACTCCAGCGAAACGGCGTGACCACGATCGCCGGGTTGGCTGCCGTCGACGGGCCGGTGGGCGACCTCGACGAGGCTCGCCTCGACACGTTCGTGCGCCAGGCCCGCCTCCAGGTCGAGGCTCGCAACGCACCCGACGAGAAGCCCCCGTTCGAGCTGCTCGATCCGCTGTCAGGCGCTGAACCCGCCGGGGACGATCGCGACACGCCGGACCCGATCGGCTTCGCTGCGTTGCCGGCCCCCGACGATGGCGACGTGTTCCTCGACTTCGAGGGGCACCCGTTCTGGCACGCCGACGCCGAGCTGTTCTTTCTCTTCGGCCTGATCGAGCGCTCATCGGCCGGCGACTGGGAGTTCACGGCGTTCTGGGCCCACGACAAGGCAGAGGAGGCAGACGCCACGAAGGCGCTGATCGATCATCTCGCCGCCCGTCGGGTGCAGTTCCCCGACATGCACGTGTACCACTACAACCACACCGAGCGGTCGTCGCTCGAGCGGTTGGTGCGCGAGCACGCGGTCGCCGAGCTCGCGCTCGAACAACTGATCAGCACCGGCCAGTTCGTCGACCTCCTGCCGATCGTCAAGGGTGCGATGCAGGTCGGTGTCGAGGGCTACGGCCTCAAGCACATCGAGCGTCTCACCGGCTACGAGCGGGGCCACGAGATCGACAAGGGTGCTGGCGCGGTCGTCGAGTACGAGCGGTGGATGGGCTCGGGCGACGACGCCAGCCTTGCCATGATCGCCGCCTACAACGAGGACGACGTGCGCGCCACGCGTGCCTTGCGCGACTGGCTGGTGACACAACGTCCGGATGACGTCGCGTGGCGGGCGCCGGTGCTCGGGCGTGAAGAGCCCGACGCCGATCTCGACGAGCGCATCGAGGCGTTGCACGCGTTCGGTCTCGGCACCGACGAGCACCTGATGGGCGACCTGCTCGGCTACTGGCGCCGCGAGCGTCAGGTGGTCAGCGCCGACGCGTATCGCCTGTCGATCGCACCGGAGGCCGACCAGTTCGAGTCGCTCTCGGCGATCACCCGACTGACGTTCCGGGGCCTCCAGCCGCAGGTCAGCGCGAAGACGGGCAAGCCGTTGAAGTGGCCGTGGGCACGTTTCACGTTCCCGCCGCAGCCGATCGACGTCGACATCCGGAAGGGTTCGAAGCTGATCGCCGCGCTCAACGAACAGGAGTGGCTGTTCTTCAAGCTCGAGGAGATCGATGCCGCCGCTGGCGAGTTGTGGGTCACGTGGGACGGCGACGCCGAAGCGGCCGGTGTGCATCCGTCGTCGCTGGTGCACTACGTGTGGTTCCAGGAGGGCGCGAAGCGCAAGGCGCTCGAGGAGCTGGCCGACGACATGCTGGCCGGCAACGCCGACAAGGTCGGGCACGCGATGCTGCGCCGCGACGCACCTGCATTCCTGCCGGGGAGTGGCCCTGCGGGGGGCGAGTTCGTCGCCGACGTACCGGCGATCTGTGCGTGGTCGACCGGGCTCGACCGGAGCTACGTGCCGATCCAGGGTCCGCCGGGAACGGGGAAGACCTACATCGGCGCGAAGGTGATCCACACGCTCGTGACCGCCGGCCTGCGGGTGGGGATCACGGCGATGAGCCACGCGGCGATCGACAATCTGATGCAGGCCGTGGTCGACCGGTTCAAGCAGGAGGGCGACTCGGGCAAGTTGCGTGCGGTTCGCAAGGCGAAGGAGGGGTCGGTCCGTGGCATCCGCTACGTCGACGACAACGCCAGCGTGGCGAGTTCCGGGTTCAACGTCGTTGCCGGAACGACGTGGTTGTTCGCGAGCAAGCCGATGCGCGAGATCTCGGTCGACGTGCTCGTCGTCGACGAGGCGGGCCAACTCGGGCTTGCCGACACGTTGGCGGCCACGATTTCGGCGACCAACGTGATCCTGCTCGGCGATCCGCAGCAGTTGCCGCAGGTGTCACAGGCGAGCCACCCGGGTGGTGCCGGCGCAAGTGCACTCGAGCATCTGCTCGACGGCGACATCACGGTGCCGTCCGACCGTGGGGTGCTGTTGGAGACCACGTGGCGGATGCATCCCGACGTGTGCGAGTTCATCTCCGACGTGATGTACGGCGGCAAGCTGCGCAGCCATCCGAGCTGTGCCGGCCAGTCGGTGGCAGGGGCGACCGGCCTGCGCTGGCTTCGTGCTGATCACCAGGGCCGCTCGACCGAGTCGCCCGAGGAGGCGGCGATCGTGGTCGCCAAGGTGCGCGAGCTGCTCGGGCAGCCGTGGACCGATCAGCACGGTGTCACTCGCCCGCTGGGGGTGCAGGACTTCATGGTGGTCGCGCCGTACAACGACCAGCGCCGCTGCATCATCGAGGCGTTGCGGGCCGACCCGGCGACGAGGAGTGTCGAGGTCGGCACGGTCGACAAGTTCCAGGGGCGTGAGGCTGCGGTGGTGTTGTTCTCGATGGCGACGTCGTCGGCGGAGTACATGCCCCGCACCGCCGACTTCCTGTTCTCGAAGAACCGGCTGAACGTGGCGATCAGCCGGGCGCGGTGTCTCGCCTACCTGGTGTGCACCGACGAGCTGCTCGACACGCGGGCCCGCGACGTCGAGGAGATGTCGCTGATCTCCGCTCTGTGTTCGTTCGTCGAGCGGACTCAGCAGCCGAGGGCGTAGCCGACGGCGGCGCAGACGCTCTCGAGCGTCGGATCGTCGACCTCGCCGACCCGGGTCGTGAGCGTCGACTGGGCAATTGTGTGAAGCCCGTCGGCGTTGATGACGGATGCTCGATCGAGTCCTGCTGCGACGTGATCGAAGGGGACCTCGGCGGCAAGCCCTCGGGCCGACGTCGAAACTTCCGCGACCGTGACCAGGGAGCGGACGTCGAGTACTGCGCTTCGGGTGAGCACGAGCACGGGCCGGCGTGTACGGCCGACTTCGGCGAGCCAGATGTCGCCGCGGTTCACTCGTCTCCCCACGCCTCGGCGGAGGACCAGAACTGGTCGACCTTCTCGGGCTTGGCTTCGTACGCCTCCCGATCGCGTTCGGCGAGGGCCGCCCGGACCGCTGCCGCAACACCGTCGCGTGCGGCAGCCGAGACGTTGACGTCGAGGTGGCGCGCCTGCTCGGCGAGTGACTCATCGAGCGTGAACGTCGTGCGAACGGTCGACATGGCAGTGGATGCTAGCAATCAATGAGAGCATGATGTGATGGCTGATCTGGCGGCCGGCGGTCAGGGTTCCATGACCACCCAGCCGCGGCGTTGGAGTTCGGCGGCGAGTTGTTGGTCGGTGAACTTGCCGAGCTGAGCCTCGGCCGGTTTGCGTTGGGCGGCCTTGGGGCGTGGGGCGGGGGCTGACGGCGGCTCAGGGGGTGCCTCGGGAGCATCGGCTGCGGTGTCGGCGGTCTCGGCGGCTTCTTGGAGCGCGGCGATGAACTCGTCGGCTTCGTCGCGGGTGAACTTGCCGGCGGCTTGGCGCTGTGTGAAGCCCATCGGCCCGCGGGCGTCGCGGAAGTCGGTGTGTCCGGCGGCTTCGAGCAACTCGGTCAGCTCCCGCATCTGGCTGTGTGATGCGGGCGGACCCGATGCTTGTCCGAAGGCCATCGGATCAGTCTCGCGCCAAGGACGTGCCCTGGCTCGCATGTCTTGTCGCTGAGCGTCGGGCGGTGGGAAGGTGTCCGCGATGTCGACAGCCGGGTGGATCAGCGGGAGCGGGCCGCGACGGTCCGTCGGACGTCGGGCTGCGCTCGCCGTTCTGGTCGCGCTGGCGTGGGGATGCACGTCCGGCAGTTCGGGCGGCGACGGTGGGGAGACTGCTGGGCCGGGCGACGACTCGTGGCGCGCCACGGAGGTGGTCGACGGTGACACGTTGTACGTGATCGGCCCGCTCGGGGAACTGCAGGTGCGGGTGATCGGGATCAACACGCCGGAGTTGGGGGAGTGCTTCAGCGACGAGGCGACCGACGAGCTCGAACGACTGGTCGACGGTAACGAGCTGGTGCTGGTCGCCGATCGCTCCGATGTCGATCAGTTCGGCCGGTCGCTGCGCTACGTGGAGACGGTCGAGGGTGTCGATGTGGGGGCCGAGCTGGTTGCCGGCGGGTTTGCGATCGCCAGGCGCTACCCACCCGACGACGCCCGAGCCGACACATACGCCCGGTTGCAGCAGGAGGCGCAGGCCGATCGTCGGGGGCTGTGGGCGGCGGATGCGTGTGGCGACAGCGACCTCGACGGCGTGGAGATCGACGTCGAGGTGAACGCCGATGCGCCGGGTGACGACGGTGAGAACCCGAACGGCGAGTGGGTGCGGTTCACGAACACCGGCGACGAGGCCGCCGATCTCGGAGGCTGGGAGGTGGCCGACGAGTCGGCGTCGCATCGCTACACGTTCTCCGATCTCGAGCTCGACCCGGGCGCAGCGGTCACGTTGTTCACCGGCTGCGGCGACGACACCGACACCGAGCGGTACTGGTGTGTGTCGGGAAGTGCGGTGTGGAACAACAGCGGCGACACCGTGTTCCTGCGTGATGACAACGGCAACATCGTCGTGACCTTCGCCTACGGCGACTCGGTCTGATCCTCTCGCTGCCGTTGGCCGGCGTCCAGCTGCGAGCGACGCCGGTCGGGGCGCGGGCTTCAGTTGGCGTCGATGAACGCGAGCACGTCGTCGACGCTGCGGGAGGCCGGCGGCTCGCCGGTGCGGGCCATCTGGGCAGCGAGGGTCTGGAGCGCGCTGTTGGCCGGGGTTGGGACGCCGTGGAGCCGGCCGAGGAGCACGATCTCACCGGTGAGATAGTCGGTTTCGATCGTGCCCGTGCCGCGCTGCAGGCTCTGCCACGACGATCCTCCGGCGCGGCGCTGCTGGTCGCCGACGGGCTGGATCTGGAGGGCGTTGCCACGACGGGCCAGGTCGTCCTCGGCGCTGACCACCGTGATCCCCGCAGCGGCGAGCGCCGACGCACCTTCGGCCTGCACCATCTCGCCGAGGCGTCCCCCGAATCCCGAGCGACCACACACCGCTTCGACCGCGTTGCCGAGGTTCATCAGCAGCTTGCGGTACTTCCAGCTCATGATGTCGTCGCGGGGGATCGAGCCGAACGTCGCCGCTTCGAGTGTGGCGGCGAGCTGCACAGCTACGTCGTCGACGCCGTGCGGGTAGCGGCCGACGTCGAGCAGGCCGGAGCTCGGGGCGGTCCAGACGCGCACGACGCCCGGGGCGAGGTGGTCGGCAGGGAGCATGACGCAGATGCCGTACACGTTGGGGAACAGACGCAGCGTCTGGCGTTCGTTCTCGACGCCGTTCTGTAGGCACACGATCGGCTGGTCGGTGACCCCGACGGCTCGGAGGTCGTTCAGCACGCCGGCGGTGTCCTGGCTCTTGACGCCGAGCATGAACACGTCGTCGTCGGTGATGTCGATCTCGCCGACCGACGCGGCGACGGGCAATTCGACGATCCGCGTACCTGTGGGCGACTCGTAACGCAGCCCCGACTCGCGCATCACTCGCCCGTGTTCGCCGCGGGCGACGGCGACCACCGGTGTGCCCGCAATTGCGAGGTTGGCAGCGACGACCCCGCCGACCGCTCCGGCTCCGACGACAACGATCCGCATGCAGCGAGGCTATGGGATCGGCAACCGGCGGGCAGGATGGGCCGATGCACTTCGAGCACACGGCACTTCTGGTCGACGACTACGACGAGGCGATCCGGTTCTTCGTCGACGCATTGGGCTTCGAGCTGGTCGAGGATTCGCCGGCGACGACCAACGACGGTCGACCCAAGCGGTGGGTCGTTGTCGGGCCGCCTGGCGCAGTGACGGGGCTCCTGCTCGCGCAGGCAGATGGCGACGAGCAGCGAGCCGCTGTCGGGCGGCAGTTCGCGGGTCGGGTGGGCCTGTTCCTCAGGGTCGACGACTTCGACGCTGCAGTCGAGCGGTTGCGCCGTCACGGTGTGGAGTTCGTCGGCGAGCCCCGTCACGAGGTGTACGGGAGCGTCGTGGTGTTCGTCGACGTCGCCGGCAATCGCTGGGACCTCCTCGGCCCGCGACCGTGACCGTGTGCGGCCGGCCGTGCGATGTCGGTGACGCTCTCAGGCGACCCGGCGCTCCAGCCGCTGGATGACCTCGACGTCGGGGCGTATGCCGACGGTGCAATCGCGTCGATGATTCGCCGGTCGGCGTCGTCGAGCTCGCACCGCACCGTGGTGCCGCCGACGCAGATGTTCGCCCGGAAGTCGGCCCGGGCAGGTCCGCGCCCGTGAGGTCTTCAGGGAGGCCGGACTGGAACCGCTGCTCGACCTGCGCACGCTCCGCCGGGTCGAGCGCCATGGCAGCCTCGAGGTCTGGGGCCCGCTCCGCTCCTGATGGCACTCTTCCGTCCCGCCCCTCCCACCTCGAACCCCCCACCCACCGATCTGCGCCCCCTTGCGTTGCGGAATCCGGGACGCAGGTGCCACAGATCGCACGGCTCGGCGGCGGTGGCGGCATCACCCCGACTGCTGGCTGATCGAACGAAGACGTGCTGATTCGTTGCCGGCGTCCTCGGCCAGCGTCTCGAGGCGCTCTTGCGCCTGGCGGCCGAGTTGCTCGGTGACGTCGCAGGCGAACGTCGAGCCGGCACCGCAGAGGTACGAGCTGACGTCGATGATGTGGCGAGCATCGATGACGTCCATTCCGCTCGGCCGGTGTGCGCCCCACCGGCGGAACTGCTCGATGCGACGGGGGTCGTGAAATGAGCTGCCCGTGTCGGGATCTCGAACGAGTTCGCCGACGAGACGAGCGCCGTAGGCGTCGATCGTCGAGCTCGTCGGCACGGTCGGAGTGAACAGCACGTCGGCGCCGGCCAGGTTGGCAGCCGCAGCCTTCGCGTCGATGCCGTCGATGGAACTGACGAGGCCCGCCGGGCTCAGTACTCCCGTCGCTGCAACCCTGAGATCGCCGGTGAATCCGCCCTCCGACATCACGTTGAGGTAGGCAATCGCCCGGGTGAGGCCACCCGAATGCCCGCCGGCAGAAGCGCTGGTCATCGTGATCACGTCGACGTCGGCACCGGTGATTCGTTCGACGGTCCGAGCCGCCAGGAGATTCGAAGCAACGGTGTCCGGGTGGCGTGGGCGGTCATGGGTGTAGGGCGTCGAGTCGTAGACACGTGCGTTGGGAGTCGCACCGCCGCTCCCGATCAGCAAGAAGAGGTCCCCGGCGAGCGGTTCTCCGTCAGCGTCGTACAGCCTGGCGGCGATCCCTCCGGCGTGATCCGCCAGGAGGTCGGGCACCGACACACCGACCCGCTGGTCGTCGCTGGCCGAAGCGGTGATCGGGGTGTCCACGTCTGTGCCTGAGACGGCGACGGCGACAAGACCGACCAGGAGGAACCGGGCGACGAAGCGCACAGGCGTGGAGACCGCGTTGTGAGGGGCGGCCAGGTGCTGGTTGGTGTCCATGGCGGCACCATCCGCCACGTCCGCTGCAACGTCGTTGCGACGCGGGGTGAACCCGCTCGACGGTCACCGTGACGCTTGTGGACAACTCCGGGTCGAGGGGTTGTGACCAGGGGAAACGTCTGTGCACTACCGTGCAACGCAAGTGCAACGGGCGCCAAGGACGCTGGGTGCATGCGCAGAGGGGGGTGGTGAACGTGCAGGTGTCGGTGCTCGGCTCGGTCGGTGTTGGCGGCCTCGGAGCCGACGTCGAGCTGGGAACGCGGTTGCGCAGGCTGCTGGCTGCGTTGACGCTGTCGAACGGATCGGTCGTCTCGACCGATCGGCTGGTGGAGATCGTGTGGTCCGGTGAACCGCCTGATGGCGCTGAGGCGACGCTGCGCAGCTACATGACCCGCTTGCGACGTGCCCTCGGCTCGCGCGAGCAGCGGATTGTGTTCCGCGAGCCGGGCTACGTCATCGATCTGGCGATCGGCGAACTCGACAGCGCCCTGTTCGAGGAGGAGCTCGACCTGGGGCTGCACTACCTGCGGACCGCCGACCCGGCGACCGCACGCCGGATCCTCGAGGGTGCGATCGCTCGCTGGCGTGGTCCGGCATACGCCGGCTTCGGCGATGAGGAGTGGGCACGGCCGGAATGCGTTCGGCTCCACGAGCGATTGGTCGAGGCGCGTGAGGCGCTCATCGAGGCCTGCCTGGCGGACGGGCTCAACGAGGAAGCCACAGCGGAAGCCCACGCGCTTGCCGAGTCGGAACCCCTGCGTGAGCGACCGCGGGTGCTGTTGATGCGGGCGATGTACGCCGGTGGGCGCCAAGCCGAGGCGTTGCGCGTGTCCGCCTCGTACCGGCGGTATCTCGCTGACGAGACCGGGCTCGATCCGTCCGAGGGGATCATCGATCTGGAGCGGCGGATCGCCCGCAGCGACAGAGGTCTGACCGGTGGCGTCAAGGCGCTTCGTGGCTACGAGGTCGGAGAGCGGATCGGCGAGGGAGCCTTCTCGGTGGTCCACCGAGCGATCCAGCCGGGAGTCGAACGCGACGTGGCGATCAAGATCTTCCGAGCCGAACTCGCCGACCAGCCGGACTTCATTCGCCGTTTCGAGTTCGAAGCGCGAACCGTTGCCCGGATCGAGCATCCGAACGTCGTACCGCTGTTCGACTTCTGGCGTGAGCCCGGTGCCGCCTATCTGGTGATGCGACTGCTGCCCGGAGGCAGCGTCGAGCAGGCACTGCGATCGCGAGGGCCGTACTCGCGCGAGCAGGCCGTTCGACTGCTCGCCGACGTCGGCGGAGCACTGGAGACCGCCCACCGCTCCGGCGTGGTGCACCGTGACGTGCGGCCGGCCAATCTGCTGCTCGACACCGACGGCACGACCTACTTGGCCGACTTCGGCATCGCCCTCCCGACAGCCGCCATCGACGACCTTCCCATCAGGTCACCGGCCTATGCCGCGCCGGAGGTGCTGCGGGGGGAACCCGCGGGCGCCCCGGCCGACGTGCTCAGCCTTGCGGTCACCACGTTCGAGGTACTCACCGGTCGGCTGCCGTTCGCCGACAGCCTCGATCGTGCCGACCTCGTCCGGCGCCAACTGTCCGACCCGCTGCCGCCCGTCAGGGCGACGCGCACCGACCTCCCGCCGGCAGTCGACGACACGCTGGCCCGGGCGACGGCGAAGGCGGCCGGCGACCGCTACGCCACGGTGGCCTCGTTCGTCGATGACATGTGCGCGGCCCTCGACCCCCACGTGGGCGCAACACGGCCGACCCCGACCGTCTGGCATCGACCCGTCGACAACCCCTACGTCGGTCTGCACGCATTCGACGAGGAGGACGCAGAGCTCTTCTTCGGACGAGAGAACCTCGTTGCCGAGCTCGTCGACGCCCTGGAACAACGACCGATGGTCACCGTCGTCGGTCCATCGGGGACCGGCAAGTCGTCGGTCGTGAGGGCCGGCGTACTCCCCGCCATCCGCCGTGGCGCAATCCCGGGTTCGGACCGCTGGTTCGTCGCCACGATGGTGCCGGGGCCCGATCCCATCGACGCCCTCGAGACGGCGTTGCTGCGGGTGGCAGTCAACCCTCCGGCAACGCTGCGGGAGCAATTGGCCGAGCCGGGTGGGCTGCTGCGGGCGATTCGACGTGTGCTGCCCGACGAGCACACGCGCCTCCTGCTCGTCGTCGACCAGTTCGAGGAGTTGTTCACGCAGGCCCGCGACGCCGACGAACGCGACCGGTTCCTCGTGGAGCTCGCCAACGCGGTCGGCGCTGATGAGTCACCGCTGCGGGTGATCGCCACGCTGCGCGCCGACCACTACGACGCCCCGCTGCAGAATGCGAGCGTCGCGGAGCTCGTGACGCACGGAACGGTGACGGTACGGCCGATGAAGCCCGACGAGCTGGAGCGGGCGATCCGGTTGCCGGCCGAATCCGTGGGCGTGGCGGTGGAACCGGCACTGGCGACCGAACTCGTCGCCGGACTCAACGCCCGCCCTGCGGCGCTGCCGCTGCTGCAGTTCTCGCTCACCGAGCTGTTCGATCGCCGCGTGTCCGACGTGATGCTGCTGTCGAGTCACCACGAACTGGGTGGTCTGACGGGCGCGCTCGCCGCGCGTGCGGACCGGATCCTCGCCGCAGGCGGCCCCGCCGAAGAGGCCGAGGTCCGACGAATCTTCGGCCGCCTCGTCACATTCGGCGACGGCGCCGAGGACACGCGTCGGCGGGCGCTGCGGAGCGAGTTCGGCGACGGCGAGCGAACCGCGTGGCTCCTCGACGCCTTCGTCAGCCTCCCGATTGCTCAGCACCGACCGCGATCCGGCGACTCGGGAACCGACGGTGGAGGTTGCGCACGAGGCGCTGCTGCGCGACTGGCCGCGTCTGCGCGACTGGCTCGTCGAAGACCGCGAGCTGCGCCGCTCGATCGGAGCGATCGGTGTCGCGGCGACGGCGTGGGATCGCGGCGGCCGGCAGGCCACGGACGTGTATCGGGGTGGGCGGCTCGATGCTGCACTGCTCCTCGCTGAGCGGAGCCCCGAGTGGCTGCGACCGCTCGATCACGAGTTCCTCGAGGCGTCGCAGTCCCAGGCCGACGCGGAACGCACCAGCGAACAGCGGCGGGTCCGCCGTCTGCGTCGCTTGGTCGCCGGCACGGCGGCGGCACTGGTCGTCGCTCTCGTGGCCGGAGGCGTCGCACTCAACCAACAACAGCGGGCCGATCGCGAAGCCCAAGCCGCCGGCAACCGCGCCGAGGAAGCGGCAACCGCTCGTGACGAAGCAGAGCTTGCCGAACTCCTCGCACGTTCGGGCGCTTCCGCTGTCGAACGCCCGGAACAGGCGTTTCTCCTTGCACTGGAGGCGCACCGGCGGAGCCCGGGGCCGGTGACCACTACGGCGCTGCTCGACGCCATTGCGAGTGCCGGGCTCGGCGGCCAGGTGCAGGCCATGCAACGTCTGCCGGACTCGAAGTGCTCCGGACTGGGAGTCCGCCGCCGAATCACTCCTGACGGGCTGTGGGAGTACGCGGCCGCCGATGGTGATCTCCTCGTGAAAGACCTCCTCACGGGCGAGGTGACGATCCGCGGCACCGCGCCCGGCCCATGCGCCAGTTGGTGGGAGGACGCCGAGACGGGGGCGAGATGGGCAACCTCGACGAACCTCGACGATCATTGGGTCGGTTCCGAGGAGCAGGCGTGGACCCAGGTTGCGCGGAGGGTTCCGGGCGGCGCGCTCGTCCCGACACCCATCGATGATCGCCTCCTGTTCGGTCAGGCCAACCGATACAACAACTCGGAGTGGGCTGAGGTCGCCGTCGTCGACGCGGTGACCCTCGACAATGTGGGCGACGGAGTCGACGACCTGCGGTTCGAGCTCGACGAACCACTCCCCGCCACAGCAGCGAATCGCCGAGCCGGCCTGTTCGCGGTCGGCACCAATCTGCCCTCGCAGTGCCTACTCGACCAGCCAACGAGGTACGACTGCCCTGACGACGTGGAGAGCAAGGGCATCCTCGTCGTGCTCGATGCGGCGACTGGCGCCGAGGTGTCTCGAGTGGAGCGATCGAGCCGCGTCACCGCTGTTGGCTTCGACGGTGACGGGCGCACCCTGCTGGCGGGGGCCGAGGACGGCACGATCGTCACCGTCGATCCCGCAACGGGTCAGCAGGTTCGAGAGGTCGCGATGATCGACACGGCCGAGGTCATCGCGGTGGGTCTCCGCTCTGACGGGGTCGTCATCGCCGTCGGCCGACGCTCGATCGAGCTCTACGACCATGCCGGCAACCGACGCGGGCTCCCGCTCGACATTCCGGCCGCCGACGAAGCGCGGATTCGTCCTGATGGAACAGTGGTCGTGGTCCCCAGCGCCGACACCGACTCGATACAGATCGTCGATCTGAACCGGGGCCCGCTCGTCGAACGGGGATGGGACGTGGAAGCTGATGCGCTCGTCGGGTTCGGTGCCGGCCGTGCGGCTGTGGTCGATCGTTCGTCGTCGGCCGATGTGATCGACCTGACGTCCGGTGAGCCGACCCCGCTCACCCTTCGGACACCGAGCGGCGATCCGTTCGTCGCCGTCGGGATCACACCCGAGGTCGACGGATTCCTTGCGTGGAACGACGGCACGACCGTCGCCCGGTGGCGAGGCGGCGAACGCGTCGAGCAAGTCGAACTCTGGAACGGAGGGCAGAACGTCAGCCAGACAGCCGGTGAGGTGCTCACCGGCTTCCCCGACTTCGATTTCGACCCGAGCGACGGGTCAGGCGGTTCGGGCGGAGGATTCGCAGGTTCGGGAGCCATCGCCGTCTACGAGGGGGTCGAGCCGAAGTCGTTGTATGCGTTCGACCCATCGCCGGGCTCCCTTGCTCCCTTGCTGTCGGTGAACTCCTCGCCACCGTTCGCGGCGAGGGCGGTCGCGCCGGCACCCGAGGGTGGGCTCTATGTGGCACTGGCCGACGGGGAGCTTCGCCGCTACGACAGGACGGCAAATCGTCTGCGGCAATTCGACACCGGCCTCGAGAACCCGATGATCGCCGTTGCCGACGAGACCACCGGCCGGATCGCACTCGCTGGAGAGAACGGCAGCGTCGTCGTCGACGCCGAGGGTGAGTCGGTTCGGAGGGTGAGCGATGTGGGTGACGTCGTCAGCGTCGGTTTCGCCCGCAACGGTTCGCTGCTCGTCGTCGTGGAGGCCGACGGAACCGTTCGGCTGTGGGACACCGATCGGGCCGAGGGAGTTGGCATCCTGTGGAATGGCAACGGTACTGCTCCTTCGTCGCCACCGTGGTACGACGAGGCCACCGACACGATCTGGGTCGCGACATCGGGCAAGGTCCTGCAGTTCTCGCTCGACTCGGAACGGTGGATCGAGCGAGTCTGCGGGCTCGTCTCGCGTGAACTGACCCCTGGCGAGTGGGATCGTCTCGTGCCCGGCGACGCACCGCAGCGCGCCGCCTGCAGTTGAGCGGGTCCAGCGGCACCGCCGTGCCGCTCAGGCGGCGACGGGCACCGTTCGGCCGCTGAACGCTGCGATCCGTTCGATCGGTCCGGCCGACGGACCGGCATCGGTCGCCTGCTTGAACATGTCACCGTCACGCATGTCGTCGGTCAGCGCCTCGTTGGCAAAGGCGGCCACTGCGTCGATCACCTCGGCCGGCAGTGCCAGACGTTGCCCGGTGGCGGTGGCCAGATCCCAACTGTGTACGAGCCCGTCGAAGGCGACGAGGCGAGCGAACGTTTCACCGTCCATCGGACCGAGCGGCGTCTCGACCGTTCGCTCCATCGCTCCGGGCGACTTGACGGCCTCGAGCAGGTCGTCCATCACCTCGCGGAACTCCTTCGAGGGAACCCACCCGTACACGCCGGGAGGGCTCAGCTCGGGTGCCTCGTCGCCTCGGAACGCATAGGTGAAGGTTCCCCCGAGCACCATCATGTGGTTGAGGACGTCGTGCACGGTGAACTCCTCGCAGGGAGTCGGGTCGTTCATCTGCATCGTCTGGATGTGATCCACCAGCGAGCTGCAGGTCGGAAGGATGTAGGAGAGCTGTTCGATTGGCCCCATGTCATTGCCCCATTTCTTGGTCTGATCGGCGGCACCGGGTTTTCGGCACCACCCCTGAGGCGTGACAACGAGTGTCACAATGGAACACGTCGTGGATTTCGCTCGATGGGACAGCCGAGCGTCGCGTCGTTACCCTCGCAGGACCATCGTGCCGCGGCGCACGATCCCACCCCCCACCCCCACTCCCGAGGATTCCGATGACCACCACCTTCACAGCGGCGACCTCGATCGTCCCGCGAGGCCACGACGCCTCCGGGCGCGGCCAGTACGACGTCGAGCTCGTGAGCGAGTACGCAATCATGGGCACCAAGCCGAACGGCGGCTACATGCTCGCCTGCCTGGGTCGTGCCGCGCTCGACGCTGCCCGGGAGGTCGGCTCGACCCACCAGCACGTCATCGCTGCGTCCGCTCAGTTCCTGTCGTCGCCCGACATCGGCCCGGCGCAGATCGTCACCGAGATCGACCGGGTCGGCAAGACCGCCAGCCAGGTCAGCGCGACGATCGGCGTCGACGGGATCAAAGGGCGTGCGCGCCCAGTTCACACTCGGAGCGTTGCACGAGGGCACCGCACCGTTCTGGGGCGAAATCGCGCCGTGCCCGTTTCCCGCGCTCGACGACCTGGCGCCGTCGCCGATGGCCGGTGAGCGCGGCAACACGCTGCAGTTCGATCCCGCCGCAGGTTTCAAGATGACGGAGGACGGGCCGGCGGCGGTGGGCGGCGGCGAGTTCCGGGCGTATCTGCGGGACGAGGTCGACGACGCATTCGACACGATCGGGCTGCTCTACGCATCGGATGTGATGCCGCCGGCGACGTTCGGTGTCGTGCAGACCGGCTGGGTGCCGACGCTGGCGATCACGGTGTACAACCGTGCGGTGCCGGCGCCCGGACCGTTGCGGCTGCGGTTCCGCGTGCAGGTGATCCACGACGGGTACGCCGACGAGATCTGCGAAGCGTGGGACAGTGAGGACCGTCTCGTGATGCAGTCGACTCAGATGACAGCACTCCGCATCCCGGACGGGGTCACGCCGCGCACCGACGCGCTGTAGCTGCGCAGCCGGCTTGCTCAGTTCTTTGCCGACGGCGGGTGTTCCATGTGCATGTACACGCCTCCGGATCGAAGTTCGTCGAGCATCTGCCGGATTCGCTTCTCACGTGTTTCCGACCGCTTTCGCGAGCGATCCAACCGAGGTAGTCGTTTCGTTGGTACGTCGGACGATTCTCGTAGTCGGACATCACCCCAGCCTCGGTGAGCCGGTCGCGTATGTCACCAGGCATCGGATTGCGAGCGCGATGTGCCACGGCACCATTCCCCCACGAATCAAGTCGCAACGCAAGGTGTGTCAGGCGGCGACGGGCACGTCTCCGACCGTGTCCCGCCGGCGAGACCGAGTGCATGTGACGGCGCGCGCGCCGGGGGTATAGCGTCGCCCGCTGAGTGCCGGGCGCCGAGTCGCCCGACCACCTGATGATTGCCTGACGCCGTTGATCCTCCTGCTCCTCGCCCACCTCCTCGCAGCGATCGTCTGCCTCGCGCCGGGCCGACGTTCGGCGCGCTGGGCACTGCCGGTCGCCGCGATCGCCCCGGCGGTGACGTTCGGGTGGCTGGTGTCCCAGTCTCGGGGAGTGCTCGACGGCGAGTCGCCGACCGTCGACGTGGAGTGGATCCCACAGCTCGCGTTGTCGATCTCGTTGCGTCTCGACGGCTTCGGGTTGCTGATGGGCCTGTTGGTGTCGGGCATCGGCGTGCTCGTGCTGCTCTACTCGACGGCCTACTTCGGGCGGCGCGACGACCTGGGTCGACTCGCCGGGCTGCTCGTCGCGTTCGCCGGAGCGATGCTCGGCATCGTGTGGGCCGATGGGTTGCTCACCCTGTTCGTCTTCTGGGAACTGACCTCGATCACGTCGTTCCTCCTGATCGGTTTCGACGACACCAACGCCTCCGCCCGGGCAGCGGCCACGCGGGCGTTCCTCGTCACCGGTGCCGGCGGACTCGCCATGCTGGTCGGGTTGATCATCCTCACGATCGTCGGCGACACGACGACGATCTCCGGGCTCATCGCCGACCCGCCGACCGGGACGCTCACCGACGTCGCGTTGGTGCTCGTACTGCTCGGCGCGTTCACGAAGTCGGCGCAGTTCCCGTTCCACTTCTGGCTTCCCGGCGCCATGGCGGCGCCCACGCCGGTGAGTGCGTACCTGCACTCGGCGACCATGGTCAAGGCCGGCCTCGTCGTGGTCGCCCGGTTCGCGCCGGCCTTCGCGTCCGAGGGGCCGTGGCGGGTCCTGGTGGTCGCTGCCGGTCTTGCCTCGTTGTTCGTCGGTGGCATCGGCGCGATGCGCCAGCAGGACGCCAAGCTGGCGCTCGCCCAGGGCACCGTCAGCCAGCTCGGCTTCCTCATGGTGCTGCTCGGCCTCGGGACGCCCGCCACGACGTACGCCGGCGTCGCGATGCTGGTCGCGCACGCGCTGTTCAAGGCGTCGCTGTTCCTCTCGGTCGGGGTCATCGACCACGAGGCCGGCACGCGCGACATGCGCCGCCTCCGCGGTCTTGCGCGGGCGCTGCCGGTGGTGGCGGCATCGGTCGTCGTCGCCGCCGCGTCGATGGCGGGGATCCCGCCGACGTTCGGTTTCGTGGCGAAGGAGAAGGCCCTCGACGGTCTCCTCGAGAACGAGATCGGTGGCATCGGGACCGTCGCGCTCGTCGGCATCGTGCTCGGCTCGGTGTTGACGGTCGCCTACACGATCCGCATCACCGTCGGCCTGCTCGGCAACGACGCTCCGGGTGTCGAGATCGACGGCACCGTCGACGCCGACCACGGACCCATCGAGCCGTCGTCGGTGCACCGTCCGTCGTTCGGGCTCGTGGGAGCACCGGCGCTGCTGGCGCTGCTGTCGCTGGTGTTCGGCTTTGCCGCCGGAGCGGTCGGCGACTGGCTGGCGGAGGCGACGGCGTCGCTCGACCCGGAGACGTCGTCGAAGCACCTCGTGCTGTGGCCCGGCTTCAACGAGGCGCTGCTCGTCTCGGCAGGGATCGTCACCGCCGGCGTCGCGCTCTGGTGGTTCACCCGTGCCGCCACCCGCACGCTCGAAGCCCGACGAAGCCGGGCCACGATCACCTACGACCGGATCTACGACGGGCTGCTCGGGGGCGCACGCCGGATCACCGCCGCAACCCAGAGTGGGTCGCTGCCGCTCTATCTCGCCATCGTGTTGAGCACCGTCGCGACTTCGTTGTTCGTCGCGCTCGCGGCCGGGGCGACCGAGTCGATCTCGAGCCCGCGTTTCAGCAACTCACCGATCGAGTTCGTGGCCGTCGTGGTGACCGGGTTGTTCGCGATCTCGATTCTGTTCGTCCGCAACCGGTTCGGCGCGGCGGTGCTGCTCGGTGGCAGCGGCTATGCGCTCGCCATCGTCTACCTGATCCAGGGAGCACCCGACCTCGCGCTCACCCAGTTCCTCGTGGAGACCCTCACGATCGTCGTGTTCCTGCTGGTGTTGGCCCGGCTGCCGTCCGACTTCGCCCCGGGACCGGCCTGGGCGCCGAGGATCGTGCGGATCGGCATCGCCACCGCCGTCGGGGTCACCGTCGCGGTGTTCGCGCTCAGCGCGTCCGGCTCGCGCACCGAGCCGTCGGTCGGTGAGGACTACGTGGCGTTGTCCGAGCCCGAGGCCGGGGGCCGCAACGTGGTCAACGTCATCCTCGTCGACTTCAGGGGCTTCGACACCTTGGGCGAGATCACCGTCCTGGCGATTGCCGGTGCGGGTGTCGTCAACCTCGTGCGATCGGCGCGACGCCAGCAGCGGCGCAAGAACCTCGAGGACGGCGCGGCCGACGAGGTCGAGCAGGAAATCCCACCGAGCCGTCAGGTGGGGGTGTGGCGATGACCGTTCCTGTGCGCCCGAGACGATCGGTGGTGCTCACCGAGACCGTCAACGGCCTCACCCCGGTGCTGATCCTGTTCTCGATCTTCCTGACCCTGCGCGGCCACAACGCGCCGGGCGGCGGTTTCGCCGGGGGTCTGGTCATGGGGTCGGCGGTCGTGCTGCGCTACCTCGCGGCGGGCCCGCGGGGTGTCCGCGCGCTGCGCATCGATCCCATCGTGCTGATCGGTACCGGCCTCCTCGTCGCGATCACCGTCGGGTTGACCTCGCTCGTGGTCGACGGCTCGTTCCTGG
This sequence comes from Ilumatobacteraceae bacterium, assembly GCA_963848145.1. Lineage (GTDB taxonomy): Bacteria > Actinomycetota > Acidimicrobiia > Acidimicrobiales > Ilumatobacteraceae > Sva-07. The sequence continues at coordinate 107,642 of CAWKCN010000018.1, forward strand.
AGTCGGCGATCTGGAAGTTCCACCTCCCGATCCTCGGCGACATCAAGATCGTCTCGTCGTCGTTGTTCGACATCGGCGTGCATGTTCTCGTCGTCGGGGTCGTGATGGCGGTGATCGTCGCGCTCGCGGAGGCCGACGACGAGATGCGGAGCCGGCGATGAGTTGGGAACAGGCGCTGCTGATCGCCGTGCTCGCAGGCACCGGCACGTATCTGGTGATGCACCGCACGCTGACTCGGATCGTCCTCGGGCTCGGCCTGCTCGGCAACGCGGTCAACCTGCTGATCCTCAGTTCGGGTGACGGGCCGGGCGTCGCGCCGATCATCGGCCAGGAGGGTGACTTCACCGATCCGGTGCCCCAGGCGCTGGTGCTGACGGCGATCGTGATCGGCTTCGGCGTCACGTCGTTCCTCTTGGCGATGGCCTATCGGGCCTGGACGATCAGTGGCAGCGACGAGGTCGAGGACGACATCGCCGACCGGCTCATCTCGCGATCCGAGGCGACGCAGGCCGACGACTCGGCCGAGTCCGAGGACGTCGGCATGGAGGATCGGGCATGAGCGCGCTGCTGCCGCTGCTGATCGTCGTGCCGCTCGTCGGCGCCGCACTGTCGTTGCTCGCGATCAACTCGCGGGCGGTCCAGCGGTCGATCAGCGTCGCGTGTGCCGCCGCGGTGACCTCGATCTCGATCGCGCTCGTGATCGGCGTCGACCGCAACGGAACCGAGGTCGCCTCGATGGGTGACTGGCCGGCCGAGATCGCCATCAACCTGGTCGCCGATCGGTTCGCTGCGTTGATGTTGACGATCAGCTCCACGATGTTGCTCGCCGTCTTGTTGTATGCGCTCGGACAGCGGACCGACGACGAACGGTCGCGCTGGTACCACCCCGCCTACATGGTCTTGATCGCCGGCGTGAGCGGCGCCTTCCTCGCCGGCGACCTCTTCAACCTGTTCGTCTGGTTCGAGGTGCTGTTGATCGCCAGCTACGTGCTGTTGACGCTCGAGGGCAACGACGGCCAGATCCGCTCCGGCACCACCTATGTCGTGTTGAACGTGATCGAGTCGTTCGTGCTGGTCACCGGCGTGGCGCTGATCTTCGCGGCGACGGGCACGTTGAACATGGCGGTGCTGCCCGAACGGCTCGCCGAGCTGCCCGACGGCATCCGGCTCGGGCTCAACCTGCTGCTGCTGATCGCGTTCGGTCTCAAGGCGGCGGTGTTCCCGCTGTTCTCGTGGCTGCCCGACAGCTATCCGGCGGCGCCGAGCCCCGTGAGCGCGGTGTTCGCCGGGCTGCTCACCAAGGTCGGCGTGTACGCGATCGTGCGCACCCAGACGCTGCTGTTCCCCGACACCAACCGCGAGCTGCTGTTGATCATTGCTGGGCTGACGATGGTGATCGGCGTGCTCGGCGCGATCGCCCAGTCGGACATGAAGCGCATCTTGAGCTTCCACATCATCAGCCAGATCGGCTACATGATCATGGGCGTTGCGCTCGGCGGCGTCGCTGCGATCTCGGCCACGATCTTCTACATGCTCCACCACATCCCGGTGAAGACGTCGCTGTTCCTCGTCGAGGGCATCGTCGAACGTGAGACCGGGTCGTCCACGCTCGGAAAGGTGTCGGGGTTGGCGCGCCGGTCGGGGCCGTTGGCGGTGCTGTTCCTGATCCCTGCGTTCAGCCTCGCCGGGCTGCCTCCGTTCTCCGGGTTCCTCGGCAAGACCGCCGTGGTGACCGAGGGTCTCGACCAGCGCTCGTGGTGGATCGTGGCCGCGGCGATCGCCGTGTCGCTGATGACGTTGATCTCGATGCTCAAGATCTGGAGCGGTGCGTTCTGGGGTGCCCCCGACCCGGTGACGGTGGGTGCCGCTGACTCCGGGATCCTGCGCAAGCACCCGATGATGGCGGGGGTGACCACGGCGGTCGTGACCCTGACGCTGATGATCGCCCTGTTCGCCGGGCCGCTGTACCGCTTCTGTGAACGCGCGGCCATCGACGTCACCGATGCGGCCTCCTACCCGTCGGCGGTGCTGCCGTGAAGTGGCTGATCCCGACGTTGTTCGCCCTCGTGGTGTGGCTGGCGCTGTGGGGCGAGGTGTCGGCGGTCAACGTGGTGAGCGGCATTCTCGTCGTCGCGATCCTGGCGGTGCTGTTCCGGCCCGAACCGCGGGCGCACACGCTGCACCCGTTCGCACTCGTGCGTCTCTTGGCGGTGTTCGTGTGGCGGCTCCTGTCGTCGTCGGCGACGGTCGTGCTGGCGGTGCTCGCACCGACCCCGGCTCGCCTGCGCTCTGGAGTCGTCGGGGTCCCCCTGACCCATCCCTCGCCGCTCGTCGCCACGATCGTCGCCGACGCGATCAGCCTGACGCCGGGCACCTTGACCCTCGAGGTCCGCTACCCGAACGGCGACGGATCGTCGCCGAGCGAACCGCCGATGCTGTACATCCACGTGCTCGGCCTGTCGGACCCGACGGCGATCCGTGACGACGTGCGCAAGCTCGAACGGCTCGTCGTGTCTGCGATCACTCCGCTGCCGACCGGCCCGGCCCAGGGTGCGGCATCGGCCGACGTCGAGGAGGAATCACGGTGAATGTGGTCGGTTGGGTGAGCGGCATCATGCTGGCTGCGGCCGGCCTGCTGACGGCCGTGCACGTGGTTCGCTCGCGCAACCTGGTCGACCGCGCCGTCGGCATCGACATGCTCGTCGCGGTGATCCTCAACGGTCTCGCCGTGGCGATTGCGATCACGCTCAACGATCTCGTCGCGGCGTTGCTGCTGATCATCGGGCTGCTCGCCTTCCTCGGCAGTGTGACGATCGCCCGCTACATCGAGGAGCGGGGCCCGTGAGCACCGTCGTTGACGTCCTCGCTGCCGTGCTGATGATTGCGGGGTCGGCCCTCGCGCTGATCGCCGCGATCGGGCTGTTCCGCATGCCCGACGCCTACTCACGGATCCACGTGGCGACCAAGCCGGCCACGCTGGCCGTCGTCTTCACCGTCGGCGCGGCGGTGCTGCGGGTGCCGGGGCCGGCGCCGACCACCAAGTTGCTGCTCGCAGTGTTGTTGCAGTTCTGGACCGCTCCGGTCGCCAGCCACATGCTCGGTCGCGCGGCGCACGCCGCAGGCCTGCGCCCGGCTGAACCCTGGGTGGTCGACGACCTGCAGACCGCTGACGACGACAGCGAGAACGGCGGCGGCGGCGGGGGCGTGGACTCGTCCTTGCCGTAGCGGGCCCGGAGGACGACGACGTCGGTTGTCCGTCGGGACGTGTTCCGCTGGACGCGGCCGTCGCGGTCAGGCGGCGTCGGGGCCCTTGGCGCGGACGTCGTCGACGGTGGTCATGGCGTCGCGGAGTTCGCCCAGCCAGTCGTCTTCGTGCTTGCCGACGAGACGTACGCACCATGCGAGCGCATCGGCGCGCGACCGGGCGACGTTGGCGGCGACGAGCGTGTCGAGCACGAGGCGCTCGGGCTGACGAAGACGTGTCATGACCGGTACGGCGACGTGGGTGAACAGCGCCGTTCGGTCGCTGACCGTGACGGCCCAGGCGACCTTGCGTTCGAAGCGATGCTCGGCGTCGCGGGCGATCGCGATGCGTCGATCCCGGGTGTCCTCGCGGAAGCCGGTGATCCGGCCGCTGATCGCTTCGGTCCGGTCGGCGTCGGAGGCGTTCTCGGGCAGCTCCGGTTCGGCGACCGTGATCGTGATCGTGATCTCGTCGCGGTCGATGACGACCGACGGCGCGACGATCGTCGACCAGTCGGCAGGCAGGCGCCCGGTGAGCCAGGCCTCGATGGTGGAGTTCGAGATGTCAGGAGAGGTCATGGCCCAGACTGTATTGCAGTAATTACATGATTACAACGTTGCGGAGGGGTTGGGCTCTAGCAGCCTGCTGCAGCCTGGAGTACTCGACAGGCTTGGGCCATCCGGTTCGGTGGCAGCGTGGTCACCTGTCGCCGGAAGGTGGTGCGGGGGATGGTGTGGATGTTGTCGAAGTTGACGACGCACGCCGTTGGGACGCCGTCGGCGGTGGTGAGTGGGAGCTCGGACACCACGCCGCGCTCGGTGCGGGTCAGCGCCGCGACGACGACGGAGCCGATCCGGTCGGCCACGGGGTCACGGGTGAGGACGAGGACTGGCCGGTCGCCGCCGGGCGTGGCCGCGAACCAGATCTCACCTCGCTGCATCGGCCCAGTCCTCCCAGTCTCAGCCGCCGGTGACCGCGTTCGGCGATGGCACCGCAGCAACGTTTGCGTGCAGATTCGGGTGGACCGTCCCACCCGGATCTGCGCACGAACGCGTCTGGGTGGGCTGTGGGTTCGCCATCACTGCTCGGCCCTGATCAATCGCTGTGGTCGTCGGCCAGCGCCGACTCGAGTTCGCCGGCGAGCAGTGCGCTGAAACCACCGGCCCCGCGCCAGCGCACGTTGCCTGACCCGTCGACCAGGAAGAGTGCGATCGTCGACCGGTCGTCGATGCCCAGCGGCCGGGTCACCCGGTTGACGTCGCCGTAGATGGTGAGGGTGCGCTGGAGGATCACCGGCTCACGGATGGCCCTGGCCATTCCGCCATCGATGAAGTTGCGGACCGGCGCCCAGATGCGTCCGATCGTCGGAAGCTCGTAGAAGCGCAGACCGGGATCGACGGCCGCGTGTTCCTCGAACCAAGGGACCCACGAGTCGACCAGGCTCTGGTGTTGGCGCTGAAAGGCGATCGCGACGACGTTGCGGTTGCCGACGAACCCGTCCGGCAAGTCGACATCGACACCCTCGAGATTCCGGGCCCGAATCCGAGGAAAGACGCCGCGGCTCACCATGACGCCAGCGTACGGGCGGACATGGCTGTGCTGTGGCCATCGGCTGCTGCTTCGGGGGTCACGACGTGGCCACGAGGTAGAGCCCTGCGATGAGGAGTGGTGGCACGTCGAGGATGAGCCGTTCCAAGCCGTCGGGGACCGGTCCGGGCACGTGGTTGGGTTCGTGGGCATTCATGGTGACTCCTCGGTTGGTGGCGCTGCTGGAGGAGGGAGTCGGTGACACGAGTGTGCGCACGCGGGTGTCACAGGGTTGCCGTGCGTGGGGCGGTGTGCGGAATTCGAGCCCGAACGCGGCCCGCCGAGTTGTGGAACGCAGCCGCCACCGGTGAGTCTGGTGGCGTGGCCGTCACCGACAACGTGCGACTCGCCCGCCGGCTCGGCTGGCTCGACCCGAGGCAGGTCGCGGCGACGACCGCGGCGCTGGCCCGGTGGGGGCCGAGTCTCGCCGCGCTGTACACCGCCGCGGCGGTCAGGCACCGGAACCGGGCGGCGGTCGTCGACCATCGAGGCACGGTGACGTTCGGTGAGCTCGATCGGGGTTCGTCGTCGCTGGCGCAGGGGTTCCGTGCGCTCGGGCTGGCGGGTGGTGATCACCTCGGGGTGCTGTGCGCCAACCACCGCGACTTCGTCGAGGTGTCGATCGCTGCGGCGAAGGCGGGCCTGCCGTGCGTCTACTTGAACACCGGCTTCGCGGCGCCGCAACTCGGTGAGGTCCTGCTCCGCGAGGGCGTGCGTGCGATCGTGGTCGACAGCGACCTGTCGGCCGTCGTCGAGGCGTCGGGCTACGAGGGGCACGTCGTGGTCGCCGACGGCGACCCGGGCTCGGCGACGGGATCGCACCGGTCGGTCGACGACGTCCGCGCCCTCGGCTCGTCGCGGCCGCTGCTGCCGAGCAAGCCGATCGCCCCGGTGTTGTTGACCTCGGGAACGACCGGGACCCCGAAGGGCGCTCGCCGGGATCGGCCCACCGGGCTGTCGTCGGCGCTCGGCGTGCTGGAGCGGATCCCGTATCAGGCCGGCGACATCGCAGTGATCCCGACGCCGCTGTTTCATGCGTGGGGGCTGGCCCAGCTCACGGTCGCCGCATCGACCGCATCGACCGCCGTGCTCGTGCGCCGGTTCGAGGTGGGCGCAACGCTCGACGCGATCGAGGCCGAGCAGGCCGACGTGCTCGCCGTCGTGCCGGTGATGATCCAGCGGATCCTGGCGGCTGACACCGGCGGTCGTGACCTGTCGTCGCTGCGGATCGTCGCCTGCTCCGGTTCGGCCCTGCCGGCGGCGGTGGCGACGGAGTGGATGGATCGCTTCGGCGACAACCTCTACAACCTCTACGGCTCGACCGAAGTGGGCCAGGCGACGCTGGCCACTCCGGAGGATCTGCGGGCCGCGCCGGGAACAGCCGGCCGGGTGATCCCCGGCACCGTCGTGGAGGTCGTCGACGACCTGGGTGATCCGGTCCCGTCCGGCGACACCGGGCTGATCGTGGTCGGCAGCGACGGCCAGTTCACCGAGTACACGGGCGGCGGCACGAAGGACCAGATCCGCGGGCTGATGTCGTCGGGTGATGTCGGGCACTTCGACGCCGACGGTCGGCTGTTCGTCACCGGACGCGCCGACGACATGATCGTGAGCGGCGGCGAGAACGTCTTCCCCCTCGAGGTGGAGGAGGTGCTGCTCGCCCATGACGACATCGTCGATGTGATGGTGCTCGGCGTTGCCGACGACGAGTTCGGCCAGCGGCTGGCGGCCCAGGTCGTGCGGCGGCCCGGCGGGTCGATCGACGAAGAGGAAGTCCGCTCGCTCGTCGCCACCCGGCTCGCCCGCCACAAGGTGCCCCGCGACGTCACCTTCGTCGACGAGCTCCCCCGCAACGCCACCGGCAAGCTGCTGCGACGTCCGTAGGGTTCGACGTGCGGGTGCTGCGGCGCCCGGCCGGCAGTCGGCGAGGGCGTTGCGGATCCCGACGCGTACGGGTTCATTTCCCTCGCCACGATCGATGACAGGCTGTTCAGAACGGAACGATCGTGGCGAGCAGGCCCGTGGCCTCGCCTCGGCCGGCGAGCAGCCAGCAGAACTCGACGGCGTCGAGCACCATCGGTTCGCCGCCGACACCCGACGTGAACGTGCCGCCGGCAGGACCGGTCAGCTCGAGCGTGAACGGTTCGCCGTGGCGGCGGGCCCACTCGGCGACGATGTCGGCGACGACACGGCCGTCGTGCTCGGGGGTGAGGACGAGCTCGTTGCCGGTGGCGCGTGCGGTGTCGACCCGGTGCATCCAGGCGTCTCGCAGGTAGATGATGTCGACGAGGTAGCCGACGCTCCACTTCTCGACGACCGGCGCATCGACAGCGACCTTCATCGCCCGCATCGGCCGTGGTGTACGGGAACGACCCTTGACCGTCTTCGGTGCAATCGCAACGAGGCGGTCGACGAGTTCGTCGGGTGACAGATCGGCGCGTTCGGCCACCTGGACGCCGGACAGGCCGGCTTCGAGCGGCACGCCGAGCTCCTTCTGACGTTTGCGGGCGGCGAGCATCTGGTGGGCGTTCTCGCGCATCGATGCCCCGGCCTCGCACGCGCCGAGCACGTGAAGCCACATCTGGCGGACGTCCCAGTCGGGGCAGACGGTCGGCGTCGACCAGTCCTCGGTGTCGAGTGATCGCAGGAGCGCGATCGCCCGATCGAGTTCGATCGCCTGGAGCCGCATCGCCTCGCGATGGTCGATCGGCGCAATGGTGGCGACGTCGGTGGTGGTCATGGTGGTCATGCCTTCTCGCTTCCGGTGGTGGTCGTTGTGGTCGCGCCGGATTCGGTGAGCAACATGTCGACGGCGCGATCGACGAGTTGCGTCCAGCGGGTCCCGCCGGGATCGTTCGAGATCTGCTGGTCGGTGATCCCGGTCAGTACTGCGGTCCACAGGTCGAGCGTCGCCTGGTCGCGAACGCCGACGGCGGCGAGTTGCTCGCCCATCCGTTCGTAGACCTGGACCGCCACCGCGTAGGTCTCGGGCGACGGTGCGAAGTCGGGGATCGTGCGCTGGAAGAGGAGCTGATAGCGGACGGGGTCACTGGTACAGAACTCGACGAACGCACGCGTCCCCGCCCTGGCCACGCCGATCGGATCGGCGTGGATGTCGGCATCGTCGACGGCGGCATCGATCCACGTTGCGAACGCCTGGTAGCCCTCGAGGAACATCGCGTCGTAGATCTCGTGTTTCGAGGCGAAGTACGAGTAGATCGACTGTGCCCGCATGCCCACCCGGTCGCCGAGGTCGCGCATCGACAGGCCGGCCAGACCGTGCTCACGGACCAGCTCCCAGCTCGCCTCGACGATTTCACGCTGGGTGTCCTGACGGCGTTCGGTTCGCCTGTCAACGTTCGGATTACCTGACATAGTCAGGAGTATGCCTGCGACGGCCCTGTTCGTCAAGGGGTCGATGGATTCGAGCCCACGTACGTGCCGTGGCCGCGGCCCATGGCGTTGGGTCGGGCGGTGATGTGTTCAGATGATCGAGAGCGCCGGGGCAGGCCCGGCCGGCAGTGAGGGGAACGACATGGCACCACGATCGATCGGACTCGACGACGCGTTGGCCGCGTACGTCGGTGCGCATTCCACGCTGCCCGATGCCGTTCGGCGCCAACTGATCGAACGCACCGAAGCGCTCGGTGACCCCGCCGGCATGCAGATCGCTCCGGAGCAGGGCGAGTTCCTCACGATGCTGACGTCGCTCGTCGGCGTCCGTTTCGCCGTCGAGGTCGGCACGTTCACCGGCTACTCGGCGCTGTCGATCGCCAGTGGCCTCGCCGACGGCGGGCGCCTCTTGTGCTGCGACGTGAGCACCGAATGGACCGACATCGCACGCGAGCACTGGGCACTCGCCGGTGTCGACGACCGCATCGACCTGCGCATCGCACCGGCGACCGAGACGTTGCGCGCGCTGCCGGCCGACACCGTCGTCGACTTCGCGTTCATCGACGCCGACAAGCGCGGCTACATCGACTACTACGAAGAGCTCCTCGCCCGCCTTGCGCCTCACGGTCTGATCTGTGTCGACAACACCTTGTGGAGCGGTGCGGTGATCGACCCCGACGTCAACGACGCCGACACCGAAGCGATCCGTCGCTTCAACGACCATGTTGCCGCCGATGACCGCACCCGTCAGGTGATCGTGCCGATCGGTGACGGACTCACGCTCATTCGTCGAGCCTGACGCACCGGGTTGGTGGGTGGCCGGTCTCGACGGGGACGTCGGCGAGGTCGGCGAACAGGCCTCGTCATCCTGGCATCGTGAAGCGTTGCCAGACGCTGACTTCCGGCTCCGATCCGGGCGTGCCGACCAGCACGATCGTGCCGTTCGAGGCGGCCAGGTCCGGCGGACGCCACATGTTGGGCTCGAAGTCGGTCAGCTCCTCGAGGAGCCAGGTCTGTGCGTCGGTCGTGGCGAGTAGCCAGGCGGTCGGCTCCTCCTCGGGGTCGGACGATTGGGGCATCAGGACCATCGCTGGGCTCGAGACCGGACCCCACACGGAGAACCCGTCGTCGAACTCGGGGGCATCCACTTCGGTGATGAGGGCACCGGTGGCGTCGAGCAGCAGGATCGGCGAACTGCCGTCGCCGCTCCGCGTCATGGCCAGCACGTCGTCGCCGAACGGTGCCGCAGCCTGAATGCTGAAGTTCGCGCTCGGTTCGGGCGTCTCGGTCCACGTAACACCGTCCGGCGAGAACGCAACACCTGGGCCGAGGTCGAGGAACCCCTCGCTCGTGGCGAGCAGCGTCCGCGACGTCGGCCTCGCGTCGCTCATGGTCGGTTCGCCGTCCCACGCTGCCGACCACAACTCGTTCGAGTCCTGCACCAAGATGCGCACGACCCAGTGCTCGGCGTTGGCTGCCACCGTGATCGGGGTGACCCAGAACTCCTCGGTTTCGGACATCTCCTCGGGTCTGGCGACGGCAAAGCTCGCCGTGTCCCAGTCCTGCAGGTCGGTGGTGGACGAGATCGTCACGGTCCACCCGTCGCTCTCGTCGGCGGACCGGGTGCTCCCGGCAATCGTGAGCCGGTCATCGAATGCGGTGACCCGAGCCACGTCGCCGATGGGGGCCGGGAGCGACAGTTCGACGGGAGTCCAGGTGTCGCCGTCGGTCGACCACGAGGCCAACAGTTCGGGGCCCGGCACAGGCATCGATTCGACTGCGTCCATCGCCTCGGGATGCTCGTTCAGGACGTTCATCACCACGTCGAGGAGTCCCGCCTCGTTCAAGATGTCCATCGCCTGCTGTTGGTCTGCCGGCAGTCCGTCGGGGAACAACTCGACCACCTCGGGCGGGAACAGCTCGGCAATCTCCGCCGGCAACTCGTCGGGGAGCAGCCGAGGCGGGTAGCGAAGGCCGACCGCCAGGAACCCGTCGTCCCACGGGACGAGCCATCGAGGCGAGAAGGGCTCCGGCACATCCACCATTCCGTCGAACGGCGCACTGATCGTGACGGCCGCCGCCTCCATCACTGGTGCCGGTTCCGGGGCCTCGGTGGTCGCCGGGGTCGCCGGGGTGGTCGCCGCCGTGGTGTCGGGCAACGGTGTGTCGGCAGGTGCGGGTCTCGTCTCCTCGGACGAGTCCGTCTGGTCGGCGGAGTCCGTTCCGCAAGCGGATGCCGAAATCAACAACGCAGCTGCCAGAAGGCCGACAGCTGCACGAGATCGTTTGGTCGATCGCATGACTGAACCTCCTTGCTCTCATCTCCAACGTCTCTCCCAGTGGGTGCCCATGCCAGGGGCAAAGGTCAAGAACGCCGAGGATCACCTGTCGCTGCTCGCCGGACCGTCGGCCGGTGGTCGTCACGGCCAGGAACCACGCCGCCCGACAGTTCGATCAGGATTCCTGCTCGATCCAGGCGGTGTAGAAGCTGGGGTCCGGTTTGGTCACGCAGGGTGGGACGAGGTCGGGGCTGCACTCCCAATCGTCTCGGTACCAACGGCCCAAGAACTGTCCATCGCTGACCTGCGCGCCCGTGAACTCGCTCTTCTCGTCCCATCCGCCGGCGGGGTAGGAGTTGCCGGTGAACGTGCGGGTGAAACCGAAGCGCAGCTCGTCGCCGTCGAACTCGATCCACGTGTCGGATTCGGTCTCGTCGTTCAGCACCTCGACGGTGCCGCCGTTCACGCCGTTGAACCGCAGCGTGAATGCTGCGCTCTCGCTCCCCTCTGAGTTCCGCCAGTACATCGTCCAGGTTCCGTTCAGCGGGGTGCCACCGTCGGCGTCGACGAACTCTGGTACCGCGGATGCGGCGTCAGTGTCGGTTTGTTCGGCGGTGGCCGGGCTGTCCTGGTCGACCTGGGTTGCCTGGTCGGTGCTCTCGTTGGTTGGTGCACTGGCGTCGTCGCTGCGGAGGAGGACGACGGCGATTGCCGCCAACATCAGGATCAGAAGCCCCACGCCATAGGGAAGCTTGCTGCCCGAGATCTTCATGAGGTCGATCCAGTGCTGGAGCGCACTTCGGTGTGCTGCTGCCGGCTTGATCTCGCCGCTCTGTCGTCGGGTCTTCGTGCTCGGCGGTGGTGTCTCGCTTCGATTCGGTCGGGCTCGAGGCCGACTGCTTCCGGTCGTCTTCGAGCGCGTGATACGAGCTGGTGACCAGCTCGTGGAGTTCTTCTGCCTCCTTGGTCATGGCTGCTCGACCTCCTCCACGTCCATCGTGCAGCCGGTCATTGCCGTTGCTCCAGGGCCTTCCGTCGGTTGCGAGGGGGCGAGCTGACCGGGAGCGTCAGGGTTCCATCACCACCCAGCCGCGTCAGCTGGAGGTCTGGGGCGTTTCCTCGGCGCTCGGCCGTGCTGATCGGAGTCTGACGACTGAGGTCGACGCTGGCTGGTTCGGTCAATGCGAGGTGGCGGACCACGGCGCCGGTGTCGAGCCCGTCGAGGGTGATCGCGTGGCGGATCGAAGTTCGTCGGAGGCTTCGGCAGCGACGCTCGATGTCGTCGGCGGCGCTGTCGACCCAGCCGTCGATCGAGCGTTCCACCTCGGGCGGAATGGCTGGTGTCGGTGCTGGTGGCTCGTCGACCTGTTCGTCGGGAAAGACCGGTGGGCGGACTCCGACGGGGAGCATGATGGTGCCGTCGGCTCGGATGGTGTGAGTTCGTCCGTCGATGTCGCGCCGGGTGCGCCATCGTTTTCGGTGTTTCTCACGATTGTGGCCACCGCATTCGACGCCGGCGTTGTCTTGATCGGTGGCACCGTTGTCGGACCATTCGGTGGAGTGGTCGACTTCGCACATGTCGGCGGGGAGGCTGCATCCGAGGTGGTCGCACTGCACGGCGAGGAGCTTGGCGGCTTCTCGTGCGGGGCCGGTGAACACTCGGGCCTTTCGGCCGAGGTTGATCGGCCGGTTGTCGGCGCCGAGCACGACTCGGCGGATGTGGCCGGCGAGTGCGGCTCGGAGCACGGCGTGTGGGTGCAGGACCTGCCCGGTGGACGTTTCGCAGCGGCGGGAGGCGAGCCCGTCGGGGTCGGCTGTCAGCTCGGCGAGCAGCTCGTCGGGTGATGCCAGCCCGGTGAACGGGTCGACCTGCTCGCCGGCCAGCGTGGAGTCGGGGGCGAGTCCGGCGTCGGCGAGCAGGCGTCCCCAGGTGCGGTGGTCGGTGAGGATGTTGACCAGCGGCTCCGTGGCGGGGGCTGCGCGGCCTGCCTGATGGTTGGCGAGCGCGCCTCGCATGATCGCGACGAAGGCGTCGTAGCTGCGCTGTGCGGCGGTGCGCGGGAGCGGGTGTTCGTCGGCATGGTCGCCGTGCTCGGCGCGGCGAGCGGCGACGTCGGCGTCGTACTCGAGTTCGCAGAAGTGTCGGAAGATCGCTTCGAGTTCGACGTTGACGAGCGGGTCGCCGCCGCTGGCGTCGAGGCACAGCGAGCCGTTGAGGTTGACGACGTGGGCGCGACGGTTGGCGATCGATTCGTCGAGGTCGTGGTGGGCGCCGTCGAGGTCGGCGAGCATCACGAAGCGCTGCACACACGTGCGGAACTCGCGGAAGCTGAGACGTTCGGCGAGCTCCAGCAGCATCGGGGCGAAGTCGCCGAGCCGCTCGCGGACTCGCGGGTTGGTGTGGGCGACGGCGAGCTCGTTGGCCTGTGGGGTGCCGATGTGGCCGTGGTGGAGGGCCTCGGCGACGCCGGGGAGCCCGGACGTGACGGTGGTGAGGCGACCGACTCGGGCGGCTTCGGCGTCGGAGTAGCTGCACGTGGCGCGCAGGTACGCCTTGAGCGAGCGGTGCCCGTCGTCGAGATAGGACCGTCGCCGGTCGACCTCGCCGGCAGTCAGTGCGAGTTCGGTCTCGATCCGACGGCGTTCCAGCTCCAGGGTGCGGAGACGGTCGTCGAGGTCGGAGTCGCTGCACTCCAGCAGCTCCTCCACGAGCCCTTCGACCGACACTTCCGACATGTCGCCATCATGCGCATGGGGGTGTAACAGAGTTGTCGAGCCCTGCCCGCACTCGCATCCTGCCGGCGCCGCATCCGGTGTCTGGCATACCTGGTGCGCGCCGACGAACTGCTCGACACGAGGGCGAGTGACGTCGACGAGATGGCGCTGATCCCCGCGCTCTGCTCGTTCGTCGAGCGAGCCGGCTGACGGACTTCGGAACACATCAGCCCAGAGCGAACACTCCGTGTACGAACTCCGTGGCACCCCATCCGTACGTTGGTCGATACCGACTCCCTCTTGTTGAACACGACCAGGAGGCTGCGATGCCACGACAATTCCATCGCGACGTGCGTGTTACGATGTGTGACAAATGAAGGTCGAGGATCTCGGCTGGCTCCCCTCGGGTGGGGTGCACCTCGATCGTGACGAACTCGCGCTCGTGGTGGTTGCGCTGCGAGCGCTGATCGACGGGTCCGAGCCCGACGAACCGAACCGAGCCCATGCCGTGACGATCGCCTACGTCGTCGCCGACGCCATCGAGCGAACTGGAGAAGCGTGATGAGTAGACCGCAACTGATCGAGTGGTTGGAGAGCGAGACCGGCCAGCAGATCGAACGGCCGGCGGCGGCCGCGCCGAAGTCGCGCCACGTGTCGATCCGAGTCCCCGAGGAGCTGTTCCGTCAACTCGAGGTCGTGGCGTCGACTCGCAACGAGACGGTGTCGCAGACGGCACGCCGGATGCTGCTCGACGGCCTGGCGGCGCCGTCATCGACGGAGGAAGCGATCGACTCGGCGATCTCTTCGTTGCTCGCCGCCCGCGACCGGTTGAGCCAGTCGTGACCTAGATGGCGGCGATGGCGCTGAGTGTTCAGACGGCGCAGGCGGATCCGTTTGGCTCGGGCGTGCCTGCTCCTGCGGCGGTCGTTCAGCCGGCGCCGTCCGGCACGAACAACTCGACCGGCACGCTCACTGTGGGAGCGTTGGCGAGACGCCCATCTGCGGTCGCCAAGATCGCGCGTCCGTCGTGCTCGGTCATGAGCTGCTCCGTCGCTGCGACGTACATGGCGTCGTAGGGCGTGAGGTTGTTCCGCATCTCCCAGACCCGGATCAGCATCGGTTGGGTGAGGTCGATTCGCCGAAACGGCCAACTCGCCATGCTCTTGATCGCGCGGTCGGAGTGCTCCTCGGTGAGCAACGGCGAACGGCCACCTGCCTGTTCCGAACGGTGGAGCTGGTCCCGTACCGCTGCGGTGACCTCGAGCTTGGTGAGCGTGCGCATGACGTACGCCTGGTCGTCGCCGACGAGTTCGATCAGTCGCTGTCGATAGCGGCGCCCGATCGACCCCTCGCTGTCGATGAGGGCCCCGGCGAGCAGCGATGCGTCGACGACAACGTGCACGTCAGCCGTCGTTCGGCCGGTCGCGATCCGATCTCACTGCGGCGACCAGCGCTCGATGGTCGTCGGGCGTCAGGCTCGGCCCGGTGCCGTCCTCGATGTCCGCGAAGAATTCGGCCAGGGACCGCTCCGGGCGGTCCTTGGGGCTCGCAGACGAAGTCATCTCCCCATACTGCCTCATCGGTGCAACACAGTTCGCGGACGGGTCAGGTCCTGCACCTGCCAACACGGACGGACGTCGCAGATCAGTCGTCGAGGTACGTGTCGCGAACCGTCGTCAACAGCGTGCCGCCGTGTGCGACGTGACCTGACGCGTTGAGCACCTGCACCTCGAAGCCGGGGTAGTGCTTGGCGAATCGGTGGTCACGCCACGCTTTGACATGGTTCGATCCCTTGAGCGCTCGTTCGTAGGGGTACTGGGTCACGCCGCCCTTGTCGCTGCGCACGTCGCGTCGGTCCCGTCCGTGCAGGATCTGGACTCGGAATCCCTCGATCTTCTCGATCCGGCGTTCGACTTGCTTCACCGTCGCCATGATCGAAGCGTAGGTGACCTCGTGGGGACGCACGTGGTGCGTGTGTTGCTGTTGCTGGCGCCTTGGCTTCGATGTCGTCACCTGGTCGACGAGATTGGACCTGACTGCGGGTCGGCCGTGACGCCCTGCGAGTGCAATGACGGAAAGGTCGGGCTTGTCGGCCCGCTTGACAGCGGTTTGATTCCTCGAGAGCGTGGTCGGGTGGACAACTTGCCCCATGATCAGGACGATGCTGAGACGGTCCTGATTCAGCGTGAGCCGAAGCGAGGCGCTGCTGCTCATCGATGGTCTCCGCAGCATGGAGTACTGGGACTACGCAACAGAGCTGGATCTGCCCCGACGGAATGGTCAGGTCTTCCTCCCCGAAGACGACGGCTCGTGGTGGGGCGAGGTTGCCGCAGGGAGCGACGAAGAGCATGCGATCGAGCAGATTCGACTCCTGCGTCAACTCGCCGCTCGGGTCGAGTCGCAGGTTGGCAAGGAATAGGCGACGCTCCGCTTGATCGACGGAGTAGCCGTGCAGACCGGTGGGTTCAGGGGTCACCTGTACACCGTCTTTTAGGCAACAGCAGCCGCAGCGAACTGGGTGAAGAGGTCGGCTGGTAGTCGGTGCTCCAATCGCCAGGTGATGGCGATGGGGCGCTCGCCCTCGTGGCTGACGTACGTGGCTGGTCCCAGACACCAGAGGGAGCGGTCGTCCGCGCGGAGCCGTGCGAACAGCACGACCTTGGACCCCAGCGCTTCGTGGTGGAGGTATCGCTGGCCGGTCGGACTGGCAAGCGAGGTCGCCGACTGGGATTCCCAGTGGATGAGGTCGCGGCTGATCGCGTAGTCGCGGTATCGGGTCGTCGGGGAGAAGTCGCCGCTTGATTTGTCGAGCGTGAACGCAAACAGATCGACGTCCGAATCGGCCAGCCACTTGGCGCCGCTGTCCCAGCGCGGCGGAATCAAGCGAGTCCCGTCGCCGAAGGCAGCCTGGATCTCCCGCCGGGTGTAGCGGGCGTGCACTTCAAGTGGAACCGGTCCGTCGGGATCGAGGGGAACGGTGGTGTGGGTGACGTTGCGACGGAGCACGTCGACGAGCTCCACGAGTTCCGTGCAGACCTCCCGATGGCGCCGGAGCTCGCCCAGCGCCTCGTCGGCCGTTGATGGCGCTTCCTGGTGGTACATCGAGGCGAGCAGCATTCTGGCGTAGCGCTGCTGACGGGTCGGGAGTGCTGCCAGGTCCGGGTCGCCCTCGCCGATCACAAGGTCGGCGTAGGCACGCAGGCGCTCGTCGTCGTCGACGTGGAGGAGTCGGGAGAGAGCACTCGCGAACGTCTTGTGGTAGCGAGTTTCCGTGGCTGCTGGCAAGAAGCCGGCGGCTCGGCGGAGCTCTGACCAGCCACGTGATCCTGAGTAGACATCGGTCAGCTCGAGACCGCTCTTGTCGAGGAACTCCCCGAGCGACACGTCTCCGATCGAGCGCAGCTCCGCCACACGTTGAGGGAAGTTGCTCGGGATTGCGGATCGAATGCTGGCGAGGACGACGTCGCGGGCGACCCGGTCGAGTTCCATGTGGCATCCCGCCGGCAGGAACGGGAAGTCGCGTTCGATCTGCTTCGTGAGGTCGGCGCGCGACCCTCCGAGCAGCGAGCGATAGCGGAGGTCGAACCGGAACTCCTTTCGGTGCAGGCCAACGAAGTCGAGGACCGTGCAGAGCGCCTTGTCGTCAGCCTTTCGGAGACCGCGGCCGAGTTGCTGCAGAAACAGTGTGGCGCTTTCGGTGGGACGCAACATCAAGATGGTGTCGACCGAGGGGACATCGACGCCTTCGTTGAACAGATCGACCGTGAAGACGATCGCCACCTTCCCGTCGCGCAGATCCCGTAGCGCCCGGTCGCGCTCATCGTCGGGCGTCTCTCCCCACACCGCGACGGCGGCGATCCCTCTGCGGTTGAACTCGTCGCTCATGAACCGAGCGTGAGCGACGCTGACACAGAAGCCGAGGGCCCGCATGTTCGACGGATCACCGACGCGCCGCCGGAGCTGCTCGATGACCTGGCCTACCCAGATGTGGTCGGCGGTGTAGACGTTGGTGAGGGCGGCCACGTCGTATCCGGTGCCCCGTTTGAACGGCACCTCCCGCAGGTCGAGCCCATCGTGCACCCCGTAGTAGGCGAACGGCACGAGGTACTGCTGATCGATCGCTTCCCACACCCGCAGCTCGGCGGCGATCCGTCCGTCGAAGAAGTCCTGTACGGCGAACCCGTCGGTGCGCTCCGGCGTGGCGGTGAGGCCGAGCAGCTCCCGCGGGCGGAGCCGCTCAAGGAGGGCGCGGTACGTCGGCGCAGCGGCGTGGTGGAACTCGTCGATCACGACGACGTCGAAGTGGGTCGGGTCGATGGAATCGACGCCTGATGCCGTGAGGCTCTGCACCGATGCGAAGACGTGCTCGAAGTCCTTCGGTCGATGCGACCCCACCCAGAGCTCACCGAAGGACGCGTCGTGAAGTGCGTGGCGGAAGGTGAGCAGACTCTGCTCGAGGATCTCTCGACGGTGAGCGACGAAGAGCAGCCGGGCACGAGGCAGCGTCTTCCGCAGGTTCCGGTAGTCGACCGCAGCCATGACGGTCTTGCCGGTTCCGGTTGCGGCGACCAGCAGGTTCCGGTGATGGCCGTGCGCTCGAGCGACGGCGATGCGCTCCAGCATCCGCTCCTGAAAGGGCCGCAACGTCAGCTCGGTCGGGGGTATCGCCGAGTTCCCTCGATCGTCGGATCGAGCCGTGCGTTCACGGAACTGGTCGAGATCGAATGGCTCGAAGTCGCCGCTCGCCCAATACGTCTCGAAGACCGCCGCCATCTTGGCGATGACGTCCGGGTTCTGGGCCGACGACAGGCGGACGTTCCACTCCAACCCCGGCACCATCGCGCTGTGGGTGAGGTTCGACGATCCGACGTAGGCAGTTGACTGCCCGCGCGCTCGGTTGAAGATCCACGCCTTGGCGTGGAGGCGTGTGGTGGTTTGGTCGTACGAGACGCGTACCTCGGCTCCGGCATCGGTGAGGGCCTCAAGCGCCGACGCTTCGGTGCTGTTGGTGTACGTCGTCGTGAGGACTCGAACTTGGCCGCCGTTCTCAAGGTGGCGGCGAAGCGCCGTGAGCATGGGGGCGATGCCCGACAGCCGCACGAATGCGACCAGCACGTCGATGCTGTGCGCTGATGGAACTTCAGCGATCAACTCGTGCAGCACCCGCGGTTCGCCAGGGGCGTTGACGAGCAACGTGCTGTCGCGGAGTGCGGTGAGCGGCCGCTCAATGGATTGGTACGAGCCGTCGGGCAACCGGGGCTCGACGGCTGAGAGGAGCATGGCGGGCGGGGTGAGTCGGAGGTCGTCGAGTGCGTCAGGAGATCGAGCCGCCAGGAGGTCGATGACGTCCTGGACGATCGCCAGGCCGGTGGTTGTCCGCTCCTCGTCGCTCAGCGATTCAAGAACGATGGACACGACGCGCCCGACGTGCTCGGCGAGTCGCGATGGAGCCTCAGCTGGGGGCAACGGATCGAGGCGGGCTCGTGATGCTTCCTCGAGCCGGTTGATGATGCTCTGCAGTTCGTCCGTAATGAGCTCGTCGTAGAGCCCGGCAACCAATGCATCTTCTTCACTCACCTGGTGATGTTGGCATGTGGCGCTCCACCGGCTGGATCTCTCGCGTCGTCCGGTTCGATCTGGTAGTAGCCGGCAGGCCGCGCTGGTCGCGCGGCTGCACGAAATGCCGGCGCAAACGCCGCGATCTCGCGGGCTGGGATGCTGCCGACCAATCGGCATCGCTTCGCCTCACGCTTGACGACGTGTGACTCGTTGAGAATTGTGACCTCGGCGCGCCATCGACTGCCACGATGCTGATGCTCGGTCGTCCGTCGAGTGGGCGCATCTATTGGAGGACCGCCAACGACCGTTCGTTGAAGGGGTTGAAGGCTGAATCGTCGGAGTGGAGCACCGTTCGAGTGCCGCAGTGGTTCAGCCTGCGGAGGTCGACATCGCTATGTGCTCGAGCCGAATGGAAACGAACTTGGTGAGAGCGGAGAACGCTGCCTCGATCTGATCGGGCGATAGCACGGGGTCGAGGTCCATCAGGAGGTCACCGAGCTGATCGCCGTCGACGATGGTGCAGCCCGGTCGATCGTTGACGTAGGGCGCGGCCTCGTTTCGGGCGCCCCATGCAACGACGAGCGCGTTCGAGGTGGACCCGTCGAATCCGTTCTGGTGGAGGACGGCGTTGATCGAACCGGCATTGCGGGCCGCCTGCCGCATCGCCCATGCGCCGTAGCGGTTCGGTCGTCCGCGACTCGTCGAAGAGACCGTCGGAGGTCCATTTGGTCTCCAGCAAGACGATCCCGCCGGGGCCGATGGCCACGTGATCGACGTCAAAGTCCTTGAACGGGATGTTGTCGACCACGCGCCAGCCGTGGCGCTTGAGCTTGCGGACCTCAGATGACGTGTTTCCCTCGGCGATCCCAGCGCTCTCGAGTCGGTTCGCGGACACGGTGTCGGTCGCGATCCAGAGGAACAGCAGGGAGACACCGCCAGCGAAGCCGGCGAACATCCAGGTGATCTCCGGTGTGGTCGACCAGGACAGGTAGACGATGAACAGGCTGCAGACAGCGCAGTAGATCAGTACCGCCGGGATGTAGCGCCAACCGATGAGATCGCGGCGTTCCGCCCGAAGCCCTCGTGCCTGCTGCGCAAGCCGTTGTCCCGCCCTTCGACCCATGTACGTTTCTTCGGCCGATATCCGGGCGAGCTGAAGCTGCCCAGGAATTGAACCGCAGATTGGAGTCTCAGGTGCGTCACGATGAGTCGATGGACGGCACCTCGCTTCCCTACGTCTCCGATGGATCTCGCCATCGCCCCTCGGCATGGCTCGGCTTCGCATGACCTCGAACGGTCTCCGTGGGCCGACGAGTTGGGCGTGTGCTGGGCGACTGATCGGTGACGGGTCGCTCACACATCAACGAACTTTGTGGCGTCGACCTCGTTCTCGCCGTCCCAGCGATACGCCCGAAGCACACCATCCTTGGCGACGCTGTAATCGACGCACGTCGCCAGCGGGTTGATCGCTTCGGCCGATTCCTTGCGCCACCAGTAGTGGCCGAACAGCACCGGCTCCGGCCCGGTGTACGGCTGCACCTCGTCGTCGCGTAGCGGGCGGTCCAGGAGTTGGTCGATCGTCGGTCACCTGCGTCGTACAGCTGCGTGCCGGGTGGGATCAGGGCGGCGGTGCGCAAGGTGGTTGCTCCGCTGTCCCACCAGCGGAGCCGGGCGTGCTCACGCCGGTGGCCGTCCTTGTCCTCGTACCTGACGCCGTTGAGATGAACCTCGGGGCCCTTGAGCACGGTCTCGATCGCCTCGTAGGTCGCCGTGCCCTTCGTTGTGCCGTCGATGACGATGCGTTCGGTGAGGGTGTTGTTCGGGCCCGACCAGTTCTTGAGGTGGGCAATCCGCGGCGGGCTCCAGCAGGCGTGGACCACCCGCACGCCGCCGAGGTCGAGCCACATCGGGATCGTCATGAACCAGTCGATGATCGACCGGTGCAGCGGCGATCCGAACTCGACGTCCAACAGGAAGGCGTCGTGTTGACCGGTGTTCTTGTCGCTGTGGGGCCGGCAGTAGTCGCCTCGGACGGGATCGAAGGTGGCGTAGGCGACCCCGTTGAATTCGTGGTTGCCGAGCACGATCTGCGCCGAGCCGGCCTCGACCATCGCCTGCACCATTCGGAGGGTGTCGAGTTGACCGGGGCCGCGATCGATCAGGTCGCCGACGAACACCGCTGTCCGCTCCGGGTGCGACCAGACTCCACGCTCCTCGGTGTAGCCCAACAGGGTGAGCAGGCCGCGCAGGCGGTCCACGTGACCATGCACGTCGCCGATGATGTCGAACCCGGCCATCACCAGAGTCTGGCCGAACATCCTGAGACAGCAAGTGCTCTGATGGTGGTCGCTATGAGCTCTGCTCGAGCCGTTCGAGGTACGCCTGGAGCGTCGTGTGGTCGAAGCACACGAATCGGACCGTCGCGACCGACGTCGGAGTCGACCGGACGGTCTCGACCGCGATCTTGGTGGCGGCATCGAGCGGGTAGCCGAAGATGCCGGTCGAGATCGCTGGGAACGAGACCGTGGCAGCGCCCACCTCGTCCGCTCTCGCCAACGAATTGCGGTAGCAGTCGGCGAGCCGCTCAGGTCGCCATCCTCGCCGCCGCGCCATTGCGGTCCAACAGCGTGGATGATCCACCTGGCCGGGAGATCGAACCCCGGCGTCACCTTGGCGCCGCCCTCCGGGCAACCGCCGAGTGCACGGCACGCTTCGCCGAGTGCCGGACCGGCGGCTCGGTGAATCGCCCCATCGACCCCGCCACCACCGAGCAGGGATGAGTTCGCCGCGTTCACGATGGCGTCGACCTCTTCCAACGTGATGTCACCCATCACCGCTTCGAGCTTCACGTGCACCTCCTCGCGGTTTATTCTTGCGCCCGGCTCCACGTAACTCTGTGACACCGTCCGCGTACGGTGAGCGATACCGACTCCCCCATGAGCGTTGTCGAAAGGACGCATCATGGAAGCAATCCCCGAAGGTTTCGTCTCGATCCAGATCCACATGCCACCGGAGGTGCTCGACGACTTGCGAGCCGCGGCACGCCGTTCGGGTCTGTCGATCGAGGACTGGCTGACATGAAGACTGTCGTCTCGATTCCGGAACCCATCTCGAAGCCGCCGATCGGCTCGCTCAACAAGCGCGGGATGTCCCGGTCGGAGCTGTTCGCCGAGGCGCTTGCCGAGCTGCTCGACTCCGACGAGTCCGCCGAGATCACCGCACGCCTCGACGACGTATACGGCAATCGGCCATCCGAACTCGACGATGATCTGGCCGCACTCGAGTCGTCCGCGATCGACGAGGACTGGTGATCGGACATGGCGAGAACTGGCGGGCCGCCGGGGCGAGCGCGTTGCCGCCCGAGCCGACCTGGATCCGACTAACCGGACTAAGCTTGTATGAATGATCGAAATCGTGAACATGCAGTACGCAAAGACGCACTTCTCCAAGTTGGTCGCCAGGGTCGAAGCCGGCGAGGAGATCGTCATCGCCCACAGTGGTCGGCCGTGCGCTCGCCTGGTGCCGATCGCCGCCGACGCCCGCGTCTCGGCACGATGAAGAGTCGCTGGCCGGAACTCGCTGACGAGTTCCTCGACCCACTCACTGGCGACGACCTGGATGCGTGGGACACGTGAAGCTCCTGCTCGACACGCACATCTTCGTGTGGGCGGCAACAGGTGACCGGCGCCTCCCTCCCGACGCGGCGACATTCATCGTCGACCCGACCAACACACGAACACTGTCGGCGGCATCGGTGTGGGAGATGTCGATCAAGGCCGCATCAGGTCGATGGGCCGAGGTGGCACCGATGCTCGACGACCTCGACGAGGCGCTCAACGACCTGCAGACCGGACAACTCCCGATCGACATGCCCGCCGCCGTGGCTGCGGGTCGACTCGACTGGGAGCACCGGGATCCATTCGATCGCATGCTCGCCGCGCAGGCCGCGATCGGCGGCTTCTCCCTGCTCACCGTCGATCGGGCCTTCGACCGCGCCGGAATCGCACTCGCACTCAGTTGAGTTCCCCGCTGACACGCCGGAGCAACCGAGGGTGCCCCTCGGTCAGGGGCCGGTGTCCGACGCGGTGAACGGGTTGGCGATGGCGACGCCGGTCCGTCGACGTCGGCGGTGTTCCGGGTCACCAGCACCAGACCACAACCACTCGTTCACCGAGTTCCTGCAGACCTGGAGCTGACTCGTCCGCGCTGGTCGCACCGGTCGTTGGTGCATGTTGGCGGGGGGGCGAGGTCGTTCCGACGGAGGTGCCGAGCGGTACTCTTCGGCGTATG
>CAWKCN010000019.1:0-44388 GCA_963848145.1 Ilumatobacteraceae bacterium
TGTGCGGATTCCTCGACGCCGAGCTGCGACCCTGGTCGAGCGACCCGGCCGGCTACGGCGAGGCGATCGGTCCGTGCCTCACCGGGGCAGCGCTGCTCGCAGACGGAACGATCGTCACCGCCACCGCCGACGGTCTGATCGCCATCGATCGCTGAGCGTCGCGGCACCGCCCCGTTTCGCACGTCTGTGTTCCGGTTCCCTCGGGTCGCCGCCCACTGCCCAGGCATGCGACTGTCCGACTTCGACGACTGGGCCCGCGCCCACCACGGCATCATCACACTCGACGCATCCGGGCTCTCGCGCGCCGCCTGGTACCGGGCGATCAACGCCGGCACGATCGAACAACTGCACCCCCACGTGGCACGCCTGCCCGGAACACCACACACCGTCGAGCAGCGCATCATCGCTGCGGTCGAGGCCGTGGGCGCCGGTTGCCTCGCCTCGCACCGATCGGCCGCCCGGCTCTGGGGGATCCCCCGCCCCGACGACGACCCGGTCGACGTGCTGCTCACGTCGAAGCGACGCGACGTCCGCCTCGACGGCGTCGTCGTCCACCGCACCCGCAACCTCGACCGGCTCACCCCGCAGCACCGGTTCGCTGTGGAGTGCACCGACATCGTGCGAACGTTGCTCGACCTCGGCGCCGTCGACCAACCGGGCCTGCACGACGCCGTCGGGCATGCGATCGCCAACGGGCTCGTCACGCTCGAAGCCCTCGACGCTGCTGCCACCGAACACGCTCGCCCCGGCCGCTCGGGAGTCACCGCGGTGCGCGACGCCATCGCCGACTGGTCGGTCGACGACAAGCCCACCGACTCGATGCTGCAGTTCACCTTCGATCGCCTCGCTCGGCGCCACGGCCTGCCGCCACTGGAGTTCCGTCCGACGGTCGAGGGACTCGCCGTCGACGTTCGAGTGGGCGACACTGCCGTACTGATCGAGTGTGACGCTTGGACCGACCGCCGGCGAGACCACGATCGGGTCGAGCACTCGCGCATGGTCGACGCAACGCTGGCAGCCGCCGGGTGGATCGTGGTGCGGTGCACCTATCGGTCACTCACGACCCGGCCGAGCGCAATGGCGAAACGGATCCTGGCCGCGATCGAACGGCAAGCGGCGACGCCGGCTCCGGACGCTGCGTGACCCCTCGGGTTGGACGGCGCGTCAACGCCGACGTGCTGGGGTCCGGGCGTCGGTAGCCTCGGGCGGCTCATGGAACGTTTCGGATTGGTCGGTCTCCCCAACGTGGGCAAGAGCTCGCTGTACAACGCGTTGACCGGCGGTGGTGCGCTCGCCGCTCCCTACCCGTTCGCCACGAAGGACCCCAACATCGGTGTGGCCAAGGTGCCCGACGATCGCCTCGACCAGCTGTCGGCGATGTCGAAGTCGAAGCAGACCATCCACGCCTCGGTCGAGGTCGTCGACATCGGCGGACTCGTCGAAGGAGCCAGCCAGGGCGAAGGTCTCGGCAACAAGTTCCTCGCCAACATCCGCGAGGTCGATGCGATCGTGTTCGTCCTCCGGGCGTTCGTCAACGACGACATCACCGGTCCATCCGACCCGCTCGAACACCTCCGCGTCGTCGAGATCGAACTCGCCCTCGCCGACCTCGAGACCGTTGAGAAGCGCCTCCATCAGACCAAGCGGCAGGCCAAGCTCGACAAGTCGATGGCCCAGGAGACCGAGCACCTCCAGGTCGCCTACGACGCGCTCTCCGAGGGCCTCCCGCTCTACCGGGCGGGCCTGAAGGACGAGGTGCGCGATGCCCTCGCCCCCTACTTCCTGTTGACCAACCGGCGAGTGCTCGTGGTGGTCAACGTCGGCGAGGACGACATCGAGTCGATCCCGGAAAAGGAGGCGATGGTCGCCGCCGAGTTCAACAACGCCGGCGACAACGTCGAAGTGATCGGCATGTGCGTGCAGATGGAGGCCGAGGCCGCTGCGATCGAAGACCCCGAGGAGCGCGCCGAGATCCTCGAGGGGTTCGGCCTGGGCGAAGGCGCGCTGTTCCGAATGGTGCGCAGCGCCTATCACCTGCTCGGGCTGCGGACGTACTTCACCACCGGCGAGAAGGAATCGCGTGCGTGGACCTTCTACGAGGGCTCGACCGCACCGATGTGTGCCGGCCGGATCCACACCGACTTCCAGCGCGGGTTCATCCGCGCCGAGGTGATCCAGTGGGACCAACTGTTGGAGCTCGGCTCGTGGAACGCCGCGAAGGACGCCGGCAAGATGCGCGTCGAAGGCAAGGACTACATCGCCCACGACGGCGACGTGATGGAGTTCCGCTTCAACGTGTGACAGATGGTGTCTGACACCATCTGTAACGGCGGGAGCTGCGTCGGCCCCGTCACATGGTGACGATGCGGAGCACCAGGGCGGCGAGCGACAGCGCCAGGAGCGGGAACGGGAAGAACACCTGCTTCACGGGATGGTTCGCACGAGCGTGCGCCGCCATTGCGCCGAGGTAGTAGAGCGTGAGCCCGCCGGCCGCTGCCACACCGATCGGAGCCACGAACAGCCCGAGAACGACGCCGGCGGCACCGACGAGCTGGACGAACCCGAGAATTCGCCCGGTCGAGGCGCTGACCCCGACGCTGTCGAGCAGTTCCGTCATCTGCGGGATGCCCTGGATCTTGCCCATCGCCGAACCGAACGTGGCGAACGCAAGGAATGCGGTGACGACAACGCACACGATGAACACCACCACAGCGTACGCGACCGGCGCGACCGCCTGTCTCAGTCGTCGGTTCGCTGAGCGGGCCGTCGCAGCTGCTGAGCGGGCGTGAACAGCTCCCGGGAGATGCCGAGGCTCATCACGGCGGTGGTGGTCGCCACGCTGCCGAGCACCAGGTACATCACCGACACCTGCACCTTGACGGCGTCGGCCGGATCGACGCCGGCGAGGATCAGCCCAACCATTGCTCCCGGCAGGAACACGATCCCGACCGCTTTCGTCGATTCGATCTGCGGAACGAGCGCCGTTCGCAGCGCCGAACGCAGATGCGGCCGGAACGCCTCGGTCGACGACAGCCCGAGGGCCAGGCGACCTTCGATCACCCCGCGCTGTTCGGTGGCGGCGATCAGGAGTTGGCGTGACACGAGCACCGTGGCCGCAAGCGAATTGCCGATCACCATGCCGGCGAGCGGCACGAGCGTGCGCCCCTCCAAGTCGTAGATGCCGAACCCGAACAGCACGCCGAGCACCACGATCGCGGATGCCGTGTAGGCCACCAGCGACAGCGGCAACACCTTCGGCACGTCGGCGGCGCGACGCGACGTGGTGTAGGCCGCGAAGGAGATCATCGTGACGATCCAGATCACCGAGTAGATGATCGGATCGTCCGGGTCGACCACGAACTGCAACACCCATCCGACGGCCAGGAGCTGCACCAGCGCTCTGAGCGAGGCCCACAGCAGGCTGCGTTCGAGGCCGAGCTGGCGCCACAGCGAGATCGCCACCGCAACCGCAACGAGGATGCCCGACGCCGCCAACCCGGCGATCCCGATGTCTCCCTGCTCGACGCCGATCATCGATCGCTCATCTCAGCCACCCGCGATCGTGGTCCCCGTTGCCCAGGGCACGGGGAACCACCAGACGCCCGACCACACCGTGGTTCCCTTCGCCCTGGGCACGGGGAACCGCGGCCGGGAACACGGGCAGGCATCTGGCGCGGGTCACGGGGTGCCGACCGATTGGCGGACGATGGGGTCGCTGCTGGCATCGAGTTCGGCGAGATGGCCGACGGCGCGAACCGCCCCGTCGGCGAGCACGATCACATGGTCGGCGAGCCGACGGAGCTGATCGGTGTCGTGACTCACCCAGATCACCGCAACGCCGGAATCGGCCAGCATCCGACCGAGGTCTTCGACGGTCGCCCGAGCGGCCCGGTCCAACGCAGCCGTCGGCTCATCGGCCAACAACACCGCCGGATCGGTCAGCAGCGCCCGGGCCACACACATCCGCTGCGCCTCGCCGCCCGACAGTGTGTCGGCGTCGTGATCGAGCAGCTCGGCGCCGAGCCCGACGTGTTCGAGGACGTGACCGGCCCGGTCGAGGTCGACGTCGGGAAGCGCCACGCGCAGGTTGTCGCAGACGGTGCCCGGAAAGAGCGGCGGCCGCTGGAACACCATCGCCACCTGACGACGCAGATCCGTCGGTGCCCAGTCGGTGAGCGCTCGACCCCGCCAGCGCACCTCCCCGGCGACCGGATCGTCGAGCCGATTCAGCAGGCGCAGCAACGTCGACTTGCCGGCACCCGACGGTCCGGCCAGCACCGTCACACCATTCGCAGGGACCACGAGATCCACCGAACGCAGGATCGGGTCGCCATCCACCGGGCCGGCATCCACTGCGACCAACTCGAACGCGTCAGACGACGACATCGTCGACCGTCTGCGTCGTCACCACGAATTCGGTCACACGGCGAACGTACCCCAGCGCGGATCGAGCGACACGCCCGCCGAGACGCCCGTCCGATCTGGCACACTGCGAGCATGGCTTGGTTGGTCAGCGATGCTCGCGTTCTGGCCTCGGCGGAAGTGGCCAACACCCGCCAGGCGCGGCGCCGCGGCCTGCTCGGCCGAGATCATCTCGACGGCGCCCTCGTGATCGAACGGTGCCGATGGATCCACACCATCGGCATGCGGTTCCCGATCGATGTCGCCTACCTCTCCGACGACGGCATCGTCGTCAAGGCGATGCACATGAACCGGTTCCGGTTCGGCATCCCCGTGTGGCGAGCGAGCTGGGTGATCGAAGCCGAGGGTGGAGCGTTCGGTCGCTGGGGCCTGCGGGTCGGCGACGAAGTCGAAGTCCGCCACGGCGACTCGACCACACCATGAGCACCCTCTGGCTCGTCACCACGCCGATCGGCAACCTCGGCGACCTGCCACCGCGGGCCGTCGACGTGCTCGCCCACGTCGGGTTGATCTGCTGCGAGGACACCCGCCGCACCGGGCTGCTGCTCCAACACGCCGGCGTGCGCGCCGAGCGGCTGGCGGTGTGCAACGACCACACCGAGGTGAGCCGAATCGACGACGTGCTGCGGGTGCTCGGCGACGGGCGTGATGTCGCCATTGTGAGCGACGCCGGCACCCCGGGAATCTCCGATCCGGGCGAACGAATCGTGCGGGCCGCGATCGAGGCCGGCTACGACGTCAGCGCCGTGCCCGGGCCGAGCGCAGCGATCATGGCACTCACGATCAGCGGACTGGCAACAGACCGTTTCGTGTTCGAGGGTTTCATCCCGCGCAAGGGCGCAGACCGGGCGGCACGATTGGCCGACATCGCCAACGAACACCGCACGATCGTGATCTACGAGGCGCCGCACCGGATCCTTCGAACGCTGGAGGACCTTCGCGAGACCTGCGGCGACGATCGTCAGGTGGTCGTCACCCGCGAGCTGACCAAACTCCACGAGGAGATCGTGCGCGGCCCCCTCGGCCAGATCGACATCGGCGGCCCACGCGGCGAGTACGTGGTGGTGCTCGACGGTGCGACGGTCGAGGAGCGACCGATCAGCGACGACGACGTTCGCGGCGCGCTCCGAACCGAGCTCGCCAACGGGTCGTCGACCCGCGACGCCGCGGCGACGGTCGCCAAGGACCTCGGCCGACCAAAACGTGAGGTGTACGCGCTCGCAATCGGTCTGAGCAGCGAGACTGGTACCGATGAGTGAATACGTCAACGTTGCGAGCTCCGGTCCGAGCGCCGCGTTCTTCGATCTCGATCGCACGCTGATCTCGGGATCGTCGGCGTTCACCCTCGCGCTGCAGGCTCGCAAGGCCGGGCTGATCCCCAACGTCGAGTTCGCCCGCGATGCGGCCGGCGCGGTGTCGTTCCAGCTCTTCGGCGCCGACGACGACACCACCGACGCCGTCAAGGCTCGCATCCTGAAAGCCGTGTCGGGCATGCGTCAGAGCGATCTGCAGGCCCTGAACGTCGAGGTCCTCCCACGCCTGCTCGCCAAGCTTCGCCCCGAAGCGCGCCGCCTCCTCGATCGTCACCGTCATGCGGGGCGCGACACGTTCATCGTGTCGGCGGCGCCGCAGGAGATCGTCGAGCCGCTCGCCCACTCGTTCGGGATGACGTCGGGAATCGGCACCCGCAGCCGGGTCGTCGACGGCCGGTACACCGGCGACCTCGACGGGCCGTTCTGCTACGGCGAGGGCAAGGTCGAGGCGATGATCGAGCTCGCCAACTGGAACGGCTACGAGCTCGACCAGTGCTATGCGTACAGCGACTCCGCGAGTGATCTGCCGATGCTCGAAGCGGTCGGGCACCCGGTGGCGGTCAATCCCGACGCCAAGCTCGAACGACACGCCCGCCGCAACGGATGGCCGATCGTGATCTTCAGCCAGCAGACCAAGTCCGTCGTGAGGCGCACGGCGGCCTCGGTGGGCACGGTCGGCATCGCCGGCGCCGGCTTCGCTGCGGGCATCGCCGTCGCCGGCTCACGCAACACGAAGCGCGGTCGCAGCAGCCTCCTGCGCCGCTGAGCCCTCCCGCCACACGGCCTCGCATCGCCGTCCGATGAGCGAAGGCACCGAATGTGGCCAGTTCGCTCATCGCTCGGTCGACTGCATGGCGGCACCCAGCACGAGAGCGACCGAAATCGATCGGTGGCCGGGATCGATCCAGGCCCTAGCGTGCTCGACGTGAGCCGGTTCTACCTGACGACACCGATCTACTACGTGAACGCCGAGCCGCACCTCGGCCACGCGTACACCACGATCGTCGGTGACGCACTCGCCCGCTGGCACCGCCTCCTCGGCGACGACGTCAAGTACGTCACCGGCACCGACGAGCACGGCCTCAAGATCCAGCAGGCAGCCGAAGCTGCCGGAGTCACGCCGCAGGCCTTCACCGACGACATCGCTCCGAAGTTCGCGGCGGCCTGGGAACGACTCGACATCAGCAACGACGACTTCATCCGCACCACCGAACCTCGCCACAAGGCCGCCGTCGCCGAGCTGTTGCAGCGCTGCTACGACGCCGGCGACATCGAGCTCGACACCTTCGCCGGCAAGTACTGCGTGGCCTGCGAGGAGTACTACGCCGACGACGAACTGGTCACCGTCGACGGCACCGCCGACTGCTGCCCGATCCACCAGCGCCCCGTCGAGTACTTCGAGGAGGAGAACTACTTCTTCCGCCTCTCGCGTTTCGAGGACCGCCTCCTCGACTGGTACGCAGCTCACCCCGAGGCGCTCACACCCGAACATCGCGGCAACGAGGCGATCGGGCTGATCAAGAGCGGCCTGCGCGACTTCTCGATCAGCCGCACCTCGCTCGAATGGGGCATTCCGCTCCCGTGGGACCCGAAGCACGTCACCTACGTGTGGTTCGACGCGCTCACCAACTACCTCGCGGCCGTCGGCTTCGGAGACGGCACCGACGCCTACCGCGACTGGTGGCCGGCCGACTACCACCTGATCGGCAAGGACATCGTGCGCCAGCACTGCGTCTACTGGCCGGCAATGCTGATGTCGGCCGGCGTCGACCTCCCGAAGGGATGGGCGATCGGCGGTTGGCTGCTCTCCGGCGGCGAGAAGATGAGCGAAGACGTCGGGCAACGTCGTCGACCCACTCGACCTGATCGACGACGTCGGCCTCGACGGGTTCCGGTACTACGTGCTCGCCGACACCGCGTACGGCAACGACGGCGACTTCTCGATCGAGGGATTCACGTCGCGCTACAACTCCGACCTCGCGAACAACCTCGGCAACCTGCTCGCCCGCGTGGCCACCGTGGTCGCCAAGAAGTGCGACGGCATCGGCACCGCACCCAACCCCGACAGCGTGCTCGCGGCTGTCGCGGCGACCGCCTACGCCGACACCGCCGCGCAGTGGGACGACGTCCAGCCCAGCAAGGCGCTCGACGCCACCTGGCAGTTGGTGCGCGCCACCAACGCCCACCTCGAAGCGAACGAACCGTGGAAGGCCGAGCCGGGCCCGGAGGTCGACGCCGTGATGGGCGATGCACTCGAGGCGTTGCGGATCGTTGCCGTGCTCGCCCAACCGGCGATGCCCGACACCGCCCAGGAGATCTGGCAGCGAATCGGACTGCCGGGCGAGGTGGGCGATCAACGTCTGCCCGACGCGGCCGCGTGGGGCGGCTACACAGCGGGTTCACCCGTCACCAAGGGCGACGCGCTGTTCCCGCGGCTGTCGTGAGCGCCACCGACCTGGTGTGGGTCGACTCGCACTGCCACGTCCACGACGAGCGGATCCCCGACGGAACCGCCGACGCAGTGGCACTGGCCGCCGACGCCGGGGTCACGACACTGATCTCGGTCGGCTGCGATCGGGCCACCTCGCTCGCGGCGATCGACGCAGCTCGCGCCCATCCGAGGGTGTTCGCCACCGTGGGGCTGCACCCTCACGACGCAGTCAACGGGGTCGACTCGATCGCCGACCTGCTCGACACCGACGGCATCGTGGCGGTCGGCGAGTGCGGCCTCGACTACTACTACGACCACTCACCGCGCGAGACCCAGCAGCAGGCGTTCGCCGAGCAGATCGCCCTCGC
Source organism: Ilumatobacteraceae bacterium (assembly GCA_963848145.1). GTDB lineage: Bacteria > Actinomycetota > Acidimicrobiia > Acidimicrobiales > Ilumatobacteraceae > Sva-07. Next base: position 8,535 of record CAWKCN010000019.1, read on the forward strand.
GAACGATCGCGACCTCCCGCTCGTGATCCACACACGCGACGCCTGGGACGACACGTTCGACGTGCTCGCCGACGTCGGTGTACCCGCTCGCACGATCTTCCACTGCTTCACCGGCGGTCCCGACGAAGCCCGCCGGGGCCTCGACATCGGCGCGCTGTTGTCGTTCTCGGGCATCGTGACGTTCAAGGGTGCGCCCGAAGTTCAGGCCGCAGCGGTGCTCTGCCCGCTCGACTCGATGCTGGTCGAGACCGACAGCCCCTACCTCGCTCCGGTTCCCCATCGCGGCAAACCGAACCGGCCGGCGTGGGTGCCCCACGTCGGCCGGCACATCGCCGACCTGCGCGACGTCCCCGTCGCCGACATCGCCGCGGCGACCACCGCCAACGCCGAACGGGTCTTCGCCCTCTGATCGCGGTTCCCCGAGCCCAGGGCACGGGGAACCAGGCGACCGCGCAGAGTGGTCGAGGGTCACGCTCCGACTCGGAGCTGACGCAACCACCCGATACGCTGGCGCGCCCTCAGACCGAGCGGGCGACGGGAACCTCCCTGCCGCTCGTCGCATCGACACAACCCGACCCGATGGCACTCACCGACACCGACCGGCGCCGCTTCATTGCAGCGACCGCACTGACACTGCTGGCGCTGCCTGCACTGTGGTGGGCCAACACCTCGGAGAACTCCAGCGCACCCAACCTGGCCATCGCCGGGATCGACGCCGACATCGACGTCGCCGATGCAGCACGGCCGAGCCAGACATCGTCGCCCACCGGCCCCGACACCCCCACCCGCGACGTCGCCCCCGTCTTCCTCGGCGGCCCGCCGAGCGCCGCCGGCGCCGGGCAATCCGAGATCGCCGTGCCGTCACGCCCCTTGATCGACGGCATCATGGCCAGGGCCACCTTCCGCAGCAGCGTGCCCACCAACATCTGCATCGTTCCCGGCGTCACCACCGGCAGCCGCGTCACCGTGGTGAACCTGGCCAACAACCGATCGGTCACCTGCACGTCGATCCTTCCGCCCGGCGACTCGACCGGCGACGTCGTGCTGCCGACGACCGCGTTCGCCGCCATCGCCGACCTCACCGACGCGCCCGTCTCGGTCGAGATCCGTCGGTGACGCATTCGCGTCCGACCATCCGCGAACTCCTCGACGGTGGGTCGCTCGCCCCACGTCGCGATCTCGGCCAGAACTTCGTCGCCGACCCGAACACCGTGCGCCGGATCGCCGAGCTCGCACGTGTCGGCAACGACGACCGGGTGGTCGAGATCGGAGCCGGACTCGGTTCGTTGACACTCGGCACTCGCCGACACCGGCGCCGACGTCATGGCGATCGAGGTCGACCGCGGCATCGTGCCCGTCCTCCGCGACGTCGTTGCCGAACGAGCGAACGTGCAGCGTGGTCGAGGCCGACGCCATGCACCTCGACTGGAGCGAGCTGCTCGCCGGTCGCGACGGCTGGGTGCTCGTCGCCAACCTTCCGTACAACGTGGCCACTCCGCTGATCTGCGACCTGCTCGACGGTGTGCCGGCGATCTCGAGGATGCTCGTGATGGTCCAGCGCGAAGCCGCCGAACGATTCGCCGCCGCCCCCCGCACACCCGCCTACGGCGCGGTCAGCGTCAAGGCCGCGTACTGGGGCAACGCCAAGGTCGTCGGGCACGTCCCCGCCTCGGTGTTCGTGCCACGGCCCAACGTCGAGTCCGCCCTGGTCGAGATCACCCGGCACGAGCCACCCACCACCGACCCCGACACCCTCTTCGCACTCGTACGCGCCGGATTCGGCCAGCGGCGCAAGATGCTGCGCCGCTCCCTGTCGGCCATCGTCGCGCCGGCAACCTACGACGCCGCGGGCATCAGCCCGACCGCTCGACCCGAGGAACTCGACGTCGACGACTGGTGTCGTCTCACCGACGCCCACCTCGCCGCAGAAGGCCACCCGCAGTGACCCCACCGACAGCACGATCGGATGCTGCGCTCACGCTGCGAGCACATGCAAAGCTGACACTCGGGCTGCGAATCACCGGCGTCCGCGCCGACGGGTACCACCTGATCGACGCCGAAATGGTCAGTCTCGATCTGCACGACGTCCTCACCGTCACACCCGGCCGCTCGGGACTCACGGCGTCAGGGCCGTTCGCCGACGGCATGCCCCTCGACGACAGCAACCTCGTGGCACGAGCGCTCACCCTCCTCGGCGACGACCGCACCGCCGCCGTCCACCTGGACAAACGGATTCCACACGGCGGGGGCCTCGGTGGCGGCTCCACCGACGCCGCCTCGGTCCTGAGCTGGGGGGAATTCCCCACGACCCCCGCCGAGCTGGCCCGTGCTGCGGCACTCGGCGCCGACATCCCGTTCTCGCTCGTCGGCGGTCGGGCACGGGTGCGCGGCATCGGCGAGATCGTCGACCCACTCCCCCACGTCGACCGCGTCGTCACGCTGATCATTCCTCCGCTGGCGGTGAGCACCCCGGCGGCCTACCGGGTGTGGGACGAGCTCGGTGGACCACGAGCCGACGGGCCCAACGATCTCGAACCGGCGGCACTCGTCGTCGAACCCGAACTGGCACGGTGGCGTGACCTCATCGGCGACCGCCTCGGTGTTGCTCCAGTGCTCGCCGGCAGCGGTGCCACCTGGTTCACCGACGGCGAACGCGCAAACGCCCTCGGCGATCTGGTCGACGAGGGCGCTCGAGTGGTGGTGGCACGAACCGTGCCGGTGGAGGTGGCGACCAACCGGTCGCCGCTGCGATGACTACTTGCGACGCTGGTGACGCGTGCGGCGGAGCATCTTCTTGTGCTTCTTCTTCCGCATGCGCTTGCGACGCTTCTTGATCAGAGAACCCATAAGGGTCGCCACGCTATCGGTTCCGGACCGTCACGCCACCGGGCAATCCTGCGTGGCACGCCCGACCGGTCGAGATACGGTGAAGGCCCAACCACACGAACAGTCCGGGGTCGTCTAATGGTAGGACAGCGGTTTTTGGTGCCGCGTGTAGGGGTTCGAATCCTCTCCCCGGAGCCATGAGCGTCTCCGCCATCATCCTCGCAGCCGGCGAAGGCACCCGCATGCGCTCCAGCCGGCCCAAGCCGTTGCACCTCATCTGCGGTCGGGCGATGGTGCTCCACGTCATCCACGCCCTCGAGCACGTGCACCCCGAACGCACCGCCGTGGTCGTCGGCCACGGCGCCGAACAGGTCACCAAGAAGGTGCAGCAGATGGCTCCCGGCTGGGCCAACGTCGCCTTCGTCGAACAGCTCGAGCAGAACGGCACCGGCGACGCAGCGTCGATCGGGATGACCGCCTTCGGCGGCGACGACTACGACGACGACTCGACCATCCTCGTGTTGCCAGGCGACACGCCACTGCTGCGACCCGAAACGCTTCGCGAGCTCGTCGACACCCACACCGAATGCGGCAACGCCGCGACCCTGCTCACGAGCCTGATGGACGACCCCACCGGCTACGGGCGCGTGATCCGCAAGGCCGACGGTCAAGCAGCACGCATCGTCGAACACCGCGACGCCGCCCCCGACGAACTCGACGTCAAGGAGATCTGCACCTCGATCTACGCGTTCCGACGTGACCTCCTCGGTCCGGCGTTGCGCAAGCTCACCACCGACAACGCCCAGGGCGAGTACTACCTCACCGACGTGATCTCGGTACTCGGCGCAATGGGGCACCGCATCGGCGTCGTCCAAGCGCCCGCCGGCGAAACGCAGGGCGTCAACGACCGCTGGCAGCTCGCTCTCGCCGAACGCGAACTGCGGTCGCGCACCAACCGCTCGCACCTGATGAACGGTGTCACGATGCTCGATCCCCGCCAGACGTTCATCGACGTCACCGTCACGATCGGCCGCGACGTCACGCTGTATCCCGGCACGATCCTGCAGGGATCCACCGCCATCGGCGACGGCTGCGAGATCGGCCCCGACACCCGCCTCGTCGACTGCGCCGTGGGTGCCGAGGCCGCCGTCGAACACACCGTCGGCCACGACGCCGAGGTCGGACCCGCCGCAATCGTCGGCCCCTACGCACATCTGCCGGCCGGATCCAGCGTCGCTTCCAACACGACGACCGGCGCCTTCTACACTGCACCAGTCGGCTAGCGCCGAACCACGTCGGGGAGGACGTCACAGCTCATGGAGAAGGTCACCACCAAGCGCTTGGCGCTGTTCAGCGGACGCACACACCCCGAGCTGGCCGAGGAGGTGGCCACACACCTCAACATCGAGCTGGGCCACGACAATCTCGTCGAGTTCTCCAACGGTGAGATCCGTTGCCGATTCGGCGAGTCGATCCGCGGGTCGGATGTGTTCGTCATCCAGAGCCACTACGGCGTCGACGACCGCTCGATCAACGACGCGATCATGGAACACCTGATCATGATCGACGCCGCCTACCGTGCATCCGCCAAGCGGATCACGGCCGTCTGCCCGTTCTACGGCTATGCGCGCCAGGATCGCAAGAGCGAAGGTCGCGAGCCGATCACCGCCCGCCTGGTGGCCGACATGTTCAACGCCGCCGGCGCCAAGCGGATGATCTCGATCGACCTGCACTCCGGCCAGATCCAGGGGTTCTTCGAAGGCCCGGTCGACCACCTCACCGCGATGCCCGTGCTCGAGGAGTACATCCGCCAGCACGCGACCGAGCCCGTGATCGTGTCGCCCGACGCCGGACGCATCAAGGTGGCCGAGCGCATGGCACAGCACCTCAACGACTGCGGCGCCGACCTCGCGTTCATCTACAAGCGCCGCCCGAAGGGGATGACCAACGTCGCCGAGGCCACCGAGGTGATGGGTGACGTCGAGGGCCGTCTGTGTGTGATCACCGACGACATGATCGACACCGCCGGCACGATCTGCGCCGCCGCCGAGCTGCTGATGGAGCGTGGTGCACGCGAGGTGTGGGCGATGGCGACCCACGGTGTCCTGACGGGCCCAGCGATCGACCGGCTGAAGAACGCGCCGATCGCCCGGGTGGTGCTCACCAACACCTTGCCCCTGCCGTCGGAGAAGCAGCTCGACAAGATCGAGGTGCTGTCGGTGGCGCCCCTGATCGCCGAAGCCCTCGGAGCCGTGTTCGACGACACCAGCGTGAGCGACATCTTCGACGGCGAAAACCTCGCCTGACCCGCGCGCCCCCTCCCCTCGCCCATCCTGCGCCCACCCCTCCCCCACCCGAAAAATGCGCGGTGGAGCGTCGCCCGCGGGCAGATCCGCGCACGTTTGAGGCTGCCGCATCTCACCCACCCGAAATCGGCGCGTCAGGCCGTCACGGATGGGCAGATCTGCGCACATTTCAGATGATCGTTCCGCTTTCGCGTTCTCATCGCCCCCTGTTCGGGTGTGTTCCACCCTCACTGCTTCCACACCGCCGCCCGCCAATTCGGCGCGATCTCCAGATCGCAACTGATCGAACACGGGACCTCGACCTCATCGATCTCACGTGCCCGTGGCTCGGGAGTGCTCGTCGAGGTCATCCCGGGCGTGTTCCGCTTCGCGTCGAGCACTGAGACCTTCGCACTGCGCTGCATGGCGACCCAGATCGCCACCGCTCCGGTCGGCTACCTGAACGGATGGACCGCAGCCCGACTGGCGGGGCTGCGAAAGATGCCTGCCTCACCAATCCACGTCACCGTGCCGACGACCACCAACCGGTCGCTGGCGCCATGGGTCGATTGCCATCGGAGCCGCTGGTACGACGAACAGGACTACTTCGTTCGCGACGACGGCTTGCGCCTCGCAACGCCCGCACGGATGCTGTTCGCATTGGCGGCAGCCTTCAACCAGTTCCGCTTCGAACGAGCCGCCGAGGATGCATGGCATCTCGAACTGATCACACCAGCCCAGGCAGCGGACTACCTCGAGACGCACCGCTGCAGGGGGAAGGACGGCGTGGCCACCATGGAGCGCTGGCTCGACAGAGCGCTCGGTCGAGAACGTGCCACCCAGAGCGAACTCGAACGTGCGCTCCTCGAAGCGCTCGAACAGCGTGCGCTCCCCGAGCCGAAACGACAGCACCCCGTCGAACTCCTGAGCGGCGAAACCGTCCACATCGACATCGCCTGGCCCCGTCTCCGACTCGCTGTGGAACCCGGCAGTTCGTGGTGGCACGGCGGCGATCGCGGCCAACGGCAGGATCAGGCCCGCGACCGAGCAATCGCCAAGGTCGGCTGGCAGACGGTGCGATTCGACGACGACATGCGCAACGATCCAGACGGAGCGGCCGACGAGGTCGAGCAGGTCTACCGCCGCCGCGTCCACGACCTCCGAAAAATGCGCCCACCAGCGTCATGAGCGCAACGATCTGCGCACGTTTCGAGCGAACGACCCAGCCTGAACCGAAACGTGCGCAGATCGGCCCGCCGGTGACGGCGGCGCGCACATTTTTCGGAATGGGGTTGGCGATCGGCGGGAGCGAGGGGATGGAGCGAGAGGGCGATAGCTTGAGATGCTGCTGTAACGACCTGGTGTCCGATCGTCGGGCGCCGTCACGAGATTCGATGGAAGCCGATCACCATGTCTGAGACCGTTCTCACCGCCGAAGTTGGCCGCCGCGCCGGAAGCTCCGATGCTCGCCGCCTGCGCACCGAAGGCAAGATCCCCGCCGTCGTCTACGGCCACGGCATGGATCCGCTCAGCGTGTCGGTCGATCGCCGCGAGCTGCGCCAGGCCCTGTCCGGCGCCGCCGGCATGAACACCATCCTCGACCTCACCGTCGACGGCACCGTGTATCCCACGCTCATCAAGGACATTCAGCGCCACCCGGTGAAGCGTTCGGTGCAGCACATCGACTTCATCCAGGTGAACCTCAACGAGGAGATCGTGGTGTCGATCCCGATCCAACTCGAAGGCGAAGCCAAAGAGGTTCTGGCCCACAACGGCCTGGTCGACCTCACCATGCAGGAGCTCGAGGTGCGCACCACACCGAGGAACATCCCCGACGGCGTCACGATCGACGTCACCGAGATGACCATGGACTCGGTCATCCGGGTCGAGGATCTGCCGCTTCCCTCTGGCGTCACCGCCGAAGCCGACGCCGACGCACCGGTCGTGACCGTGCTCACGATGCGCACCCCCGTCCTCGACGCCGAGGAAGAGGCACTCGCCGAGGCAGCAGCCGAAGGCGAAGCCGGCGAGGGCGAAGGCGACGGCGGCGGCGACGACGCTGCAAACTCCGACGGCGAGTGATCCCGCCGACACCGGCTCGATGACCGGTTCGACCCGAGACCACTGATGGGTTTGTTCGGCCGAATCGGCAAGGGAGATCCGTACGACTGGTTGGTCGTCGGACTCGGAAACCCCGGAGAGAAGTACGCCCGCACGCGCCACAACGTCGGCGAAGAAGCCATCCGGTTGCTGGCCGAGCGGCGCGGCGTCACGTTGAAGGGCGGGCGCGACAACGCGCTCGTCGCCGAAGCCAAGCTGCCCGGCGCCGACGGCGACGAACGAGTCGTGTTGGCGTTTCCGATCACGTTCATGAACGACTCGGGCCAGGCGGTGAGCGCGCTCGTGCGCCGATTCAGGATCGAGTCACCCGAACAGATCATCGTGGTCCAGGACGAGCTCGACCTGGCGCCCGGCGAGCTGAAGATCAAGGCCGGTGGCGGCCTCGCCGGCCACAACGGGCTCCGTTCGATCACCCAACACCTCAAGACGCAGGACTACCTGCGCATACGCATCGGTGTCGGCAAACCCGACCACAAAGACGTCGGCAAGGGCCACGTGCTGTCGAAGGTGCCCAAACGCGAGCGGGAACTGTTGGACATCGAGATCGCCAACGCCGCCGACGCCGTCGAGCTGATCGTCGCCCGAGGTGTAGAGGCCGCCATGCAGCGCTACAACACCAAGCAATGAGCGACACCGACACCTGCGCAAACGGTCGCCTCGACCCGAAACGTGCGCAGATCTGCCCGCCGGTGACGGCGGCGTGCGCATTTTTCGGGGGGTGGTGCGGGTGGGCGACGTGAGCTCCGGTGCACCGACGGCGGTACGCGGCACCGTTGCGAGCGCCGCACTGGGCGAGCTTCCATCGCTGCTGCGTGACGAACCCGGTCTGACACGAGCGCTCGGCGAGCCCGATGCCCGCCTCGCCGTGGTGGAAGTGGCGCGCCCGATCTCCATCGCCGCGCTGTCGACACTGTCGTCACGACGGCCCCTCGTGGTCAGCTGCCCGACCGGCACGATGGCCGGCCAGCTCGCCGACGACCTCGCACAGTTCCTCCCGCCCGGCGAGGTCGTGCACTTCCCCGGCTGGGAGACACTGCCCTTCGAGCGGGTCAGCCCGAGCGTGGAAACGATGGGTCAGCGCCTCGACATCCTGTGGCGTCTGCGCGACCCCGATCGCTGCCCCGCAATCATCGTCGCCGGCGTGCGCGCGCTCATGCAGAAGCTCGGCCCGGGAGCGACGACGACCGAGCCGATCATCGTCCGACGCGGCAACGAGGTCGATCCCGATGCGCTCGGCCGACGCCTCGTCGAGTTCGGGTACCGACGCGAAGAACTGGTCGAGCACCGCGGCGAGTTCGCCCGTCGCGGCGCGATCGTCGACGTCTTCCCGTCGACCGCGGACGCGCCCATTCGCATCGACCTCTGGGGCGACGAAGTCGACCGGCTCACACGGTTCGGTGTCAACGATCAGCGTTCGACCGACGACCTCGACGAGGTCCACGTCTTCCCCGCACGCGAGCTGATGCCGACCGAGGACGTGCGCGAGCGCGCAGCGCAGCTCGTTGCCACCGAGCCGTGGGGTCGCGAACAGTGGGAACGTCTGGCAGAGGGCGCCCACTTCGACGGCATGGAGAGCTGGTTGCCCTGGCTCGTCGACGACGACCGGCTGCTCACCGACGTGCTCCCCGAGGCAGCCAAGGTCGTGCTCGTCGAGCCTCGCCGCATGCGCGACCGAGCACTCGACCTCATCGCCGAGGAAGACGACCTGGCCCGCACCCTCGCCTCCACCTGGGCACGCGATCCCGACAAGTCGTTTCCCCGCCTGCATGCCGACCCCGCCACGCTGCTGGACACCGCCGGCTCGTTCTGGTCGATCGACTCCACACCGGAATCACCCGACACTCCACTCGTCGAAGCATCCGGCTGGGGTCCGGTCGCCGGTGACGGTTCGGGTCTCACCGACCGCCTCATCGACCTGATCGGCCGGGGCTACCGAGTGGTGGTCGCCGCCGATGGCACGGGCTCGGCGCAGCGCCTCCGCGACCTCTTGCTCAACAACGGCCTCGACTTCCCGGTGGTCGAGCCCGGCCGGCCGTTGCCCGTCGGTGGGAGCGTCACCGTCGCCCCACTCCACCGGGGCGTCACGCTCCCGAACGCGAAGGTGGCGATCGTCGCCGAGAGCGACCTCACCGGCCGCCGGCGAGCTCACCGCACCGCCCGCAAGGCCAAGCGCGAGAGCGCCAGCACGTTCGAGGACCTGAAGGCCGGCAGCTTCGTCGTGCACCACCAGCACGGTGTCGGCAAGTACGAGGGAATGGTCAAGCGGGCGATCGGCGGCGTCGAACGCGACTACCTGCTGATCTCGTACAAGGGCGGCGACAAGCTGTACGTGCCGTCCGACCAGATCGACACGTTGCGCCAGTACGTCGGCGGCGAGGCACCGAAGCTGCACAAGCTCGGCGGGTCCGACTTCGCGAAGACCAAGAGCAAGGTCCGCTCGGCCGTGCGCGAGATCGCTCAGGAGCTCGTGGTCCTGTACCAGAAGCGCGTCAATGCCGAGGGCCACTCGTTCCCACAGGACACCCCGTGGCAGCACGAGATGGAAGAGGCGTTCCCCTACGTCGAGACACCCGACCAACGCACGGCGATCGAGGCGATCAAGGGCGACATGGAACTCGCCCATCCGATGGATCGCCTGCTGTGCGGCGACGTCGGCTTCGGCAAGACCGAGGTGGCGATCCGCGCCGCGTTCAAGGCAATCCAGGACGGCAAGCAGGTCGCCGTGCTCGCGCCGACGACGCTCCTCGCCACACAGCACGGGAACACGTTCGCCGACCGATTCGCCGGCTTCCCGATCCGCGTCGAGACGCTGTCTCGGTTCCTGACCGCCGGGCAGGCCAAGCAGGTGATCGAAGGCGTCAAGTCCGGCGAGGTCGACTGCGTCATCGGCACCCACCGCCTGCTCGCGAACGACGTGAAGTTCAAGGATCTCGGGCTGCTGATCGTCGACGAGGAGCAGCGCTTCGGCGTGCAGCACAAAGAGACGATGAAGAAGATGAAGACGAACGTCGACGTCCTCACGCTCTCCGCCACCCCGATCCCACGCACGCTCGAGATGTCGCTCGTCGGAATCCGCGACCTGTCGCTCCTCCAGACCCCGCCGGCCGATCGCATGCCGATTCTCACCTACGTCGGCGAGTACGACGAACGTGTGGCGGTCGAATCGATCCGACGTGAGCTCCTGCGTGAGGGCCAGGTGTTCTGGGTCCACAACCGAGTGCAGTCGATCGACACCGCAGCGGCGCGTCTGCGCCAGCTCGTACCCGAGGCCCGCATCGCGATCGCCCACGGGCAGATGGACGAAGGCACGCTCGAGACCGTCGTGCAGGACTTCTGGGACGGCCAGTACGACGTGCTCGTGTGCACGACGATCATCGAGTCGGGCATCGACATGCCGACCGTGAACACGCTGGTGGTCGAACGGTCCGATCTCCTGGGCCTCGGCCAGATGCACCAGCTGCGCGGTCGGGTCGGCCGCTCCGGATCGCGGGCGTACGCCTACCTGTTCCACCCGCGCGACAAGATCCTCAGCGAGGAGGCCTACGAGCGCCTGCGCACGATCGGCGAGTCGACCGAACTCGGTTCGGGATTCAAGATCGCCATGCGCGACCTCGAGATCCGCGGCGCCGGCAACCTGTTGGGCGAATCCCAGTCGGGCCACATCGCTGCGGTCGGCTACGACCTCTACTGCCAGATGGTGACCGAGGCCGTGAGCGAGATGAAGGGCGAGCCGCAGCCGGACGCGCCGAGCGAGATCAAGCTCGACGTCCCGACGGACGCATTCCTCCCGGCCGACTACGTCGAGAAGGAGGAGCTGCGACTGGAGGCGTATCGCCGCCTCGCTGCCGTCACCACCGCCGCCGAGGTCGACGACATCCGCGCCGAGTGGGAGGACCGCTACGGTCCGCTCCCGGCGCCGGCTGCAGCACTCATGCAGGTGGGTTACCTGCGCGCCGAGTGTCACCGGCTGGGCATCGACGACATCCAGATCTCCGGCTCGGCGTCGACCGGCGGCAGCGCAAAGCTCGGCCCGTTGGAGCTGAAGCTGAGTGAGACGATGCGACTTCGGCGCATCTCGAAGGGCGCCAAGTACAAAGAGGACCTCGGCCAACTGGTGGTGCCACTCCCCCGCAGCACCGACCCCAGCACGTTCCTCGCCGGCTTCCTCGCCGACCTCGTCCCCGACGACTCCTGATCGTGGTTCCCGATGCCCCGGGCACGGGGAACCAGGAATCCGATCGTGGTTCCCGGTGCCCTGGGCACGGGGAACCGGGGGCGGTAGCGTGCGGCGGGTGAATCGACGTGTCCTGCTCGCACTCTCCGTCACCGCCGTTGCGGCATTCACCACCGGGTGCGCAACGTTCTCCGACAGCAGCAACGTCGCGAGGGTCGGCGACGCCACCCTCACCGACGACGACTTCCAGGCACAGCTCCTCGAGCTCGGCGCGCCGGCCGACCAGCTGCTGCCCGCCGAAGCGCTTCGCGCAGAGATCACCACGTGGATCCAGGAGCAGGTTGCCGCCGAAGACGCCACAGGACTGAGCCCTGACGAAGCGGCGGTGCGCTACGACGCGGGGCTCGACTCGAGCGGCACCATCTGCATCAACGGCATCGTCGTCGAGAGCGAGGACACCGCGACCCGCATCGCCGACGACCTGACCAGCGGCGGCGACTTCGCCGCGCTTCTCGCGGCGGAGAACCTCGACCCGAGCCTGGGCGAGGCGGGTGGCGACATCGGTTGTCTCACCACCGATCAGATCGCCGAGGCCGGCGACGTCCCGTTCGTGCAAGTCGCCGCCTCGCTGTCGGCCGACAACGCCGTCGACAGCTCGCCGCTGTTCGATCAGCTCGGCAACGAGTTCGCCTGGGTCGTGCTCGAGTTCCGCACCTTCGACGAGCTCGTCGCTGCCGACGCCGACGCAGTCACCGCCGCGCTCGACACCGCCGCACGACTCGCCGACGCCGACGTGTTCGTCAGCCCTCGCTACGGCACCTTCGACGCCACCACCGGCCAAGTCGTCCCGCTGGGCTGACGATGACCACCGCCGAACGACCACGGATCGTCGTCGTCGGCCTCGGCCCCGGCGGACACGAACACGTCACCGTCGACACCCGTTCTGCGATCGAGGAGGCCACGCACCGCTTCCTGCGCACCTCGATCCATCCGTCGGCCGATCTCGTGGCCGACGCCACCACGTTCGACCATCTCTACGAATCCGCCGACACCTTCGACGACGTCTACACCGAGATCGCCGACACCCTGGTCGCCGCCGCGACAACCCACGGCGAGGTCCTCTACGCGGTGCCGGGTTCGCCGCTCGTACTCGAACGCACCGTGCGCCATCTGCTCGCCAATGACGACGTCGACTGCGACATCCGTCCGGCAATGTCGTTCCTCGACGTGGCCTGGGCCCGTCTCGGCCTCGACCCGGTCGAGGCCGGAGTCCGCCTGATCGACGGCCACGAGTTCGCCACCGCCGCCGCCGGCGACACCGGTCCACTCCTCGTCGCTCACACCCACGCCAACTGGGTGTTGTCCGACATCAAGCTGGCAGTCGACGAAGCCTCCGGCGACGAACCGGTCACACTGCTCCACGCACTCGGTACACCCGACGAGCAGATCGTCGCCACCACGTGGGCCGACGTCGACCGCACCATCGACGCCGACCACCTCACCTCGCTGTGGATCCCGCGACTCGGCGCGCCGGTGGGCGCGGCCTATGTCCGCTTCCACCAGTTGACCCGAACCCTGCGCGAGCAGTGCCCGTGGGACATCGAACAGACCCACGACTCGCTCGTCCCGTACCTCCTCGAAGAGGCCTACGAGGTCGTCGACGCCGTCAACGCGCTCGACACCTCCAGCGACGTCGGCGGCGATGCCGACGCCGGCACCGATGCGGATGCGGATGCCGATCTGGTCGAGGAGCTCGGTGACCTGCTCTACCAGATCGAGTTCCACGCCACGATCGCCGAACAGGAGGGCCGATTCACCATCGCCGACGTTGCCAACGGCATCCACGACAAGCTCGTGCGACGCCACCCGCACGTGTTCGGCGACCTGGTCGGCGACGACCTCGACACGACCGAGGTGCTGTCGAACTGGGACGACATCAAACGCGAAGAGAAGGGCCGCACGTCGGTGTTCGACGGCATCCCACGATCGATGCCCGCACTCGCCTATGCCGCCAAGGTCGGCAAGAAGGCCTCGAAGGTCGGCTTCGACTGGCCCGACGTGAACGGTGCGTTCCCGAAGATCGACGAGGAGACCGCAGAGCTTCGCGACGCGTTCGACGATCCCGACGCAGCCGACACGGCAACCACCGAAGAACTCGGCGACCTGCTCTTCGCTGTGGTCAACGTCGCCCGACATCTGGACATCGATCCGGAACTCGCGCTGCGCGCCGCCACCGACAAGTTCCGCACTCGCTTCGAAGGCGTCGAACGCCTCGCCGCAGAACGTTCGATCGACCTCCGCGCCGCCGACCTCGTGACCCTCGACGCACTGTGGGACGAGATCAAGGCCGGCTGATCACCGGCGATGCCTCGGGACCGGGAGGAGGCTGTGCGGCAAGTGCCGTCAACGTCTGCTCCCACTCGCTCCGCCACCGCATCCAGCGCAGCTCGATGACCTCGTCGAACACCGTCGTCGCCCGCCAGGTCGACATCGCGAAGACCAGCGCCGGCACCCCGTAGAGCACCGCCACCTGCACGGTTCGCTCGAGGTCGGTGAAGCCGCCGTCGGCGAGCAGATCGTGGAGCCCGAGCGCCATTGCTGCGAGCACCCCGACCGCAGCGACGAGTGGCAGCCAGAACCATGCAGCGACCACACCGACCGGCGCGCCGATGCGATGCGCCTGGCGGACGTGGTAGCGGAACGGCAGCCACACCAGCACGAAGCTGACCAGCACGGCGAACGTTCCGATGGCCGCCGGGACGAGGTCGTCGCCGCTGTCGGCGAACCGGTCGCGCACCCACCGGATGACGGCGATCGCCGCCACCGGCGCCGCGAACGCCACGAGCCACAGCGTCACCGCCACCCACGCACGCGATCGGCGGCGGTAGCGGGTGGCCGGCACGAGACGTGCCGCATCGATCATCGCCAGCGCACTCCACCCGACGAGCATCACCGCAGCCATCAGGTGCGGGATCACGACGAACAGTGCGTCCATCCCGCCCGGCGTGTCGTACTCGCGCATCAGCACCACGGCGATTCCGACCAGTTGCGACAGTGCCAACACGTATCGCAACCACCACGTCGCGAACAGACGTGGCGGGGGTTCGGATCGCAGAGGCGTGAACGAATGCCCGGCGAGGGGGTCCACAGCAGCAACGGCGGGTTGCGCCGCAGGCGAGGGCGGTGGGGAAGCCGGCGATGGAGTGGCCGGTTCTGCTGTCGCTGCCGACGGAGCTGCACCGGCGGGCGGCGGCGGCGGGGACGGAGCGGGCGGCGGTGGCGGGGACGGTGGGCGGCGGTGGCGGCGGCGGCGAAGCAGACGGAGGCGCAGGCGGCAAGGGCGCAGGTGGCGGCGCGGACGATGGCGATGGGGGCGGCGGGGCTCCGGACGGAAGCGTCGGAGCAGGGTGCTGCGGGCCGTCGTCCGGGTGCGTCATCGGCCCGCCACCGGTTCCCGTTCGACCTCGGTGGCCGTGCCCCGCTGGCCGACGAGCATGTTGTGGTGGTCGGCTTCGTAGCGGCACGCACGCCACAGCGAGCGGCACGCTTCGGTCACGGCGAGCGTGGTGCACAACAGGATCAGCGCGCCGATGGCGAGGTAGCCGGCCAGGCGACCGACATCGGTGGTGGTGAAGCTGTCCGGGAGCCTCGAGAGGCCACCGAGGCCCTGCACGTGAACCAGGAGCACCACGGCGAGCACGTAGACGATACGCAGCGGGGTGCGGCGCGCTTCGATGGCTTCGGCGCTGCGCTCGAGCACCAGGAACGGCACCAGGAGCACCGCCGCCTGGGCGGCGAAACCGAGCACGACTCGGCCGATCGATGCGTCGACGATCACACGGTCGGCGATCCACCACACCGCGCCGGCAGCCACCGGCCATGCGACCGCTGCGATGATCGGGTTGCGACGCCGACCCGATGCCGCGCGGACGTTGAGCACGATCACGAACGACCACGCACTCGCAGCCACAAGCAGGGCGATCGTCACGCCGGTCGACGCTGCACGGAGCGCATCGAGCGTGTCCCAGGTGCGCTCACGTTCGATCTCCTGCAAACCGTTCTCGTTGGAGTCGAGCCAGAGCATGGTGGTGACCACCGCGCCGACCACGCTGAGCATCGCGAGGCCCGCGACCAGGGTCACGATGACCAGCCGGAGCAGTTCGGCCCCGGGCACCAGTTCGATCCGGGCGACTCGATCGGGCCCGAGACCGCGGCGGACGGTACGCGCCTTGGGAGCGCCCTTCGAGCCGGACGGACCAGTCGACGACCCACCCCGCCGGCGCATGGACGCCACGTTGATCGCGTCCTCGACCGATGCTGCTGCCCTCCATGCGAGCAGCACGACGATGAGGCACGGAGCGATCCCGACGACGGCAACGACCCACAGCGGAGCCCAGCCTGCGCTGTCGGTGGCATCGCCGTCGTCGAAGCCGGCGAATCGAAGCGCCACGATCGAGGCGATACCGACGACACCGAGCACGACCGGCACCCACATCCACTGCGCAAGGCGAACCGAGTAGCCACCGACCTGTCGCACGACACCGGCGAGGTGGGCGAGCGGGCGGTACGTCATCGGAATGGCGAGCAGGAGAGCGATCACCGCAACGGCGAGCGGGAGCGCCGACACGCTCTGGTCGTCACCGGGGTCGACTTGCGAGCCGAGCATGGCGACCGCTCCGATCGCGACGCCGACCAGCGCAAACGGCACCGCCCAGGTCAGCGCCGCAGCCTTCGGGTCCGGCAGACTGCTGCGAACTGCGGGTTGCACGAGACGGCGGGCGTTGTCCGTGGCGATCCAGGTCCACACCAGTACGCACAACGCCGTGACGAGGCCAGTTGCGACCGACGCCCACATCAGGCCGCTCGACCAACCCTGGTCGTCGATCAGGCCCCGCACCTGCCAGCCCATCAGCGCGAACGTGGCCGTCAGCGAAGCCGCGCCGGCGATCCGCCACGGTGCCATCGGTCGAACGTTCGCCGGCGGACGAAGCGTCGATGATGCGGCTGCATGAGCCGGCGAGGTCGTCGAGGCCGATGACCACGACGGGCTCGGCTCGGCAACACTGCCACCGGACGGTCGGGCCGGTGCCGGCGGTGGTGGCAACGGAGATGCAACGTCCGACGACACCGCGGGCATCTGAGCTGTCACGACAGCCCGCGGCGCGACGGCATCCCCGGGTGGCGGCAGTGTCGCGCCCCGCGGTGTCGGATCCAAGGGTTCCATGTCGCCTCCATCGGCGCCCCGGGTGAGCGACTTGAGCAGAAATTGCCTGAAAGATCGCCGACGGCACCGAATCTGGGCCGTATGGCTCTCGGAGCCGCCCCGATCCCTCCGATACGTTGGGACCATGAGCGACATCCTCAGCATCACCGGACGCGAGATCCTGGATTCCCGCGGGAACCCCACGGTGGAGGTCGACGTGCTGCTCGATTCCGGCGCCCGGGGCCGCGCTGCGGTGCCGTCCGGGGCGTCGACCGGTGAGCACGAGGCGGTCGAACTCCGTGACGGCGGCGACCGATACGGCGGCAAGGGCGTGCGCAAGGCGGTCGCGTTCGTCAACGACGAGATCGCCGATGCGCTCGAAGGCTTCGACGCGATCGACCAGCGCCTGCTCGACCAGGTGATGCTCGACCTCGATGGCACTGCCAACAAGTCGCGGCTCGGCGCCAACGCCGTGCTCGGCGCGAGCCTCGCCATCGCGAAAGCCGCTGCCATCGAACTCGACGTGCCGCTGTACACCTACCTGGGCGGACCCAACGCTCACGTACTGCCCGTCCCGATGATGAACGTCATCAACGGTGGCGTCCACGCCGACAACTCGATCGATCTCCAGGAGTTCATGGTGATGCCGGTCGGCGCGCCGAGCTTCTCCGAGGCGCTGCGCTGGGGTACCGAGACGTACCACGTCCTCAAGGGCATCATCCACGAGCGTGGGCTGTCGACCGCCGTGGGCGACGAGGGCGGGTTCGCTCCGAACCTCGACTCGAACGAGGAGGCGATCCGGATCCTCGTCGAGGCGATCACGAAGGCCGGGTTCACCCCGGGCGACGACATCGCGATCGCACTCGACCCCGCCACCAGCGAGATCTTCCGCGACGGCGCCTACCACCTCGAGGGCGAAGGCAAGGTGCTGTCGCCGTCGGAGATGACCGACTACTGGAAGCGTCTGGTCGAGAACTACCCGATCGTGTCGATCGAGGACGCCATGGACGAGAACGACTGGGAGGGCTGGACGACGCTCAATGCCGCCATCGGCGACAAGGTGCAGCTCGTCGGTGACGACCTGTTCGTCACCAACTCGGCGCGCTTGCAGACCGGCATCGAGAAGAAGGCCGCGAACTCGATCCTGATCAAGGTCAACCAGATCGGCTCGCTCACCGAAACGCTCGACACCGTCGAGCTGGCGACCCGCCACGGCTACACCTCGGTGCTCAGCCACCGCTCGGGCGAGACCGAGGACTCGACCATCGCCGACCTCGCCGTTGCCACCAACTGCGGCCAGATCAAGGCGGGTGCGCCGGCGCGCAGCGACCGGGTCGCCAAGTACAACCAGCTCCTGCGCATCGAGGCGCAGCTCGGCGACACCGCCGAGTACCGCGGCCGCAGCGCGCTCGCCCCACTGAGCTGACCCACTGACGCGCCGGCCCGACTCACTGCCGGGACACGGCGATGCGCAGGCGTTCCTCCGGCGAGATCAGGTGGTCGAAGTCCTCTGCGGCTTCGTCGAGATCGATCTGCACCCAGTTGATGCGACCGTTGTAGCTGCTGTGGCCTGGTGCGTAGTCGTCGCTGACGGCCGTGGCGGAGTCCTCGCCGAGGTCGGTCGTCTCGTCGGCGGAGAAGATCATCGGGACGGTCGCTTCGACACGACCGGTCCCCACCGCGTCACCGTCGACGTACAGCGTGACGTCTCCACCCTTGCCGAGGCCACCGCCGTCGTAGTCGAACTCGATGCGCACCTGGTGCTCGCCGGCGGCGACGACTCCCTCGCTGTAGGTCTTGTACTGCTCGAGCCCGAACGTGTTGTAGCAGTACGCCAGCCGACCGTCGTGCATGTACAACGACCAGCCTCCGTACTGACCGCCCTGGGCGATCAGGGCACCTGTGCCACCGCCGTCGGGCACGATGATCTCGGCGGTCACTGCGTGCGACTTGTTCTTCACGTTGAGCACGCTCGACTCCGAGAGCCGCTTCATCCCCCGGAACAGCAGCTGCGAGTTGCCCTGGATCAGCACCGGCCGACCAGCGAGGTCGCTGTTGAACCGTTCGACACGGCGATCGTCGAGCGGGAACACGTTGAAACGCGTCCCTTCGATCATGAACAGCCGCTGCAGTTCGGCGAGCTTCTCCGGGTTGTCGGCAGCGATGTCGTTCGACTGTGTCCAGTCGTCGGGGCCGTACAGCTCCCAGACGTCATCGGTGATCTTGGGGTTCTCCTCCATCACCCACGGGGTGCTGTGGCGGGTCACCGCGGTCCAGCCCTGGTGATAGATCCCGCGGTTGACGAACATCTCGAAGTACTGGGTGTCGCGGGCGTCCTCTGCATCGGGCTCGTCGAACGAGTACCGCATGCTGACGCCGTGAAGCGGTTGCTGCGCGACCCCGTTCACCTCCTGCGGATGTGGCAGACCGGCGATGTCGAGCACGGTGGCAGCGATGTCGATCACATGATGGAACTGCTGACGGATCTCACCCGCGGCACCGATCCCGGCAGGCCAGTGCACGACCGTGCCGTTCCGCGTGCCGCCCCAGTGCGAGGCGACCTGCTTGGTCCACTGATACGGGGTGTCCATCGCATGCGCCCAGCCGACGGCGTAGTGGTTGAACGCCTTGGGCGTGCCGAAGTCGTCGATGCGTGCCGCCATGAACTCGGTGGTCTCGACGTCGGTCACGCCGTTGAGGGTCATCAGCTCGTTGAACGTGCCGGTGGGCGTTCCCTCCGCGGAGGCGCCGTTGTCGCCGATCACGTAGTAGATGATCGTGTTGTCGAGCAGCGCCCAGCTCGTCGACGGCGTCGACGAGACGCCCGAGATGGTGGTCGGTGTGTTCGAGGAAGCCGGCGTACACCTCCATCTGGCGAGCGAGCACCGGCTTGAGATCGTCGGGCATGTCGTCCCAACCAGGGATCTCGTCGGGTCGTTCGGTCAGCTCCGCGTCGGGCGGGATGATCCCGAGTTCGATCTGTCGAGCGAAGGTCCGGTCGCGCTGCGCGTCCCATCCGTCGTCGAAACGGCCCTTGTACTTCGCCGACCACTCCTCGGGCACATGGTGGGGGGCGTGCGTGGCTCCGGGCGCCCAGTACACGAAGAACGGCTTGTCCGGCATCAACACCTTCTGCTGGCGGACCCACTCGATCGCGTGGTCGGTCATGTCCTCGGTGAAGTGGTAGCCCTCCTCCGGGGTCCGGTCCGGTTCGACCGGAACGGTGTCGTTGTAGATCGCCGGGTAGTACTGGTTGGTCTCGCCGCCGATGAATCCGTAGAAGTGTTCGAACCCGCTCCCGGTCGGCCACTGCCGGAACGGCCCCATCGGGCTGGTCTCCCAGACCGGCACCTCGTGGCACTTGCCGAACTGGGCGGTCGAGTAGCCGTTGAGCTGGAGCACCTCGGCGAGCGGCGCCGCGCTGTGCGGTCGCACCGAGTTGTAGCCCGGCGCGGAGGTCGCCATCTCGGCGATCGCACCCATGCCGACCGAGTGATGGTTCCTGCCGGTCAGGATCGCTTGCCGCGTCGGCGAGCACAGCGCTGTCGTGTGGAACCGGTTGTACCGCAGACCTCCAGCAGCGAGCCGATCGGCGGTCGGGGTGTCGATCGGGCCACCGAACGCGGTCGACGCACCGAATCCGCAGTCGTCGATCAACGCGATGATCACGTTCGGTGCCCCGGCCGGTGGCCGCAGCGGCTCGATCGCCGGGAACCCGCGCCCGGGGTCGGTGGCGTCGTACTTGAAACCGCTGGTCGGCACATGGTCGGGCATCGGGAGCACGGAGCGAGTCGGTGTCGGTTCGGCAGGCATCGGCCAACCATAGGCGGCGATGATGACGGGGAGTTCGGGGCGCAGTCTGCGACACTGTGATCCGTGAGTCGGTCGAAGACCACCTCGATCCCGAGGCCGAAGGAACCAGCGAACGCGTCCGACGAGGGACGATCGCGTCTCGGCGACTTCACGCGCCCGATCCCGGTCGAGAAACGGATCTTCCGCCGCCCGAAGTTCGCCCTGTTCGGCGGACTCTTCGTGCTGCTGGTGATGGGCACGATCGCCGCCGCCGTGTTCGTCCTCCCGTTGGGCACATGGTTCGACCAGGACGAACAGCTCGACCAGCGCCAGGCGGAACTCGCCGAGCTCCAGCGTGTCAACGGCCAGCTCTCCGGAGAGGTCGAACGGCTCCGCACCGACGACGGCGTCCGCGAGGCCGCCCGCGAGGAAATCGGCTTCGTCGAGGAGGGCGACCAACGTTCGACGATCCTGCCTTTGCCCCCGGTGCCACGAACGCTCCCTGATGGTTGGCCCTACAACGTGGTCACCCAGATCTTCGCGGTGCGCACGGCTGGGCCCGAGACGTCTCCCGCCGACTAGGTTCGCGATCACCAATCCGACCGATCAAGGGGGCACACGTGGCCGGCAGCGTTCTGGGGACCAGAGTTCAGCGCAAGGAAGACCCGAAGTTTCTCACGACGGGAGGCGTGTACGTCGACGACCTGACCGATGAGGTGCTCGTCGGCGCGGCGCACGTGGCCTACGCGCGTTCCGCCGTCGCGCACGGAACCATCCTGTCGATCGACGTCGACGCGGCCAAGGACATGCCCGGCGTACTCGGCATCTTCACCGCGGAGAGTCTCGAACTCGAGCCGGTGCCATCGGCGTTCAACCCGACCGTGGCCCGTACGTTGCTCGCGTCGGACAAGGTCCGCTACGTCGGTGAACCGGTCGTGGCGATCGCCGCCGAGACCGCTGCCCAGGCTGCCGATGCCGCCGACACCGTGTTCGTCGACGTCGACTTCCTCCCGACGCTCGTCGATGTCGAAGCCGCGATGACGTCGGAGACGCTGCTGTACCCCGACGCCGGGTCGAACGTCGTCATCGACACCACCGCCGTCGGGGTGCCCGACAACACCAACACCGATGAGTTCTTCGCCGACTGCGACGTCGTCGTCACCGGCCGCTTCATGAACCAGCGCGTCGCCCCGTGCCCGTTGGAAGTGCGCGGCTCCGCCGCTGCCTGGGTCGACGGTCGACTGCTCCAGTGGGTGTCCACCCAGCACTCCCAAGGGATCAAGGACCCGATCGTCGCCGCCAACGGCGTCGAGGCCGACGCCGTGCGCATCATCGCCCCCGACGTCGGTGGAGGGTTCGGCGCCAAGATCGGCACCTACCCCGAAGAGATCCTCCTCGGCCCGATCGCCAAGCGCATCGGCCGACCGGTCACCTGGCGCGAAACTCGCAGCGAGTCGATGATGGCCTTGGGCCACGGCCGCGCGCAGTTGCAGTACGTCACGATCGGCGGGAGCCGCGACGGTCGTGTCACGCACCTGCAAGAGCGTGTCATCCAGGACTGCGGCGCCTTCGGAGAACTCGGCACGATCCTGCCTGTCGCGTTCGGCCGTCCGATGACCTCGGCGGTGTACGACATCCCGAACATCGAGATGCGAGCAACCTCCGTGGTCACCAACACCACCCCGACCGTCGCCTACCGAGGGGCAGGTCGACCCGAGGCGACGGCCGCTGCCGAGCGGGCGATGGACATGTTCGCTGCGGAGATCGGCATGGATGCCGCCGAGGTGCGCCGGGTCAACCTGATCCCGAAGTTCCTCGAGCCGCACACGACCTCGATCGGCCAGACCTACGACGTCGGCGACTATGAGGCGTCCCTCGACAAGGCGCTCGAAGCCGCCGGCTACGCCGAGTTGCGCGCCGACCAGGCACGTCGGCGCGAGGCCGGCGACACCAAGCTGCTCGGCATCGGCGTCAGTGTGTACGTCGAGGTCACCGGCGGCGTCGGCGACATGAGCGAGGCCGCCAAGATCGAGGTACAGGACGACGGCTCGGCCCTCGTCTACACCGGCACGTCGCCGCACGGGCAGGGCCACGACACCGCCTGGTCGATGATCGCGTCCGATCAGACCGGTATCCCGATGGATCGCATCACGCTGATCTGGGGCGACACCGACCTCGTGCCGTCCGGCGGCGGCACCATGGGATCGCGGTCGCTGCAGCAGGGAGGCGCTGCGGTCAACCAGGCAGCGGTCGAACTGGTCGACCGCGCCAAGGAACTCGCCGCCCAGGTCCTCGAAGCCGACGTGGCCGACATCGTGCTCGACACCGACACGGGTTCGTTCCACGTTGCCGGCACACCGGCGGTGTCGACCGGATGGGCCGACCTCGCCGTGGCCGCCAAGGCCGGCGGCGACGACCTCACGGCGGCCACCCGCTTCCAGGCGAGCCAGGCCACCTTCCCATTCGGAGCGCACGTCGCGGTCGTCGAAGTCGACGCCGACACCGGCCAGGTCAAGCACCTCCGACAGATCGCGTGCGACGACGCCGGCCGGGTGATCAACCCGCTGCTGCTCGACGGCCAGATCCACGGCGGCATCGCTCAGGGCACCGCCCAGGCGCTGCTCGAAGAGGTGCGCTACGACGAGGACGGCAACCCGATCACGTCGAACCTGGCCGACTACGGCATGATCTCGGCCACCGAACTGCCGAGCTTCGAGGTGATCCACATGGAGACCCCGACCTTCGTCAACCCGCTCGGCGCCAAGGGCATCGGCGAATCCGGCACGATCGGCTCGACACCTGCGGTCCAGTCGGCCGTCGTCGACGCCGTGGCGCACCTCGGCGTTCGCCACATCGACATGCCCGCCACCGCCGAAAAGGTCTGGCGAGCAATTCAGGACGCCCAAGCAAGTTGAACCCGATGTTGCGATTGGTGTCTGACACCAATCGCAACACGTCCGGCATCAGAGGAGCCACAGCGATGACATCGACCACCGACCACCAGCGCACCACCTTCAAGTCGTTCGAGGAGTCGACCGCCGAGGACTGGGCGATCATTGCGCCACAGCTCCAGATCACGCAGTCGATGGTCGCCGATCGGGTGATCGATCTCATGCGAGCGCTGGAGTTCGACCACGGCGGCTTCCCGGTCAACCGGCTCGAACACAGCCTGCAGACCGCCACACGGGCCGAGAAGGACGGGCGCGACGACGAGTACGTGCTGTGCGCACTGCTGCACGACATCGGCGACACGCTCAGCCCGTACGCCCACCCCGACATCGCGGCAGGCATCCTCAAGCCGTTCGTCTCCGAGGCCAACCACTTCATGGTCAAGCACCACGGCGAGTTCCAGGGCTACTACTTCTGGGACTACATCGGCCTCGACAAGAACGCCCGCGACCAGCACCGCGACTCGCCGTACTTCGACTACACCGAGGAGTTCTGCGCCAAGTACGACCAGACGGCCTTCGACGCCGACTACGTCAGCAACCCGCTCGAACACTACGAACCGCTGATTCGCGAAGTGCTGCACGGCCGCTGAACCGACTCGCCGCGACACCGGCCGAGCAACCCGGCCCACGGGTCGGCGGCGGGCTACCGTCGCAACGTGAACTACACCGCGATCGGACGCCTCCAGCGCGCGATCGCCATGGTGATCGCGGTCGGCATCGTCGGCACGATCGGCTACTGGCTGTTCGGCATGAGCCTGACCGATGCCGCCTACCAGACGGTCACCACCGTCACCACGGTGGGGTTCCGAGAGCTGCAGGAGTTCAACAACCTCGAGCAGTGGTTCACGATCATCATCATCATCACCGGTGTCTCGACGGTGCTGTACACCTTCACCCTGGCAGTCCAGGTGGTGGTGGAGGGACAACTGC
Organism: Ilumatobacteraceae bacterium; assembly: GCA_963848145.1. GTDB lineage: Bacteria > Actinomycetota > Acidimicrobiia > Acidimicrobiales > Ilumatobacteraceae > Sva-07. Next base: position 32,817 of record CAWKCN010000019.1, read on the forward strand.
GAGACTTCGTCGGGAGGCGGCTGATGGACCGAGAGATCAACAAGCTGACAGGCCACACCGTGGTCTGCGGGTGGGGCCGGGTCGGCCGGGCGGTTGCCGACGACTTGATCACCACCGGACACTCCGTCGTCGTCGTCGACGTCGACGCCGATCGGGTGGCCGACGTGGCGTACCCGACCGTGGTCGGTGATGCCACGCTCGACTCCACGCTGCGCGCCGCCGGCATCGAACGTGCCAGCGCGCTGATCGCGGCACTCGAGGGCGACGCCGAGAACCTGTTCGTGACCCTGTCGGCCCGCGCCATCATGCCGGACCTGTTCATCGTCGCACGAGCGCGCCAGGACGAGAGCGTCCCGAAGCTGGCCAACGCCGGAGCCGACCGGGTGGTCAACCCTCAAGAGCTCGGCGCGGCCCGCATGGCGTCGTTCGTCGCTCGACCCCACGTCGCTGAGTTCGTCGACGTCGTCATGCACGAACGGTCGCTCGAGTTCCGGATGCAGGAGTACGACGTCCCCGATGGATCGCCGCTCGCAGGAGCCACGCTCCGCGAGGCCGACCTCCGCCGACGCTCCGGCGTCCTCATCCTCGCACTGCGTCGTGTCGACGGCAGCTTCACCACCAATCCCGACCCCGACATCGTGATCGAACCGCACCAGGTGCTGATCGCCGTCGGCAACGACGAGGACTTCCACCGCCTGGACAAGATCGCTCGATGACCCGCGCACGCACGCACGTCCTGCTCGATCTCGACGGCACGATCTCCGACTCGGCGCCCGGCATCGGCCGGTCGTTGCGGCACGCGTTCACCGCGTGCGGCTACGAGCCGCCGACCGACGAACAGGTCCGCACGGTGATCGGCCCACCATTCGTTCGAGGAGTCGACCGCCGAGGACTGGGCGATCATTGCGCCACAGCTCCAGATCACCCAGTCGTTGGTCGCCGATCGGGTGATCGACCTCATGCGAGCGCTCGAGTTCGACCACGGTGGGTTCCCGGTCAATCGGCTCGAACACAGCCTGCAGACCGCCACCCGGGCCGAGAAGGACGGACGCGACGACGAGTACGTGCTGTGTGCACTGTTGCACGACATCGGCGACACGCTCAGCCCCTACGCACACCCCGACATCGCGGCAGGAATCCTCAAGCCGTTCGTCTCCGAAGCCAACCACTTCATGGTCAAGCACCACGGCGAGTTCCAGGGCTACTACTTCTGGGACTACATCGGGATGGACAAGAACGCCCGCGATCAGCACCGCGACTCGCCGTACTTCGACTACACCGAGGAGTTCTGCGCCAAGTACGACCAGACGGCCTTCGACGCCGACTACGTCAGCAACCCGCTCGAGCACTACGAGCCACTGATTCGCGAATTGCTCCACGGCCGCTGAACCGACTCGCCGCGACACCGGCCAAATCGGGAGCAAGGGTCGGCAACGGGCTACCGTCTGCAGCGTGAACTACACCGCGATCGGCCGACTGCAGCGCGCCGTTGCGATGGTGATCGCGGTCGGCATCGTCGGCACGATCGGCTATTGGCTGTTCGGTCTGAGTTTCACCGACGCCGCCTATCAGACGGTGACCACCGTGACCACGGTGGGGTTCCGCGAACTCCACGACTTCAACAACCTCGAACAGTGGTTCACGATCGTCATCATCATCACCGGCGTGTCGACGGTGCTGTACACCTTCACCCTCGCCGTGCAAGTCGTGGTGGAAGGGCAACTCAGAGACTTCGTCGGGAGGCGGATGATGGATCGTGAGATCAGCAAGCTCGAAAACCACACGGTGGTGTGCGGATGGGGTCGTGTCGGGCGAGCAGTCGCCGACGACCTGATCGCCGGCGGACACTCGGTCGTCGTCGTCGATGTCGATCCCGACCGCGTGTCCGACGTCTCGTTCCCGACCGTGGTCGGCGACGCAACACTCGACTCGACCCTGCGGGAAGCTGGGATCGAACGCGCCAGCGCACTGGTCGCAGCGCTCGAGGGTGACGCCGAGAACCTGTTCGTCACGCTGTCCGCCCGGGCGATCGTGCCGAACCTGTTCATCGTCGCCCGCGCCCGCCAGGAGGAGAGCGTTCCGAAGCTCGCCAACGCCGGAGCCGACCGGGTGGTCAACCCGCAGGAACTCGGCGCGGCACGAATGGCCTCGTTCGTTGCCCGGCCACACGTCGCGGAATTCGTCGACGTCGTCATGCACGAACGGTCGCTCGAGTTTCGCATGCAGGAGTACGACGTCCCCGACGGATCCCCGCTGGCAGGAGCCACGCTCCGCGAGGCCGACCTGCGCCGACGGTCCGGTGTCCTGATCCTTGCGCTGCGTCGTGTCGACGGCAGCTTCACCACCAATCCCGACCCGGACATCGTGATCGAGCCGCACCAGGTGCTGATCGCCGTCGGCAACGACGAGGACTTCCATCGCCTGGCCCAGATCGCTCGATGAACCGCGAACGCACGCACGTCCTGCTCGACCTCGACGGCACGATCTCCGACTCGTCGCCCGGCATCGGCCGGTCGTTGCGGCACGCGTTCACCGAGTGCGGCTACGAGCCGCCGACCGACGAACAGGTCCGCACGGTGATCGGTCCACCGTTCGAAGTCGGGCTCCCCTCGCTCGGCATCAGGATCGACGACCTCGAGCGGGTCGTCGACTGCATACGGCGAGCGCTACCGCGACGTCGGGTTGTTCGAGAACACCGTGTATCCGGGCGTCGCCGACATGCTCGACGAGCTGACCGCAGCCGGCCACACACTGTCGATCGCCACCGCCAAGCCCGAGCCCACTGCGCGGCGCATCATCGAGCACTTCGGATTCTCCGGGTACTTCGAGGTCCAGGCCGGCGCCAGCGTCGAGGTCGGCGTCGGGCCGACGAACGAAGGCCCAGGTCATCGACTACGCACTGATCCAGCTTCGGCTCACACCGGCCGATCTCGGCCGCAGGTGGTGATGGTCGGCGACCGCGACCACGACGTCGAGGGGGCCCACCTCAACCACATCGACTGCATCGGCGTCACCTGGGGTTTCGGGTCTGCGGCCGAACTCTCGGGCGCGGGCGCCGCGGCGATCGTCGACCACCCCGGCGAAGTTGCCGCAGCCGTCGAAGCGACGTACCGTTCGGTGCGGCCATGAGCACCACCGCCGACCAACCCCCGATCGACACCGCAACGCAGCCACACCCGACTGCTCCCGACACCGTCGCCGCGCCGACGAGCTCGTCGGCCGACCGGTTCATGCGGCGCCTCCTGCGGTTGCCCGAGGGCCAGACCGCCACCGCCGACCAAGCCCGCTCGGCGTTCCAGAAGTCGCTGTTCATCAGCACCTGCCGATGCCTGCTGATGTACATCGTGTTCCCGTTCGTGCTGCCGGCGGTGGGGATCGCCCGCGGGGTCGGGCCGTACATCGGACTCACGATCGGCGTGCTCGCCATGGTGTCGATCGTCTACAGCATCCGGCGCTTCTGGCGAGCCGACCACTCGAAACGCTGGCACTACACGATCTTCGGCGCGGTCATCATCTGCTTCCTGATCTACCTCGCCGTCAAGGACATCTCGAACATCACGTCCTGAACCCCCCGATGTCACCGGGCGATGCCGGATCGGGCATGATGGAGCACTCGACGCCGTTCGACGGGGTCGCACAACCACCACGAAGCACATCGACGAACACTTGGGGGCACCAGTGGAGATCACGGTCACCGTCAACGGCACGCCGCACACTCACGACGTCGAGCCGCGAACGCTGCTCGTCCAGTACATCCGTGAGCACGTCGGGCTCACCGGCACCAACATCGGCTGCGACACCTCATCGTGCGGGGCCTGCTCGCTGCACCTCGACGGCGAGGCCGTCAAGAGCTGCACGGTGCTCGCCGTCCAAGCCGACGGCGCCGACGTCCGAACCATCGAAGGCATGGCCGAGGCCGACGGCACGCTGCATCCGATGCAGCAGGCGTTCATGGAGAACCACGGACTGCAGTGCGGCTACTGCACACCCGGCATGGTGATGGCCGCCACCAGCCTGTTGGAGGAGAACCCGAACCCGACCGAGGACGAAGTGCGCCTCGGCCTCGAGGGGAACCTGTGCCGCTGCACCGGCTACCACAACATCGTCAAGTCCGTCCTCGCCGCTGCGTCCGCCGGAGGTGCCCAGTGATCCCCGCCCCGTTCGACTACGTCCGTGCCGAATCCGCCGAGGAGGCCATCAGCCTGGTCGGCCAGCACGGCGACGAGGCCAAGTTCATCGCCGGCGGCCACAGCCTGCTGCCGATGATGAAGCTCCGCCTCGCCCAACCGAGCGTGCTGATCGACATCGGTCGCCTCACCGACCTGTCGTACATCCGCGACGAAGGTGGCCACGTCGCGATCGGCGCGATGACACGTCACATGGACGTCGAGACCTCCGAACTGCTGCGCGAGCACGTCCCGCTGCTGGCGCACGCCGCAGGCCACGTCGGCGATCCTCAGGTTCGCCACCGTGGCACGCTCGGCGGCACGATCGCCCACGCCGACCCCGCGTCCGATCTGCCGGCGACCACCCTGGCGCTCGGCGCCACCTACGTGGCGCAGGGACCCAACGGCACCCGCGAGATCGCCGCAGCCGACTTCTACCAGACGTTCTTCGAGTCGGCGCTCGCCGACGACGAGATCCTCACCGAGGTACGGGTGCCGAAGATGAACGGCGCCGGGTGGAACTTCCAGAAGTTCAACCGCCGCGCCCAGGACTGGGCGATCGTCGGCGTTGCCGCATGGCGCAACGGCGACCAGGCCGGTGTCGGCCTGGTCAACATGGGTGCCACCCCGGTACTCGCCACCAGCGTCGCCGACGCGATCGCCAGCGGTGCCAGCGCCGCCGACGCCGCCGAACAGGCTGCCGCCGAGGCCGACCCGCAGGCCGACCTGAACGCAAGCGTCGAGTACCGCCAGCACCTCGCCCGCGTGCTCACACGGCGCGCGCTCGAAGCCGCATCGACCTGAGCGCCACCTCGCACGGCGAGCTGGTCGCCACGATCACCCCGATCGACGGCGGTTGCTGCGCCGCGCCCGGCCACAACCTCTAGCGTGGCCACGATGGATCGCCCGACCACCACGGTGACCTCGATCGCCCGGGCGCTCGCGCTGCCCGTGGTCGTCGCTGTCGGGGCGTTGCTCGCCGTGTCGCTCCACCGAACCGGCCACACCCAGGGCGACGACTTCGCGCTCTACCTTCGTCAGGCCCGCAGCCTCTTCGACGGCGACGTCGGCCAGGTCGTCGCCGACAACCGGTTCGCCGTGCTCAACTCCGACAACGGGTTCAGCCCGATCGCCTATCCGTGGGTCTGGCCGCTGCTGCTGTCACCGTTCGTTCGCTTCTGGGGCCTCGACTACGACCGCCTGAAACTGGTCGAAGTGGCGACCTACTGCCTCTGGCTGGTGCTGCTCCACGGCATCGTGCGGCGTCGAATCGGGTGGTGGCCGGCGATCGCCATCGTGACGGTGTTCGCAACGGCACCGCTGTACCTGGCCCACACCGACCAGTTGCTCACCGAGATTCCGCACCTGGCCGCTGTGGCGCTCGTGATCTGGTGGTACGACCGAATCCGCCGCTCTGCCACGCTGCTCACCGCGTCGACACGACAACTGGTCGTGCTTGGGAGCGCTCGTCGCACTGGCATTCAACGTGCGCCGCGAGTCGGTCGTGCTCCTCGGCATGGTTGCCGCGATGGCGCTGTACGACGTGCTCCACGATCGGGCGACGAACGAGCCACGTGTCGACGGGATCGTGCGAACCGTCCGTGAACGTTGGCGGGCGATCATCACCCCGTTCGTGTCCTTCGCCGTCACTGCGACACTCGCCCAACTGCTCCTTCCGACCACGCTGCTGCCGGACAACGGCAACAGTCGAGAGTTCCTCGACGACCGGATGAGCGAGTACCCGGCGATCCTCAGCGAGCAGCTCGGCCTCGGCGAGAACACCACGATCGGCGTGCTCGTGTTGATCGTCGCCGCGGCCGGAATCGTGGTCGGGCTCCGACGGCGCCCCACCCTCGACGGGCCACTCGTGCTGGTCGCAGGGCTGAGCGCGTTGGCGATCAGCACCCACTTCCGACAGGTCGATCGCTACTGGTTCCAGATCACGCCCTGGGTGGTGTACTTCGCCACCGCCGCACTCGTCGCCGTCGGCGCCTGGGTCAGCGCCAGGACGGCCGCAGACGCGGCCCGGCGTGGCACGAGCCGCGACCATTGCGGCACTCCTGCCCCTGGGCGCGCTCGTCGTCGACCATGCAGCGACGCTCTCCGGCAACATCTCCAACGTCCGCGACTACAACGATGCGGGACGTGTGCAGTCGGGGCCCTCGAACCCGAGCGTTGCGCCGGTCTTCGATGCCGTACTGGCCAACACCGAACCCGACGCGATCGTGGCCCACTTCCGCGCCCGCACGATGACGTTGATCACCGATCGCCGATCGTTCCAGACCAAACAACTCGATCGGATCGCCCGGAGCGCCGACTACTACGCCGAACGACGCGACTCGACGTTCTGGCAACCCGAGCTCACCGCTGAAGCCGCCCGGGCCGCCGGATTCGAGGAGGTCTGGTCGGATCAGCGCTGGATCCTCTGGAAGACCCCCGATACCCCACCACCCGAAGTGACCCCAGGACCATGACCAGCACCAGCACCGACGACCCGATCCCGACCGGCAACACCTACGACAAGTACGGGTCGACCAACCCGATCGAGCAGCGGATGATGCGCGGCTTCTTCGCCGCACTCGACCGCTTCCTCGACGCGACGCAACCCACCCGCATCCTCGAGATCGGTGTCGGCGAGGGCATCGTCACCGCACGGGTCATCGATCGGTTCGCCGGGGTGCCGGTGATCGGGCTCGATCTCCCCGACGACGAGCTGGCCGCGCAGTGGCAGTCGCGCGACCTGTCGTGCGCGTTCGGGGATGCTTCGTTGCTCCCGTTCCCGGACGACGCGTTCGATCTGGTGATGGCGATCGAGGTGTTCGAGCACCTCCCCGACCCCCCGGCGGCACTGGCCGAGCTGGCCAGGGTGTGCTCGGGGTCGCTGATCGCGTCGGTACCGTTCGAACCGATCTGGCGTGCGGGCAACATGGCGCGTGGCCGCTACCTGCCGCGACCTCGGCAACACCCCCGGCCACATCAATCACTGGACCAATCGCGGCTTCGCCAAGCTCGTGTCCCACCACTTCGACATCGTCGACCGAGCCACGCCGCTGCCATGGACGATGGTCCTCGCGACAGCTCCGAGCGGCCACACCGCTGCGCAGCGCGGTGCGACCAGTTCGGCCTGAGCGATGACACGGCCTCGGCTCGCGAACCTGATCGGTGTCGCGATCGGCCTCGCCGGGGTTGCGTTCGTCGTTCGCCGAATCGTCCGCGATCGTTCGCAGATCGCCGACGCGCTGTCGTCGGCGAACCCAGCATGGCTCGTGGTCGGTTCGATCACCGGCCTCGTGGCCATGACACTGATCGGTGCCAACTGGCTGCTGATCCTGCGCCGCGCGGGCGCACTCGCCCCGTGGCGACGCGGAATGTCCTGGTTCTTCGTCGGACAGCTCGGGAAGTACGTGCCGGGCGGAATCTGGCCGGTGGTCGGCCAAGCCGAACTCGCGCACCGGGGCGGAACCCCACGTGGCGTCGCATACTCCTCGACGGCCATGTCGATGGTCGCCACCTTTCTCGGCGCCGCCACCGTCGCCGCCGCCACCGGGCTGATCGCCCCGTCGGACGGTCGGCTGCTCCCCGCCGTGCTCGTCGTGGCCCTGATCGCCGGGCTGGCCTGTCTGATGCTTCCGGTCATGCGGTCGGCACTCGACCGGCTGGCGCACCGGGTGACACGACGAGAGCTGCGACTGCCCGGGGCACGCTGGTTCACGCTCCTGATCCTGCGATACGTGCCGGCGTGGGTGTCGTTCGCCGGAATGAACCTCTTCGCGGTGGTCGCACTCGGTGTCGATCTCGACGGCGGCCTGGTCATCGAACTGATCTACGTCACGTGCATCTCATGGATGGCCGGGTTCGTGATCATCGGCGTACCCGGCGGAATCGGCGTTCGTGAGACGGTCTTCATCTCGATGACGACGGCGACGCTTGGTGCCGGCGTGGCCGTGTCGGCAGCGGTGCTCAGCCGGGTCGTGTCGATCGCGGTCGACCTCGGCGCCGCTGCGGTCTCGGCGGCGATCGCCCGCAGGGCACCCGTCGGTGGGGCCGGTGAGCACGCCGATCCGCACGTCTCCGACCGTTACGCTGCGCCCTGATGTCCACCGACAGCGTTGCCCCTCGCGGGTCGACGAGCCCGATCAAACTCATCATCCAGGTGCCCTGCTTCAACGAGGAGGCGACGCTGCCGATGACCGTCGCCGATCTGCCTCGCGTGGTGCCGGGCGTCGACGTGGTCGAGTGGCTCGTGATCGACGACGGCAGCACCGATCGAACCGTCGAGGTCGCCCGCGAACTCGGTGTCGACCACATCGTGTCGCACGGCCGGAACCGCGGTCTGGCCGCCGCGTTCATGACCGGCATCGACGCAAGTCTGCGCGCCGGCGCGTCGGTGATCGTCAACACCGACGCCGACAACCAGTACCAGGGCGCGTCGATCCCCGACCTCGTCGAGCCGGTGCTGGCCGGCCGCGCCGAGATGGTCGTCGGCGAACGCCCGATCACCGACATCGACGACTTCTCCCGAACGAAGAAGGCCCTGCAACGCCTCGGCAGCTCCGTCGTCCGTCGATTCTCCGGCACCGGGGTCAAGGACGCCGCCAGCGGTTTCCGTGCCTACACACGCGACGCCGCCATGCGAGTCCAGGTGTTCGGCAAGTACACCTACACGATGGAGACCATCGTGCAGGCCGGATGGAACGGGATCTCGATCGAGTCGGTACCGATCGGGGTCAATCCCAAGACACGCGAGTCTCGCCTCGTCAAGAGCAGCACACGGTATGTGTGGCGCTCGGCGCAGGCGATCATCCGCAGCTTCGCGCTGTACAAGCCCTTCCGGTTCTTCTTCCTGGTCGGGCTGGTGCCGTTCCTGCTGGGGGCGCTGCTCCTGCTGCGATGGCTGGGGCTCTACCTGTTCGAGGACGAGTACACCAGCCGCGTGCCCAGCCTCCTCGCCGGGATCGGCCTGGTCGTGGTCGCTGCGCAGACCTGGGCGGTGGCCTTCCTCGCAGATCTGCAGGCGGCCAATCGTCGTGTGCTCGAGGACCTCCGTCTGCGCGCCGCTCGAGCCGACTACGACCACGCGCCGCCGCTCGACTGATGCGTCCGGGTGTCGCTGCCGCCCTGGTGGGAACACTGCTGGTCGGCGCAACCCTCACGGCGTGCGACGACACCGGTGGCGACGAAGCGGCCGACGGGACCCCTGCGCCGACGACCGTCGCCGGTTCAGGAGCCTCGACCGCGACGGCTCCACCATCGTCGCCCAGCCCGGCGGCCGCCGGGATCGACACGACCGACACGACCGCGCCTGCCGGGGCGACCGTTGGCGACGATGCTCCGCCGGCGCGACTCGACCCTCGGGTGGCCGGCCGCCTCGACGCAGCCGGGTTCGCTGCCCGGCTCTCGGAGAGCCACGCGGTCGTCGTCGATCCGGCAGCCGACCCGGTCGACCGGGCACAGGCCGGTGTCGACCACCAGTTGGTGCTGCGCGAGCTCGCCGGCCGGCCCGAACTCGACGACGCCGTGCTCGCCGCAGTCGATCCGTCGGCCGGTTCCGCCGTCGAGCGAACCGTCCGGGCCCGCCAGTTCCTGCAACAGCGCAGCGCCTCCCGGCCACCCCAGCCACCACCCGCCGAACTCCCGGCCTGGACGATCACCGATCCCGAACCGGTCGAGACGCTGCGTGCCCACTACGCCGAAGCCGAACAACTGACGGGCATCGAGTGGTACTGGCTCGCCGCGATCCATCTCCAGGAGACCCGGATGGGTCGTATCCGTGGTGTGTCGAGCGCCGGGGCGGTCGGCCCGATGCAATTCCTGCCGACCACCTGGGAGGTCTGCTGCACCGGTGACCCCACGGTGACACGCGACGCGATCATCGGCGCGGCCACGTACCTCGCCCAGAGCGGCGGACCGGGCGACATGGCCGCCGCGGTGTACCAGTACAACCCCAACGACGGCTACGTGGCCGTGGTCACCGCCTACGCCCAGAACCTCCGCGACGAGCCCGAGTTGCTGTCCGGCTACCACGCCTATCAGGTGTTCGTCGGTACCGCTGCCGGCACGATACGTCTGCCGATCGGGTACTCCGCAGACGTTCCGGTCGATGCAGCGGCGTACCTCGCCGAGCATCCCGCCGACGCCGCCTGACCCGCTCGCCGCCTGACCCGCTCGGAGCGTGGGCGGCTACAGCAGGCCGAGGTAGTTGCCGCCGTCGACGTGCAGTTGCACGCCGCTGGTGAACTTCGCCGGCTCGCCGCACAGGAACGCCACCACCTGTCCGAAGTCGGCGGCATCGCCCATCCGCATCGATGCCTGCTGCTCGTCGGTGTACAGGTCGGTGACACGCGGCGTGCGATGCAGCCCGGGCTGCACGCTGTTGACCGTGACGCCGTCGGCGGACACCTCGAGTGCCAACGTCTTCAAGAACCCGGTGGCACCGGCGCGAGCGGTGTTGGACAGGATCAACTGTGCGATCGGCTGCCGGACCGACAGCGACGTGATGGCCACCACTCGACCCCACTGCTGTTGCTGCATCGCCGGCACGGCGGCCTTGCACATCGCCACCACCGACAGCAGGTTGAGGTCGAGCGCGGCAGGATAGGCGTCGACCGGTGTCGATTCGAAGGTCCCCGGCGGCGGTCCGCCGGCGTTGGGGACCAGGATGTCGACGCCTCCCAACGCTGCGATCGCCTCGTCGACGAAACCGGCCGCGCCGTCGGGCGTCGACACATCGGCCACGATCGGCACACAACCGTGCCCCACCGACTCCGCAGCGACAGCGAGCCGGTCGGGGTCGCGCCCGCAGATCGCGACGTGCACCCCCTCCTCGGCCAGCGCGATCGCCGATGCGAGTCCGAGCCCAGATGTCGCTGCGGCCACCGCCGCACGACGCCCACCGATTCCGAGTTCCATCCCGTCACCGTAGAACACCGATGCGTATATCCGGTGTCAGTCACCATGCGTAACATCGAGCACGACGATCGAGCGAGGAGCCACGGTGACAGTCCCGCCTGCCAACCGGCCGTCGCCGAGACCCGACTCGAGGTCGGTGTCGATCGCAACGCGCCAGTCGCCCGGCACCTGCACGTCGAACTCGACCGGCTCCCACCACATGTTGGCCATCACGTACAGCCCGTCGACCGCCCACGCGATCGATCGCGACTCGTGGCCGACATCGGGCGCCCCGTTCGCCCCGAAGGTCACCAGGCGGCTCCCCCACCGCTCGGGATCCCACAGCACCGGGTGCGCAGCACGAAGCGCGGTCAGCGCGCCGACGAAGCGCTGGTGTTCGACCCACTCGGCGGCGCGGTCCCAGTCGAGCCACGAGGTCTCGTTGTCCTGGTTGTAGGCGTTGTTGTTCCCACCCTGTGTCCGGGCGAACTCGTCACCGGCGGCGAACATCGGCACGC
>CAWKCN010000020.1:0-93327 GCA_963848145.1 Ilumatobacteraceae bacterium
CGGTTCCAAGCCGTCCGTTCGAGTTCGCTGCGTCCGCTGAGAACCGCCTGACCAGGGCTTACGTCCGGCCATGTGTTGTTGCGTGTTGATCAGTGTTGTCCCATATATGGGACAAAATATGGGACAAACCTGGGTTCACCATCGCTGACGGAGCCGCCATTTCAGCGTGGTGCGGCCCAGCCCCACGTACAGCATTCCAGATCGTCCCGTAGCCGTCACCACGGCCGGCTCGGCGCCCCGCGTGTCGGGGCTTGGCACGATGCGACAACCGGGGCGCGACACTGGCGCCCATGGACTTCGTTGGGTCGATATCACGGAGGTTGTCGTCGGCTGAGCGTGAGGCACTATCGAACGCCGTGGAGCAACTGGACGACTTCCTCCTCAGCGAACTCGTCGAACTCCACGACGAGACGAAACCGAAGCGGACGAGGCTGTTCAGCGGCCAGTTCCTGCCGAGTCGCTATACCGACTTCTACGACTTCGCGATGCTGCGGCGTCTGTACGTGTGCTTGACGGTCGTTGCCGAACGTCTTCAGGACCAATGGGAACCACCTCGATGCCGCGGCGAGGAGTTGGTCTTGCGAGCAGTCCTCGAGCACTCCGAAACGTGCTTGGAGGAGGAGACGAACGAGTCAACGGATTCGTTTGCCGATCTGCGGGACCGGTTGTTCAATGACTTTGACCACGAGTACCTCTTCGACCCGGCCTTCGACGGAATCGACGACCCCGCCACCGACGAAGGATCGCAACTCGGAGTCCACGCGCTCCACCCCTCAGCCTGGTTCACGCCATTCCGGCCCGGGAGTCTCGTGCACCCGATGCTCTCGTGACATCGCCGAGACTCCTGGCCGGCGGAGGAGCGACGAGATTATGCGGTGGGTCGATCGGGCTCGGAGGCCGCACAGTTCGCCGGCGATGCGGCGCGAGCGAGAGCGTTTCGCTACGGGATTATCGCTCGGGTCTCGGCTCGTCGTGGCCCGTCACTCTCCTGGTCGTGGTAGCGGATCCTCGAGCGATCGGTCCAGCGGGGGCCGGCATCACGAGATCCAACGGTGTCGAGCCCAGCGCGCGTCCAGACGACTAATATGTGCCGGCGTCTCGAGCCAGCGAGAGCGCTCACATTGGTCCAACGCCTGAGGAGTCGGAATGTTCACGGAGACCGAAGCGGTCGCGGCTCTGGAGACCAACGCGTGGTCGATGTTCGCTCAATTCGGCCATGTCGACCCCGGGCGCCTGATCGACACACCAACACGGCTGGTCCTCGAGACCGATGTCCCCAAACCGCCGTACAACACGGTGTTCCGGTTCTACGACGAGGGCGACCGCAGCATCGATGCCCAGGTCCATGAACTGCCCCGCGGTTCGACGCCGTGCCTGCACTCCCGCCTGGCTTGTCCATCCGACCAGCCCGACCGGAGTTCGAGAGAGCCTCGACACGCACGGGTGGGTGTGCGCGAGACGATGCCCGGAATGATTCACGACTTCAACAACCTGCCGCCCGTGCCAGACGTACCATCGGATATCGAGGTGGTCGAAGCTGGAGTCGGCCATGGCGCGGCCTGGCTGGACCTCGTGTCGACCCGATACGGGCTTGAAGAGGACGACTCCCCGTATCTCCGTCGGGTGTTCGACCGCTTCATCGGCACGGGCGTACGCGTGTGGATCGCAACCCACGATGGCGTACCCGTCTCCAAAGTCGGCATCCACATGAGCAACGACGTCGCTGGCATCTATGGGGTAGCCACGACCGAGCGCGGCCGCGGCATGGGACTCGCAAGTCTGCTCACACAAACTGCCCTTCATGCGACGGCCGATGCGGGGTTCAGCGCGAGTGTCCTCCACTCGACGCCGATGGCTCACTCGATGTACCAACGGCTGGGGTACCGGGACGTCGCTACCTTCGAGTTGTGGGCGCGGCCTGACGAAGTGCACCTCTAGGAGGAGGGGCACTCGGCGACGAACCGGTCGGCTGTCCGTTCACGTCGCTCGTGGAATCGTTGTCGGGTCTGTACATCGAGCAGTGAACAACGGCGCCCGCCGAGGTTGTGGGAGCCGCCCCGGATCCGGCGACTGAGCGGTTTGCGTTCGGTTCCGGAGTTGCAGGTGTTGTATCAAATTGGGCATGGCGATGGATTATTCGGGGCACGTCGACTCCGCGTACCTCGACACGGCGGCGCAGATGTTGTCGGCGGCGAAGCGACGGACCTATGAACTGATGGAGCTGCAGGCAGGGCACCGGGCGCTCGACCTCGGCTGCGGGCCCGCTTCCGACACGATCGCACTCGCCGACCTCGTCGGTGAGACGGGTCAGGTCCACGGCGCCGACTTCGATCCGGAGATGGTCGAGGAGGCGAACGTCCGGGCGAAGGCGGCCGGCCTCGACGAACGAGTGCTGCATCGGCAAGCCGATGCAGCTGCGCTGCCCTTCGACGACGACTTCTTCGACGCATGTCGGAGCGAGCGGGTCTTCCAGCACCTCCCTGATCCGGCGGCGGGGCTTGCGGAGATGATCCGTGTGACCCGTCCCGGTGGTCGGATCGTCGTGCTCGATACCGATTTCGGATCGCTCAGCATTGCCAGTGAGGTCTCCGAGCTCGAACGACGTGTCGCCGAGCACTACCGCTCCATGATGAACAGCCCGTTCGCCGGGCGGATGCTGTACCGCTCGTTCAAGGCGGCTGGCCTCGATGACGTCTCGGTCGAGGTCGTCCCCATCGCGGTCGACGACCTGGGCGTGTTTTCCGAGACATTCGTGCTCACTCGCGTTCTCGAGGCAGCCGAGGATGCCGGCGTGCTGACGAACGACGAGGTGCTTCACTTTCGCGCCGACCTCGACCAGGCCGCGGAGATCGGCGGTTTCTTCGCCTCTGTCCAGCAGCTGCTGGTCACCGGCCGCAAGCCGGACGTCACCGCCAGCGCCTGACACCGGCGCCAACGCGCAGGTCAGCTGACCAGAGCACGCACCCGACGGCATTCCGTGCTCGGTATTCTTGCCGCAGCGACGGCTTCATACCCGTCCTGGATCCGGCAGAATGCTCGGTCGACCGGGCCGAATGCGCATAACGTGCGCTCCGTAATCCGGCCGAGCCCCACGGGCACGCGCCGCATCACGGCCCAAGTCGCGCGTCACGTAATCCCGCTCTCCATGGGTGGTGCCCGCCGGGAACTGTCGGTTGCGGTCCTTGACATAATCCGAGCCGTGAATCCGCCACAACGCAACTCGATCCTGCGATCGGTCGTCGTCGGCGTCTTCTCGCTCGGCGTCCTTGCCGAAGTGATGCATAGCCGCGCGGCTTCGCTCCGTGTGCCTGAGGGCAGAAGCACATCGGTGGTGGTTCTGGGTTACCCGTCGTGGCGCGGCGGCCGACCGCACCCTGTTCAGAGATGGCGAGTCAAACTCGCCAAGAAGACGATCGACCGCCACGGTGCAGATCGAGTCGTTCTCTCCGGCGGGCCGACCCGCAGCGGGCCAACAGAGGCGTCCGTGATGGCGGAACTCGCCGTCGCAGTCGGCATCGATCCAACGATCACGATCCTCGAATCGGAGTCGATGAACACCTGGTCCAACGTCAAGTTCTCCTCCACCCTGGTTGCGGACAGCGCCGTGATCATTCTTGTCTCCGATCCGGTCCATGCCGCCTGGGCGAGGAGGTATTGGTTGCGCCAGCATCCGTCGGACGCCGATCGAGTCTTCGTGACCCCATGCGCAGGGCTCGGAAGCTGGTGGATGAAGATCCCGACGGCCCTCGATGGGTTTCGGCGCTCAGCGCAGTCGGCGTTGCGCAGGGACGCATAGGGAGTGCCGGCAATCAGCCCGAAGCCGCAGCCTGCCACCGCACCGCAGCTCGAGCCGAGCACTCGGAATTGACGGTCAGGGCCCAGTAAGACGATGCGAGACCGCCGTGCCCACGTCCACGTGCACGCACCGACGCGTCACGCTCCAACATCGTGTGGCTCATCGCGGACACCTTCGAGAAGTAGCAGTCGGAGATGGTGAGCGAGCGAGGCAGGCACGAATCGTTCGGTATCCGCTGACGCGACTTCTTCGATCGACCACCATCGAAGACTGCGACTCGTGGCGGCCTCGACCGAGTCGACGTTGTTGAGTGCTGCCTCGACGGCGCCGTCGTGACGTGCAAGGAAGAACTCCTCCTGCTGGTGGATCAGGATTCCGTCCCACTCGAAGCGATGCTCCCGGCGCCACACCGGGCCCAGCAAGCTCGCTGGCATCACCGTGATGCCGGTCTCCTCGTGCAGTTCGCGTGCTGCAGCTTCGCGAGTTGTCTCTCCCGGTTCGACGGCACCGCCCGGCGTCAACCAGAACGGCGCAGCGCTGGCCGGGACGACTTCGATCAGCAGGACTGCATTGTCGTCATTGAGCAGCACTACGCGCCCCGCCTGTCGCTCGCACTCCTCCACGTCGTCATCTTGGTTGAGTTCGCCTGCCCGGTACTGCACCATCGGGAGAGATCGGGCGACGAACGACACCCGGTCGCAGGGTCCGAGACCGCTCATTCCTCGTTGCGCGCCGCATTCGAATCGGACGGTCTTCGCCTGCCACTCAGTGTCGAAGGTCAGGTCGACGCGTGTAGTTCCGTCGCGATCTTGGCTCGTAGCTCGTCGGCCAGCTCTGAGCGTTCGTCGTCGGTGAGGTCGAGTACGCCCTGTGTCGCGTGCATCAGCGCGAAGAACTGCTGCTGCTCGTACGGCACGCCGGGCGGCAGGGCGACAACGTGCCAATGAACGTGGGCGTTGCCTTGCTGGCTGCCAAGGCTCAAGACGTAGATGCGTTCGGTGGCAACCGTCAGCGACAGTGCTCTGCCGACGGCACGGACCAAGGTCTGCAACGCGAGGTAGTCGTCGAGCGGGAAGTCCTCGACGACGCCTTCTCGGTGTTCGATCGGTGCGACGAGGACGTAGCCGAGTTGCACATGAAAGTTGGGCAGGAACGCGATGTGGCGGTCATCTCGGTGGACAACGAACTCTCGTCGAGGTGACACACCGCCGGCGACGCGACACACGAAGCAGTCACCGTTGCGTGAGCGTTCGACGTAGGCGGCAGCGTCGAACGGAACACGTCGGTCGTCACTCACCCGAACAGTCTCGCGCTGCAACCAGATCTCCGAGGTTGCCTCACACGCGAGCAGCGCCGCGATGTCGTGCCCTCCGGTTGGGTTCAACGGTGCAGGTTGCTCCAACCGGCGGGCAGGTACGGCAGCGGCCATGATCGATCCGGTGTCCACGACGGCCATGGATCGCAGAACGGAGCCCGATCGTGTTCGATGTCGTCGATCACCGACAACGCAGTCGTGCGAACCTGTTCGCCCAGGTCGGGATCGAAGATGCCGCGGCGGACGATCTCGTCGAACTCCTCCGCATCCTTCCAACGCCACGACAGGTCCGGCTCCACCACGATGTCGAGCATGAGGTCCATCGCTTCGAACCCGCTCGGGTTCCGACGCATCGGCTCCTGCAAGTTGATGTACCAACCGAGGTGACTGCCGTCGGGACGCCACGACACCAAGACCGTGTACCAGTCATCAGGTCGCACGATCCACAGACTCGACACATCCCAGACGTGCTCCCCGAGTAGCCAGTCCCCGTGCTCGAGACTGGCGATGGTTCGAGCATGCACATCGTCGGGGTCCGGACGCGTCGGTGGCGTGATCGGAACCTTGCGAACCGTGCCATGGGGAATCCACAGCAGTGTCCGTTCGGCGGTGTCCTCCACGACGGTCAACGGGCGCGCCGCCCAGAGGCGACCGTTCCAGACTTCCTGATGGACGACCGTCTCACCGCGCTGCCACACCGCCGCATCATCGCAGACCGCGCCAAGAGGCAGGATCGCTACTGAGACGGTGAGCGCACTCGAAGGGCGCACACTTCGACACGCAGAATCCCGCGGAGCGGGCTTGGAAAGGCGTGCGACTTCGGCCCTTTTGCAGTGCTCGATATTCGCGACGCTGCGGCGACTTCTGACCCGTTCGAGATCCGGCGTTGCGAACCACTCATCCGCACTTCACGCTCCTCGGCGAGGGGCCCTGCTGTCCACCAACTGTCCACGAACGGTCCACCACGGCATGCAGCTGAACGCACTCTGCGGACGGGTTCGGCGCGGAAGTCCGCAACTTTTCGGCTCGGACCACCGTGGCACCACTGGACGGACGGCGCCGATCGGATTTGTAATCATGAGGTGGCGAGTTCGATCCTCGCACCCGGCTCCGGAACCGCATTCCCCAGGTCACAGACCTGGAGGGTGCCGGTGTGTGAGGCGGCCACAGCGAGCGTCGGCCCGACGTTCTCGACTGGCTGGAACAAGAGGGCGCACCCTTGTCCAGCGGCGGATTGACCGCCACGATCATCTCGGAGTTCATCGGCGTGTTCGTGCGGTGGGCGCTCTACGGCAACGATCAATCCGATCGCTACTTCGACGAGAACGGCTGACACCTCGCCGTCGAGTTGCCTCGCTCCACGCTGGCCAGCGAGTCGCTGCGGTCAGCCCGCTCGGCGAAGCGACCGTCTCCGACTTCACGTGCGGAGCATGAGCCACTCCGGGTAGCTCATCGTTCGAGTAGTCCGAGGCTCGAACCGATCCGGGAACGGTCCTGCGGTCACCAAGGCGCGCCATGACGCGAGCAGTGCCTCCCGCCGCGTGTCAGGCGGGCCGAACGAGGCGAACGCGAACGTCCACCAGTGGACATCGTCGATGGTGACCTCAGCGACCTCGACGTCGCATCCCGCGATGGTCGCTTCCGTGACCGGGGAGAACTCGACCTCGGTTCCGTCGAAGAGGAACCGTCGTTTCACGACCGATTTGTGGACGTCGACCCAGGATTCATCGGCACCGTGCTCGACGAGAACCTCTGCAGGGCTCCACCGTCTCCACACCTCGAGCGGACCTGCGAGATCGTCGTAGAAGCCCATGTGCCCGTCGAGTGTTTGGCGGACCTTGAGTTCCAACGTCTGCGTGAAGCGGCGCTTCACGCCGACGTCGTCACGCCCATTGAGGAGGTAGGTGTCGATTCGTTCCTCGAGGACACCGGTCGAACCGGTGAACCACACGTCGACTTCTGCAGGCAGCGATCCTGGGACGAACCATCGAAGCTCGGTGGTGTCGAGGACCAACGGCGCTGGCGTGTCGGGTCGTCTCATCCTCGCCGGCACGAGCGCTGTGACGAGTGACGATCCGAACTCCGTGACTGCCACCATTCACTCCTGACCGTGTCGTGGACCGTCACCGGTCCGAGCTGTGCGGTCGCGTCGGCGACCATGCCCATCCTCACTCTCGGTTTGCCCGACCGCCATCGCCCCCGGCGGGCTCGGCTGGAGTCCGCCAGGGGGCTCATGGCCGAGTCGTCAGGTGTCGAGCAGCTTCGCCTTCTGGGCGGCGAACTCTGCGTCGGTCAAGGTGCCGTTGTCACGCAACGCGGCGAGCTTCTGCAACTCGTCGGCCGGACCGGCGGTGCCGGCGGTCTGACGCACGTAGGTGTCGAGGGCCGCCTGCTGCTGCTGCGCGTCGGCCGCAGCGCGATCTCCCATGGCCCTGCCGTTGACGATGATGTAGAGGAACACTCCGAGGAACGGCAGCAGGATCACGAAGATCGACCAGAGCGCTTTCGCCCAGCCGCCCATGTCCTGGGAACGGAAGATGTCGGCGAACACCCGGAACAGCAGGACCAACCAGGCGAAGAACAGGAAGAAGATCAACATGCTCCAGAACACGCCGAGCAGTGGATAGTCGTAAGCGAGCATGTCGCCCTCCTTGATGTCGTGGGACCGATTCGAGTGAGAATGCACCCGGACCGGAGTGTGTGGGCCGCGTGATGCGACAACCTGAACATATGCCGGTCCTACGATGGCGGCTTCACACACATCGGATGATTTGAGTCGATACTGCCGCCGAGTACCCGAACGGCTCAGCGTGGCCGACGTGGATCCGTGCGTGTGCTTCTACGGAGCCGAAACCGTGCGCCGATTGTCGTAGAGCACGGGTATCGGCTCGTCAGCCAGTTCTGGTGAACTGAGCGATATCGCACAGAACAGATGATGCAGAGCCCGCCGTCGAGACGGAGGATCAACACGGCTCACGTGTGATCTTGACCGATCGCGCCACTGACCTTCGGGGCAGGATTCCGCCCGCCGTCAACTACAGGGAGAAGTCATGGGTGTCATGGAGACCTCCCAGCGTGACCCACGCTGGTCGCTCGAGAGTCGGCGCGAGCCCATGGCCGCGCGGGCGGCTGCTGGTCGAGAGCGGCGCGACACCGTGCCGCTCGATGCTCATGCCGAGCTGGTCGTTCCCACCGGGCGTGCGAGCGCGTTGTCGATCCTGCAGGCCCAGGACGCGAACCGGCTGCAGGATCTGGTCCCGATCCGATACGGGCGCATGTTGGCCACGCCGTTCACGTTCCTGCGCGGATCGGCAGCGGTCATGGCCGCCGACCTGGCGGCCGGTCCGCGTACGGACATCACCGTGCAGCTCTGCGGTGATGCCCACCTGTCGAACTTCGGCATGTTCTCCTCACCCGAACGCCGTCTCGTGTTCGACATCAACGACTTCGACGAGACGCTTCCGGGTCCCTTCGAATGGGATGTCAAGCGACTCGCGGCCAGTGTCGTCGTGGCGGGACGGAACAACGGTTTCGACAAGAAGACCAATCGGAAGCTTGCGAGAGCAACGACGGCTGCGTACCGGGAGACGATCGCGAGGGCCTCGAAGATGAATCCGCTCGACGTGTTCTACTACCGGCTGGATGTCGAGGAGCTGGCCAAGACGCTCGAAACGGCGAAGAGCGAGCGGCGGCGATTGGCGAAGACTCGCAAGAAGTCGGCGAAGAAGAACAGCCTGGGGGCGCTCGCAAAGCTGACCGATGTCGTCGACGGTCGCCGCGTGATCGTGTCGAACCCACCCTTGATCGTCGCGATGCCCGACGAACAACGCCGCGCCGAGATGACCAGAATCGAGGGGTTCTTCGACGAGTACCGGTCAACCTTGCACGCCGACCGGCGCCTGCTGATGGACCGCTACTCGATGACCGACATTGCCCGCAAGGTCGTCGGGGTCGGCAGCGTCGGAACCCGGTGCCTGATCGCGCTCTTCGAGTCGGGTGACGGAGAACCACTGTTTCTCCAGATCAAGGAGGCAGCCCCGTCGGTCCTGGAGGAGCATCTGGCGCCGAGCGCCTTCGACCAGGAGGGTCATCGCGTCGTCGATGGGCAACGAAAGATCCAGGCGACACCCGACGCGCTGGTCGGGTGGGCCCGCTACGAGCGTGGCGATGAACCCGCCACCGACTTCTACGTACGTCAACTCTGGGACGGCAAGGCATCCGCCGACGTCGAGACCATGACGACGGAGGTGTTGCGGCGCTATGCGAAGGCCTGTGGGGCGGCGCTCGGACGCGCCCACGCCCGGTCCGGCGATGCGTCGATGATCTCCGGATACCTCGGTGACGACGACACGTTCGATCGGGCAGTCGCCCGGTTCGCCGAGGCCTACGCAGACCTCACCGAGCAGGACTACGCCGAACTCATCGATGCCGTCGACGACGCCCGGGTTCCGATCGTTCGCGATCTCTGAACAGGTCGTCGAGGCCCTGAGCCTCGTTGTCGGATCGTCACCTTCAGCCACTCCCCGGCTGCGTTCCGCTAGCGTGCAGCGCGATCATGAGTACGCAAGTCGGGGCGATCGACGTCGACCAGGTGTTGGTTGCGGCGAAGACCAGCGTTCCACACATTCACTCTGGGATCGTCCGGCGTCAGCGCCTGACGAGCCGGCTTGCCGCCAGTGTGGATCTCCCGTTGGTCGTCGTGTCGGCGCCGGTCGGATACGGCAAGACGACGCTGCTCGTCGATTGGCTGCAGCACGACGACCGCTCGGTCGCGTGGGTGTCGTTGGATCGTGCCGACAACGACGTCGCGACGTTGATGACGTCGATCATCGCGGCGGTGGAGCGGGTGCGAGAACTCGACCCCGCACTCTCCCGGGACCTCGTGTCGCCCGGCATTTCCGTCCTCGGCCGGGTCGTGCCGGGGTTGGCAGCTTCGATCGGTGCCGTCGACGAGCCGCTCGTGATCGTGTTGGACCATCTCGACCGGATCCGATCACTCGAATGCCGTGACGCGCTCCGCCTGCTCCTCGATCTCCTTCCCGAGCAGGTCCAGCTGGTCGTCTCCAGTCGCGAGGAGGTGTGGCTCTCGGGGGGCCGTCGACGCCTGCGCGGCGAGCTGCTCGAGATCGGCGCGGCCGATCTCGTCTTCGACGCCGTCGAGGCGGCGGAATTCCTCGATCTCCATGGGGTCGCATCGTCACCCGAGCGGGTTCGTCGGTTGCTCGAGCGGACGGAGGGATGGCCCGCCGGCCTGGCGCTCCTGGCGCTCAACCCGCACAGCGACTCCGCGACGACCGGTTCCGCTATCGCGCCGTCGTCGCCCGATCGGGCCGTTGCCGAGTTCATCCGATCGGAGGTCTTGGGGGGACTGCTGCCGGAGATCGATGACTTCCTGCACCGGACCGCAATCCTGGACGTGTTGAGCGCACCGTTGTGTGACGCGGTCCTCGACTCGACGCAGTCGGCCGCGGTGTTGGAGACGTTGTTGGGTGCCGGCCTGTTCATCACGCCACTCGACAACAACGGCGAGTGGTATCGCTACCACCCGCTCTTCAGAACCGTGCTTCTCGACGGGTCCGGTTGCTTCGAGCCGGACGCCGTTCGGGAGCGCCACCTGCGCGCCGCTCGCTGGTGGGCGGCAGCCGGCTCTCTCGAGCACACGATCGAACATGCGCGCGCAGGCGGAGATCTCACCATCGCTGCCGATCTGACCGTGACCGAGATTCCGCGGGCGTACAACGACGGACGGTTGGGTGCGGTCAGGCGATGGCTGGACCAGCTCGGCGAGGAGATGATCGCACGAAATCCGGAGCTGGCCGGACTGGTCGGCTGGCTGGAAGCGCTGACCGGGAATGCCGTCGAGGCACAGCGGTGGGCGGATCGCATCGAGCACCTGACGTCCGAGGGTGACTCGGAGGTCGAGTCGTTCGTCTCGAGCCGTGCTGCGCTCCGCGCCTTTCTCTGTGCCCACGGTGTCGAGCAGATGGAGGCGGACGCGAGATCGGTGGTGACCCGTGAGCCGGTCTGGGGTGCATGGCGGCCGGCGTCCCTCGGCTTTCTCGCAGTGGCCCGATGGCTGCAGGACGACGACGACGAGGCGTTCGCCCTGTTCTCGGAGAGTCTCGAGGTGACGACCGCGACCGACGGATTCGACGATCCGAAGGCGCGCTACCTCGCCTATCGGGCGGTGCTGTCGATGGACCGGGGCGACTGGGCCAGTGCCGACCGCGATCTCGAACTCGCCGTGTCGGTGGTCGATCGTGCACATCTCTCCGAGTACGCCGTCAACGCGATCGTCGAAGCGGCCCGCGCCCGGCTCTTGCTGCACCGCAACGAGATCGAGACGGGTCGGGCTTCGTTGTTCCGTGCGATGCGTTTGCGGACCTCGGTCACCTGGGTGAACCCGTGGGGTGCGGTGTGGTTGCGTCTCGAGATGGCCGACTCCCACCTGGCGTCGGGCGATCCCGAGGCAGCGAGGACACTGCTGCAGGAGGTCGACGGGGTGCTGTACCGGCGAACCAGACTCGGCCGCCTCGAAGCTCGTGCCGACGCGCTTCGACAGACGCTGAGCGAGTGGCCGACCAATCTGCATGGCACCGCGCTGTCGACCGCCGAACTCCGTCTGCTGCCGTATCTGCAGACGCATCTCTCGCTCAGGGAGATCGGTGAACGGTTGTATGTGTCGAGGAACACGGTGAGCACCCAGACCAACTCGATCTACCGGAAGCTGGCAGTGTCCGGCCGGAGCGAGGCGGTCGACCGGGCCCGGGAGTTGGGCCTGCTGGCGCCGAGCGTGCTCGGCTGACAACGAGCGCTCGCCGGTCGACCCTGTCCGTGATCGGATCACCCAGGTTGCATGACTGCTGCGACCCGAGTCGCCGTCACGATGGCAGTGTCAAGCAAAACACCGAACGAAGGAGCAGGACATGGCAATGGACACATTCATGGCGTACGTCGGGGTGTACTCGAGCGTCGACGACGCAAAGGCCGACTACAACGCAGTCCACGACCTCCACACCGTCGAGGGCCTGATCGATGCCTACGATGCCGCCGTCATCGAGCGCAAGGACAACGGCAAGGTCAAGATCGTCAAGAAGCACGAAACGCCGACACGGGCGGGCGGCTGGGGCGGCGCAGGCATCGGCCTTGCGACCGGTCTCGTCGTCGCGTTGTTCCCGGCGGCCGCGCTCGGTGGCGGTCTGCTCGCGGCAACCACCGGTGGCGGTGCGGCCCTCGGCGCGATGGCCGGGCACGCGGCGGCCGGCATGAGCCGCAAGGACCTCAAGGAGCTCGGCGAGAACCTCGATGCCGGCCAGGCCGGCCTCGTCGTGGTCGGTGTCTCCGACATGGGCGCGAAGATCGAAGGGGCCATGAACAAGGCCGACAAGGTCGACGAGAAGCAACTCGAGGCCGACACCGCCGAGATCCAGAAGGACGCCGAAGCGGCGAGTTGACGCACGATGAGTACTGAGGGCGGCCAGGCCGTGGCGACGCCGACATCGGCGAAGGGCTCGATCAAGCGGTTCATTCCGATCCTGGTCTGGCTGCCCCAGTATCAGCGTTCATGGTTGACGAAGGATGTGATCGCCGGGCTGTCGGTGTGGGCGCTGATGGTGCCCACATCGCTCGGTTACGCGTCGCTGGCCGGCGTCCCGGTCCAGAACGGGTTGTACGCCGCGGCGTTCGGCATGATCGTCTTCGCGCTCTTCACCACGTCGAAGCAGCTGGTGCAGGGCCCGGGTTCGTCGACCGCCCCGGTGTTGGGGGCCGCGGTCGTCTCGATCGGTGCCGCGGGCTCCGACGACGCGGTGGCGATCGCAGCGGCGATCACGCTCGTCGCTGCAGTCGTGTTCATCGTCATGGCGGTGCTCAAGATGGGTTGGATCGCCGAGTTCTTGTCCGCGGCCGTGCTGACGGGATTCATCTTCGGTGTCGCCATCAACGTGGTGTCGGGCGAGCTGTTCAAGCTCACGGGAACCGAGAAGTCCGGTTCGAACACGTGGCAGAAGCTGTGGGATTGGGGGGCGTCGTTGCCCGATGCGAATCGCACGACGGTTGTGCTGGGCCTCGCAGCACTGGTGGTGCTGTTCAGTCTCAAGTTCCTGGCGCCGAAGGTTCCGGCGGAGCTGGTGGCGGTGGTCCTGGGCATTGCACTGACCTTGATCTTCGGGCTGGGCGACCGCGGGGTGGAGCTGATCGCGGACGTCCCCCGAGGGTTGGCGGCGCCGTCGATTCCCGATCTTCAAATCGTCATGGACAACTGGGAAACGGTGATCGGGGCGGCGGTCGGGCTGGTGCTGATCGGGTTCTCGGTGACGACCGCCGGCGTGCGCGAGTATGCGAGCAAGCACAACTATCGAGTCGACGTCGACCAGGAGCTGCTTGCCCAGGGCATGTCGAACGTGTCGGCGGGCGTCTTCCAGGGGTTCTTCAACAACGGCAGCCTCTCGAAGAGCCCCGTCAACGACGGCGCCGGGGCGCGGTCGCAGGTGTCGAGCCTTGCCCAGGGCGGCTTCGTCATCCTGACTCTGCTCGTGCTCGCCCCGATCTTCTCCAAACTGCCCGAGGCGGTCCTCGGTGCGATCATCATCGAAGCGGTGACGCTCGGGATGATGAACGTCGGCGAGATGAAGCGACTGGCCCAGGTGAAGCGGTACGAGTTCGTGGCCGCACTCGCCGCGCTGCTGGGTGTGATGACGTTCGGCATCCTCCAAGGCGTCTTCATCGGCGTCGGGATCTCGATGATCTGGCTCGTTGCCGTGTCCGCACTGCCGTACATTCCGGAACTCGGACGCAAGCCAGGGACCGACGCGTTCTACGACCTCGAGCGACACGACGACTGCGAGACGATCCCCGGGCTGAGGATCCTGCGGTTCGACGGCGGGCTGTTCTTCGTCAACGCCGATGCGCTCGCGGACCGTCTGCGCCAGATTCGTATCGAGGACCCGACCGGACTCGATGGGGTGATCCTGAGCATGGAGGGCGTCAACTTCATCGACACCGAAGGCGCCGACGTCCTGATGGCCATCGCCCAGGCGGGCATCGACCAGGGCATCGATCTGCACCTCGCTCGGGTGAAGGCACAGGTGGTCGACGTGCTCGAACGTGACGGCTTCTTCGACCTCGTCGACCGGAGCCACGTCCACGACAACATCGAGGCAGCGGTCGCACTCCACCAGTCGCTGCACCCCGACGTCACCCCCGCCTGACCACGTCCCCCCGTTCGGTCCTCCGCCGGCGATCAGGCGTGCGGCTCGGGAACCTCCACTCGCCGTGACCTGATCAGCCCGACCACGACGGACGTGGTCAGATACGCCATCGCCACCGCGATGACGACCGGCGCTGCGGTGAGCGGACCGAGGCCCACGGCGAGCACCGCGATGAACGTGAGCCCGATCGGCGCCTTGATCGTCGCCCCCGGCACGGCCGCCAGCATGCATCCCACAGCGATCGCGTACGGGATGTCGGGGAACATCAGGTGCGCCACCACGCCGGCGGTGCCGCCGACGAACAGCATCGGCAACACGTTGCCGCCGATGAAGCCCGTCGCGAGGCTGATCGCCATCGCCAGCATCTTGCCGACGAGCACCGCGACCAGCAGCCAGATACTGATCGACGCCGACTCGTCGATCACGGTCGTGAGTTGATCGTTGCCGGCTCCGATGGTGAGCGGCAGTGCGAACGCGATCAGCCCGACGAGCGCACCGCCGACGACGCCGCGTACGTACGGATTCGCGAGCTTCCCGAAGACGATCTGGATCAGCTTCACGATGATGACGAACACGATCATGATCGCGCTCGACGCAATGCCGAGTGCGGCACCGACGAGGAGATGCCAGCTCGCGAAGTCGTCGACGGGCACTGCGAAGCTGTTGAGAAAGGTGGTGCCGACCACGCCGAAGAAGACGGCGAAGGCAACCGTCGCGGCGATCAGTTGCGGCAGGATCGACTCGATGTAGCGGTCCTTCCGCGTCGGCGCCAGCTCGCTGACGATCAGGGTGCCGAGGCCCGGGGAGGTGAACGCGCCACCGAAGCCACCGGAGATGCCCGTCATCGTCGTGTCGAGACGGGCGGTCTCGTCGCCCGGCCACCGCTTCGAGGCGATCCACGACCCGAGGCCGCCGCCGATCATCACCAGTGCGAACGACGGCCCGAGGCTGGCACCCGCAATCGCGGAGACCGCCGAGAGCAGCACCCACGACGGCGCCACGGTCTGGTCGACCTTGCCGGATTCGATCACTGCGACGCCGCCGGGCACGTGATCGGTGATCTTCAACCAACTGCGCACTGCGGCCGCCACCAGCCCGCCGGCAGCGATGAACGGGATCCACCACCAGTCACCGGACCAGGTGTCGATTCGGGGATCGCCGAAGATTCGATCGGTCAACTCGCCGGTGATCCCGAGATAGACGAGACCGAGCAGGCCGATGATCAGGCCCATTGCCACGGCGATCGCGAGGAGCTGTCGGTACCACGGCCGGTCGATGGGAAGCGCTGTTGTCATGTCGATGCCTCGGGTTCTTGTCGGACGCCACAATTTCCCGCGCCGGGATGAGCGCACGGGGATCCGATCCACGTTCTCAGCTGTCGGTCACTGAACAATCATCCACAATGAGCGATTGCGTCGCCGGTGGTGTCTGCGAGGGTGGACTCGATGGGTGAGAAGAAGGGCTCTTCCGACGCGGAAACGAGCGGCACGCAGCGACGACTGGGCAGTCCCGATCGCGTCGTCGCGTCTGAGCGACGGTGTGTTCGCGATCATCATCACGATCCTGGTGCTCGAGATCGCCGTCCCCGAGAATCTCTCGGAACAGTCGCTGTACGAGGCCCTCGACGACCTGCGACCCACCCTCGTCGCGTGGGTGATCAGCTTCCTGCTGACCGGCATGTTCTGGGTTGCCCACCGCGACCTCTTCGCTCGCGTCAGGGTCGTCAATCGCGACCTGGTCTGGCTGAACCTGCTGTTCCTGCTGCCGGTGAGTCTGATCCCGTTCGCAGCGTCGGTGCTCGGAAAGTACCCCGACGAACCGGTCGCTCTGCACCTCTACGGCGTCGTGTTGATCGCGGCCACCCTGATGCGATTCGTGCTCTACCGGTACGTGGTCAAACGGCCGGCGCTGTTGTGGCCCGACGTGTCGACCGACCGAGCGGGCTTGGCCTCGCCATCACGGCGGCGCCGATCGCCCTCTACCTCCTGGCGATCGCCGTTGGCCGACGTATCGACAACGCTCAGTACGGTGCTGTACTTCTCGGTTCCCGGTTCTGTACTTCATCCTCGTCACCGTGTTGCGCGAGCACCCGAGCACCCGATCCGAAGCCGACGAATTCACCTGACTTGCAATCATGAGGTGGCGAGTTCGATCCTCGCACCCGGCTCCAGCTCCACGTCGAGTTCGGGTTGGCCTGTGGTCGCCACCAACTCGGCGCTGATCGGCCCCAGCACATTCGCCTGCCTCGTACGAACCCCGTAGTGCTCATGGGCGAGACCATGCGAGCGGTGGGGGTCCGACACCCCGGTCGCCCTGCAGTGCAGGTGATCGGCTCGGATGGGCCAAGATGGACCGGTGACGAAGTCCGACCAGCCGCTGCCGACAGGCGTGGTCACGTTTCTGCTCACCGATGTCGAGGGGTCCACCCAAGCGTGGCAGGCATCGCCGGAGGCCATGACGGCTCTCGTCTCGAAGCACTACGAAGTCCTCGATTCGGTGATCTCGTCGCATGGCGGGACGCGCCCACAGGAACAGGGCGAGGGAGACAGCGTGGTGGCGGTGTTCACCAACCCGGCCGATGCGGTGAACGCCGCCGTCGAGGCTCAGCTGGCGCTGCGTTCGCTCGTTCCCGAGCTTCCCGTTCGAATGGCGTTGCACACCGGTGATGCAATGTTGCGCAACGAGGACAACTACGTCGGGTTGACGATCATCCGATGCGCCCGCATCCGGTCGTGCGGCCACGGTGGTCAGATCTTGTTGTCCGCTGACACTGTCGACGCCATCCGGTACACCCTCGACAGGTCACTCGAGCTCCTCGATCTCGGGCTGTACGGGCTGAAGGGGCTCGACGGCCGCGAACGGATCTGGCAACTCGCGGGTCCTGGTCTCCCCACCGATTTCCCACCCCTCGCGGCGGGCGCCTCGGCGGCCGGCAACCTGCCGACGCCGATCAGCTCCTTCGTCGGGCGGCGCGCCGAACTCGCCGCCATCGGCGAGGCCGTGGCCACCACGCGCCTCGTGACGCTGGTCGGAGATGGCGGCATCGGCAAGACACGGCTCGCGATCGCCGCAGCGTCGGCCGCCGCCGACTCGATGCCGGGTGGGGTGTGGTTGATCCCGATGTCGGAAGCTCCCGCCGACGATGTCGATGCGGTTGCAGCATGGATGCTGCACTCGTGCGCGGTGCCCCGACCGGCCGTCGACCCGGTCGACGCACTGATCGACCACTTCGCCTCGACGGCCCGCTCGCTCGTGGTGGTCGACGGACTCGAACGTGCACCTGCGGCTGCCGCCACGGTCATCGACCGGCTGCTCGGTCGGTGCCCCGACGTCCAGGTGCTCGCGACCGGTGTCGATCCGCTGCAGTTGTCCGGTGAAGCGGTGCTGACGGTGCCGGCGATGACGATGCCGGACGATGGTGAGAGCGGCATCGAGGCGGTCGCACGTTTCGATGCCACTCGACTGTTCATCGAACGAGCCTCGTCGTCGTCCGACCGACCGTTCACCGATGGTGACGCAGTCCACATCTTCGAGGTCTGCCGAGATCTGCGAGCCGCGCCTCTGGCGATCGAGCTCGCGGCAGCGCGGGTCAGGTCGACACCGATCGCCGAACTGGCGGCCAGTCTCGGAGCGCTCGTCGCGGTCGACGGTCATGCCGATGTGGCGCGGGTGCTGGCCTCGTCGATCGACTGGACATATCAGCTTCTCGACGTCGACGCCCAAGTGGTGCTGCGCGACCTCGGGGTCTTCCGTGGTGACATCGAGATCGACGCAGCGATCTCCGTCGTCAGTGGCGACGACCTCGACGAGCGGGCCACGTCGGCCGCGCTTCGGCGGTTGTTCGATCAGCAGCTCCTGACCTTCGACGACGCGTCCGGGCGTGCCGGGATGTCTGCCGCTGTCCGTTCCTTCGCCCGGGACCGCCTGGCGGAGGCAGCCGAGTTCGATGCCGTGGTGCTCCGGCACGGAGCGTGGTTCGCTGCGGTGGCCGAGCAATTCGGGAGTTCCGCACGAGAGGCAGACTCGCTGCCACTGTCGCTGTTGGCAGCAGACGAAGGCGATGTCCTCGCGGCGCTCCGAGCGTCGATGGGCTCGGATCACCCATCGACGGCCTACAGGATTCTTCTTGCGCTGGGTTCGACGTGGTCGTCGATCGGCCGTCCCGAGATCGGCGAGCAGGCAGCGGTCTGGTTGAGCACCCGGTCGCCGAGCGATGGCGAGGAGACCTGGGCGGCTGCGGTGCTGCGGTCGTGCCGTGAACGCGCAAGCGACCCCGCCTCGCCGATTCATCGCTTCGCCGACGAGGCGGTCGCCATTGCCGAGCTCGTGGGCGACGTCGATTCTCCCCGGCTCCTGGAGCGTCTCGACGACGAGACAGCACCATCTGTCCCATCCGACATGGCCGGACGGCAATGATCTCGTGGAGACTGGTCCAATGAGCGACCGCACCCCTGCTGATTCCCAGCGCGCCTGGCTGGTGCTCAGACAGCCCGGCCATCCGCCAGCGACGGTGGAACTCGACGGTGAGCTCACCATTGGCCGAGACGTCGGAGAGCCGGCGGTGCCGGGTCACCTCGCAACGTCGGGCGACCCGGCGGTCTCTCGCCTGCACGCGGTCCTGCTCGCAAAACCGACGGGATGGTGCGTGCAGGCGACGTCGGCGATCAACGGGCTGTTCGTCAACGGCGCCCGGCTCGCGTCCGGGTCCGTGCGCCTGCTGTCGCCCGGCGACGAACTGCGACTCGGCGAACGGACCGTGATCGTCTTCCATTCGACGGCTGCCACATCGGTCGACCGATCACACACCGAAGTTGCCCGACCCCGCCCGGAGTTGACCGCCGGCGAGCGCCGGGTGCTGCTGGCACTCTGTGCGCCGGTGTTGGGTGGTGACGCGTTCACACCCCCTGCGTCGGTGGCCACCATCGCAGGCGCCCTGTGCGTCACCGAGAGTGCGGTCAAGCAGCAGCTCGGCCGGCTCTATCTGAAGTTCGACGTGGAGGAAGGGTCGGATCGTCGTGTCCGGCTCGCCAACGAGGCACTGCTGTGCGGTGCCGTGCGCTTGGCCGACCTGCAGACGACCCAGGAGTCCTCGGGGTGACGGTCGACACGTCCCGGCCGGAGGTTCCGGCCGTCGTCGGCGGTCGCTTCCGGCTCACTGGGCTCCTCGCCGCCGGTGGTGAGGCCGAGGTGCACCTGGCGCGTGATCTCGATCTGGATCTCGACGTCGTCTTGAAGACTCGTCGGATCGTGGATGCTGCAGACCTCGAACGTTTGCGTCGCGAGGCGGGTCTGCTGATGCGGCTGGTCGCTCACCCCGGACTCCCCACCGTGCGCAGCGACCTCGTCGACGGCGACCGCTACTACATGATCAGCGACCACATCGTGGGCAACGACCTGCAGTCGCTGCTCGTCGCCGGCGACGATGCGGGGCTGGCACTTCCGACGGTGCTCGACCTGATCGAACAGCTGGCCCAGACGCTCGATCATCTGCACGGTCACTCACCGCCCGTCGTCCACGGCGACCTGAAACCGGAGAACGTGGTCGTCACCTCCGACGCTCGCGCCGTACTGATCGACTTCGGCGCAGCAATGCGGGTGGGTGACGACCGTGAGCGACTCGGCACGCCAGGATTCTCGGCTCCCGAGGTGTTGGCGGGCGAGGCATTGACTCCGGCGGCCGACGTCTACTCGTTGGCGGCGCTGACCGTGTTCCTGCTCACCGGCATCGTGCCCAAGCTCGGCACCTCGTGGCCGACTGCGTTCGCCGAGCACGACCTGGTGCGACTCGAGCGGATCGTGCGACGCGGGCTGACATGGGATCCTCTCGGACGCCCCTGGAGCGCGTCGGAGTTCGCGCAGCGTCTCCGTGAATCGGCGGAGATGGAGATCCCGACGGGCACGATCACCTTCGCCCTCGTCGGGGCTCCGTCTGACGGCTCGCAGACCTCGGCGTCGGTCGACCTCGAGCTCGTGGGCGGGCGTCTGGTCAGTTCGGCTCGGCTTCCCGAACACCACCGCCTCCATGCGTTCGCGCGCGCAGGTGACGCAGCCGCTGCCGTCCTCGACGCTGCCGGGCGCGGGTCGTCGATCGCGTTGCACGCCGGTGATCTGGGCGGCTGGCACGGCACCACGGTGCAACAGCTCGCCGCCGAAACCCTGGGGGTGCTGCGCCACGCTCCCGCCGACTCGGTGGTGTGTTCGCTTCCGGTCCGCATGTTGCTGGGTGCCGCCCACGACCTCGTCTTCGAACCGGTTGCCGACGGTTGTGCGGTGGTTCGTCGCAGCGGAGCGGCGCCTGTGAGTGCCGCCGACGGCCACGTTCCCGATCGGACCTCGGTGGGGCGACGCGCAGCAGGATGGCTCGCCACACGCCGCGCCAGTCCGCTCGCCGGTCGCTCCGAGGAGTTGTCCACGATCGGCTCTGCGATCGAACGAACGAGCGCGCAGGGGCTTGCCCCGCTGGTGGTCGTGCTCGGCGATGCAGGAACCGGCAAGACGCGGTTGGCAGCAGAGATCGCCGGGCGCCGCGCCGACGCCGGTGAACTCGTCTTCGTCGGCCGGTGCACCGAATCAGGCGGTTCGTTCGAGCCGTTCCTCGACGCGCTCGGCGACGACGTCTTCGGGTTCGAGGCCGGGTCAACTCGAACGAGACGAGGAGGGCTGGGTCGACCGACGCCGCTTCTTCGGGCGGATCAGCGCGACGCTCTCCGACCTCGAACGCCCGGTCACCCTGGTGCTCGACGACGTGCAGTGGATCGATGGTTCCTCGCTTGCGCTGCTGGCCCAAGTGCT
This sequence comes from Ilumatobacteraceae bacterium, assembly GCA_963848145.1. Taxonomy (GTDB): domain Bacteria; phylum Actinomycetota; class Acidimicrobiia; order Acidimicrobiales; family Ilumatobacteraceae; genus Sva-07. The sequence continues at coordinate 21,113 of CAWKCN010000020.1, forward strand.
CGATGACCTCGGTGACTCGCTCGTGGTCATCGCCGGCTGTCGGCCCAGTGCCCGACCCCATGTGCTCGACGAGCTCACCGGTCGTCCCGGCGCCGCCGTGGTGTCGATGGCGCCGCTCGGACGTGACGACGTGGCGATGCTCGCCGAGGTCCACGGTGTCACCTTGCTCGCCGACACGATCGACGGTGTCCACGCACTGAGCGCCGGCAACCCGTTCTTCGCGTTGCAGCTGATCGGACACCTCGCCGACGACCCGTCGCAGGAGTTCACGAGTGGCAGCCTTCCCGTCGGCGTGCGCGAGTGGATCCTGCAACGAGTCGACCGACTCGGCGACCGGGTACGCGATGCGCTGGGTCCCGCTGCGGTGATCGGGCGCAGCTTCGATGTCGTCTTGCTGGCCGACGTGCTCGACGCGAGCCCACTCGAGGTCTCAGCCGATCTCGACGCGGCCACCGCAGGTGGATTGTTGGTCGACGGTGAACATGCCGGCGAGTTCCGGTTCGTCCACGCCATCGTCCAATCCACTCTCGAAGCCAGCCTGTCAGCGACACGACGTGGCCTGTTGCACGCAACGGTTGCCCGTCGTCTCGAGGAGATCAGCGACGATCTCGACCATCGCGAGTCCGCCGTGCACCACTGGTTCGAGGCCGAACGGCTCGGTGACCCGCTCCACGCCGGTGACGTGGCCGCCGAGGTGGCCACGCGAGCAACCGAACGGCTCGCGCACGAGCGTGCAGTGACGATCATCGATCGGGCGCTCGAGGTGCTGGCCGGAGCCAAGGCGACCACCGAACGTGACCGCGTCGAGGCACGTCTTCGTCTCGCCCGGGGCCGCGCGGACTTCGTGGCATCGCGAAACAGCGATGGGATCGTGCAGCTGTACCGGGCAGCAGCACTGGCCGAACAGGCTGATGACCCCGTGACGTTGGCCGAGGCTGCCCTGGTGGCTTCCCTCAATCGACGCCACGGACTCGACGACCCCGAGCTGCTCAGGCTGCTGGAGCGCGCCAGCCTGCGATGTCCCGCCGAACCTGCGGTGCTGCGAGCGATGCTGCACATCCGTCAGTCGCGGTTGCTGCCGACCACGGTGCGTCACGAGCATCGCTCCGCGATGGCGCGACTCGGACTCGTCGATCTCGAGTCGATGGATCTCGTCGACCGTGCCACGGTCGAGACCGAGGTCGCCCGCGCGTGCTGGAATCCCGACGATGCGACAGCGCGACTCGAGCTGAGCTCCCGCCTCGTCGACGACGCATCGCATCAGCTGGTCGACGGCGGACCGTCTCGGTGGACCGGCGTCCTGATCGAAGCGCTCAACCTGCGGTGGGCGGCGCGGATGCAGCTCGGCGACATCGTCGGCGCACTCGCCGACGCCGATGCCGCCGCCGAGATCGCGGACGACGCCGGCACGACGTTCTTGCTGAGCCGCGTGATGATGGGCCAGGCCATGGTCAACGCCACGCTCGGCAACGACGAGGCGGCCGAACGCCTGGCCCACGACGCCGTCGCAATGTCGAACCGCCACAATCTCGTGCTCGGCCAGATGGCGGTCACCTACGTGGTCGGCCGCAACCGCGGTCAGCAGGCGGAGCTGGCCGGCCTGGAACGGCAGATGGGTGAACTCGTCGACTCGAACCCCATGTTCGTCGCCGCGTTCGCATTGCTGCACGCAGAGGTGGGGGCGGTCGATGATGCCCGTCGGATGCTCGACAGCCTCGCCGAGTGGGCGCCGTGGCCACGGAACTGGTTGTGGCTTGCGACGACCACGATGGCCCTCGAAGCGGCTGTCCTGATCGGCGAAGCGGACGCGTCGCGGCGGTACGCAGCAGTCCTCAACCGCTACTCGGGGAGTTGGGCGATGGCCGCAGGTGAGCTGGTCTGCATGGGGCCGATCGATCGGGTGCTCGGCATGGCGCAGCTGGCTGCGGGCGAACTCGGCGGTGCCGAAATGAAGCTGCAGGCCGCGCTCGACGACGCACGTGCCCAGGGCGCGATCCCGTGGGTCCGGCGAGCCGAGTCGACGTTGGCTTCCTTTCCGGACAGTTCCTCCTGACCGCGAGGTCGCATGACCGTGGCTCCCGGGCCATGGCGGACGACGCCGGCGGCGAGGACGATCGTTCCATGACCTCGGACGCGAACCATGTCATCGAACACGATGCTGCCAATGCCGTCGCCCATGACGCATCTGACGTGTGGGTCGAGGGCATCGACGTCTTCGAGCATCACTGCATCGGATTCGCCAGTGCGCGGGCGCAGGGCATCGAGGTCGCCATCGTGCGAGCGGGTCGGGGGACGCGCCAGGACGCTCGTTGGATCGAGCACGTTCGATCGGCACACAGCACAGGGTTCGCACTGGCGTCGTATTGGCACCTGTACCCCTCGCGAGCCGATCCGCATCACCAGGCAGAGCTCTGGGCGGCAGCGATCAGCACCGCCGGTGTTCCGTTCGGGTACGGCCATTGGGCCGACATCTCGACGAGCGACGGGTTCGAGCGCGGCGACCTCGGTCGGTACGTGGCTGCGTTCCTGCGACGGACCGACGAACTGCTCGGAGTGCAGGTGGGGGTGTTCTCCCGGCCGGGCTTCTGGGTGCGCCACGTCGGGTTCGACGATCCGATGCGGCCCCGCTGGGCCGACGTCGCGGTGGGTGTGCACGACGACATGTCGGGTTCGGCACTGGCCGGGGTGCGGTTGTCGGCGTGCGACCGTGGCGGCGCCGGTCGCCACCGCGCCAGACGTGTCGAGCAGGCCGAACGTGCAGCGGCGCTGCCACGGCTGGTGCAACGTGGCAGGACCGAGTCGGTCGAACGGTGGCGCTCTCGATGGGACCACACGCCCGAGATCGCCGTGCTGCAGATGCAGCTCAACGACCTCGGCGCACGCTTGGTGGTCGATGGTGTGTTCGGACCCCAAACCGATGCGGCGGTGAAGACCTGCGACTTGCTGTGTCGGCGCGATCGTCTCGTGTGGCCCTTCGGCACGGCGCCCGCTCACTCGGCCCACGTCTGCTAGACGTTCGGCGGGATGGACGACACGCACGACGCGAGTGCGGCGTCGTGTCCCGACGGTCAGTCGTCGGCGACGGCGATCTCGCGGACGCGCGCGCAAGAGCACCTCGAGTGCCGGACGGTTGAGGCCACCCTCGGGGATGATCACGTCGGCGTGTCGTTTGCTCGGCTCGATGAACCGTTCGTGTGCTGGCCGGACGGTCTCGAGATACTGCTCGATCACGAACTCAGGGGTTCGGCCGCGTTCGGCGACGTCACGTTGTAGACGCCGAATCAGGCGGAGGTCGGCTGCGGTGTCGACGAAGATCTTGAGGTCGAAGCGTTCGCGTAGTGCCCGATCCCAGAACACGAGGATCCCGTCGACGACGATGATCCGGGCCGGCTCGACCATCCGGACCCCGTCGGAGCGGTTGTGCTGGGTGTAGTCGTAGATCGGAACCGGCACCGATGCGCCGTTGGCGAGCGCCGCGAGGTGGTCGTTGAGGAGCGCCCAGTCGAACGCATCGGGGTGGTCGTAGTTGACGGCGCGGCGGGCTTCGATCGGGGTGTCGCCGAGGTCGAGGTAGTACGAGTCGAGTTCGATCAGCGAGACGTGGTCGGTGCCGGTGAGCGACACCAGGCGCTCGGTGACGGTGGTCTTGCCCGAGCTGCTGCCGCCCGCGATTCCGATCATGAACGGGCGTCTGGACACGCCTCGCACCATAGGCGCGGCTGTCGAGGACGAACGGTTCGGCGGGGTTGACGAACTCTTGACCACCCAATGTGGTCAACCCATTGCTCTGGGTGGTCGATTCGTTTACGGTGACCACGACCGACCACTGCACCCATACGAAGGCGGAATCGTGAACAGCAGCGTGGCCACCCTGGCGAAGCGAACCTGACGGAGCCACCCACCGAGCGCGCTCGGTGGGCGCCCCCTCTGATGCCGCCGCCGGTCTTGCTCAGCGTGTCGACGGTCCCGGCACCCGTCGCGACGTGGCTCCACGTCCCGCCGCCCACGCCGCAGGAGCCGCTGCGCCTCCCCCCCTCCCGGCGTCGCCGATCGACCTCCCCTTCTCCAAGCTGAACCGCCGCAACATGCTCACCGGGATCGGTGTCTCGCTCGGGGCGGCGCATGGTCGTCTCGAGCTGTGCCGGCGGCGAGGAACCGTCGAGGAAGTCGCCATGCAGGTACGACCCCCGGCCGAGCAAGCCGAAGCCGAAGTTCACGCCCAATCAGGGCCCCCCGGGGGCCCAGCCGTGCCCGAGCGTCGCAGTGGAGCAGACGAGCAGTGCGGCCGAGTCCTTCGACGACAGCGTCCCCCAGATCGACCCGCCGAAGGAGGCCGGCCCGGTGCGACCGATCGGCACCGCCGGTAAGCCGGCGGTCGCCGCCAGCGACCGACGCCCGAACCCGCTGCCTGCCCGGCAACTCCCGCCCGCCCGGCAGCCTCCTGCCGCCGTTCCTCCCGGCCGCTCCTCCTGCAGCCGTTCCTCCCGCGGTGGTTCCTCTGCGGTGGTCCCCCCGGCGGCGCCGCGACACCCGCGGCCCCGACCCGCCGACGGCCCCGGTCCAGCTCCGACACCGCCCCCGCCCGCTCCGGCTCCATCCCCGACGCCGTCCCACGCCCCCGCACCCCGCCGCCGCCCCCACCGGGACCGACCGCGAGCGAGGAGCTCGATGCGATGCATCGAGTGCAGTTGCTCGGCCGGATTCCGTTCGGGGCGACCTCGCTCGAAGTCGACCAGGTCGCCTCCCTCGGTCCCGTTGCGTTCCTCGAACAGCAGCTCGCGATTCCGCCCGGCGGACACCACCGGCGTACTCACCGGCTCGCACAGCCTCGATGCGACCATCGCCACGCGGTACCGGTTGTACGACGGCGAGGACAGCCGACGACCCGCCAAGGAACTCCGCCACGCCGCGGTGATCCGGGCGTCCCGGCACCAGGGTCAGCTGGCCGAGCGGATGGTCGACTTCTGGACGAACCACTTCAACACCTACTCGGGTCAGGACGACAAGAACGTCCGATACGCCGCGGCAACCGATGACCGCGATGTCATCCGGGCCAACGCGATGGGCAAGCTTCTCCGACCTGTTGCTGGCGAGCGCCCGCAGCGTGAGCATGCTGCTGTACCTCGACAACTACCGGTCGACCGGACGGCGCCCGAACCAGAACTACGGCCGCGAGATCATGGAGCTCCACACCATGGGTGCCGGCAACGGCTACGACGAGGAAGACGTCGAGCAGGCCGCTCGGATCTTCACCGGGTGGGGACTCGCAGGACGTCTCGACACCGACGGTCTCCGCTTCGAGTACAACCCGGGCAACCACTTCACCGATCCCTGCGAGGTCACCGTCGTGCATCCCGACGGATCGGTGAATGCCTTCTCCACGCCAGAGCGTCCCGGCGGAATCGGCGGCGAGCAGGACGGCATCGACTTCGTCAACTGGCTGGCCCGTCGGCCGAACACGGCGAACTACCTGGCGACCAAACTCGTTCGCCGTTTCGTCTCCGACGAGCCGCCGGCCTCGCTCGTCGCCTCGACCGCCGCTGTCTACCTCGCGAACGACACGGAGATCGTGCCGGTGCTCCGCCACATCCTGACCAGCGAAGAGTTCATCACCAACAAGTCACCCAAGGTGCGGTCACCGTTCGAGCTGCTCGTGTCCATGGTGCGAGCCACCGGCGCCGTGATCGACCCCGACTTCTCCAACGAGGAGGACCGCCCCGCTACTCGCACGATCAGCGATCATCTGAGCCGTCTCGGCCAGGCGATGTGGGAATGGCCGACACCGGACGGCTTCCCCGACGTCGGCAGCCACTGGATCACCACCAGCACGACGTTGCGACGCTGGGAACTCGCCGGCCGGTTCGGCAACAGCAACCTCAACGGCTTCACGATCGACACCGCAGCCCTGCTGCCCGACCCGATGCCGCCGACGATCGACCTGGTCGTTCGTGCGCTCGCCGCTCGCTTCGGCATCGACATCACCCAGACCGACGTTGCTGCCGTCACCGAGTTCCTCGGTGTCACCACCGACACCCCGGTCGCCGACGTGCGCCAATCTCGACCAGAACCTGGGCGATGTCATCGGCCTGTTGTTGTCCTTCCCCGCGAACCAGTACCTCTGAGATCAGGAGTCGCCATGTCGTCCACATGCTCAACCTGCGCCCCAACCGAGCGCAAGCGCATCTCCCGGCGCGCCATCCTCAAGGGTGCCGGCGCAGTCGGAACCGTTGCTGTCGCCACCCCTGGCTTCGGCACGTTGGCGTTCGCCTCGAACAACGCCACCCGAGTCGGCGACGTCGTCGTCAACATCTTCCTCCGCGGCGGGATGGACGGGTTGTCCGTCGTCGGGCCCCGCAACGAAGCTGCTGGCGCCAACTTCCTCGCGGCTGCTCGTCCGACACTCGCCGTCGATCCGGCATCGCTGCTCCCGCTGACCATCGACTTCGGTCTCCATCCGGCGATGGCGCCGTTGATGAACCTGTGGGGTGACGGGTTGACCAACAACCGTCTCGCGCTGATCCCCGCAGCCGGCTTCCCGTCCGGTGACCGCAGCCACTTCTCGGTCCAGACGGAAGATGGACGAAGGTCTCGACAACGGTGCCGTCGGCTCCGGCTGGCTCGCCCGCCACCTCGACAACACTGCGTCAGCCCGGCCCGGACGGCCTGCGGGCGGTCTCGCTGCCGAACGGACAGCGCAGCCTGTCGGGTTCCGGCGTCGCCGTGACACTGCGGAGCACCGACTCGTTCCGCGTCGACGGCTTCCGCAACAACGGCAACAGCGGCGCGATGGTGCGTGCCGCGCTCCAGGACCTGCATGCCGTCGACGCCGACCGGGTGGTCAACAGCCGAGCCCAAGAGGCGCTGAACGCGCTCGACATCGTGAACAACACGACACTGTCGACCCCGGCCAACGGAGCGGTGTATCCCTCCGGCGGCCGTGGTCGCAATCTCGGTCGGGTGTTGGCCGAGGTGGCAGCGCTCGTGCGGGCCGATGCCGGTCTCGAAGCGGTGGCGACCGATGCGAACCTCGGATGGGATCTGCACAACAACTTCGGCAATCAGACCGACGGTCGTCAGGCGCAGAACCTCGGCGCCCTCGCCGAGGTGCTCGCGGCGTTCGCCCAGGACCTCGGTTCCGACATGGATCGGGTGACGGTCGTGCTGATGACCGAGTTCGGCCGAACGTTCCGTGAGAACGGTGGGGCCGGTGTCGACCACGGCCGAGCGAGCACGATGTTCGTGATGGGCGGCGGGATTCGCGGTGGCGTGTACGGCGATTGGCCGGGCCTCGCTCCTGACAACATCGATCGCAATGCACTTCGGGTGACCGTCGACTATCGGTCGGTGCTCGCCGACGTCTTGCAGCATCGCCTCGCAACGGGCCAGATGAGTGCCGTGCTTCCGGGCTACGACGACACCCCGGACAAGCGCCTCAACCTCGCGGTGCCGATCGCCGCGTCGACCTGAGATCGACAGCGAATCCGCTTCGATCGCCGAGGTGCTTGTAATTCGCGCCCGTTTGCGGCCAACCTGTGCGTAATGCTCGATGAACGCGCCGCCGCCATGCTCGACTTCGAACGTGCGTGGTGGAACAACGACGAACCGCGTGACCAGGTCATCCGCGCGCGCTTTCAGTGTTCGCCGGAGGAATACCATGCGGAATTGACCAAGGTGCTCGACGACCCAGCCGCGATGGACCACGACCCGCTCGTGGTGCGTCGACTCAAGCGGCTGCGCCTCCGGGCCCGCAAAGCCCGCCTCGACGGAACAGCGTCGGCAGCGGCAGGAGAGGGAGCACACGCATGAGCAACGAAGACCCGAACGCACCGGCACCGGAGTCGAGCAGGCGCTCGCCGCGCCAGGGCATCGGCGGATCGCCCATGGGCTCCACGATCAGCATCGTGCTCGCCGTGGTTGCGGTCATCGTCGGCTTTCTCATCCTGAACAACATCACCGACGACGGCGGCTCGAGCGCCGGGAGCGGCAGTGGCGAGCCGAGCAGCTCGACCGAGCCGACCACCTCCGACTCGGTCAGTTCGACCAGTTCGACCACGACCACCGCCCCGCCATTGGTCACCGAGGGCGCCACGGTGGTGGTGGCGAACGCCAGTGGCGTGCCGGGCTCTGCCGGCCGGATGACCACCGAACTCGCCACGCTCGGCTTCACGATGGCCGAGGCGACCAACTCGACGCAGACCGGGCTGACCGCTTCGATCGTCCAGTACGACCCCAGCATCGCCGCGGCTCAGGCCGTTGCCGAGTCGGTGGCACGGAGCATGGGCGGCCTCACCGTCGAGACATTGCCGACGCCGCCACCGGTCGATGGTGGGTCGCTCAACGGCGCTGGGGTGCTCGTCCTGCTCGGCACCGACGAAGCCGACAAGACCATCGCGCAACTCTCGGCGCCCGTCGACAGCGTGGCTCCCGCCCCAGAGGTGTCCGGCACCACCACCCCGACCACCACCGGCTGAGCGTTACTCGTGGTGTCAGACACCATGAGTAACAGGGGTCAACGAGCGGCGAGCCGGCCGGCGGTTGCTTGCTCGATGAGTCGTTTCGGTTCGGCGAACGCCGCATCTTCGCCGAACTCGTCGATCAACGACACCACCTGGAGACCGGCTGGTGTCGACGGGTCGCTGCGCTCGTCCGACCCGACGATCGCCAGCACCGGGACCCCGAGCTCGGCCGCGATCGAAGCAACGCCGCCCACCACTTTGCCGTCCGAGCTGGTGTCGTCCAGGCACCCCTCGCCGGTGATGACCAGGTCGGCGCCCTCGAGGTGGTCGTAGAGGTCGAGTTCGTCGGCGACGAGTTCGAATCCCGGGAGCAGCGTTCCCCCGAGCGCTCCGAGTGCGCCGCCGAGTCCGCCAGCGGCCCCGCCCCCTGCGATCGTCGTCACGTCGGCGCCGAAGTCGTCGAAGAACATCTGGGTGAGCCGCTCGAGTCGTCGCGTCAACATGGCAACCTGCGCCCTCGTCGCACCCTTCTGCGGTCCGAACACCGCTGCCGCGTCGGTGAACGTGGTGGTGACGTCGCAGGCCACCAACAGCTCCACCTGCTTGAGCCTGGAGATCGCCGTGATCGCACGGATGGCGCCGAACCCTCCGTCGGTCGTTGCTGAGCCCCCGAGCCCGACGATGATGCGGCGTGCGCCGGCGTCGAGCGCATGGTCGATCAGTTCGCCGGTACCGGTGGTGGTGGCGTTCATCGGATCGTTGCCGTCGGCGCCGCCGGCGAGCGTGAGGCCGCTCGCCCGTGCCATCTCGATGACAGCGGTGCCCTTCGACAGCCGCCACGGGGCATCGACCACGTCGCCGAGCGGGCCCGTGACGGTCGAAGTGCGGTTCGGTCCGCCGAGCGCATCGAGCAGTCCGTCGCCGCCGTCGGCCATCGGCACCTCGGTGCAGTCGATGCCGAGTTCCCAGCACGCGTGCCCGATCGCTGCGGCGACGTCGGCGGCCGATGCCGTGCCTTTGAACTTGTCGGGGGCGGCGACCACGCGGCGGACGGGCACGACGGCGACCATAGCTGCAGGGCTCGCCGTGTCGAATCGGACTGATTGTCGACCGCATGAGTCGGGAATCCCACCGGTAGCATCGCCGCCATGGCAGTGACCGTTCGCATCCCCACCACCATGCGCCCGTTGACCGGCGGCGACAAGCAGGTCTCGGTCGAGCCGGGCACGCTCAGCGACATCGTTGCGGCGCTCGAGGGAGCGCATCCTGGGATGGGTGAGCGGCTGGTCGACGAAGACGGCGCACTGCGCAAGTTCGTCAACGTGTTCGTCGACGACGATGACGTCCGCTACCTCGACGGCCTCGACACCAAGGTCGATGACGGCATCACCGTGTCGATCATCCCCGCTGTCGCAGGCGGCTGACGTCCACCAGCCACGTTTGCGTGACGGTTCCGGTGGGCCGGACCCCCGATAGTGCAACGCAAACGAAGGGGAGGGGTGCGCGAGGCTGGAACGATGACGGTGCGTGTGGAGAACCACGGTTCGGTTCGGGTGGTCACCATCGACCGACCCGAGGTGCGCAACGCAGTCGACGGCCCGACGGCGCAGTTGCTCTACGAGGAGTTCGTCGACGTCGAACGTGACGACTCGGTGTCCGTTGCGGTGATCACCGGTGCCGCCGGGACGTTCTGCGCGGGCGCCGATCTCACGGCGATCTCCGACGGACGCGGCAACACCGTGAGCGACGAAGCGCCGGAGGTCATCGTCGGCTCGCTCGGCCCGATGGGTCCCACGCGCCTCGCACTCTCCAAGCCGGTGATCGCCGCCGTCGAGGGCCATGCAGTGGCAGGCGGACTGGAGCTCGCCTGCTGGGCCGACCTGCGAGTCGCCGCGCATGATGCGACGTTCGGCGTGTACTGCCGGCGCTGGGGTGTCCCGCTCGTCGACGGCGGCACGGTCCGGTTGCCCCGTCTGATCGGGCAGAGTCGCGCTGCCGACCTGATCCTGACTGGGCGAGGTGTCGATGGCGTCGAAGCGGAGCGGATCGGGCTGGTGAATCGCGTGGTCGAACCCGGCGGCGCGCTCGCCGCCGCCATCGAGTTGGCGACCGACATCGCAGCGCTCCCGCAGATCTGCCTGCGATCGGACCGGGCCTCGAGCCTCGATCAGTGGTCGCTCGATCTCGGTGCGGCGCTCTCCCACGAGACCCGCCTCGGTCGCGCCACCATCGCTTCCGGCGAGACCCGCGACGGCGCCACCCGCTTCGCTCAGGGCGCAGGCCGTCACGGACAGCCCACCTGACCCCAGCCCACCTCACGTTTGCGTGACGGTTCGGGCGGGGCGGTCCGCCGGAAGTGCCACACAAACATGGGTTGGGCCGCGGGGCGGTTGCGTGATTAGCAGTCGGAGCCGTAGAGTGCTAACCGGCGTCGGCCGGGATCTCCGGTTGCGCCGTCACTCTCACACAGCTGCGAACAGGTCCAACGGAGGACACACAAGATGGCGAAGATGATCGCATTCGACTCCGAGGCTCGCCGAGCCCTCGAAGCCGGGATGAACCAACTGGCCGACGCCGTGCGCGTCACGCTCGGCCCCAAGGGCCGCAACGTCGTACTCGACAAGAAGTGGGGCGCACCCACGATCACCAACGACGGCGTGTCGATCGCCAAGGACATCGAACTCAAGGACCCCTACGAGCGCATCGGTGCCGAGCTGGTCAAAGAGGTCGCCAAGAAGACCGACGACGTCGCCGGCGACGGCACCACCACCGCCACCGTGCTTGCGTGGACCATGGTCCGCGGCGGTCTGCGCAACCTCGCTGCCGGCGCCAACCCGATGGGGCTCAAGCGCGGCATCGAGCAAGGCGTCGCCGCAGCTGTCGAGTCGATCAGGGCGAGCTCGATCGAGGTCGATTCCACCCAGCAGATCTCGCAGGTTGCCGCCATTTCGTCCGCCGATCAGGAGATCGGCGACATGATCGCCGAGGCGATCGACAAGGTCGGCAAGGACGGCGTGATCACCGTCGAGGAGGGCCAGACGTTCGGCATGGAGATGGACCTCGTCGAAGGCATGCGCTTCGACAAGGGCTACCTCTCGCCGTACATGGTCACCGACACCGAGCGGATGGAGGCGTCGTTCGACGACCCGTATCTGCTGTTCGTGTCATCCAAGATCTCCACGATCCGTGACCTCGTGCCCGTGCTCGAGAAGATCATGCAGACCGGGCGCCCGCTCGTGATCATCGCCGAAGACGTCGACGGTGAAGCACTCGCCACGATCGTCGTCAACAAGATCCGTGGCACGTTCAAGTCTGCCGCCGTCAAGGCTCCCGGATTCGGCGAGCGGCGCAAGGCGATGCTGCAGGACATGGCCACCCTCACCGGTGCCCAGGTCGTCAGCGAAGACGTCGGGCTCAAGCTCGAGAACATCACCCTCGATCTGCTCGGCGAGGCCAAGCGCGTGGTGATCACCAAGGACGAGACCACGATCGTCGACGGTGCCGGCGCCGACACCGACATCGCCGGCCGCATCAACCAGATCAAGGCCGAGATCGAGAACACCGACTCCGACTACGACCGAGAGAAGCTGCAGGAGCGCCTCGCCAAGCTCACCGGCGGTGTCGCAGTGCTCAAGGTCGGCGCTGCCACCGAGGTCGAACTGAAAGAGAAGAAGCACCGCATCGAAGATGCCGTGTCGACCACCAAGGCGGCCATCGAAGAAGGTGTCGTCGCCGGCGGTGGCGTCACCCTGCTGCGCGCGGTCGAAGCGGTTGCCAAGGTGGCCGACAGCCTCGACGGCGACGAGGCAACCGGTGCCCGCCTGGTGGCGAGCTCGCTCGAGGGTCCGATCAAGCAGATCGCCGAGAACGCCGGTGTCAACGGCGGCGTGGTGATCTCCAAGGTGCTCGAGATGTCCGGCAACGAGGGCTACAACGCCGCGACGGACACCTACGAGGATCTCGTGAAGATCGGTGTCATCGACGCCGCGAAGGTCACCCGCTCGGCGTTGCAGAACGCCGGCTCGATCGCCGCGCTGTTCCTCACCACCGAAGTCGTCATCGTCGACAAGCCCGAGGAGGGTTCCGCCATGCCGATGGGCGGCGGCGACATGGACTTCTGAGGTCGAACAACTCGCAGTGAATCGGACGTGGTCCCCGTTGCCCTGGGCAGTGGGGACCACGTCGTTCGTTTCGGGGAGCGGTCGTAGCCTGGCGGCATGCGCATGGAAGCTGGTCTGACCGTCGTCCACCTGTTCGGCAAGCCGACCCCGAACCTCGATCGTGAAGCGGTCGTCGCCGCCGTCAAGGCCGCCGAGGCCGACGAGTGTCAGGTGATCACCGCGGCGATGTTGGGGCACAAGGCCGACGTCGCGTTCATGGCACTGGCACCGGACTGGAAGACGGTGCGCACGCTGCAGACCGCGCTGCAGCGCGCCGGCGTCGACGTCGTCGACAGCTACGTCTCGATCACCGAGGTGAGCGAGTACGCAAAGGGAATGCCCGAACACATGCTGCAGGCGCGGTTGCATCCCGAGATCCCGCCCGAGGGGATGAACGCGTTCTGCTTCTATCCGATGAGCAAGAAGCGCGAGAGCCACGCCAACTGGTTCGCCACGCCCTACGACGCTCGCAACGCAATGATGATGGAGCACGGCAAGAGTGGCCGAACGTTCGCCGGTCGTGTGTCGCAACTCGTCACCGGCTCGACCGGTCTCGACGACTTCGAGTGGGGTGTGACGCTGTTCGCTGTGAGCCCCGACGTGATCAAAGAGGTCGTCTACACGATGCGCTTCGACGAGGGCTCCGCCCTCTACGGCGAGTTCGGTGCGTTCTACGTCGGCTACCTCGACTTCATCGAGAACATCCTCTGAACCCACCGAGCCGACGGTCGCCGGCTCGCGTTCGGACGGTCAGTTGCCGACGATGACCGTGGTCTGCAGCACGTCGCGTCCGGTCTCGTCGAAGGTGAATCGATCGAACGCGGCACGTGATGGATCGCCGGTTCTCGTGAGCAGGTCGGTGATCCCCGCTGGCCCGTTGTAGTCGATCTGCAGACCTGACTCGATCGTGGCGACGCAGTCGGCGAATGCATCGCACACCGAACCGCTCACGCTGACCTGACCGATCTGTCGAGCGATGTCTCGAGGGCTGTCGGTGCCGGCTCGGACTGCGGCCAATGCGATCAGGTTCGCGCAGTCGTAGGCGTTCGTGGCAAACAGCCCAGCGGGGTCGAAGGGTTCGTCGGCGTCGCCGGAGTCGGCCTGCGGGGCGAGGCCGACGATCTTGTTGCGCAGCTCGTCGTTGAGCCCTTGGATCCGTTGCGGCGCCGTGGGATTGCGGAAGGCATCGTTCACCACGATCGTCGCGAGTCCGCTCGTGTTCTCGTCGTCGAGCGCCTCGAGGAATCGTGTTCCGTCTTCGCCCGCAGCGAGCAGGATCAGCACCTGGGTGTCGGAGTTCGCGAGTTGGCCCGCCTCGGTCGACAGGTCGTCGTCGGTTGCGCTGAACGGGATGCGCCCGACCACGGAGATCGCCTCGTTCGCCAAGGAGGCGACGACCGCCTCGGCGAACGGCCGACCATAGGAGTCGTCGACGTACACGATCGTGACACGTTGAGCGCCTGTCTGATCTGCTGCGCCGGCGATCGCTCGGGCCTGGAGCGAGTCGCTGGGAATGGTGCGGAAGAACAGGTCGTCGTCGGGGAACTCGTCGAGCGCCAGCGCGCTCGCCGTCGGCGAGCACACGACCTTCCCGGCCGAGACGATCTCGTCGAGCGTGCTCAGTGCGATCAATGACGATGCCGGTCCGATCACCGCATCGACGTCGCTGTCGAGCAGCGTCTGGATCGCGGTCGTCGCCGACGCCGTGCTGCTGCCCTCATCTGCAACGACGAGACGCACCTGCCGGTCGAGGACTCCTCCAGCGTCGTTGATGCGATCGACGGCGGACTCGACAGCAGCCACCATCGGCTCTCCCAGCAGTGTGTCGGTCAGCGGCAGGAGTGCTCCGACGGTGAGGCGCCCGTCGGTGACCACCTGGGTCGGTTGGGTGGTGGTCGTGGTGTCGACGATCGTCTCGTCGACCGTCGTGTCGTCGCTGCCGGAGCACGCGGCCAGCACCGTGGCGACCACGGTGACCGCGATCGTGATGCGAGAGCGAGACGTGGTCACGGTCGCCCAGCGTAGGAGAGCCACCGGTCGGTGGCTCATCACCGGCGCATATGATGGCGCATCGCTGCTCTCGACGAAGTCCCCCCAACCGAAGTCGTCATGCCCACCGCACTCGTGCCCTCAACGCCGATCACGGCTGCGGGCGGCGAGCGATGACCCCGCCGATTCGCGCCGAGCATCTGGCCCACGCGGCGGCTGCGGCGACGCTGCCCGGCCGCGCCTACTGCAGAGCGTTGGCCGAGGTGACCGACGAGTGGGTGACCGCCCTCTTCGACGAGGCGATGCGACAGGTCGAACGCCCGGCCGGTCGGGTGGCACTCCTCGCGATCGGCGGATACGGGCGAGGCGAACTGGCGCCACAGAGCGACCTCGATCTCCTGCTCGTCCACGACGTCAAGGCGAGGAAGGTGACCAAAGAGGTGGAGCCGCTCGCCAGCGCGCTGTGGTACCCGCTCTGGGACTCGGGCGTGAAGCTGGGACATGCCGTCCGCCGCATCGACGAGCAGCTCGATCTCGCCGCCACCGACCTCGATTCGGCAACCGCATTGGTCACGGCGCGCCCGCTTGCCGGCGACGACGAACTCGCGGCACAGGTGGTCGAGCAGGGTCTTGCGGTGTGGAGAGCCAAGGGCGAACGCCACCTCCACGCGCTTCGCGACCGCGTGCGAGTGCGCCAGAACTCCGCCGGTGACGTCGCCTACCGTCTCGAACCCGACCTGAAAGACGGCCACGGCGGTCTCCGCGATGTCCAGTCGTTGTGGTGGGCCGAGGCGGCAGGACTGAACCTGGTCGCCGAGGATCTCATCGAGCTCGACCGCTCGTACGACATGCTGCTGCGCGCACGCGTGGCCCTGCACTTGGCAACCGGACGCGCCGGCGACATTCTTCGCCTCGAGGATCAGGATGCTGCCGCGGCGGCCGGTGGCTGGCGTGACGCCGACGACCTGATGGCCGACGTCGCCGCCGCTGGGCGGACGGTCGCCTGGTTGTGTGACGAGAACTGGGGACGTGCCGTGGACGGCGGCCCGGTCGGGCCCGACCGGGCGGTCGCCCCCGGTGTCGTGCTGCACAACGGTGAAATCGAGTTGGCCGACAGCGCCGACCCGGTCGCCGACTCCACGCTCGTGCTGCAGACCGCGGTTGCAGCAGCACGACATGAGTGCCGCATCGGACGCACCACCCTCGATCGGTTGCACAGCGACGTCACCGGCTGGCCCGCGTCGTGGCCCGTCGGCGCGAGAGACGACCTGGTCGCACTGCTGCTCGAGGGCCACCGCGCGATCCCGGTGCTCGAGTCGCTCGACCAACGTGACCTGATCTCGCGGTTGCTTCCCGAGTGGGAGCCGGTGCGGTCACGGCCGCAACGCAACGCGTACCACCGATTCACCGTCGACCGGCATCTCTGGGAAGCAGCAGCCAACGCCGCGGCGCTCGTCGATCGGGTGGCGCGACCTGACCTGCTCGTGCTCGGTGCGCTGTTCCACGACCTCGGCAAGGGCTACCCGGGCGATCACACCGAAGTCGGCATGGAGCTCGTTCGCACGGTCGGGCCGAAGCTGGGCTTGGCGCCCGTCGACGTCGAGGTCCTGGTGACGATGGTCGAACAGCACCTGTTGCTCCCCGACGTCGCGATGCGGCGCGATCTCACCGACCCGGCGACGATCGAGCAGGTGGCCGCTGCTGTCGGCACCGTCGAGGTGCTCGATCTGCTTCACGGTCTCACCGAAGCGGACTCGTTGGCCACCGGGCCCTCGGCCTGGGGCGATTGGAAGGAGGGGTTGGTCAACGAACTCGTCGCACGCACCCGTCACGTGCTCGGCGGCGGTGACGTGGCCGAGGTGACGTGGCGGCTCTTCCCCGACGCCGAGACGCTGGCGATGATGGCCGCCGGCAACCTCGACATCTCTCGAGCCGGTGATGTGATCACCGTTGTGAGCCCCGATGCGTCCGGGGCGTTCAGCCGGGTGGCCGGCGTGCTGTCGCTGCACGGCCTCGATGTCGTGAGCGCGCAGGCGCACTCCGACGAGGGTGGCATGGCGGCGTCGCAGTTCCGAATCCTCGTGCCCGACGGCGGACTCAACTGGCGTTCGGTCAAGGCCGACATGGGGCGAGCACTCGAGCACCGCTTGGCCATCGAAGCACGTCTTGCGGACCGCGCCGCCACATACCGTCGTCGCCGTCGTACCCAAGCCGCGGCGCCGGGGCCGCCGACCGTGGTGTTCGACGACGAGGCATCGAGCAACGCAACCGTGATCGTCGTTCGCGCCGTCACCAAGATCGGCATCTTGCATCGCATCTCGAAGTCGCTCGGAGAACTCGGGCTCGACATCCGTCATGCGACCGTCCAGACGATGGGCATGGAGGTGGTCGACACGTTCTACGTCCGCTCCGGAGGCAAGCTCGTCACCGATGCAGCGCACCGCAAGGAGATCCAACGAGCGCTGCTCCACGCCGTTGCCTGATGACCTAACGTGAGCGCCGTGACGGCGAGCGCACGCGACCTGGCGAGATGGAGCGAGTCACTGGCTGCGATCGCTCGCACCGGTATGGGGTTCACCGAGAACCTGTACGAGCGCGAGCGCTACGAGGAGGTGCTCCACATCGCCGCCGACATCAAGGCGTCCGCGATCGAAGCCGACCTGGCGAGTGAAGCCGAGCGGGAGGCGATCGCCGTGCAGCGCGAGACCGATCACTTCGTACAGGAGTGGCTGGAGTCGATCGGCGAGGGTGTGCCCGGATACGTGACGCCGAAGGTCGCCGTCGGAGCGATCGTCGGCAACGATGCGGGCGAGATCTTGCTGGTGCAACGCAAGGACTCGGGTATCTGGCTGTATCCCACCGGTTGGGCCGACGTCGGCTACTCGCCCGCCGAGGTCGCGGTGAAAGAGGTCAGCGAAGAGACCGGCATCGAGTGCGAGCCGTTGCGGCTGCTGGGTGTGGTCGACGGCCAGCGGATGGGATTCAGCCGATTCGGCATGTACATGCTGCTGTTCCACTGTCGGGCGATCGGTGGCGAGCTGACGCCGCATCCGCTCGAGACCGCTGACGTCGGTTGGTTCGCCAACGGTGCGTTGCCGGAGGCAACGGCGGGTGCGAGCTGGTGGGGGCCGATGGCGTTCGAGGCGATCGACGGTGTGGAATCGCCGGCCACGTTCGACTCCGTGCGCTCACCGGTGTGGCGCACCGACTGAGCGTCGCTCAGCTGTCGGACACCGCGGGTCGTTCGCGTCAGTCGGGGTCGCGGTCGCGGAGGAACTGCTCGACCTCTTCGACGAGCGCGTCGGAGTCGAGTGGTGTCGCCGAGGTCAGGTCGTCGTCGTCGTTGTCGGCGGCTTCGTCGTCGGTGAGTTGTTCGAGTCGCGACAGGTACTCGATCATGTCGTCGTCGTCGCCGATCATCGCCGCCACCTGTGCGTCGTATGCGGCGGCCTCGCCGGCGAGGCTCGACAGCGGTGCCGGCGTGCCGATCATCGAACACGCCCGCTCGACGAGCGCCATCGCAGCCTTGGGCGACGAGACCTGCGAGGCATACCCGGGGACGGCAGCCCACAGCGATGCGGTGGCCATGCCGCTGTGGTGGAGTGCATCGTGGAGGACGCCGACGATCCCAGTGGGTCCTTCGTACTGCGAACGCCGCAGCTCGAACCGTTCGATGAGTGCGTCGTCGGTGGCGGTGCCGATCAACGGCACGGGGCGAGAGTGGGGGACGTCGGCGAGCAGCGCGCCGAGCGAGATCGCCATCGTCGCGTCGAAGTGCTCGGCGATGCCGTCGATCTGCTCGCAGAACAGACGCCACCGCAGTGCCGGCTCGGGGCCGAGCACCAAGATCACATCGGTGCCTGGCAACGACACCGACCAGATGCCCACGGTGGGCCACACGATCGAACGATGCTGGGCGTCGTCGAGACGAACGTGCGGGCGCACGGTTGCGAAGTCGGTGAACGCCTCGGGGTCGATCTCGGCGAGGGCTTCGGCGCCCCACGCTTCGATCATGGTTCGAAGCGCAATCGAGGCAGCATCGCCGGCGTCGTTCCAACCGGTGAACGCGGCGACGAGCACCGGACGATTGAGGTTCGGTTCCGCCAGCCAACGCACGTGCTCGGTTCCCACGGCCATCACGCTACCGCTGACACGCACTAGCGTCGTCGGGTGGTGAGTGATCCGAGCAGTTCAGCAGCCGGTGGCAACGCCGATGACGAGAAGACGATGATCGTGGCCGCGCATGCGGTCGACGACGAACTGGTCGAAGCGTTCAACCGTCTGATCCCGCAACTGTCCTCGTCGTCGCCTCCGCCGAGCCGTGACCACCTGGCTGCGCTGGTCGACAGCGACGACACCGTGTTGTTCCTCGCCCGGGTCGACGGCCGGATCCTCGGCAGTCTGACGCTTGCGTTCTACCGCATCCCCACGGGGACCAAGGCGTGGATCGAGGATGTCGTCGTCGATGCAGAGGCGCGTGGTCACGGCGTTGGTGAGCGCCTCAATCGAGCGGCGCTCGACGAAGCCCGCGCACGCGGCGCCAAGGACGTCAGCCTCACCAGCCGGCCGTCACGTGAGGCGGCCAATCGCCTGTATCAGCGCATCGGCTTCGAGCCCCGCGAGACGAACGTCTATCGCTACACGTTCTGACCCGCGCCGTGGGTCAGGATTGAGCGCGTCGGAGGTCTTCGGCCGCTTGGCGGACCTGCCAGTCACGATCGACCAGCGCCCGTTCGATCGTCGCCTCGACGTCGTCGCCGTCGAACGGTGCCAGCGCCAGCACGGCCCGCCGCCGAACAGCAGGTTTGTCGTCGCACGCAGCGATGATCGCCATGCGGCCACGTTCGTCGCCGATCGCGCCCAGCGCCGCCACCGCCGACTCGCGCACCAGCGGTTCGGGCGACGATCCCGCCAACTCGACGAGGCGTTCGACGACGGCGTCGCGCCGCGACTCGTGTTCGCCGCACGCCCAGGCAGCGACCTCGACGACTCGTGCGTCAGGGTCGTGCAGCGCGGCAACGAGATCGAGCGAGTGATGCGACGCCGCGATTTCGGCAGCGCGCCGCCGCACTGCGACGTCGGTGTCGAGCAGCGCGTCAGCGAGCGTCTGGTCGTCGAGGGCGTCGAGACGCTCCAGTGCACCGAGCGCTGCGGCACGCACGGCCGGCGTCGGCGATGCCAACCCGGCATCGGCGGTGTCCGTGTCGCCGCTGTGGCCGGCCACGACGACCGCACGGAGGTCGGGCGCGGTCACTGCTTCAGCAGATCGGTGAGGGTCACGACGAGATAGCCGGTGCCGAACGCGATCACGATCGCCAAGACCGCGCCGATGACGATCGCCAGGCCGGATCCGGCGAGCGCAGCCATGACGCGACGCATCGGTCCGGGCCGCTTGTACAGCGTCGTCGTCGTCTCGGCGATCGGCACGGGTTCCCAAGAACGGCGAACAATCGACTCGCCGCGTGGTGAACGCGGCGTTGCTCTGGCATTCTTGCGCCACCCGGCCAAGGCGAGCGCGACGATTGCGAGTCCGGCCATCCAGGCAGCTTGAGTGGTGAGATCCGTGACCGACACGACGACGAACAGCGTACCGAGCGAGCTGAACCAGGCCGACGCGGCACCGATCGCACCGCGGAATCGGTGGTGGGCGTGGGCGATCGCAGTGGTCGGTGTCGGGCTTCTCGCCGCCATCGGCGTCGCGTCGCTGCTCCCGTCGTCACTGGTCGGCGAGAAGGAGAGTCGTCGTACCGGCGAAGTCGAGCCGACCCCGTACGCGCTCACGCCGGCCTCGGCCGATTCGGTGAACGAGCGGATCGTGTTCGGCGACCTGCCCGACGACGTCGAGCGGTACGACACGGACAACAGCTTTCACTTCGTCACGGTGACCTCGCCGAGCCAGTCGGTGCTCTCGTGGTTCGCCGGGCGCGACGATCCGGCGATCGACTTCCTCACCGAAGAGGACAAGTTCGGCGTTCGCACGCCGACCCAACGGCGCGAGCTCAACCTGCAGTTGATGCGCACGGCGGAGCAGGAGGCGCAGTACGTGGCGCTCACCACGCTCGGCTACGACGTCGAGATCACCCCGGGCGAGGTGATCGTGCGGGACGTGATCTGCAAGACACCCGGCGACGACGGCGACTGCGTCGAGTGGTTCCCCTCCGACGAACAGATCGATCCAGCCGACCAGATCCTCGAAGCCGACGGCGTCGCCCTCGAATCGGTCGAGGACCTCAGCGCCGTGCTCGAGGACAAAGAGCCCGGTGACACCGTCGACCTGCTGATCGACCGTCCCGGCGAAGGCCAGCAGGATGTCACGGTGGAGTTGTCGGCGTCGCCGGACGATCCCGATCGCACGATCATCGGGTTCTTCCCGTTCGACACTCGGGCGATCACGCTGCCGTTCGAAGTCGACATCCGAACCGATGACATCGGGGGTCCGTCGGCCGGTCTGGCGTTCACCCTGGCGATGATCGACGAGTTGTCGCCCGGCGACTTGACCGGCCCGCAGGAAGTTGCGGTCACCGGCACGATCTCGCTCGACGGTTCGGTCGGAGCGATCGGCGGCCTGACCCAGAAGGTGTCGGCAGTGCACCAGAACGGCATCAAGGTCTTCCTGGTGCCGGCGTCGCAGGCCGAACTCGACGACCCCGAGCGATTGCAGCGTCTCGAGGACGCCGGACGCGGCGAGGTCGAGATCATCCCGGTCGCGACGCTCGACGAAGCGCTTGGCGTGCTCGAAGAACTCGGCGGCGACCCGATGATCACCGTCTCGTGATCGTTCGGTGCGATTGCCACCATCTGTGAGCTCAGGGTGCGTAGCGTTGGCCCATGGCCATGTCCTTTGCTCGCCCCGATCCGTCGTCCCCGGCGTCGATAGCTGACGCCGCGTTCGGTACCGGTCGACGCGGGTTCGACCAGGGAGAGGTCCGCGACTTTCTTCGGATGGTTGCAGCCGAACTGGGCCGTCTCCAGGAGCGCGAACGATTCCTCGAGCGCGAGCTTCGAAGTGCTCAGGCAAGCCCTGACCTGGCCTCGGTGGAGCTCGACGACCAGGCGTTGACCCGCCTGCTCGGCGAAGAGACTGCCCGGGTGCTCACCACTGCCCGCGAGGCTTCGGTCGAGATCCGCCAGAAGGCAGAACAGAGTGCTGCGCAGCTGCTGACCGAGGCGAGCGAGGAGGCCACCCGCATGCGCGAGGAAGCCGAGACCGAAGCGTCGCGGCGCCGCACCGACGCTGCGGCCGACGCCGAAGCCGAACTGGCCATGGCCAAGCAGCAGGGGCGCGAGATGGTCAACGAGGCTCGCGCGTACCGCGAGCGGGTCCTGAGCGAGCTGGCTCGTCGACGCGAACTCGCCCGCGAGCAGATCGAGCAGTTGCTGCACGGCCGCGACCGGCTGATGCAGTCGTTCGAGCGTGCCCGGCTCGTGGCCGTCGACGTCGTCGCCGAACTGCAGCCGCTTGCCGAACCCGACGAGTACGTCAACCTGGCACCGACCACGGGCCCGGTGCCGGTGATGGTGCCGAACAGCCCACGACCAGCCGACGAAGCGGAACAGTCGCCGCCCGTCGACGCTGCGACCCCGGACTCCTCGCCCGAGGAATCGGTCGACGACGACCTCGTCTCCGATGCTGACCTCCTCGTCGCTGCGGAGGCCGAGGACGGTGCCGGCGACGCCGACACCAGCCTCGTCGCCGACGCCGACGCCGAGATGGCCGACGACGGTGCCGAAGCGATCGATCTGCTCGACGCCGAAGAGATCGATGACGATGCCACAGCGATCGACGCGGAGGCGATCGACGCCGGCATGAACAGCGAGGTCGCAGACGAGGTGACGCCCGAGGCCGCCACCGAACTCGCCGACGAGGCGTCTGCCGAACAGCGAGACGACGTGGTGGTCGATCTGTTCGCCCGGCTGCGCGCCGACACCAGCCTCGTCGACGAAGCGTTCGGCGAGCCCGATGAGATCGACGACAACGACGACAACGACGACCTCGATGACAAGACCGTCGATGCCGGCACACCGGTGGTCGACGACAACGTGGAACCCCACGAGCTCGAATCCGACGAGGCCCCCGTCGAGGCCACTCCGTTCGACCAGCGCGACGCCGACCTCACGCCCCTGATCGTGGCGAGCGCAAAGAAGCTGAAACGGATCCTTGCGGACGAGCAGAACGAGGTGCTCGATGCGCTCCGGAGTCGCGAGCCGGTACGCGAACTCGACGATCTGCTGCCCGAGCGTCCCGAACACCTCAGCCGCTACCGCGACGCGATCGTCGACGATCTGCTCGCTGCGGCCAGCGCCGGCGCGTCGTTGGTCACCAGTGGCAGAGCGGCCCGGGTCAAGAAGGCCGACGCCGCCAAAGCCACTTCGGCAGCGGAGGCAGTGCTCGACGAGTGGTTGATCGTTCCGTTGCGCGAGCGCCTCGAGCGCTGCGTGATCGACGGTGGGGGCGAGAACCCCGAGGTCGCCAGGCGGGTGCGTTCGGTCTACCGCGAGTGGAAGACCCAGCACATCGACGAACAGCTCGATGACGTGATCCGCACGGCGCACGGCCGGGGAGTCTTCGCTGCGATCGAACCGGGCAGTTCCGTCGAATGGGTCGCAGATCCGGCCCATGACGTCTGCGCCGATTGTGACGACAACACCCTGGGTGGCGCTGTCGAGGCAGGGACGGCGTTCCCGACCGGACAGCAGTTCCCGCCGGCGCACCTCGGTTGCCGATGCATCTTGCTGCCGGCTGACCGTTAGCCTCGGCGCCAATGCGGCGCTCATCAGACCTGACGGTCGACCGTCCACGTCGACGGATCAGCGGCCGCGGAGTCCTCATCGGACTCGGCGCGCTGTTTCTCTTCATCTTGATCTTCGGGCGAGCGATCGCCCGGTTCTACGTCGACTACCTGTGGCACGACGCGCTCGGCCGCAGCGACGTGTTCTGGGGTGTCCTCGGCGCCAAGGTCACGCTGTTCGCCGTGTTCTTCGTGGCCTTCGTGGTGATCGCCGGATTGAACCTGTTCATCGCTGATCGTGCAGCACCCACCACGTTCCCGGCCAACGTGCACCCGTACGTGGAACGGTTCCATGAGCTGTTCGGACAGCGCCTTCGCATCGTTCGCTACGGCGTTGCGGTGTTGTTCGCGCTGCTGCTCGCACTGCCGGCGGTTGCGCTGTGGCAGGACTGGCTGTTGTTCCGCAATGCCCGTGAATTCGGGATCTCGGACGCGCAGTTCAACGCCGACGTCGGGTTCTACGTGTTCCAGTTGCCGTTCCTGTCGTTCGTGCTCAACTGGCTGTTCGCGGCGTTGATCGTGGTGCTGCTGCTGACGGCCGCAGCGCACATCCTCAACGGCGGCGTCGTGTTCGTGTCGCCCGTTCCCGCTATTCGCCAGTCGACCAAGGCGCACATCGCCGTGTTGCTCGCCGTGCTCGCCGTGGTCAAGGCCGGCGACTACTGGCTCGACCGCTACGACGTCACCAACAACCAGACCGGGATCGTGCAGGGTGCGACCTACTCGGTCGTCAACGCCCAATTGCCGGCGATCATGCTCCTGATCCTGATCGCGCTGCTCACGGCCGGGCTCTACCTGTCGGTCGTTCGAACCGGCTCGTTCCGCCTGCCGTTGATCGCGTCGGCGCTGTGGCTCGTCGTTGCACTGGTCGGCGGGGTCATCTACCCGGCGGTCGTGCAGGCGCTGGTCGTCAACCCCAACCAGCAGACCCGCGAGCAGGAGTACATCGCCCGCAACGTCGACGCGACAGCGCGAGGCGCTCAGCCTCACCGACGTCGACGTCGAGGTCGTCGAGTTCGAGTCGTTGAACGCGACCGAGGTCGAGGCAGACCTCACTCCGCTCGACAACGTCCGCTTGTTGAATCCGACGCAGATGGTCAACCGCTTCAAGGTCGACCGCGGCGAGGTGGCAGGCCTGACCATCGACGACCTCGACGTCGACCGCTACGTGCTCGACGACTCCGTCGACGATCAGCCCGAAGAGGTGTTGATCGCCGCTCGCGAGCTGCAGCTCAGTGGTGTCACCAACACGAGTTGGCAGGGCCTCCACCTGATCAACACCCGCGGTTGCGGGTTGGTGCTGGCGCCGACCGGGCGGGTACTCGAGAACCAGCGGCCCGACTACCGCACGGTCGAGCTCGAACGACCCGAGCTGTACTTCAGCCCGATCCTCACCGGCTACGCCATTGCCAACACCAGCTCCACCGAACGCGAGTGCTCCGAACCGCACCAGTACGAGGGCACACAGGGTGTGGAGATGAGCTCGTTCACCCGGCGCGCCGCCTTCGCATTGGCGTTCCTCGATTACAACGTGCTCGGTTTCGGAGGCATCCAGGACGACTCGCAGATGCTGTGGGTGCGTGGCATCAACGATCGGCTCAACAAGCTGGCACCGTTCCTCTCCTACGACGCCGACCCGTACCCGGTTGCCGTCGATGGCCGCACCCTCTGGGTGACCGACGCCTACACCACGACCTCGCGCTATCCGTACGGGCAGCGCGTCGGCGACGTCCAGCGTTCGCCGCAGTCCGGCCTCGACGACAACGACAACTACGTCCGCAACAGCGTGAAGGCGGTCGTCGACGCGTACTCCGGCGACGTCACCTTCTACGTCGTCGACGAGCAGGATCCGATCCTGCGAGCGTGGCGTGGGGCGTTCCCAGATCTGTTCACACCGCTGTCGGAGATGCCCGAGGAGCTGCAGGACAACCTGCGCTACCCCGAGGACCTGTTCCGCATCCAGACCGACGTGTACTCGAAGTACCGCATCGCACCAGACCAGTTCTTCCAACGGGTGGGCGCCTGGTCGGTCGCCCAGGCACCGGGAACCGAGCCGTCGCAGGCTGCCGCACCCGCCGCCGGGGGGAACGCTGCGACGGGCACACAGACCGCAGCGCAGAGCACCTTTGCCGACGAGTCCAACACCACCCGATTCATTCCGTACTACACCATGTTCGACACCTCGGCTGTTGGTGAACCCGTCGACGAAGACTTCGTGATCCTGCGGCCGTTCGTGCCGTTCTCCACCAACGACGCTCGTACCGAGCTGCAGTCGTACATGACCGCATCGAGTGATCCGGAGACCTACGGACAACTCACCAGCTACATCGTCGAAGCGACCGACAACGAGTTGCCCGACGGCCCGCTGCGCGTGGCGAGCAACGCCGAGTCGACCGAGGACATCTCCCGACGGATCTCGCTCGACAACGTCGGCGGCGGCGGCAGTGAAGTGCGGTTCGGTGACCTCCAGTTGATCGAGGTGTCGCAGGGCTTGGTGTGGGTCCGGCCCTACTACGTGTCGGTGCCACAGAACTCGGCCGAGGTCTCCTCGGTCACCGAGTACCGCGGCGTCATCGTGTCGTACAACGACCGGGCGGTGCTCGAAGACACCGTCAGTGAAGCGCTCGCCGAGCTCTTCCCCGGCTTCGACGGCGACATCGACGAGACGATCGAAGAACCGACCGAGCCGGGCGACGGCGACACCGGTGGCGACCCCGACCCCGATACTGCCGACCCGGACACCGACCCCGGCACCGATCCCGACCCCGGCACATCGGATGATGACCCGATCTCGCTGCTCCAGGCTGCAGATCAGGCATTCATCGAGGCCGACGAGGCCTTGGCCGACGGCGACCTCGGGTTGTACCAGGAGCGGATCGCCGAAGCTCGCCAGCTGATCGCCGACGCCTTCGCACTCCTCGAGTGATCACCACGTGTTGCGTTTGGTGTCAGACACCAGACGTAACGCCGGCGGTCAGGGGGTGGTGGGGCGTCGGATGCGTTCGGCCAACTCGGCGAGGTCGGAACGGAACTGGATCTCGTAGCGAGCCTGTTCCGCCGCAAGCCGCTCGGTCGAGCCGACGACGTCGTCCATCGCCGCGTCGAGACGTTCGGCGATTCGTGCTTCGAGCTCGGCGGTACTCACCTCGTCCGACCGATCGCTTGCAGCCGGTTCGCTCGAACGCCGGTTGAGTTCGTCGATGTCGCTGCCCAGTTCGGTGAGCTGGTTGGCGAGCTCCATCGACACGCTGGTGACGCGGGCGTCGATCGATGAGGTCTGCTGTGCCAGGTCGTCGAGTTGCCGGCGAAGCTGCTCGATGCGTTCGTTGAGGTCGTCCGGGTCGTCGAACTCGATCAACGGTGGCGGTGGCGGAGGGGCAACCGGAACCGCCGGGGCGGCCGCCGGCGGGGGAGGCGCATCGATGGGGTCGGCCATCTGCTCCGGTGGCGGTGGTGGCGGAGTCGTGGCCGTCGACTCGAACGCGCTCAGACGGCTGTTGATCTCGTCGAGGTCGGCGCCGAGCGCTTCGACTCGGCCGATGCGGCGGTCGATGGTTTCGATGCGGCGAGTCGTTTCTGTGGTCGAACCGGACAACGTGACGAGTTGCTCACCCATCGACTGCACACCCTGGTCGAGCGCGGCGAGGCGCTCGTTGAGTTGGTCGTTGGTGTTGCCGAGGGCGGCGAGGCGGGCGCCGAGGGCCGCTTGTTCGCTCTGTGCCTCGTCGAGCTGTGAGCGGAGCGCGACAACCTGCTCCTCACGGGCTTGTTCTGCCTCGGCGGCCGCAGCCTTCTTCTTCTTGTTGAACAACCGATCGTCCTCGTTCGTGTGGGCCTGACCGAACGGTACCTGACTACCGTTGCTCGGTGATGGCTTCCACCGTTCCACACCAGATCCACCTGTCCGAGTCCGAGATGCCGACCCAGTGGTACAACCTGGTCGCCGATCTCCCGACGCCTCCTCCTCCGGCCCTGCATCCGGGCACGCACGAGCCGGCTGGCCCAGACGATTTTGCGCCGCTGTTCCCGATGGCGCTGATCGAACAGGAGGTGACCACCGAGCGATACGTCGACATCCCAGGCGGCGTGCTCGACGTGTATCGCCTCTGGCGGCCGAGCCCGCTGTTCCGCGCCCGCCGCCTCGAAGAGCTGCTCGACACCCCGGCGCGCATCTACTACAAGTACGAAGGCGTCAGCCCGGCCGGGTCGCACAAGCCGAACACCGCCGTGCCGCAGGCGTACTACAACCATCAAGAGGGCATCACGAAGCTGACGACCGAGACCGGTGCCGGCCAGTGGGGTTCCGCGCTGGCGTTCGCCACGTCGCAGTACGGGATGGAGTGCGAGATCTGGCAGGTGGCTGCGTCGTACAACCAGAAGCCGTACCGCAAGACGATGATGGAGGTGTGGGGCGCAACACTGCACTCGAGCCCGTCGGAGCTCACCGAGTTCGGCCGTTCGCTCCTGGCCGAGAATCCTGACCATCCCGGCTCGCTCGGCATCGCCATCTCCGAGGCCGTCGCCATGTGCGTTGCCGACCCGAACGCCCGATACGCCCTCGGTTCGGTGCTCAACCACGTGTTGTTGCACCAGACGATCATCGGTGAAGAGGCCCTGTTGCAGTTGGCGAAGGTCGACGAGACGCCCGACGTGCTGGTCGGCTGCACCGGCGGCGGCTCGAACTTCGGCGGCCTCGCGTTCCCGTTCCTGCGCGAGAAGCTCGCCGGCAAGATGAACCCGACGATCCGCTGCGTCGAACCGGCGGCGTGTCCGACCCTCACCAAGGGCGAGTACCGCTACGACTTCGGCGACACCGCCGGCATGACGCCGCTGATGAAGATGCACACGCTCGGCCACACCTTCATCCCGGAACCGATCCACGCAGGCGGTCTGCGATACCACGGGATGAGCCCCTTGGTGTCGCACGTCTACAACGAGGGTCTCGTCGAGGCGATCGCCATTCCGCAGCGCGAGTGCTTCGCCGGTGCGCTGCAGTTCGCCCGCACCGAGGGGATCATTCCGGCGCCCGAGCCGACGCACGCAATCGCTGCGGCGATCCGCGAGGCGCTGGCGTGCAAGGAGTCGGGCGAGGAGAAGGTGATCCTCACCGCACTGTGCGGCCACGGCCACCTCGACCTGGCGAGCTACGAGAAGTACCTGTCCGGCGAGATGGTCGACTACGACCTGCCCGACTCGGTGATCGCCGACGCCATGGCGTCCGTCCCCGTCATCGCCTGACCCACGGGCGCGAAATCCACGTTTGCGTGACGGTTTCGGCGGACCGGGTCACCGAAACCTGCGCACAAACGTGGTGGGGGATGGTTGGGGAGGTGCCGGCCGGGCTCAGAGGGGGAGTTGATAGACGTCGGGGTCACCCGGCGACGGCTGGAAACCGACGCGCTCGAGGTACTTGCGGTGGGCGTCGGTCGTGCCGGCGCTGCGCAAGGCGGTGACGCCGTCACGGCGGAACACCTCGGCACCGGGCCCGTACAGCCAGCGTCCCAGCCGTGAGTCGCGGTACGGCCCGAGCACGTAGTCGAGGTCGACCGTCAGCGTCGATCCGTCCCGGCGTCCGATCAGCATGCCCGCCGGGAGCCCGTCGCGGGTGAGCAGCAGCGTCACAACGTCGTCGCCGGTGGGCACATGGAAGTCCGGTTGGAACCGGTGGATGTCGATCAGGTGGAACGCGATGAAGTCGGCGAGGAACGGCGAGTCGGATCGAATGTGCGACACGCCGAGGTCGCGCCCGTTCGGTCCGCCCAACGCGAACTCCTTGCGCAGGAACCAGACGTTGATGCCGATGATCGCAACGTTGGTCACGATGATCGGCGCCGAACCGATCAGACCCCCGTAGATCGCAAAGGTGATCGAGCCGAGGAGTGAGATGATCCGCAGCCGCACGACCGAGGTCATCGTCAACGAGATCACGACGAGCAACGACGCCAGGTAGCCGACCAGTTCTGCTCCGTCGAATTCGAACACGTCGCGCACCGTAGCGCTGCAGCAGCTCAGCCAGGGTCGACGTCGCCGGGGTGGAGCACCCCGGTCTCGTAGGCGAACACCACTGCATGGACCCGGTCGCGGAGGTCGAGCTTCATCAGCACAC
This sequence comes from Ilumatobacteraceae bacterium, assembly GCA_963848145.1. Taxonomy (GTDB): domain Bacteria; phylum Actinomycetota; class Acidimicrobiia; order Acidimicrobiales; family Ilumatobacteraceae; genus Sva-07. Next base: position 50,613 of record CAWKCN010000020.1, read on the forward strand.
GCTTGACGTGGGTCTTCACCGTGCTCTCGGCGACGTACAGATCCTTCGCGATCTCGCGGTTCGACCGGCCGCGAGCCATCAGGACGAGCACCTCGCGTTCACGGTCGGTCAGCCGCTCGAGCTGGTGTTCGCCTGATGCGCCCGGCGTGGGGCTGCTGGTCGCGCGGGCGAACTCGCCCATCAGCTTCTTGGTGACCGACGGTGCGAGCAGTGCGTCACCGGCGGCAGTGAGCCGCAGGCCGTCCAACAGATCCTCAGGTGGGGTCCGCTTCAGCAGGAAGCCACTCGCCCCCGCTCGCACGGCTTCGTAGACGTACTCGTCGAGTTCGAACGTGGTCAGGATGAGCACGCGGGGTCCGTCGTCGTGCTCGTCGGCCGGCGTGGCCGCAACGAGCTCGCGAGTCGCCTCGATGCCGTCGAGTTCGGGCATGCGGATGTCCATCAGCACCACGTCGGGGCGGAGCCGTCGAGCGAGTTCCACGGCCTCGCGGCCGTCGCCCGCTTCACCGACGACCTCGAGGTCGGACTGCGTCTCGATCATCATGCGCAAGCCGGTGCGGACGAGTTGGTCGTCGTCGGCGATCAGGACCCGGATGGTCATGGCGCCACCGAGTGCGAGGTGTGTTCGGCGCGCATCGTCGGCGTCGGACGCCGTTGATGAAGCGGCAGCAACGCCCGGACGCTGAATCCACCGTCGGGGCAGGGTCCGGCATCGAGTTGCCCACCGAGCACGCTGGCCCGTTCGCGCATGCCGGCGATTCCCCGGCCGCCGCCGGGTGCGATTGCGTCGGTCGAGCTCGCGCCGTCGTCGACGACCAGGATCTCGAGCCAGTGTCCCGTGTTCGACAACGACACGTCGATGCGGGCGGGGCCGGCGTGTTTGATCGCGTTGGTGAGCGCCTCCTGCACGATCCGGTAGGCGGCGGTGCCGACCCGACGGTCGATCGGTGGCTCGGCCTGTTGATCGAGGTGGACGTCCGCTCCTGCGGCCCGCATGTCCGCCACCAGTCGGGCGATGTCGGCCGAGCCGCGGATCGGCGCCAGCGGCGCCTCGACCTCCGGGTCGAGGAGGCCGAGCATGTGATCGAGGTCGGTCAGCGCGGTGCGGCCCGTCTCCTCGATCTCGCGCAGCGACGAGATCATCCGTGGGTCGTCGCTGGCGAGACGGGCAGCACCGGCGTGGAGCACCATCACGTTGACAGCGTGGCCGACGGCGTCGTGGAGCTCGCGGGCGATCCGGGCCCGTTCGTCGGCGACCGCACGCTCGGCGACCAGATCCTGTTCGTGGCGCAGGTTCATCGCCTCGACGGCGAGGCTGTTCGCACGCAGTTGGTTGTGGCGGATGCTGAGCGCCACCAGCCAACCAGCGCCGACCAGCATTGTCGTGACCGGGAGTGCCAGCCACTCGGGATCGCCGGGGCCGTACAGCACGACGGTCGACAGCGCCACGGCGGCGATGCCGACGATGGTGCCGGAGGCTTGGACGGGGCGGGAGATCCCCACCGAATAGGTGAAGAAGGGGACGGCGAGCAGCGCGTTGGTGTCGCCCTGTGTGGTGCTCGCCAGCATGTACAACGCGGTGGCGGCGGCGAGTGTGGCAGCTGGTGCCACGCGCCGCAGTGGCAGCAGCAACGTGGGACTGATCGCCAGCCACCAGCCGGCGCCATCGACGGGTCCGAACTCGTCGATGTAGGCGGCGCTGTTGAGCGATTCGACGGTGATCCACACGAAGACCAACGCCAGGACCGCATCGGCGACGAACCATGGCAGATCTCGGGATTGCCGCCGATCGGGCCGGAGCCAGTCGAGGGTCACGTCCGCAGAGTACCGCTGCGTCGGCGGGCCGTCGTCCTCCGGTCGGGGGACTCTGGTCGTCCTGCGGGGTGATGTCGAAGATCGTTGCCACGGGGGACGACGGAGAGGCAGATGAGGCGGAGAGTGGAGGCAGACCCACAGGAGATTCCCCGATGACCACCTACCGAACCAGTGATCGATCAGCTGCCCCGGAGGTCGCGACGGCCCCGACCAACAGGGCGACGAGCGTCGGCGGCATTCGTGATGCGATCGCCGAACGGCTGCAACCGCTGTGGAACCGGACACCTTGGGCGGTCGCAGCTGCTGGCGCCGTGGGCGCCGCGTGGGGACTCGTCGCGGGCTCGTGGATGCCGAGAGGCCCCGTCACCACCGGTGAGGCGATTGCATCGATCGCGATCAGCGTCGTCGTCGGCGGCCTTGCCGGGCTGATCAGCCGGTCGCGTTGGGCGATGCTGGCCGCACCGGTCGCGTTCGCCGCGGTGTTCGAACTCGTCCGACTCGACCTCGACGGACCGAGCGTCGACGCTCCCCAGTTCAGCGCCTATGGCGTGCTGGCCCTCGCGCTCGGCCGCGGCCTCCACGCGCTGCTGGCGCTCGTGCCGATGGCGCTCGGTTCGGCACTCGGCGCCGGCGCCGCACGTTCGATCACGGCCGCCTTCGCATCGGAGCGACCGGCAGGTCGCCCGGCCGGCACCATCACCCGTCGGGTGGCGACCGGGCTCGTGGCTGCTGCGTTGCTCGCCTTCTCGCTCGCGCTGGTGCGCCCGGCGAGCACCGCGTCGATTCGTGATGCCGGCGGCAACGTCGTGCCGGGCAGCGTCGCCGAGCTGACCCGCGTCGACGTGAACGGGCACGAACTCGGTCTGATGATCCGCGGTCACAGCGTCGACAACCCGGTGCTGCTGTTCCTCGCAGGCGGCCCAGGCGGCTCGGAGTACGGGGCGATGCGTCGCCACCTGCCCGAACTCGAGGAGCACTTCACGGTCGTCACGTGGGATCAGCGGGGGAGCGGCACGTCGTACGCCGAACTCGATCCGACCGACACGCTCACGCTCGACGGGGCGGTCGACGACACGATCGAGGTCACGAACTACCTGCGTGACCGCTTCGACACCGACACGGTCTACGTGCTCGGTCAGTCGTGGGGGACGACGCTCGGTGTGCTCGCCGTGCAGGAGCGGCCCGACTTGTACGAGGCGTTCATCGGTACCGGCCAGATGGTCAGCCAACTGGAGACCGACCGCATCTTCCATGCCGACACGCTCGCATGGGCGGAGGAAACCGGCCGTGACGGCCTCGCCGACGAACTCCGTGCCATCGGACCGCCGCCGTACGACGACATGCTCGACTACGAGACGGCGCTGTCGCACGAGCAGGACGTGTATCGATACGACCACAGCCAGAACTCCGAGGGCGAGGGTCAGATGTCGGAGAACCTGCTGGTGTCCGAGTACACGCTGCTCGACCAACTGCACGTGCTCCCGGCGTTCATGGACACGTTCGCCGCGCTCTACCCGCAGCTGCAGGACATCGACTTCCGAGAGACGGCCACGGACTTCGAGGTGCCGATGTTCTTCGTGCAGGGCGCCCACGAGGCCGACGGACGCGCCGACGTGTTCGACGACTGGTACCCGACGATCGATGCACCGATCGTCGACCGCGTCGAGTTCGACACATCCGGGCACCGCCCACTGTGGGAGCAGCCCGGCGAGTTCGTCGAGTACATGACCGAGACGGTGCTGGCGATGACGGCACCGACTGAGGAAGGGGAGTGACCATGACCGGGATCGCACTGACGGTGGAGCATGTGACCAAGCGCTATGGGGACCGGGCGGTGGTCGACGACCTGTCGTTCACGGTGGTACCGGGACGGGTCACCGGGTTCCTCGGCCCGAACGGGTCGGGCAAGTCGACGACGATGAAGATGCTGCTGGGGCTCGCTGCGACCGATGGCGGCTCCACCCGGGTCGGCGATCGGGCGTACGTCGATCTCGACGATCCGACCGCCACCGTGGGTGCCGCGCTCGAGACCAACGCGTTCCATCCCGGTCGTTCGGGACGAGATCATCTGCGCATCCTGGCCTGTGCGGCAGGCGTGCCAGACGCACGGGTCGCCGAGTCGCTGGCCACGGCCGGGTTGACCGACGCGGCCGACCGCCGGGCGGGCACGTACTCGCTCGGCATGCGCCAACGCCTCGGTCTGGCCGCGGCGCTGCTGTGCGACCCGCCGGTGCTCGTGCTCGACGAACCGGGCAATGGCCTCGACCCTCAGGGTGTGCGCGAGCTGCGCGACCTGTTGCGCGACCGGGCGGCGGGCGGCGGCACGGTGTTCGTGTCGAGCCACCTGCTCGGCGAGGTGGAACACCTCGTCGACGACGTCGTGGTGATCGACAAGGGGCGGCTCGTCACGAGCGGCTCGCTCGCCGAGCTGCGCCACGAGACGGCGCTGGTCCGCTCGCCGGATGCATTGCGGCTCGCCGAGGCGCTCCGAGCGAACGGTGCGTTGGTCGACTACGACGCGTCGAGCGCTGCACCGTTGCTCGTGCGAGGGACTTCGCTCGCCGCCATCGGCCACGTCGCCTTCACGCTCGGTGTCGAGGTCTCGGAACTCAGCTCGCACTCGGGCTCGCTCGAGGACCTGTTCATGAACTGGACGAACCAATCCGGCGCAGGCGCCGGCGACGAGGAGGTCGTGTGATGAACCCGATGCAACGTTCGGTTCGAGCCGAAGTGATGAAGCTGACGACCACACGAATGCCGCTGGCGTTCCTGGTGGTGCTGGTGGTGATGGGGGCCATCAACGCGGCCTCCGTGGCATTCGGGACCGACTTCGACGGCAGCAAGACGTTCGTGTCGACCGCCGCCGACCAGCAGTCGCTGATCGCGTTCGCGGTCAATGCCACGATGATTGCCGGGCTGTTCGGGGCCATCGCCGCCGCTCGCGAGTACGCGCACCAGACCGTGATCGCGACGTTCCTCGCCGACCCACAGCGCAGACGGGCGGTCACTGCGCAGATGCTCGCGATCGCGATCGGTGGGGCGGTGTTGGGCGGGGCCGGTGCGGCAATCACGACTGTCGCCGTCGCAGCTGCGCTGCCGACAACGGAGTTCGGGTTCCTCGTACCGGCGGTGGACGTGCTCCGCGTGGTCAGCGCCTCGGCGTTCTGTGGCGCCGTCGGGGCGGTGTTGGGCGCCGGGATCGGCACGGTGGTGCGCAACGTCGGTGGAGCGGTGACCGGTGCGGTGCTCGTGTTGATCGTGGCGCCGCCGATGCTGGTGCAGCTGATCAGCTCCACCGCCTCGTGGATCCCCGCCAACCTCGCGCTCGATCTGTCCGGGGTGACGTCGGAGGTGTCGGCGCCGGCGGCTGCACTCGCCCTGGCCGTGTGGGCGCTGGTGCCCGCAGCGCTCGGCGCCGCCATGGTGCGTCGACGCGACGTGGCCTGACCCCACGTTTGCGTGACGGTTTCGGTGGGGCGGTCCACCCGACCTGCAACGCAAACGGGATGGGTCGGGTGGGGGGTGGGTCAGGTGGCGATGGTGGTTGCGGCTGCGGGTTGTGATTGGTTGCGGACCACCACGGCGAGGGCGCCGATCACGACGGCCATTGCAACGCCCTGGAGCAGGGTGAGCGATTCGTCGAGGACGATCCAGGCGAGCAGTGCCGAGAACACGGGGATCAGCAGCGTGAACGTCGAGCCCACCCACAGCGGGATCCGCACCAGCGACCAGTTCATCATCGCGTGGCCGATCAGCCCGGACGTCGCCGCCATCAGCACCAGCCAGCCCCAGTTGGTGGCCGACGGCCACGACATGTCCTGGCCGAACACGAAGCCGAGCGGCGCACAGATCGCCATCGTCCACAGCGCAGTGCCGGCGGTGAACTCGGTCGACGTCATCGTCTTCTTCGAGTTCTTCGATGCGATGAAGTACGCACTCCACGAGAGCATCGCCGCGAGAGCGAGCAGGTCGCCGCGCAGGTCGCTCGTGTCATCGCTCGCTCCGGCGGCCACGACCACGACCGTGCCGGCGAGCGCAACCGCCGACCAGGCGACGTTGCGGAGACCGATCCGTTCCCCGAAGAACCGTGCCGCGATCACCCCGACGACGACGGGCTGCATCGAGCCGATGATGGTGGCGTTGACGATGCTGGTGAGCTTCACGGCCGAGAAGAACAAGGCGATGTCGGCGCCGAGGGCGATGCCGCCCCACATCGAGTCGCGGATGACCCGCATGCGGAACGGTGTGCCACGCACCCACATCCAGGAGATGATCGCCAGCGCGAAGAACGCGAACCGGTAGAAGCCGATCGCCAGGCTTCCCATGTCGATGTACTTGGCGAGGATCGTGCCGGTCGACCAGGCGCACACGGCGATCGCGGCGCCGATCAACCCGCGCGACAGGTCCTTCGCATCGGCGGCTGCCGTGCTCGGGGTCGCTGCGGGGGTCGTGGTCACGCGCGCAACGTAGCGGCCGATCGGTGCCGTGATGCCATCCTGGGTCGATGGCACAGCACCCGACCACCGGCTTCGATCTCGACCAGACCGATCTCCTCCTGAAGACGACCAAGCAGGTCCGCAAACGACTCGATCTCGACCGAGCGGTCCCGTACGAGGAACTGCTCGAGTGCATCGACATCGCCAGCCACGCTCCGATGGGTGGCAACCTCGAGCGGAACCGGTGGATGATCATCGACGACGCCGAGACCAAGGCGAAGATCTCCGAGTACTTCGGTGCGGTCGGTCGCCCCTACCTGGCGGCCAACACCGAGGTCCGTTCCGACGATCGCAGCGGGAAGGTGATCGACTCGGCGATGTACCTCGTCGAGCATCTCCACGAGGTGCCGGCGCTCGTGCTGTCGATGCGCCTCGACCGGGTGCCCGACGGCTCGTCGACCGGCGCGTACGCCGGCTACTACGGGTCGGTACTGCCAGGTGTGTGGAGCTTCCAGCTCGCCGCCCGGTCGCGGGGGATCGGTTCGGCGTGGACCACCTTCCACCTCGAGCACGAGGCTGCAGTCGCCGAGCTGCTCGGCATTCCGCCGACGGTGACGCAGGTGTGCCTGCTCGCGGTCGGCTACTACACGGGCGACTCGTTCAGCCCGGCGCCGCGCCGTCCCGCCGCCGACGTCACCTACCTCAACCGCTGGAAGAACCCGGTCGAGTAGCCACCCACGCTTGCCCGGATGGATCTCGTGAACAATTTCACCTCTGCGGAGTGAAGTTGTTCACGAGTTCGCCGGGGCGGTGGTGTTGGCAGCGTCGGCGGCGCCGACTTCGGCGCGCATGCCGATGTAGCGGTCGTAGAGCACGATCACCATGGTCAGCAGCAGACCGAAGAACAGTACGAGCGAGCGGTTGACGTCGTTGCCGAGCAGCCTCGTGTAGAGGCCGATGACGGCGCTGTTGACCGCTGCGAGCACGATGAACTCGACGCCGATCGACGACCATTCGATGCCACGGCGGACGAGGAACTCGCTGACGCCGACGCTGGCGGCGATGATCAGCGTGACACCGATCACGATCCGATAAATCGGTGTGTCGAGGTCGAGCACGCTCGTGAAGATCGCCGCGAGCAAGCCGACGAGCAGGAGCTTCTCGGCGAACGGCGGGGCGATCCAGAGTGGCGCCTGCGGACGGTCGGGGAGCTCGATGTGTGGGATCGGCTTGTCGACATCGACCCGAAACGACCAGTCGCGTGGCGGCGCCTTGCGGAATGCCCACACGGCGAGGCCGCTCAGCAGGCCGATCGCGGCGACGAGGGCGATCGTGACCGCCGGTCGGTTGGTGATCGCGTCGCTCCACGAGGTGGTGGGGGTCGTGCCGAACACGTCGACCTTCATGAAGTCGGTGAAGTCGTTCTGGGCAATGTGAATCCACCATTCCTGGGGCAGCTTGATGAAGATCCAGATGAGCGCAGCCATCGCGATGACCGCTCTGCTCGTGAGGCGTCGCGGATCCCAACGGGTGCGGATCGCCACATAGGCGATGAAGAAGTACTCGAACGTGTTCGGGAAGACGAACAGGATCCACCGTTCCTGGAAGACCTCGAAGAGCCAGACGCCGATCAGCCGGTAGTACCAGAGGAAGCGGGCGACGTTGATCGCCGTCGTGTTGGTCCAGTTCCGATAGACCGCGAGGAACGCGATCGTGAGGTAGAAGATGTCGAGCGCCTTGTCGTAGTTCTGATAGCCGTCGAGGTTGAGGTCGGTGAACTGCTGGAAGATCGTCTGGTCGGCCGCGTCGATGACGAGCGCCAGCAGGATCGCCGGAAGCGGGAACCGGGGGATGAACAGCGGGATGATGAACCGCATCGCGAGCACGATGAGGAACACTGCGATGTCTGTACCGTCTCCGCCCATCGGCGCAGACTACGCCCGGCCGGGCCGGGCGGAACGGTTCTTGGGACGCGACCCGGTGATGCATGATTGACGTCGTGGCGGTCGAGGTTCGGCTACGGGAGGCACCGTGAGTGGGTCGACGTGGGCGGTCACCGCCGTAGCAGCGCTCGAGACGGAGTTTCGGATGGCGGGTGACGCCGAGCGGGCGCTTGGAATGCGTCGCTACATGCGCGATCAGTTCGCCTTTTTCGGCGTGCCGACGCCGGAGCGGCGGTCGATCGCAAGGCGGGTGCTCGACCCGCTCGGGCCGCCGTCGCCCGGTGATCTCGAAGTGATCGGCCGGTTGGCGTGGGAGGTCGACGAGCGCGAGATGCAGTACGCAGCGGTCGACGTGCTGTCGCGTCACGTGCAGGTGGCCCGACCCGAGCTCCTCGACATCGTCGGTGTGCTGGTGACCACGAAGAGTTGGTGGGACACCGTCGATGCTCTGGCGTCGAATGTCGTCGGCCCGCTCGTGAGGCAGTACCCACATCTGGTGGACGAGCTCGATGCGTGGATCGAGGGCGATGAGCTGTGGCTGGCCCGTACGGCCATCCTTCATCAGCTCGGCTATCGAGATCACACCGATGTCAACCGGCTGTTCCGATACTCACTCGCCTGGGCGCAGTGCTCGGACTTCTTCGCCCGCAAGGCGATCGGCTGGGCGCTGCGCCAGTACGCCCGCACAGATCCCGACACAGTGCGGCACTTCCTCGCCGAGCACGATGACGTGCTGTCACAACTCACGGTGCGCGAGGCATCCAAACACTTGTGAGACCCAGCGGAACGCGATTGCGTTGAGGTGTTGCCATCGGGGCGTGACGTGGGCATACTTGCAGTCTTCGCCGCGGGGTGGAGCAGTTCGGTAGCTCGTCGGGCTCATAACCCGAAGGTCGCAGGTTCAAATCCTGCCCCCGCCACCAATTTGGAAGGCCCGGAAACGCAGAGTTTCCGGGCCTTCGTCGTTTTCGCTGGTGGGTCGGCTTCTACGGGCTACCCACCGGAACTTGACATCCCCACCGGAACTCGAAGCGCCGCGAACAAACAGGAACAGATCGTCGGCCGCGATTGGAGCGAGTCCAGCGACTGGGCAGCGCGTCCCGTAATCGCACGCTGGGGTTTCGTGGATCGGTCAGCCGCAGCGGTCGCCTCCACCGGCTGACTTTCGGGTCGTGGGTCCGAAGGTCGTCCGGTGCGGCTGCCGAGCGCTTCGACTGCTGAGCGGCTTCGACTGGAGCTCCCCGATCGATGCGTGAAGATACCGAGCGGGTGGGAGCAGTTGGGCGTGGTCTTGTTCTGAGTGGTTCGGTCGGCAGGGTCAGCTTCGGGAGTCTTGGTGTAGTTGCACATCGGTATGTCGCGCCAGTGCCGCGAAATCGACGTCAGCGTGAAGGATCTCAGCTGCGGCGCGGACGGCGACAGCGCCGATCAGGCAGTCGATGAGTTCGGGGACGGTTTCGCCGTTGGCTCGACACGAGCGGTACATCGACGCAGCGGCGTCGTAGTCGGCGGGCGTCGTGGGCAGCATCGTCGTTCGGGCCAACAGACGACGCAGTTGGACCAGATGCCTCTCGGCATGCGTTGATCAGTTGGGCCCGGACACCCGACGTGTTCGGCCGAGGTTCTAATGTGCATGGGCAGAGGCCCGACGTGTTGCCGCTGGTGCAATAGCCGTCACACACCCCGGAAGGGATCGAGTTGAGAAGAGCGGCGCAGGTGATTGGCACGGCGAGTGTTGCTGCTTCGCTCGTCGTGATGGTGGGGTGCACCGGTGAGAGCGGTGTTGCTGACCGATCTGCCGGACCAATTCCGACTCCGACATCGTCGGAATCTCCTACGGAAGTGGAACGGACACTTCCCACGGCTGGTCCATCAGCACCTTCCACCGTTGAACCCGTACCGTCGCCGTTGCTTGCGGAGGTTCCTCTGCTGACGGTCCTCACCCCAACGTCGAACGTTGGCGTCCGCCCAGTGCTCGAGTGGGAAGCAGTAGAGGGAGCGGCGACATATCGGACTGTCGTGCTCGACGACGATGGCAACATTTCGTGGGTCTGGATCGGTGAGGCGGTGACGGTTCCCTACGGTGGAGCCGACTTTCCGCAAGATCACGGTGATGGCCCATTCGTGGTTGCGGGATCGACGTGGTCGGTCGTCGCACTCGATGCGCAACGCCAAGTCCTTGCGATCAGTGAGCAGCGGGCGCTCGAGCCATGAGAAGTCGTCTGACGCGCTGTGGCGGGGGCGGTTCTTGCTCTGACGGCCTGCGCTGCAACGACTGTTGCTGCCGGCGCAGCGCAACAACCGTCGGGCATACCTGACGGGCAGTACGACGGAGTCATTTCGATGACCGGTGGGTTCACCGCCGATGTCGGCGAAATCGCTGGGGTTCCGGGGTTTGTGGTCGTCCGCTCTCGGTTTGGTGGTCCGGCACAACTCGTCGTCGACAGCAATTCGGTTGCTGGATCGTGGAGCTTTGCCGGAACAGGTACGACTCGCGGTTGGTTTGCCTTCGGAGGGAGCGGCTCCGACCTGAGGGTCGACACCACCTATGACGGTTCAGGCACCTTCACCGGGACGAAGGATGCAGCCAGCATGGTCGGAACGGTCAACACCACGGGGTCGGCCACGTTCTCGGGAGTGACGGTCGCCTCGTCCGACACCGACTCGGTCGCCGAACCGCTCACTGATGCATGGGTCGACTGTGGGCGGCTCTACGCAAGATTCGACCGACAGATCGCCGCTGAAATCGAACAGTTTCCTGGACTCGAAGAACAGCTCGTGGGTGTGCTCTATCTTCGTGATGGCGGCATCGACGAGGAATCGCTCGAAGAGGCGGCTGCGCTTTCAGCTGAGGCCGCAACGCTCGCGGCCGCAGCAGAACAACTCGCTCAATTGGAGACCCTCCCGATTCCTGAAGGTCTGTTGGCCGGGAATGAAGCGACGAGCCTGGTGGACGACATCCTCAATTCGGCGACTGATGCCGACGCCGGCCTGATTCGACCCGATGTCGCCCGACAACTGGTCGAAGAGATGCTGCCGAGCCATGTTGCTCCGGCGGTGGAGGAGCTTGCTCGAACCTCTCCGCGGTGGATTCTGGAACGTGCCGTCGAGATTCTGGATCGTGTCGAGCGATTGGAAGCAGTTCTGGCGGGGGACTGCCCACCGGACGAGCAGTTCCGCAACCTACTGAGTGATGCGTCGGCGACGATCGTGACAACGTTGCTCGATCTTGTCGACAAGAACCAGCTCGACCCTGCGTTGCTGCCCTTGATCGTGAGGTTGGCGGCGGGTACGGGTCTCACAACGTCGTCACCTCCGGATGTGGACAGTGGTGACGGACTGATCGGACCTCGAGTTGCTGAGGCAGTGGTGCGCCATGCTCTCGGCCACGACGGCTCGAACTCAGGCGCGACGGCGTCGGACGGATCGAGCGGCGATGGGGCGATCAGCCAGTCGGGAGCGTCGGACGCATCGAGCGGCGACGGGCTGATCAGCCAGTCGGCAGCATCGGACCTCACTGCCATGGCAGTCCAAATTCAGTCGGACTAGGTGCGATGCCCTTGTCCTCGAGCGTGGACATCGACATCGCTCGTGGTGGAAGCTGGCACCGCCAGGTGGCTGACAGGCGGCGAGTAGCCGTGCAAGGGTGATCCGTCTTCGCTCGCCAGGCGATCTCATCCGGCTGAGCGCGCGTCGTCCCAGGCGCCACACGGTGGAGGGCTTGGCGCGGTTAGAGGAGACCGACGTCGCGGGCGGCTTGGACGGCGGCCTTGCGGTCGCCGGTGCCGAGCTTGCGGTAGATCGCCTTGCAGTGGGTCTTCACGGTGTTGAGCGAGACGTAGAGCTCGTTGGCGATCTCGCGTTGTGACATCTGGGAGGGGAGATAGCGAAGAACTGCGAGTTCTCGGTCGGTCAGGTCCTCGACGAGCTCCGGCGCTGCCGGTTGCGGTGTGCTGAGCTGGTGGCGGGCCTCGACGCGGGCGAGGTATCGGCCGGCAATCCCTGGGTCTGGGCACAGGCCGATGACGCGTCTCGCCTCGGCGATGAGGTCAGCGCCGTGGGGATGGTCGTGGTGGCAGAGCACGTCGCCGCCACTCGCGAGGGCGTAGGCGTACGTGATGCGTTCGGGTGAGCCGCGGGCGAGTTCGACGCCACGTTGGGCAGCGGTGACTGCATCGTCGGCCTCTTCGGTGGTGCGGGCGACGACGCTGTGGGCGAGTGCGGTCTGGGCGAGGTCGTTGAGCCCGTGTTGGGCGGCGACATCGATGGCGCGTGCGGCGTCGGTGTGCGCCGCCACCGTGGCGTTGCACTCGATGTTGGCGATCGCGGAGAAGATGGGGGCGACGATCTCGACGAAGGTGTGCCCCTCGTCGGGTGCCAACCGTTCGGCCTGCTCGAGGAACGGGCGGGCGCTGTCGAAGTCCCCGGCCCAGACATGGGCCCCGCCGAGGGTCATCGCCTGGGTTGACTCGACCGGTTCGTCAGCGGCGCGAGCTTCGGTGAGCGCGTCGGCGACATTCCCGAGCGCAATGTTGGTCATGATCGCCAGAGCCACGATGAGACCGGCTTCGTCGTCGTTGGGGTTCAGTCCGCGGGCCCGTTCGACGCAGCGGTGTGACTCGGCGAAGCGCCCGGTGAACAGCGCGATATAGCCCTGCACGACCATTGCGCCGGCGTGTTCTTCGGCAAGGGGCCCGAGCCTGGCGATCTGGTCGGCGACGGTGCGAAGCTGGCCGCGGTTCATCAACTCGGTGGCCTCGTCGTAGATGAGGTCCGCCGCGGTCGCGAGTTCGCCGGCGGCGAGGTAGTGCTCGACGGCATCGTGGGCGTTGCCCGCCTCGTGATGCCAGCGTGCGGCCCGCCCGTGGGCGTCGGCGAGATCGAGGGCCGACTGGTCGGCGTCGAGGCGCAGCACGTCGCCGAGGAGGTGGTGGTAGCGGAACCAGGTGCCGGTGCGGTCGAGGCTGATGAGCAACTGATTGGTCGCTGCCGTCTCGTTCAGCCATCGGGTTCCGTCGCTCGTATCGCAGACGGCATCGATGAGCTGCCCGCACATGCGATCGAGAATCGCTGTGTACGTCATCCGCGATCGGTCGGCTTCGTCGACCTGCGACAGATACTCGTCGGTGAGGTAATCGACCACGAGACGGTCGTCGCCCTGGAACGCTTGCACGAAGGCGTCGTGGTCGTCACTGGCTCGCAGCGACAGTCCAGCGAGCACCAGGCCGGCGGCCCACCCCTCGGTGCGTTCACAGAGCGCGTCGGCATGGCCCACAGTGACGTCGGGGTCGGCGTCGCGAAGCAGCAGTTGAGCTTCGGTTGGCGCGAAGCTCAGCGCGTCGGCGCGAACCTCGACGAGCTGGGAACGCACCCGAAGCCGTGAAAGCCGGATCGACGGATCGAGCCGGGTCACCAGCACCAGCATGAACGTCGGTGGCGACAATTCGATCAGAGACTCGATCGCTTCGTCGATGGCCGGGTTCGAAATCAAGTAGTAGTCGTCGATCACCAAGGTCGCCGGCGCCCCGCTCGCGAGCGTGTTGACGAGCCGCTCCAGCAACGGCCCTGCGTCGCCGGCTGCGGAGGAAACGGCCGGGCCGACTGTCTCGACGATGTCGGGCACAAGGCCCGCGAGGGCGCCGATCAGATGACCCCAGAAGCGGGCTGGATCCCGGTCAGCGGGATCGGCCTGAAGCCATGCGCAGTCGTCTCTCGCCGCCTGCCAACCCGCGACCAGCGTTGACTTTCCAGAGCCTGCCGGCGCACTGACCAGGACCACTCGCACTGACGGATCGGCAACCGCTGCATTCAACACGGCGTCCAAACGCGGCCGGGCGATCAGCTGCGTCGGCAATGTCGGAGCGGTCAGTTTCGTCGCTACGAGATCGCTTCCATCGGCCGCCTCCATAGGGGAAGCCTATTGGGCGACTGGCGTGCGGATCAGCTTGCGTGTGGTGGATCTCACCCGGGTGAGATCGAGCGACGAGCGAGGACTCCTCACACGGTTGTCGGTGATGGTGGAGCCATGAACGAGCCGATCACCTACGAGATCGTCACCCGAGGCCACGCCAGCGAACGAATGCTCGGCGCCTTCCGAGACGACTTTGCAATCGAGGCCACCGACGCGGGAACGACCCGGCTGACCGGGGCGATCCGTGATGCCGCTCACCTCCACGGCGTCATTGCCCACTTCACGTCACTGGCAATCGACATCGTCAGCCTCACCCCACTCGGCCCCGATCTCTCCCCAACCCAACCAACCACCTGAAAGGCAAGCATGACTACCACCATCCACAGCCCAACGAGCGAGCAACTCGGCTCGTCCCGAGCGGGCGCAATCGGCGCCCTCGTCGCCGCCGCCACCTTTGTGTTCGGCATTGTCCTGTTGGTCACAAGCATGAGCGACTACACCGAGGGCGACCCGACACCGGCCGAATCCGTCGAGTTCCTCATCGGCCATCAGTCGACCCTCTTCGTCTGGTACCTCGTGATCTACCTGGTGTTCGGGATCGCCATCATCCCGCTGGCACGCACACTGCATCGACGTCTCGCCGACGTCAGCCCGCAACTCGCCGACATCGGCGCCGTCTTCGCCTACATCTGGGCTGGCCTGATGTTCGCAACCGGGATGATCTCCACCATCGGCATCACCGCCGTCGTCGACCTCGACGAAACCGACCCCGCAGCAGCGGAGGCCCTGTGGTCGAGCATCGACACGGTCACCGAACGGTCTCGGAGGCGGCAACGAACTCGTCGGCGCCATGTGGATCCTCCTCGTGAGCCTCGCCGCATGGGGCACCGGGCGCCTGCCGACCGGACTCAACCTCCTCGGCATCGTCAGCGCTGCTGCCGGGCTCATCACGCTCGTCCCGGGTCTGTCCGATGTCGGCATCGTGTTCGGTCTCGGAACCATCGCCTGGTTCGCCTGGACCGGCATTGTCCTGCTCCGCCACCCCGCGGCCACCACGCCGGTTGCGGAGCCAGCCCGATGAACAACGTCGAGCACCTCACCAAGATCTACGGCGACCAGCGCGCCGTCGACGACCTGTCCTTCGACGTCCACTCCGGCCGTCTCTCCCGCCTCGTGATCGGATCCGTGCGGTCGATCATCGCCAGAGGCCGGCGCGGTCTCTCGCTCCCCACCCGAGCCCTCCCGACTCGACGGCCTGGGCTGTGACCGTCCGCGATGCGAAATTTGCGAGAGAAGCGAACCCATGCCCGCCTCACCCCAAGCCTCAAGCAAACTCGAACACGCCATCGGCGAACGAGAGGAAGCGGCCAGACGGTACGTCGAGCAGCTACGAGCGTTCTACGTCCACGACTCGCGCCGGCTAATCGACCGTCGCTCGCTTCATCGACATGGGAGCAGCGACAGATCGAGAGGATGCTCGGGAGATGACCGCCTGACCCCCCCACTACGTCCACCACCTCGCGGGCACCAATCGAGCCGTCGGCTCCGAGCGCACCGGACGCGAAGCGCAAACACGATGGGAACACCACTCGAATGGACGTCCGCCCACGGAAGCAGATGAGTACGTCACGTGAGCCCCCCCAATTACGGCGTCTACCAGGACAAACGCGTCTCGGCGCCCTCCGGCGAGCACGAACGTCGCTGGACTCGCTCCGGACCAGGTTGCGCCCGGGCAGGACATGGACGCCATCGAGGTGATCGCCTTCGGTGACCTTGCAGCCGCCGTGACCGGCATCGTCGCGGCGCTCGCTGCGTACCGGCGTTCGGCGCTGACGGTCCCGCTTGCATGGCTGTTCACCGTTGTTGGAATCGCTGAGCTGATCTCGGTTGGGGTCACGGTGGACGGTCGCCGGCACCCTCGAGGAGGGCATCGGCGTGATGTGGATCACCTTCGGGCTGATCGCGCCGCTGCTCGTGCTCTCGCATGCCTACGTCTTGTACGTGCTGATCAAGCGCCAGGACGAGTTCTCGGCATCGATGGCGTGACCGGGACCGGCCTCGGCCAGGAGATCGCGGTCAGTCGGCGAGTCGTGAACTCGCCTGCTCCGTGAACTGGGCGATCACCGTGTCCCGGTGCTCGACGGCGCCGGCCTGTTCGGGTGGCACCTCGACGGCGGTGTTGGCGATGCCCCAGATCATCAGGTCGACGAGCACGGGGATCAGCTCGATCGCCGGGCGTCGCGGGACGTAGATCCAGCGGCGCCCGTCGTCGGGATCCTTCACCCGGGCGATGATGCCGGCGTCGCGGAGCCGCTGGAGGCGCTCGGCGAGCGTGTTGGTGGCGACCCCTTCGTCGACGGCGAAGTCGGCGAAGTGGGTCGTTCCACCGAGCAGGAGGTCACGCAACACCACCAGGGTCCATCGGTCGCCGAGCACGTCGAGCGATGCCGCGACGGGGCACGACGAACGTAGTTCGGTTGTTGGCACCGGTGACATGTGTCCATCTTACTTGCGAATCCAGAGTGACCAAGATAGCTTCGCTTGCAACTCAAAAGCGACAATCGAGGAGCAGCAACGAATGCTGAAGGGTTCACGAGTCCTGGTCACGGGTGGGAGCTCCGGCATCGGCCGCTCGCTGGCGAATGCACTCGCTGCCGAGGGCGCCAGCGTGGTGATCACCGGCCGAGATGCGCAACGCCTCGCCGAGGTGGCCGACGCCAGCGACAACATCGACGCAGTCGTCTGCGACGTCACCGACGGCGATCAGATCGCCGCGTTGCACCAGCAGGTGACGGCGTCGGGCGGCATCGACATGCTGGTCAACTGCGCCGGCGTGATGCACTTCTTCGACGTCACCACCGGCTATCCGCTCGAACGCCAACTGCAGGAGATCGACATCGACGTGTCGGGTCCGGTCCGCATGGTCGACGCCTTCCTGCCGGGATTGCTCGAGCGGCCCTCGACGATCGTGAACGTCAGCTCGGGCCTGGCGTGGGTGCCCTACGCCGCGGCACCGGTGTACTCGGGTGCCAAGGCCTTCGTGCACGCATGGACCGTGTCGCTGCGCGAGCAGTTGAAGGACACCTCGGTGAGCGTCGTCGAACTGCTGCCGCCCGTGACCGATACGCCACTCGCAGATGGGCTCAACCCGAGCTTCAAGCGGATGCCGCCCGACGATCTCGTCGCCGCATTCATCAACGGGCTGGATCGTGGCGACGACGAGATCGCGCCGGGCCAATCGAAGCAGCTCAAGTGGATGAGTCGGCTGGCGCCCGGGTTCATCTTCGGTCAACTCAACAAGGAGCCAGCGCGATGACGACAACCGGACGAGTTCACGACGTGGTCGTGGACCCGGAGACATCACCGGTGCGCGCGACGCTGATCGTCGCGACGATGTGTCTTGCGGTGGTGGTGATCATCGGTGGCGTCGCCAGCTTGAACGTGGCGATCCCGACGATCGGCCAGGAACTGCAGGCATCACAGTCGGACCTCGCCTGGATCATCGACGCCTACGCGATCGCGCTCGCCGCGCTGTTGCTGCCGGCGGGTGCGCTCGGCGACCGTTTCGGACGCAAGCGACTCATGCTGATCGGCTTCGTCGGTCTGATCGGATCGTTGATCTGGGCATCGTCGACCACCGACGTCAACACGCTCATCGCCGCCCGCTTCCTCGGCGGGTGCGTTCTCGGCGATGATCTTCCCGGGCACCCTCTCGACGATCACCAACGTCATCCCTGCCGAGCGACGCTCCCAGGCGGTCGCTGCATGGACGGTCAGTGCTGCCGTCGGCGGCACGCTCGGCGCGCTCGTGGCCGGAGCCCTCATCGAGTCGTTCTGGTTCGGTTCGATCTTCGCCGGAACCGCTGCGCTCGCCGTGGTGATCGCCGTCATGACACTGCTGTTCGTTCCCGAGACGTCCGATCCCAGCGAATCCAACCTCGACCCGATCGGCAGCACCTTGTCGGTGATCGGGATCGGCGCGCTGGTGTTCGGGATCATCGAAGGGCCCGTCAAGGGCTGGACATCGATCGAGACCCTCGGCGGATTCGTCGGTGGTGTGATCTTCCTCGTCGCGTTCGTCGGATGGGAGTTGCGCACCGATCGCCCGGTGCTCGATGTCCGGCTCTTCAAGCTCCGGGGCTTCTCGACCGGTTCGGTGTCGATCTTCCTGCAGTTCTTCGCCGCATTCGGATTCTTCTTCGTCGGTGCGCAGTTCCTCGCGTTCGTCTTCGGTTACAGCCCGCTGACGATCGGGCTGGCCTTCTTGCCGGTCGGTGTGAGCATCCCAATCGGCGCGGCCATCGCCACCCGCCTGAGCAGCACCGTCAGCCGCGGCGTCGTCGGTGGTGTCGGACTCGTCGTGCTCGCGGCCGGTGCGGCCGGCTTCACATTCCTGTCGTCCGGATCCGCCTACTGGATGTTCGCACTCGCACTGCTCGTCTTCGGCGCAGGCATGGGCCTCGCAGGGCCGCCTGCCACGGAGGCGATCGTCGAGGCGCTTCCCGCCGAACGCCAGGGCGTGGCATCGGCGATCAACGACGTTGCACGCGAACTCGGTGGAGCACTCGGCATCGCGCTGATCGGCTCGATGCTCACCGCCGGCTACCGCGCCGGGATCGACGATGCGGCCGCCGGTCTCCCCGCCGGCCTCGATGACGTGATCCGCGAAGCGCCGGGCGTCGGACTCGGAGCCGCAGCCCAAGCCGGAGCCGACGGAGGGGGCATCGTCGACGTCGTGCAATCGGCCGTCACCGACGGATTCGGACTCGCCATGTGGGTCGCTGCCGGTGCGGCCGTCGCCGGCGCCGTGTACGTGGCGCTGCGAACGCCGCCGACCGGTGCCGAAGCCTCAGCGCTCGACGCACCGACCACGACGGCAACGCCGGGTCGGAGCTGACACGATGACGATGTCGAAAGGAACCGGGAGCATGCTCGACCTGGATGCGGTGAGATCGATGCTCACCGAGGAGCACGGCCTCGCCGTCGTGAGCACCACACAGTCCGATGGTCGTGTGCTGTCGAGCGTGGTCAACTGCGGCGTCATCGACCATCCGATCACCGGCACGGCCCACGTCGCATTCGTCTCGATGGGTCGGGCTGCCCGAGTTGCTCACATCCGCCGAGGTTCGCAGGTGACCGTGCTCGTCAGACGGGACTGGAAATGGATCTCGGTGACGGGGCACGCAGAGCTGATCGGTCCCGACGATCTTCGCGACGGTGTCGATCTCGATGCGGTCAGGTTGCTGCTCCGCGATGTGTTCCGAGCCGCCGGAGGGTCCCACGACGACTGGGACGGGTACGACCGGGCCATGGCCGACGGCGCCCGCCTCGCCGTGTTCGTCGCTCCCGAGCGCATCCTCGGGGTGGCGCCGTGACTGCGAGGTGGTCGTGCTCGCTGTCGTAGGAAGCGGCGAATACCTCGCGCCGATGGCTGCGGTGGATCGGCAGCTCATCGAGTTGTTCGATCACCCGCCGCGCGTGGTCTGCCTCCCCACCGCCGCAGGACGAGAAGGCAAGGACAAGATCGACGATTGGATGCACCGCGGCGTCGACCACTTCGCTGCCCTGGGTGTCGAGGCCGAACCGGTTCGAGTGTGGGATCGTGCAAGCGCCAACGATGCGTCGCTCGCCGATCGGATCGCGTCCGCCGACTTCGTCTATCTCTCGGGCGGACGGCCGAGCTACCTCTACGACACCTTCGAGTCGAGTCTCGCTTGGCAGGCGATCGCCGACGTGGTGGAGCGAGGTGGGCTCCTTGCAGGCTGCAGCGCTGGGGCGATGGTCCAGGGCGAGCGGTTCGCTGGGGTTCCGCGTGCCCATCGCGGGATTCGGCCTGTGGCCCGGCATGCACATCGTTCCTCACTTCGACGAGATCCCATCGGTCGCCGTCTCGCTGGTTCGACGGGTGGTCGGCAGAGACATCGCTCTCGTCGGGGTCAACGTGAACACGGCCCTCGTGAACGTTGGAGGCACCTACTGCGTCATGGGTGATCAGGTCACGGTGTGGACGGCGACGCAGCGACGCGAGTACGGCCAGGGTGAACTCCCAGCCGACGCACTGCGCAGGTAGCCAGGGTCGAGGGTCTGCATCGGTCAGGCACCAGACTCAGATCGGAGCGCTCCCCTCCGCCGCACACGCAACCCGCACCCGCAGACATCGCACGCACAGTGACGGCGCTCGCCCACAGGCGCGTGCGACACTGCCTCCAAGTCAGTCCAACTTGGGCACCCGGCAATCTTGGGCACTCCAAGGATTGGATGTCCTGACTGACGACCTCGCTCGTTGCGCCCTCCCGACCTGCGCGAGGCCGGTGAGGTTGTCGGTGTACAGGACCCGACCGGAAGCGGTGCTGGCGATGACCCCGTAGGGGCTGTCGTTGCGCCACCAGCCCGGTCGTGGTCGATCGCTGGCGAACACCGCTGTGGCGAGCGCGTCGGCGGTTGCCAGTTCTGGACCGACGACGGACACGCTGGTCAGGTCGTCGCCCCTGACTGTTCGACGGATGTGATCGCCGCGTTCGTAGCAGCCGGAAGTCGCGACAGCGGCGCGATCGAGGTCCAACGTCGCAATGACTGCGGTCGGTTCGTCGGGATGGGTGATGCCGACTCGCCACGACGAACGTCCCGGTGGCGATGCGCCGACCACGACGTCGCCACCGGCATTGACGAAGTACGACGACACGCCGGCGAGCTGAAGGTGCACCAGCGCTTGCTCGACGATCCATCCCTTGGCGAAGGCGTTCGGATCGAGACGTTGCTCGCCATCGATGATCGGGCGGTGATCGAACGCTCCGTCTGTCGACGAACGGAGTACCTCGCACCGCACGACGACCTCACGGACGTGCGGCGACGCGTCGTCGAGGAGGAGCTCGCCCCGTTCGATGCGCAGCACTTCGGAGTCGTGGCGAAACCGAGACAGCAGGGATTCGAGCGCTCGGATCTCGTCGAAGAACCGGTCGACGGCACCGGTTGGCGCGCCGAGTGCATGGAGCGACACCACGGTTCCCATGTGGCGTTCGACTCGTCGCACCTCAGCCATCGCGGGAGTCGGACTCATCGCCGGTGCGTCCCGGACCCGACAAGCCTGCGGTCGTGCGCACCCGCGGTTTCGTCGGCGCTGTGCCCGGACCGAATCGGTCCGGCCCCGACTCCAGCCGCGCCTCCGGTGCGGTCGGCGCCCGACGCAGCACCGGCGCGACCGGAGCGCTTCATTGCGGCCGCGACCATTCGGAGCACGGCTGGATAGACGGCGAGCCCGACGAGCGCAACGAGCAGCGCGGCGAACCAGAGCTGCCCTCTGCTCGATCCGACCATCCAGGCGTGCAGGCCGGCGAGGACGGCGGCCGGGACCGACAACAGATGGAGCGTCAGCCAGACCCGCCGCGATCCACGCTTGCGTGGCCACGACGTGAACACGACCAGTGCGAACACGTAGCTGGCGAGTACGCCCCACGTGATGCCCCAGGCCCAGCCTGACGCGGTCAGCGGCACGAAGATCTGCAGCGCGCCGATGCCGGAGAGATGGTCCTGGTACACGGCGACGATGTGCACGACGACGAAGACGAAGGCCAGCCCGCCCAAGTAGTTGTGGAGGTCGAGCCACCACTTCGGCCGTCGTCTCGTACCGGTTGCCCGTGCGGAGAACAGGAATCCGCACACGAGTGCGGCGACGACGAGCACCATCGCGACGATGCCCGACGAACGGCTCAGATACCACCAGACGTCGTTCACGCCGAGCCACCTGCTCGTGCGGAGGTCAGTACGGCTTGATCGAGCGCAGCCTGCAGGGAGTTCACATAGGTGCGGCTCGTGTAGGTCGCCCCGGACACGATGTCGAGATCGGCGGACTGCAGCGCAACCGCCTGCGCTTCGAGCATCGGCACGGCCTGATCGTTGATGGAGCTGCTCTTTCGACCGGTCGGATACTGGACCGCTGCGACGGCGACGATGGCGCCATTGGTGATCGTCACCTCGACCTGGACGTCACCCCATTCGGTGTACTCGGCGGTTCCGAGGTAGGCGCCGTCGGCGTAGCCCGATGCGGCTCCGGTGGCCTCGGCTGGCGTCGTCGTCTCCGGCGTTGTCGTTGTCGTCGTCTCGGTGGTGGTGCTCGAGGGGCCCGGCACGGTGGTGTCGCTTGCGCTCGCGACTGCGTCACCGTCGCCGCTCCAGGCGCCCTCGGAGTATGCCAATCCGGCACCGACTGCACCGGTCGCAACGACACTTGCAGTGAGCGCCAGCGCTCGTGCGCCATGCGCCGGGTGTCGACGGCGGGGGCCCCGGGTGTGTGCGGCATGCTGCGGTACAGCGCCTGACCTCGGAGGGTCGAGGTCGGAACGATCAACGCGACCGGTTGGGGCTTGTCGGCCGAGCAGCGGGTCGCTCCCGGGCCTCCGGTGAGCTCGCGGTTGGTGATCCATGGGTCGCAGACTCCTCGCCCAAGGTGTGGTGGCGGCGAAGTCATTCGAAGGATCAGGTGAGAACCACGTCCGATTTGCGCGGTCACAGCGACCTCACAGGAACCGTCTCTACGTTCGATTGCCATGAGTTCAACAACCAGTGTTCTTTCTCAGCGGGCCCGGCGCGGTGTGATCGTGGGGTCGACCGTTGTGGCGCTGCTGCTCTCGGCGTGTGGCTCGTCGACCGACGACGACAATGCAGCGCCCGTCGAAACATCGACGTCCGAGGAGACGGCGCCGACGTCCGGCTCCGATCCCGACAGCACCACCGCATCGACCGAGGCGGTCGACGGCGTCACGGCGACGTCCGGTGTCGACGTCGGGCTGTTCTTCGATGGCGCGCTCGCCGAGGACGCGACGATCGAGAACTGCACCCTGAGTGACGGGGCGGAGACGACGTGCTACCGCATCACCGTCGTCGGCTACCCGACGAGCTACGACGTCGGACCGTTCTGCCCCGAGACGATCACCGACGACGCTGACGCCGGTGGCATCTGGTTCGACGGCGACGGCGTCTACGACCTCGACGGGCAGTTCTTCGTCGACCTCCCGACGCTCTACGGCGACGACAACTGGCAGATGTACGACGAGGACGGCAACATCCTCGTCACCGAGACCGCCGAGGAGTTCGACGCAGCGGCCCGCCCTGACGTCGATCCGTCGTTGCAGAACCACTGCGTCGAGGGCGCCCTCGAGTGGTTGGAGAACGGTGAGCCGATCTCCACCACCGTGCTGATCCCCGTCGAGCCGGTCGCTGCAGACACCGCTGCTGCACCGCAGGGCAACCAGGGCGTGACGCTCGACGGCGTCGTGATCGCCGCATCGGCCCCCGTCGACGCGATCCTCGGCGCCTACACCATTGCGTCGTTCGACGACTGCGGAGCGCACTTCAACCCGTTCGACGGCTACCACCTGCACGGCGCGGTCGGTTGCTCGGAACTCGACGTCGACGTCGCCGACGGCGAGACCGCCGATGTTCGGCTACGCGCTCGACGGCTACCCGATCCACAGCCCACTCGCCGACGATTCGGCTGCGGCCGCCGATCTCGACGAGTGCAACGGCCACGCCACCGAAGCCGACGGCTACCACTACCACGCCAACAACGCCGCCGAGAACCAGGTCGTCGAGTGCCTGATCGGCCAGACCGTCGCCGGCGCCGTCGATGCTGCAGCCGGTGGCCCCGGCGGCCCTCCGCCCGGCGATCGCTGACCGACGCCCGAGACCGATCCGAGGAGCCACCCATGACCTTCGCCTCACGACGCATCGCCGCAGTCCTCGTGCCGATCGCGCTCACCCTCGCCGCCTGCGGCTCGTCCGACGACACGGCCGGCGAGTCGACCGCATCAACCGAGTCGACCGCGATGTCCGAATCGACCGTCTCGTCCGAACCGGTCACGGACTCGACGAGCGAGCGACACGTCGGCAGCCACACCGGTCGACGCCGACCTGACGTCGTTGTTCATCGACGGAGCGCTCACCGCCGAGCCGGTGATTGTCGACTGCACCCTGGAGAACGGCAGCGCAACGACCTGCCACCAACTCGAGATTGCGAGCCTTCCCGACACCGTCGACACCGATGGCCCGTACTGCCCGGAAACCATCAGCGACGTGGGCGGAATCTGGGTCTGGGACGGTGACGACCCCGGTCTCTACGCTCTCGACGCCGACTTCTGGGCGATGATGGACGCCCAGGGTTACGACTTCGTCGACGCCGACGGCAACATCTCGATCACCGACCCGAGCGGCGGGGCGCCGGACTCGTCCGGAACGGCGAACTCGTGTCTCGAGGCGACCGCTGACGGTTCGTTCCACCTCCGGGTGCTCCTGCCGACGACCCCCGAGACGCTCGACGAACCGACGTCGCTGTCGACGATCTCCCAGGTCGGACTGGCCCTCGACGGCGTGACGATCTTCGGCGACGCCCCGTCGGTCGCCGATCGGGGCGGGCTTCCTGCGTTGGATGCGTGCGGTGGTCACATCGATCCATCCGGGTACTACCACTGGCACTTCGGTGCCGAGTCGATCCAAACCAACCTGGACGAGGTGGGCGCAGCGGTCACCTGCGGGATCGACCAGGACGTCGAGGCGTTGATCGGGTTCGCGTTCGACGGATACGCCATCTACGGACCCGAAGAGGACCGGGAGATCCCGTCCGATCTCGACGAGTGTTCGGGCCACGTGTCGGACACCGACGAGTTCGGCGAGGTGTACCACTACCACCTGACGTACGACTCGCCGAACCTTCCCGCCTGCCGCATCGGCGCCGCAGCGGTCGGCACGCTGTCGAGCCCGGACAACGCGAGTGTCGCCCTCCCCAACGGCGAAGGGGCGGGTGGGGGCGGCCCGCCGCCCGGTGGATGATGATGACGGTCGACGTGAGCTCCTGCGAGATCGGCAACAGGGCGTGGCGCCGCGGCGCTCCACTCGTGGTCCTGCTCGCGGCGCTGTTGGCGATCCTCGTCGACGCCGCGCCGGCATCCGCCCACGACTCGACCGACGGGAGCACCGTCGTGACCGTCGACGACCGCCGCGTGATCGTCGGGGCATCGGTCTCCTTCGCCGAGCTCGGCTATGTCGACAGCTCGGGCGACGGCCTGATCGACGCCGACGAACTCGCCGAGCAGGAGCCCGCCGTGGCACCGGAACTCGTTGCGACCGTTCGCGAGTACGTCGAGCTGTCGGTCGACGGTGAACCGGTCGAGATCATCGGGGCCGGCGTGCAATCGCCGAGCGAGACCGAGGTGGACGCCGCGGGCGCATCGCCGTACGTGCAGCTGGTGCTCGCGTCGGGCCCGCATGACGGCGAGGTCACCCACGTCGAACTGGGCTGGCGGTTCGACGGCGCCTCGAACACGGTGGTGCTGTCGCACGCCGACGGCGCCGTCACCGGCGACCTCGGCGATGACGGATCGATCTCGTTCTCGCTCGACGGGTGGTCGAGCGCACGGTCGTTCTTCGATCTCGGCATCGACCACATCCGCTTCGGCCCGGATCATCTGCTGTTCCTGCTCGTGTTGACGCTTGCGGTCGTCGGCACGACGGTCTCGCGCGCCACGACGTGCCGCACGATCGAGCTCGTCACCGCATTCACGCTCGGGCACGCCGTCAGCCTCGGCCTCGCCTACTTCGAGCTGATCTCGATTCCGGCATGGGTGGTCGAACCAGCGATCTCGATCTCGATCGTCGCCGCCGCTGTGCTGGCGATCCGCGGTCGTGCGAGCGACGCCCGGCCATGGATCGCAGGCCTCGTCGGACTGGTGCACGGCCTGGGTTTCGCATCGAGCCTCGGCAGCCTCGGTGTCGTCACGTCGCAACGGATCACCGCGCTCGCAGCGTTCAACTTCGGGATCGACCTCGCCCAGACGGTGTTCGTCCTGCTCGTCATCGGCGCGCTGTGGCTGAGTACACAGCTGCTGGCGAACCGCGCTGTCTGGGTCCGTTCGTCGTTGGCGGTCGGTGCCGCCGTGTTCGGCGTGCTCTGGACGGTGTCGCGACTCGCAGCGATCCCGATGTGGAGTTGAATGGTCGCCGTGGTCCCGGGCGCGTCACCCAGTCGCATCCTCGTCGTCGAGGACGAGCCGGCGATCAGCGACGTCGTGTCGACGGCGCTCCGCCACCAGGGCCACGCCGTCACGACGGTCGACCACGGACGGCGCGGCCGCGAGCTCGCACTCACCGAAGACTTCGACCTGATCGTGCTCGACGTCATGCTGCCGGGCGTCGACGGCTACGAGATCTGTCGAGATCTCCGCGGAGCCGGATCGCTCACGCCGGTGCTGTTCCTGACCGCCCGCGACGCACCCGACGACCGAATCGAAGGGTTCGTCACCGGCGGCGACGACTACCTCACCAAGCCGTTCAGCATCGACGAGCTGGTGTTGCGGGTGTCTGCCGTCCTACGCCGCACCGGACGTGAGGCGCCAGCGGACCGTCTGGTGGTCGCCGACCTGATGCTCGACCCGTCGGCGCACGAGGTCCGGCGGGCCGGAACCCCGGTCGAACTGTCGCCGACCGAGTTCCGCCTGCTGCACTACCTGATGGTGAATGCGGGCACAGTCGTGTCGAAGGCGCAGATCCTGGTCAACGCGTGGGATCACGAATTCGACGGCAGCGACAACGTCGTCGAGCTCTACATCGGGTATCTGCGACGCAAGGTCGACGACGGCCGCCGCCCGCTGATCCAGACGCGGCGCGGCGTCGGCTACCTCCTGCGTGACGAGGTCAGCCAATGAGGCGTCCGCCGCTGCGGTGGCTGATGCTGCTGCCGACACTGGTGACGATCACGTTCGGCTTCGGGGCGTTCGCCGTGTACATCGACAGCGTCGAGCGATCGAACCTGCTCGCCGACATCGACGACGAACTCGTCCGAGCAGAACGGGGGTCCGATCCTCGAGCACCGGGCGGCACCGACCCGGCCGCCGAGACCGTCGACGATGTCACACCACCGGTACAGCTCCGCCTGTCGGCAGAAGGTGACCTGCTCGGCCCGCAAGCAGACAGCC
Organism: Ilumatobacteraceae bacterium; assembly: GCA_963848145.1. Lineage (GTDB taxonomy): Bacteria > Actinomycetota > Acidimicrobiia > Acidimicrobiales > Ilumatobacteraceae > Sva-07. The sequence goes on from CAWKCN010000020.1 coordinate 77,680, forward strand.
CCTTCAGCAACGAGACGCTGCGCGAGCTGTCGGTTCGCATCGGAACGCTCAGCGTCGACGACCCCCGTTACCGCGTGCTCGTGACGCCGATGGACGATGGTGCGATCGTGGTGACCGCTCTGCCTCTCGAGCGGTTCGACGGATCGATCTCCGACTTCCGCCAGACGTTGCTCGGCGGCGGCATCGTGATCCTGCTCCTCGTTGCCGCGGTCATCTGGCTCCTCACCACGTCGGCGGTACGGCCAGTCACCCGGATGGCGACCACTGCGACCCGGATCGCCGACGGCGAACTGCAGACCGAGGTCGATCCATCGAGTGGGTCGCGCGAGACCGCCGAACTCGCCGAAGCGCTCGACCACATGCTCGGCCGCCTGCGGTCCACGATCGACGACCGCGAGCGCGCCGCGTTGTCGGCCCAGGAAGCACGCGACGCCATGCAGCGATTCTTGGCCGACGTGTCGCACGAACTCCGCACCCCGCTCACTGCCCTGAAGGGATACAGCGACCTGTACGCGGGCGGGATGCTCGATGAACCCGGAGCGCTCGACCGGGCGATGACTCGGATCGGCGCCGAGAGCGAACGACTCAACGGCCTCGTGACCGACATGCTGCAACTCGCTCGTGAGGCACCCCCGACGGAGCCCACCGAGTCGTTCGATGCGACCGAGGTCATCGCGGTGGTGGCGGCCGACCTTCGCGCGGCGCATCCGGACGTCGACGTGCACCTCGAGGTCGCGCCGGGCGCTCTCACCACCATCACGGGCCGGCCCGGCCGCTTCCATCAGGCGATGCTCAACCTGGGCTCGAACGCCTGTGCGCACACCACTCCCGGGACGCGGGTGCGCTTCACAGTTGCGTCCACCGACACCGACATCGTCGTCAGGGTGGTCGACCACGGACGAGGCATCGACCCGGCCGAGGCCGCCAAGGTCTTCCTCCCGTTCTACCGCTCGGAAACCGCCCGCGAACGCGACAACGGTGGCGGGGCAGGACTCGGTCTCGCCATCGCGAGCCAGATCGTCGAGCGCCACTGCGGTGCCATCGCGGTCGAAGCCACCCCGGGCGGCGGTGCGACCTTCGTGGTGAGGGTGCCGTTGAGTGTCGCCTGAGCGCTGGGGGGCGGGAGCCGCGCCACCCGGACGTGCTCCGATTGTACGGATGGGTCCACCCCTGCGCGTTGCCGCAGCCGTGCGCTGTCAACGGACCGTCGTTCCGACGTCACGGAAACCGGACGTTGGCCCCTGGTGCAGTGGCCGGCCTGGTGGCGCGATGGACGTGACGGAAGCCGACGGTCACGGGAGGTGTGCCATGCGCGTGGAAGCGAGTGGATCAGCGTTCGAGGGGGTGGACGCGAGGGCCAACCTGCTGCAACCCCTGCAGCGGTGGGCCGACCGCGATCCGGGCAGGGTGGTCGCAATGGAACGCGACGGTGACCAGGTGGTCGACTGGACCGCACGGCGGACCTCCGAGCGGGTTCGCGCCGTCGCGAAAGGCCTCGTCGCATGCGGCGTCGGACCGGGCGAGCGCGTTGCGCTCATGTCCCACACCCGACTCGACTGGATGATCGCCGACCTGGCGATCATGTCAGCCGGAGCGGTGACCGTGCCCGTGTACGAGACGTCGTCGGCTGAACAGCTCGGCTGGATTCTCGAAGACAGTGAGGCCGTGGTCGCCATCGTCGAGAACGACGACATGCGTTCACTGTTCGACAGCGTCGCCGATCGAGCTCGCACCTGCCGTGAGGTCGTCACGATCGACCCGGTCGAAGCCCAGCCGGGTCTCGACCGGTTGACGGACCTCGGCGCTGACGTCGACGACGCCGAGATCGACCGTCGGGCTGGTGCGCTCGGCGCTGACGACCTGGCGACGGTCATCTACACCTCCGGGACCACCGGTCGGCCGAAGGGATGCATGCTGACGCACCGCAATCTCTCCGCGAACGTTGCGCAGACCGTCGACGCCATCGGCTCGGAGATCCGAGCGGACGACAGCGGACTCCTGTTCCTCCCGCTCGCCCATTCGCTCACGAAGGGGACGCTGTTGTTCTGCCTCGAGATGGGACTTCCGGTCGGGTTCACCTCGAACATCGCCCAACTCCCGGAGGAACTGTCGATGGTGCGGCCATCGGTGATTGCTGCTGTTCCGCGGATCTTCGAGAAGGTCCACAACGCAGCCCACCGCGCCGCGCACTCGACCCGGAAGGGACCGATCTTCGATCGTGCCGAGTCGGTGGCCGTTCGCTGGTCGAAGGAGCACCACGCCGGATCGACGATGCCGTGGACCGCTGCTGAGCACTGGGTGTTCGACCGTCTCGTGTACGGCAAGCTGCGTCAGGTGCTCGGCGGATCGATGCGGTTGGCGTTCAGTGGCGGCGGCCCGCTCGGCGTGCGCCTGACCCGCTTCTTCGACGGAGCGGGGGTCTGCATCTTCGAGGGGTACGGCCTCACCGAGACCAGCCCCACGTTGACCATCAACCGACCGGGTGCGTGGCGACCGGGGTCGGTCGGGCGACCGATGTCGGGTACCACGATCCGCATCGCCGGCGACGGCGAAATCCTCGCCAAGGGTCCTCAGGTGTTCCCGGGGTACTGGCGAAACGCCGAGGCCACCGCAGAGGTGTTCGACGACGATGGCTGGTTCCACACCGGCGACATCGGTGAACTCGACGATGACGGCTTCCTGACGATCACCGGACGGAAGAAGGAGCTCCTCGTCACCGCAGCCGGCAAGAACGTGGCCCCCGCACCGCTCGAGGATCGTCTTCGCTCTCATCCGTTCGTGAGCCAGGCGGTGGTCGTGGGTGACCAGCGCCCCTTCATCGCAGCGCTCGTCACGATCGACGACGAGGTGTTCGCCCGTTGGACGCAGGAGGTGGGCCTGGCAGCGTCGACCGTCGCCGAGGCGACCGACAACGCGGAGCTCCGCGATGTGATCCGTTCTGCGGTCGACGAGGCGAACGCCTCGGTCTCCCGGGCCGAGTCGATCCGCGAGTTCGCGATCCTTCCCGCGCGACCTGACGGTCGAAGCCGACGAACTGACACCGACGCTCAAGGTGCGCCGAGCGGTCGTCCTCACCCGGTACGGATCGGCCATCGAGTCCATCTACGGCACCTGAGTACCATTGGCCGTCGCATGGCCGAGCTCACCGATCCGCCCGCACCTGAGGCGGAGGTGGTCACGTTGGATGACGGCGGCCGGATTCTGGTGCGTGAACTCCTGCCTGCGGATCGTGACGAGCTCGCCCAGCGCTACCTCGAGTTGTCGCCCGAAGCACGACGGTTGCGGTTCTTCAACGCCCCGGGCCACCTCTCGACGCGTCTGCTCGACTACCTGATGGACGTCGACGGCGTCGACCGGTGCGCGCTGGTCGGGTTTGCGATCGACGAGGAGGGCTCACCCGGTGTCGGGCTGGCTCGCTACTCGCGCAGCCGGGACGACCCGGAGTGCGCCGAAGCAGCGGTCACGGTGCTCGACGCCCACCAGCGTCGGGGGATCGCAACCGTGTTGCTCCACCGGCTCGCGGAGCAGGCCCGACAACAGGACATCTCGACGTTCACGGCGAGCGTGATGTGGGAGAACCGGGCCCTGCTCGATGCCCTTCGGGCATTCGGCGCCGAGGTCGTACCGAGCGAACCCGGCGTTGCGTCGGTCAGGGTGGCGTTGCCCGACTCCGATGTGGCGTTGCCCGAAACCGAGATCCACCGGGCGTTGCGCGTCTTCGCCGAACGTGTCGGGGAGATGATCGGTCTGCGCTTCGACCGCTGAGCACCGTTGGGAAACACCCGCCCCGGGAAACCCAGCGGTTCGGTCAGGGACGAAGTTCTCTGACCATCGCGGTCGAGATCGGTCAGTGTGGAGGCGTGATGGATTCTTCGAGACGCTTCGTCGTCGTCGGCGTCGACGGTTCCAATGGGTCAGCTGTCGCGCTGCGATGGGCGATCGACCATGCCGACCACCTCGGTGACATCGAACCGGTGACGACCTTCGTCACCGGTCCGATGGTGCGCGAGGTGCGCCACCCCGGTGAGACCGACGCCGGCGACGAGCCGTATCGGAGCGAAGCCACACTGCAGCTCCGCACGTTCCTCGAGAGCCATGCGCCGTGGCTGGTGGACGACGGCGTCGTGATCGAGCATCGGGCCGGACCCGGCCTGGTCAAGGCGGCGGTGCCATCGGAGCTGCTCGTGGTCGGAACCCGCGGATGGGGAGATCGCGCCGACCTGTCGATCGGGTCCGTCGGCAGCTATTGCGCGCGCCACTCCACGGTTCCTGTCGCCCTGATTCCGCAGAACGTCCCAGCGCTTCACGATCACCTCGACGTCGTCGTCGGCTTCGATGGGTCCCCACACGCTCGCACGGCGCTGCGTTGGACGCTCACGCACCTTCGCCGGTCTGCTCGGGTGACCGTTGTTCGGGCAGTCACCGACCAGTCGGTCGCCGGCGAGGTCCTCGCACCTTCCCCCGGAACAGCTGAGCAGACGGCGCGCAGCGAACTCGAACAGGAGGTCGCAGCGGTGCTCGGAGACGTGCCGGCGCACCCGCCGGTCGAGTTGATGTTGCTGCCGGGCGACCCGCGAGCTGTGTTGCGCACTGCGGGAAGCTCTGCAGATCTTCTCGTCGTGGGCGCCCGTGGTCACGGCGTGCTCGAATCGCTGCTGCTGGGCTCGGTCGCCAGCGCCCTCGCCCACCACCCGACCGTCCCCACGATCGTCGTGCCAGGCGAGCGCTGACGGTCGGCACTCGCACAGAGCGTGGGATCCGGAGTTGATGATTCCTTGACAGTCGCTTGGCGTCTCGGTCTCATGTCACGCACACTGGTCTTGATCACGATCGACTGTGCAGCCACCGTCCCGACCACCACCGTCGTGTCCGCGCTGCCCCCGGGTGGTGGAACGCCTCCTGCTGCCGCCCAGCCGCCCGCCGCTCTGCCTGCAACCGGCCCGAGTGGGACCACCTGGGCAGCCATCGCAGCAACGGTGATGCTCGCAGCGGGACTCGGCCTGTCGCGATTCGCACGCCAGACCCGATAGCCCGTCGGAGCTCGACTCGAGCCGTCGGTCCTGTGCACCGAGCCGCCGGGCGTTCTCTGGCCACCCGGTGCGCTCCGGCGCCCGGCGGCCAAGCGGTTGGGGCACCTCGTCGAGCAGGGCCGACCGTCTACGGCTCGAGGGTGCCGCGTTGCGACATGGCGAGCGGCGTCCCGTCGTCCGACCGGGCGACCACCGTCCACGTGAGCTCCTCGAACACCCAGGCCCCGATGGCGTCCGGGTTCTCCATGCCGCCGAGTGGCACGGCGGCGGTGTCGCCACTCCACGACCAGTAGGGGATGCCGTCGGCGTCGAGCACGGTGACTTGGTAGAGGGCGGCTCCGTCGACCTCTTCCCATGCAAGCAGTGGCCGCGGCCCCGGCTCGGTGGCAGTCAGCGAGATCTCTTGGAACGTGTCCGACCAAGCGTCGTCGACCGGCTCGGTCGTGGTCGTTGTGGTGTCGGCCGGCTCGTTGGGGGTGGTCGTCTCTGCGCTGTTGTCGGGTGCGCTCTGTGTGGTCGAGGGGGTCGCTGTGCGGCCCACTGACGTCGACGTTGCGGTGGTCTCGTCGGAATCGCCGGAACCGCAGGACCCGAGCAGGAAGGCGACCGCAACGACGAGCGTCAGCACCGGTCGTGTTGCTCGTGTCCGGGCGGGCATCATCGAGCGTCCTCGATGGCCTCGGCCAGATTCCGGGCGAGTTCGTCGTTGCCGAACTCGACGGCGACCGGCAGCCAGTACTCCATGGTCTCGAGGTCACCGTCGGTGAGCGCCTCGGTCATGCGGAGGGTCAATGCGATCTCGAACGGGTACGCGAGATCGGCGGACACGAAGGCCCCCGACCGATAGCCCATTCGAGTGACCTCGAGCAGTTCGTCGTTGGAGAGCTCCGGGATCCGTGCGATGAGTGCGCTGATCATCGCGTCACCCAGTGACAGCGCGGCGGTGTTGAAACGCCTGAACGTCGCCTCGTCGCAGCTGCTGTCGCGCTCGGTGGTGTCGCCCATCACCGCTTCGGCGTCGGTGAGGTAGAGCCGGATCTGGTCGATGGGCACCGGTCCGCCTTCGTCGATGGAGATCAAGAGATCGAGTCCGGCCTGTTGGAGTCGTTGCCACGCGCTGCCGAAGTCGCCGTCGATGGCGCGGTTGGCGACGAACGAACCGGCGAGCACGGTGCCGGTGAACGGGAGTTCCCAACTCCCGCTGAGCGCGCCACAACCGGTGCTGTCGACGCTGAGGCGGCCTGCGCCCGAGTCGGGGATCTCGTCGCCGCTCAGGGTGACAGACAGTCCGGTCAGCGAGTCGGTGGCGATGACCTCCGTCAAGTCGAGGGTCACGCTGTCGATGCCCTCCCCGTCGGCCGATCCGCCGGCAACGGCGTTGGCCACCGAGCCTTCGATCACCGTCACCAGGAACATGTCCCACAGCCCGGTCGTGCCACCGGTACCCGACACCAGCTCGAACGTTCCGGTCGCGCGATAGCGAACGGGGACACCGCCCAGCTCGGTGGTGCCGAGATAGTTGAACGATCCGATCCATCGACCGTCGCTGAATCCGACCGCCGGCGCACCCTGCCCCGATACCGGTGCAGGGCTGATCGTGCTGAATGCGAGGGCGACGAGGGCGACGAGCACCAGGACGGCGCCAGGCCCACGACCTGTCGCCGTGCGCTGGCGGGTGTTTCGACTGGTCGACACACGCTCATCGTTGGCTTCGCTGCCTGGTGGCGCAATACGTCATTCGACGTAGCGACCGTCGGGCATGCCGGGCGAGGTGTTGGAGCTGTCGGGGGGCGTGGATCAGGGATCGAACGGGCTGCGCGGCGGGCGGTCCATCGGGTCGTCGGGCGGTTGACCGAACGGATCCTTGCGCCGGCGTCGTCTGAACGGGCTCGCTCCGGTGTTCTCGTTCGAACCCGGGAGGCGGTGGAAGATCCACGACAGCACCAAGGCACTGGCGATCGTGAGGCCGACGACGATCACGACCGGGCCGATGCCGGAGCTTCCCTGCGATGCAGTGGCGATCACGGCGCCGGCGTTGACGAGGCTCGACACACCCCCAATCTACCGCCGCGCCCGCTCGCAGGCCCGGCGCCGTGGCGGCAGCGAACCGGACGACCGAGATGTCGACATGATCCTAAAATGTACTGAGTACAGAATCGAGTGATAGGGTGACACCCATGTCCGAGGGCATCGACCAACTGCTGCGAGAACACGGGATGCAGGTGACCGCGCAACGCCTCGCGGTGCTGCGCGCCGTCGCCGCACGACCGCACACCTCCGCCGACGACGTCTTGGACGCTGTGCGTGCCGACATCGGGTCGATCTCGCGCCAAGCGGTCTACGACACACTCGGCACGCTGTCGGACAAGGGCGTGCTGCGGCGCATCCAGCCCGCAGGATCGTCTGCGCGTTACGAGAACCGCACCGGCGACAATCACCACCACTTGATCTGTCGCAGCTGTCGAGTCATGTTCGACATCGACTGTGCAGTCGGATACACGCCGTGCCTCACCGCTGATGACGATCACGGCTTCGAGATCGACGAAGCCGAAGTCGTCTACTGGGGCCGCTGCCCGGACTGTCGGACTGCGGTGTCGACCGCACCGTGAACGCACGAATCGAACCAACACCAGCAACATCAACCGCACCAAGGAGCACACCATGAGCGACAACACCGACGTCTGGGACATCAACGACAGCGAGAAGGGCTGTCCGGTCATGCACGGTCCGAACTCCGCGCACACCAAGGTCGGCTCGACGGCCAACGAGCACTGGTGGCCCAATCAGCTCAACCTCAAGATGCTGCACCAGCACTCGCCGGCATCGAGCCCGCTCGACGACGACTTCGACTACGCCGAAGCGTTCGCCGACCTCGACTACGCCGCACTCAAGGCCGACCTCACCGCCTTGATGACCGACTCACAGGACTGGTGGCCCGCTGACTACGGCCACTACGGCCCGCTCTTCATCCGCATGGCCTGGCACTCGGCCGGCACCTACCGGATCGAGGACGGCCGCGGCGGTGGCGGCAACGGCACGCAGCGATTCGCCCCGCTCAACAGTTGGCCCGACAACGGGAACCTCGACAAGGCCCGAATGCTGCTGCAGCCGATCAAGCAGAAGTACGGCAACAAGATCTCGTGGGCCGATCTGATGCTGCTCGCCGGCAACGTCGCCATGGAGTCGATGGGGTTGAAGATGTTCGGTTTTGCCGGCGGCCGGGTCGACGTGTTCGCACCCGAGGACGACATCTACTGGGGTCCCGAGACCGAATGGCTCGGTGACGCCCGCTACCACGGTGACCGTGAGCTGGAGAACCCGCTCGGCGCCGTGCAGATGGGCCTGATCTACGTCAATCCGGAGGGCCCCAACGGCAACCCCGACCCGCTGGCATCGGCCCGCGACATCCGCGAGACGTTTGCCCGGATGGCGATGAACGACGAAGAGACCGTTGCGCTGGTCGCGGGTGGACACACCTTCGGCAAGGCGCACGGCGCCGGCGACCCCGATCTCGTCGGGCCCGAGCCGGAGGGTGCACCCATCGAGCAGATGGGCCAGGGCTGGAAGAACGCGTTCGGCACCGGCAAGGGGGTCGACACGACCACCAGCGGCATCGAGGGTGCGTGGACGCCGACGCCGACCACATGGGACAACTCCTACTTCGACACGCTGTTCGGCTGGGAGTGGGAGCTCACCGAGAGCCCGGCCGGTGCCAAGCAGTGGAAGGCATCGAATGCCGAGGCGCAGGACATCGTGCCCGACGCCCACGATCCGTCGAAGCGTCATGCCCCGATGATGACCACGGCCGACATGGCACTGCGGATGGATCCGATCTACGAGCCGATCTCGCGTCGGTTCCACGAGAATCCGGAGGAGTTCGCCGACGCCTACGCCCGTGCATGGTTCAAGTTGTTGCACCGCGACATGGGTCCGGTGTCGCGCTATCTCGGCCCCGAGATCCCCGCCGAAGCCCTGCTCTGGCAGGATCCGGTGCCGGCCGTCGATCACGAGCTGATCGACGATGCCGACGTCGCCGCGCTCAAGCAGACGATGCTCGACTCGGGGCTCACCATCGCCGAGCTCGTGTCGACTGCGTGGGCTTCAGCGTCGACGTACCGCGACAGCGACAAGCGCGGTGGCGCCAACGGTGCACGCATCCGCCTGGCTCCGCAGAACGACTGGGAGGTCAACAACCCACCGCAGCTGCGTCGGGTGTTGGCGAAGTACGAGGAGATCAAGGCAGGCTTCGCCAAGCCGGTGTCGCTCGCCGACCTGATCGTGCTCGGCGGCTGTGCCGGCGTCGAGGCTGCTGCGAAGGCGGCCGGCCACGACGTGACCGTGCCGTTCCACCCCGGCCGGACCGATGCCACCGAGGAGATGACCGACGCCGATTCGTTCGCTCCGCTCGAGCCGACGTCCGACGCGTTCCGCAACCATCGGGGCAAGGGCGACTCGCTCAGCACCGAGGCGCGGATGATCGACCGGGCGCAGCTCCTCACGCTGAGCGCACCTGAGATGTCGGTGCTGGTCGGAGGTCTCCGGGTGCTCGGTACGAACACCGACGGCTCCGACCGTGGCGTGTTCACCGACCGTGTCGGGACGCTCAGCAACGACTTCTTCGTCAACGTGATCGACCTCGGTCTCGAGTGGACGCCGACCGACGACACCAACGAGGTGTTCGAGGGCCGCAAGCGCTCGACCGGCGATGTCGTGTTCACGGGCAGCCGGGCCGATCTGGTCTTCGGAGCGAACTCGCAGCTGCGGGCGATCTCGGAGATCTACGGCGCGAGTGACGGCGACGCCAAGTTCGTCAAGGACTTCGTGGCGGCGTGGTCGAAGGTCATGGACCTCGACCGCTTCGACGTGAAGTGACGTCGTGATCGGCGCCGGGACAACACGGGTCTGACCCGTGGTGCCCCGGCTACCCGGTTGGGTCTTCGACCGCCAGGCAGTGCTGGGTGAACCAGTCGGCGGCCAGGGTGGCTGCAGCTTCCAGGGTGCCCGGCTCCTCGAAGAGGTGCGTGGCACCCGGCACGACCGACAGCCGGTGCTCGCAGCGAAGCTGTCGTTGCGCTTCCCGGTTCAACTCGAGCACGACGGTGTCGTCGCCGCCGACGATCAACAGCGTCGGCGCCGCCACCCGCGAGAGATGTGGCCCGGCCAGATCCGGACGGCCTCCCCGGCTGACGATGGCGGCGATCGCAACGGACGGAGTGTCGGCAGCGACCAGCGCCGCCGCCGCACCGGTGCTTGCGCCGAACAGAGCGATGGGCAGGTCGCCGACGGGCTCGTGGTCGCGAACCCAACTCGTCGTCGTCGCGAGACGCGTGGCCAGCAACTCGACGTCGAACACGTTCCGGCGATCGTTCGCTTCGTCGTCGCTCAACAGGTCGAACGTGAGCGTGCCCAACCCCGCGGTGTCAAGCCGGTCCGCAACGTACTGATTTCGTGGGCTGTGCCGGCTGCTCCCGCTGCCGTGGGCGAACACCACCAACCCGCACGCGTTCGACGGAATGGTCAGGTGCCCCGGGAGCACGATCCCGCCGGCGTCGATCTCGACCTCGGTGTCGATCTCGGCAGGTGGGCCGCTGCGGTGCCGGTCGGCTGATTGCGACTCGCGGCGGCGGGCGCGATCGAGCAGGTCGATCACCGTGTCGTCGTCGACCTGGGTGAAGTCGTCGTACCACTGACCGACGGATTGCAGCCACGTCGGTTCTTCCACGCAGACGATCTCGTCGGCCACGGCGCCCAGCGCGACGACCGACTCCGGTGCTGCCACCGGCACGGCCAGCACGATCCGGGCTGCGCCGTGAGCTCGTGCGACCTGGCATGCGGCCCGGGCGGTCGATCCCGTAGCGATGCCGTCGTCGACGATCACCGCGGTTCGCCCGTCGAGGGGAGCGCGCGTTGCGTGCCCGCGGAAGCGTGCGGCCCTGCGTTCGAGTTCGTCGCGCTCGCGGGCCTCCACGAGAGCGAACTCTGCGTCGCTGACGCCGACCATGGCGACGACCTGATCATTGACCACTCGAACACCGTCCTCGCCGATCGCTCCCATCGCCAGCTCCGGCTGGCCGGGCACACCGACCTTTCGGACGACGATCACGTCGAGCGGTACATCGAGGTGCGTCGAGATCTCGAACGCCACCGGGACCCCACCTCGCGGGAGTCCGAGCACGACGACGTCGCTGCTGCGCAGCGACTCGAGGTGGGCTGCGAGCGCTCGACCTGCGTCGGTTCGGTTGCGGAAGACTCTGGTCATCGGTGCCTCCTCGGCATCGCAACACCAGTGGGGTCGCTGCCGCTGCGTCAGTCGGACGTCAGGGTGGCGAGGGCCGCCTTGGTCCTTTCGTCGGAGGAATGTTCGTCCTTCGACCGTGCCGTGTGGAACGGTCGTGCGACCAGAGCCGGAGGTCCTCTCGTTCGCCGGAACGGGATCAGTGCGTCACGCGCCCCGTTTCGTGGGCCCACATCGCGATCTCCACGCGGTTGCGGGCGCCGATCTTGGTCATGATGCTCGCGAGGTGGGTCTTGACCGTGCTGAGGCTGATGTACAGCTCGGCGGCGATCTCGTTGTTGGTGCGGCCCCTGGCGACGGTGACCAGCACCTCTTCCTCGCGTTCGGTGAGCGGTTCGATCGGTTGTGCCGGTGCCGTCGCCGCACCGGCACCGGCGAAACGGGCGAGCAGTCGAGCGGTGACGCTCGGCGCGATCAACGCGTCCCCCACGGCGGCGGCGTGGATCGCCTGCACGAGCAGGTCAGGTCCGGCGTCTTTCAACAGGAAGCCGCGCGCCCCGGCACGCAAGGCGCCGTGCACGTACTCGTCCATGTCGAACGTGGTGATCACGACGATCGCGAGCGGGTCCTCGACGTCCGGACCGGCGAGCAGGCGGGTTGCTTCGATGCCGTCGAGTTCGGGCATGCGGATGTCGAACAGGCAGACGTCCGGACGGAGGTGCTGTGCCAACGTCACCGCCTCGCGACCGTTGACGGCCTGGCCCACGACGTCGATGTCGGGCTGCGCATCCAGGATCATCGACAGACCGGTGCGCACCAGTTCCTGGTCGTCGGCGACGATCACGCGGATCGTCATGGAGTCACCCTCGGGCGGGGCAGCTCGGCGCTGATGCGCCATCCTCCGTGGGGTGCCCGCCCGGCATCGAGGGTGCCGCCGAGCAATTTGGCCCGCTCGGCCATGCCGATCAGCCCGTAGCCGCCGATGCCCGGCGCGCCATCGGGCTCACCGTCGTCGACGACGGTGAGTTGCACACAGTCGGGTGAGGTCGCCACGAGGATGTCGACCCTGGTCGCCTTGCTCGCATGACGGACGGCATTGGTCACCGACTCCTGAGCGATGCGATAGACGGCGGCGTCGACGACCGGTTCGATCGTCGACAGGTCGCCTGTGAGATCGACATCGACCGTCAGCCCTGAGGGAGCGGACGTCGAGAGTCGGGGAATGTCGGCGATGCCCTGCTGTGGCGCCAGCTCGGCGTCGGTGTCGCGACGCAGCGCCCCGACCATGTCTCGCATCTCGTCGAGCGTTCGGGAGGCTTCGGCCTCGATCACCGCCAACACCTCGGCGGCGGTCTCGGGTCGGGTCTCGGAGAGTGCCCGTCCTGCCTGAGCCTGGATGACGATTGCCGACACGTGGTGGGCAACGGTGTCGTGCAACTCGCGGGCGAGCTGCTCGCGCTCGCGGAGCTTGACCTCCTCGAGTTCACGCGATCGCGAAGTCCCGCGGTAGCGGACCATCCCGCCGATCGCAGCGGGCAGCAGCAGCACCGTCAGACCGCCGATGGCATCGCCGACGTTGCCGGGGTCGACGGTGATGCCGATCACCCACGTGAAGAACATGATCACGCCGCCGACGGCGATGTGTCGCCCGGACGCCCATCGCGTGAGCGCATAGGGCAGGACCAGCACCATCGCCATGCTGTAGAGCCCAGGGGTGGTCTCGGTACCGGCGACGGCACCGGCGATTCCCAGCGCTGTCGCGGTGCTGAACGCAACCGCCAACATCGCGAGCGGGTAGGTCCGGCGCCAGAGCACCGAGACGGCGACGCCGATGCACGACACCAGCGCGAGACCTGGCCACACCAGATCGTCGCGCAGTATCGCTTCGGGGACGGCCGACACCACGATCACCGCGAGCAGCACCCAGTCGCGCCACACGCGCTTCGGCGGGTCGGCGACCGCCGGCTCGGCGAGGAAGGTGCGCACAGCAGGATTCACGGCACCTCAGCGTAGAGACCCGGAGGGCTCGGTGGATCGGCCGAAAGGACGACCGTCGCTCGGCTGTGCGGCCGGTGCCGGACCAACCGATCACCCGATGCCTCATTGGACGCTGATCGGGATGATGGCAATCGAGCCTCCCGAGTCGGCGAGGCGCAGGGTGTCGGAACCGCCGCCGCCCGTCTGAACGAAGGAGAAGCCAATGTCCGCTGTGCTGTATCGAATCGGGAGATTCTCGGCGAGTCGGCCCTGGGTGCTGATCGGCGTGTGGGTGACGATCGCGATCGTCGTGGTCGTTGCTGCCGGCACTGCGGGCAGCGAGCTGGAGGACTCCTTCGAGGTTCCCGGCCTCGACTCGCAGGTGGCGGTCGACCTGCTGTCGGACGCACAGAGCGAGCAGGCCGGCCTCACCGCTCGGCTCGTCGCCACGCCCGCCGAGGACGGCGCCACGTTCTTCGACTCGGCGGCAGCTCGCAACCAACTCGTCGTCGTGCGGGATGCCATCGAGGCCCTCCCGACGGTGATCGCCGCATCGGATCCGGCCGCAGCGTTTGCCGCCGGAAAGGATGCGGCAGTGTCGAGCGGAGAGATCTCCGCTGACGGTCGGGTGGCCCTGATGACGATCCAGTACCCGGTGATCGAGGAACTCGATGCCGGCGACCTCGGCGAACTGAAAGATGCCGTTGCGGCGTCCAGCGATGGATCCCAGCTGCGAATCGAGTTGGGCGGCGACCTGTTCCAGAACTTCGAGGATCCGGGCGGAGGGTCGGCCGAGATGATCGGCCTGCTCGCAGCGATCGTGATCCTGCTGCTCGCGTTCGGGTCGATCATCGCAGCGGGACTCCCGATCGGCATCGCCCTGTTCGGGTTGGGTGTCGGCATCGCGTCGATGTCGCTGATCGACTACGTCGTCGACATCCCCAGCTGGGCGCCCGACATGGCCACGATGATCGGGCTCGGTGTCGGTATCGACTACGCGCTGCTCCTCGTCACCCGCCATCGCGAGTTCCTTGCCGAGGGCCTGACCGTCGCCGATGCGGCGGGCCGCGCCGTCGCAACCGCCGGCCAGGCCGTGATCTTCGCCGGTGGAACCGTGGTGATCGCGATCCTCGGGCTCGCCGTCGCCGGTGTGCCGTTCATGACCGCCGCCGGGATCGCCACCTCGATCATCGTCGCGATGATGGTGGTCGCCTCGGTGACATTGCTTCCTGCGTTCCTCGGGTTGAGCGGTCACTGGATCAACCGGCTCGGCATCCATCGGCGCCATGGCATCGGTGGCGGGGTCGGCTCCGGTTGGCAGCGATGGGGCCGCCACGTCACCGGCCACGCTTGGCCCTATGCGATCGGTGTGACGGTGCTGCTGCTCGCCCTGAGTGCCCCCGTGCTCGCCCTCCGGCTCGGATTCCCCGACGAGGGGACCTTGCCCGAGTCGCGCACCGAGCGGGTTGCCTACGACATGATCGCTGACGGATTCGGTCCAGGGCTCAACGGGCCACTCGTGGTCGCCGTCGATCTCGCCGATGATGGGGACGCCTCGGTCGTCGCACCGCTGTCGGAAGCGATCGCTGCGGATCCCGGGATCTCCGCCGTGGCCCCCGCAGACATCGACGAAGCCGCTGGCATCGCAACGATCGTGGCGTTCCCCACCACGTCGCCGCAGGACGACGCGACGTTCGCCACCGTTCAACGGCTTCGTGCCGACGTCTTCCCCGAGGTCCTGGCCGACACCCCGATCACCGCCCACGTCGGCGGTCAGACCGCCACCTTCGGTGACGTCGCCGACCGCGTCAGCCAACGCCTGCCCTGGTTCATCGCGGCGGTCGTCGTGCTCTCGGTGCTGCTGCTGACGCTGGTCTTCCGGTCGGTGCTCGTGCCGATCAAGGCCGCGCTGCTCAACCTGCTCAGCATCGGTGCCGCCTACGGGGTCTTGGTCATGGTGTTCCAGTGGGGCTGGGGCAAGGAGTTGATCGGGTTGGAGACGACGGTGCCGATCGTGTCGTTCATCCCGATGTTCATGTTCGCCGTGCTGTTCGGACTGTCGATGGACTACGAGGTGTTCCTCCTGTCACGGGTCCGCGAGGACTACATCGCCACCGGCGACAACGACGCCTCGGTGATCAGCGGCATCGCCAGCACCGCCCGGGTGATCACCTCGGCGGCGCTGATCATGATCTGCGTGTTCGGTGGTTTCGTGCTCGGCGACGACCCGACGATCAAGATGATGGGTCTCGGCCTTGCGGTGGCGATCTTCGTCGACGCCACCATCGTGCGTGTCGTGCTCGTGCCGGCGACGATGAAGCTGATGGGCGACGCCAACTGGTGGCTGCCCGGCTGGCTCGACCGCATCCTGCCGACGGTCGACATCGAGGGTGAGGCGGGCCTCCC
>CAWKCN010000021.1:0-51689 GCA_963848145.1 Ilumatobacteraceae bacterium
CCATCGGAATGCTGACGATCGAATCACACCGTTCTCGCACCAGACGCGACAGGCCGGCACCCTCGGCGCCGAGCACCAGGCAGACCGGTTCGGTGGCCAACTGGCCGATCTCGTAGATCGAACGATCGGCACCGTCGTCGAGGCCGACCACCCAGATGCCGCGCTCGGACAGTTGCTTGAGCGCACCGGGCAGACCGGGAACGAGCGCCATCGGGACGTACTCGACCGCACCGGCCGATGCCTTGGCCACCGTTGGTGTCACGTGCACCGAACGGTGTCGGGGCAGAAGCACCCCCGTGACACCGGCGCCGTCGCAGCTCCGGATGATCGCACCGAGGTTGCCGGGGTCGGTGACACCATCGACCGCAACCAGGAACGGCGGCACCGCACCGCGCCCTTCGCCGACCGTCAGCAGACTCCCGAGGTCGGCCTCGGCGATCTCGGCCGCATGGGCCAGGACCCCCTGGGGTGCCTCGGTTCGGGCCTCACGTTCGAGGCGACCGCGGGCGACATGCAGCAGCGGCACCCGTCGAGCACCGGCGATCTCGACGATGTCGGCCACCCCGGCGTCGCCCTCGAGCTCTGCGCTGATCCACACCTCGTGCACCTTGCGACGCTCGGCCATCAACAGCTCACGCACCGCCTGACGACCCTCGACCTGGCGACCTCCGAGACCCTTGGCCCCACCCGCGCTGCCACCGCCCGGCTTCGACCCGCCCGGCTTCGACCCACCCGACCTCGACCCGCCAGCAGCCCGACCACCGCTCGACTTGTTCGCACCTGGGCGACCGGACGACTTCGACGACGGCTGACCTCGCCGACCGGTGGACTTGGCCCCCGACGACTTGCGCGGGTTCGGGCCACGGCGCCCGCCGCTCATGAGTCGGTGCGGGCCGATTCGCCCACGAGATCGGTGGGGCGGTGGATCAGGGCAGTCGCGAAACAGACGACCCCTTCGGAGCGTCCGATCGAGCCGAGTTGTTCGGCCCGATTGCCCTTCACCGTGACGGGCGCACCAACGGCGGCGCTGAGGTTTCGTTGCATCTCGTCACGGTACGGGGCGATCTTCGGACGTTCGCACACCACGGCGCAGTCGATGTTCGACGCCCTCCACCCGTCCTCGGCGAGCATCGCCGTGACGTGACGGAGCAGCGCCATCGAGTCGGCTCCCCGCCAGCGGTCGTCGGTGTCGGGAAAGTGCATCCCGATGTCGCCCAGGCCGGCGGCGCCGAGCAGGGCGTCGGCGCAGGCGTGGGCAACGGCGTCGGCGTCGCTGTGACCCTCGAGGCCGATCACCCCGTCGAAGTGGCAACCGCCGAGCACCATCACCCGAGCCGGGTCGGTGCTGAATCGATGTATGTCGAAGCCTTGCCCGACCCGCATCTCGGGAACCGTCATGGCTACTCCTCTCGTTCGGTGTCGAGGTGGCGACGAGCCCAGTCGAGATCGTCGGGCACCGTGATCTTGCGGTTGGTGACTTCACCGTCGACGACCACGACGAGCCCGCCGTCGGCCTCGACCAACCCCGCATCGTCGGTGGCATCGCCGCCGCGCTCGTGTGCCGCTCGAAGTGCTGCAGCCCGAAAAGCCTGCGGTGTCTGCACTGCAACCAACGAGGCCCGATCAGGTGTCGACACGACGACCCCTCCGGCCACCACCTTGATCGTGTCGGTCACGGCAACCCCCGGAATGGCCGCGTCGGCGCCGGCGGTCACCGCAGCGATCGCACGAAGGAACAGTTGCGGCGACGCCAACGGACGCGCGGCGTCGTGCACGCAGACGATCGTGGCCTCGTCCGGGATCGCTGCGAGGCCGGCGCGCACCGAATCGCTTCGGCTCGATCCGCCGGCAATCGCCCCCTCCCGCTCGGCGTCCTCGGGTGGCACCACGACCACGACGCCGTCGGACGCTTCGCGCGCCACAGCGATCGAACGATCGATCACGCGAACGTCGCCCAGCTGCTCGTATTGCTTGGGGGTGCCGAACCGTCTTCCGCTGCCACCACCGACCACGATGGTCCAGATCTGCTCGGCAGGGGGCACATCGGCGAAGGGTAGTACCGTGACCGATGTCATGGCCCATGAAGAGATCCTCGCCCGCACCGACTTCTTCGCCGATGCATCGCCGGACGCCCTCAGCTCCGTTGCGGCCTCCGGCCACGAGCTGCATCTGATCCGTGGCGACGTGCTCTTCAACGAGGGTGATCCGCCCGAGGCGTTGTTCCTCGTCCTTCGGGGACGGCTGGCCATTGCCCTCGCGAATCCCATCGACCGACGCGAGAGCGTCGTTGCGCTGATGGAGGACGGCGACCTCTTCGGCGAGATGGGGATGCTCGACGACGGGCCACGCTCGGCGATGGCCAGAGCACTCGAGCCGACCACCGTGTTGTCGATCCCGTACGACAAGGTGCTCTCGATGTTCGACGAGAACCCGAAGCTGCTCTGGAACGTGGCGCGACTGCTCGCACAGCGAATCCGTGTGACCGACGAGGCGTTGGCCGACTCGGTGTTCCTCGACGTCACCGGGCGCACGGCCAAGCGGCTGCTCGAGCTGGGCGACGGCACCGACGAGTTCACGTTGCCGGTCACCCAGGAAGAACTCGCCGGCATGGTCGGTGCGTCACGCGAACGGGTCAACAAGGCAATCGCCAGTTTCATCCGGCTCGGCTGGTTGGAACAGAACGAGCGCACGTACCGGATTCTGCAGCGCGACCGCCTCGAACTCCGCGCTCGCTGATCCGACGACTGGCGTCAGACGCCAATCGTCACATCGACCCCGACAACCAGGTGTGAGCACGCACGAACGCGTCAGCGGCGTCGTCGGGTCGATGGGCTGGACGATCGGGGGCGTGGGCGAATCCGTGTTCGGCTTCGGGGTAGCGCACGACGTCGACGCCCGCCGCTTCCAAGGCGACCACATCGGCGGGCGGCGTGTAGGTGTCGAGTTCACCGATGATCGCCAACACCCGGTCGGGGTGACCAGCAGCGAGGTAGTCGAGGGGCTCGCCCTGGGCAGGGCCCGCCCACACCTCGGGGAGCCTGATCATGCCGTAGAAGCTCGCGATCTTCGAGAACCGATCGCTCCGTGCGGCCTTGAAGCAGTACATCCCACCCATGCAGAATCCGAGGAGCCCGACCCGGTCACAGCCGGTGGCGTCGGCGGCCTCGATCAGGTCGCGCAGGTGGATGTCGTCGTCGAGCGTGGGCACGGCTGCGAATCGCGGCTCGACCTCGTCGCCCAGGTCCAGTCCCGGGAAGGGCTCGACCGCGCACACGGTCATCGACCAGACCGATGCGAGACGTGCGACCATGTCGTCGAACAATGGGCGCAACCCGAAGATGTCCGGAGCGATCACCAGCCCCATCGTCGGGTCGTTGTCGGAGTCGGCCGGCTCGGCGAGCTCGGCCTCGGTCCCGGACGGCAGTGTGATGCGCATGCGTCAAACCCTAGGCAACCCGGCCCCATCGATCAGCCCCGAGTGTTACTCGTGGTGTCAGACACCACGAGTAACACTCAGCGGGCGAACGTGTCGATCATCAGGTGGACGTCGGCGGCGAGGGGGTACAGGATCGGGCACGTGCAGCCGGCGGCGACGTACTCGTCGACCTTGGCGCGCACCTCGTCGGGGGTGCCCGACGCCGTGATCATCTGCACGATCTCGTCGGGAACGAGCTTGCTCGCGGCGACCACCTGGTCGTGCGTCGCCGGCCACGTGAGGACCTTGCCGATCTCGTCGAGGAGTTCCTGGGGCACCCCCGACGCCTTCATGATGTGGGGCTGCTGGCCGAGGTACTGGGTGACGAGCAGGCGAGCCGCATCGAGGGCGGCGCCGCGGTCGTCGTCGACCGAGCACACCACCAGCTGCGGACGATCGATGTCGTCGAGGCTGCGTCCCGCCTTGGCAGCACCGCGGGCCAACGCTTCGAGCGCTCCCACGTTGTAGCTCGGTGAGACCAGATAGTTGAGCACGGCGCCGTCGGCGATCTCGCCGGTGAGTTCCATCATCTGCATCCCCGTGGCGCCGATGTAGATCGGCACGTCCTTGGGGCGACGCGGTTGGTGCACGTAGTCGAGCTCCACCCCGTCGAGCTGCACGTGATAGCCGTCGATCGTGACCGTCTCGTTCGCGAGCAACCCGCGGGTGGCGTCGACCACCTCTCGCATCACCTTCAGCGGTCGGGCCCGATCGATGCCGACCTTGGCCGCCAACGGATCCCACCATGCGCCGAGCCCGCAGATCATGCGGCCCGGGGCGAGGTCGTCCAGCGTGGAGAAGGTGGACGCCAGTCGCGCGGCGTTTCGCGTCCAGATGTCGATCACGCCCGAGCCGATCTTGATCCGGTCGGTACTCGCAGCAAACGCCGCCATCGGTACGACCGCGTCACGAACGAGACGGCTGTCGGCCTGCCACACCGCATCGAAGCCCTTCGCCTCGGCGTAGCGGACGAGTTCGATGCCGTGACGGATGTCGTGGGCGTCCTGGAGATACAGCGCAACCGGATACGTCATCAGCGCAGCTTCCCACGGCGTCGACAGTGTCGCCAACGATGGGCGGTTCGGTGAAGTCGTCGCTAGCGTCCTGCGACGAGGTCCCCCACCCATGTTTCTCGCGTTCAAGGAAATGGCCCGCGCCAAAGTGCGCTTCGCGCTGCTCATCGCGGCCATCGCCCTGCTGGTCTTTCTGATTCTCTTCCAGCAGTCGTTGCAGAACGGGCTGATCACCGGGTTCGTCGGCGCCATCCGCGAACAGAGCGCACCCGTCCTCGTCTACAGCGTCGACGGCCAGCGAGTGATCCAGGGCAGCGTGATCACGCCCCCGATGGAGGAACAGGTTCGCAACGCGCCGGGAACCGGTGAGGTGGGCCGGATCGGCCAGGGCACCTTCACCGCCTCGCCGAGCGGCAATGACGACAACGAAGCCTTCGACACCACGATCATCGGCTACGAACTCGGGCCCGACGGTGCCGGCATCGGCGCCCCGACCGACGTGACCGAAGGACGACTCCCGGTCACCGACGACGAAGCGGTGGTGAGCGAAGCCGATGTCAGCCTCGGCTACGACATCGGCGACACGGTCACCCTGCTGCCGGGAGGCAAGACGATCGAGATCGTCGGCCTGGCCGCGAACGCGCAGCTCAACGTGTCGCCCACGCTGTTCACCTCGTACGACACCTATCTCCAGTCGGTTGCCAGCGTCAATCCGGACGCGGGGACACCGCTTCCGAACGTGCTCGGGGTGATTCCGGCCGAGGGCTTCACACCCGAGCAGACGGTCACGTCGATCAACGACCAGTCGCTCGACCTCGACGCATTGACCCGCGAGGACGCCGCCGCCGAGACCCCCGGCGTTGCGCAGGTGCAACAGTCGTTCAACATCATCTTCTTGCTGTACGGCCTCGTCGTGCCGTGTGTGACCGGGCTGTTCTTCCTGATCGTCACGTTCCAGAAGGCCAATTCGCTCACGCTGTTGCGTGCGATCGGCGCGCCGGCCGGCCGGCTCGTCTCGTCGCTGCTGATCCAGGTGGTGGTGATCATCGGCGCCGGCCTCGCCATCGGCACGCTCCTCTACTACCCGCTCTCGCAGGGAGCGCTCGGTGGGATCGCGCTGAACTTCGAGACAGGAGCCGTCATCTTCTGGTCGGTGCTGCTGATGGGGCTCGGCCTGATCAGCTCGCTGGTGGCCGCTCGACGGGTGCTGGCCATCGATCCGATCGAAGCGACGACGGGGCAGGGGGTGGGGTCGTGAAGCTCGCGCTCACCGAACTCCGACGGCGGCCGGGACGTTTTTCGGTCGCCGCCGTGATCCTCACGTTGATCGCGATCCTGCTGATGTTCCTCGGTGGCCTGCTCGACGGGCTGATCGCGTCGTCCACCGGTGCGATCCGCGCGCAGAACGCCGACGCGATCGTGTACTCCGACACCGCACAGGCCTCGTTCGTGCGCAGCAGAATCGAGCCCCAGACACACGCCGAGGTCGAGGCGGTCCCCGGCGTCACCGCTGTCGGCGGCATCGGCAACGTGCAGCTCGGCGCCCGCATCCCCGGCAAGGGTCCGCGAGACCTCGCAGGCGTTGCGCTGTTCGGCTACGAACTGGCGCCGGAGGGCGTACCCGACGCGCCGCCCGCCGGCCAGGCGTGGGCGGACGACATCCTCGAATCCGACGGCGTCGAGGTCGGCATGGTCATCGAGCTCGGCCCGGCACGTTCGCCGATCGAGATCGCCGGTTTCGTCAGTGACACGACGTTCAACGGCCAGGCGAGCCTGTGGGCGTCGCCCGACACCTGGCGCACCGTGCTCGGCGACAATCGGCCCGACGCACAGCTGGGCCCCGACGTGTGGCAAGGGCTGATCGTCCAAGGCGAGGGCGACGACCTGCCCGCTGAGATCGATGCTGCAACCGGCGGAACCACCGAGTCGTTCACCGTCGATGGCGCCATCGACGCCATCCCCGGAATCCAGGAGCAGACGGCCACGTTCAACCAGATCATCGGCGTGACGATCGCCATCGCACTCGTCGTGATCGGGTTGTTCTTCGCGCTCCTGACCGTCGAGCGCACGAGCCTCTACGGCGTGTTGAAGGCGCTCGGCGCGAAGTCGTCGACGATCTTCGCCGGCCTCGTCGCGCAGGCCGTGGTCGTCACCGCGATCGCCTCCCTGATCGCGGGCACGCTCGTGGTGCTGCTCGACCTGTTGTTGCCACCGGGCTCGATCCCGCTGCTCATCACTCCGGGCCGCATCATCCTGAGCACCGCGCTGCTCCTCGTTGCCGCCGTGCTCGGCTGCTCGTTCTCACTGCGGCGCGTGTTGCGCGTCGACCCTGCTTCTGCCATCGGAACCACCTCATGACGGGAATCACTTCATGACCACCGCACCCGCCCCGGCCCCCACGTCGACCGCGTTGCAGCTCAACGACGTGCGCAAGGTGTACACGATGGGCGACGGCTCCGACGTCGTCGCCCTCGACCACGCAACGCTCACCCTCGGCTCCGACGAGATGGTGGCCCTGGTCGGACCGTCGGGTTCCGGCAAGACCACGCTGTGCTCGATCGCCGGCGGCATCTTGTCGGCCACCGAGGGAACGATCGTCGTTGGCGGCGAGGACATCTCGAACCACGACGCAAAGGAACTGACCAAGTTCCGCCAGGACAAGGTCGGGTTCGTGTTCCAGTCGGTCAACCTGGTGCCGTTCCTCAACGCCCGCGAGAACCTGCTGGTGGTCGACGAACTCGGCAAGCGCACCGGGGCGCCGGCCAAGGCGCGCGCCGACCAACTGCTCGAGGAACTCGGCCTCGCCGACCGGGCCAAGAACCTCCCCTCGCAGCTCTCGGGTGGCCAACGTCAGCGGGTGGCGATCGGGCGAGCGCTGATGAACGATCCGGCACTCGTGTTGTTCGACGAACCGACCTCGGCGCTCGACACCGAGCTCGGCGAACAGGTGATGGAGCTGATCCGCAACGAGATGAAGACCCGTGGCACTGCGGCCATCGTCGTCACCCACGACGAGCGCATCACGCACTACTGCGATCGCAGCGTCCACATCATCGACGGCCGCCTCGAAGCCTGAGGTGGTCCCCATCGCCCTGGGCGGCGGGAACCACGTGAGGGCGACGGAACCGTCAGCGGCGCTGTCCAAGATTCGCATGCTGTTCACGTGGGAGTGTGACACCGCTCCGGCATGATCGGGGGATGTCCTCAGCAATCAAGGCCAGCGAGCTCCGGCGCACCTTCGGCGACAACCACGCCGTCGACGGCATCGAACTCGACGTGCCCTACGGCGAGATCTACGGGTTCCTCGGCCCGAACGGCGCCGGCAAGTCCACCACTGTCAAGATGCTCTGCACACTGCTCGGCATCACATCGGGCACCGCATCGGTCTGCGGATTCGACGTGGTGACCCAGACGAGCGACATCCGGTTGCGGATCGGAGTGGCACTGCAGGACTCCTCGATCGACGGCAAACAGACCGGCCGCGAGATGCTCAACCTGCAGGGGCGCCTCTACGGGTTGACCGCCTCGAACATCACTGCACGAATGGACGACGTGATCGGCTTGGTCGACATCGGCTCTGCGATCGACGACCGAGTCGAGTCGTACTCGGGCGGCATGAAGCGTCGCCTCGACCTGGCGATGGCGCTGATCCATCGACCCCAGGTGTTGTTCCTCGACGAGCCGACCACCGGCCTCGACCCGGCCAGTCGGTCGTCGGTGTGGGCCGAGGTGCGGCGCTTGAACCGCGAGAACGGGATGACCATCTTCCTGACCACGCAGTATCTCGAGGAGGCAGACGAGCTCGCCGATCGTGTCGGCATCATCGCAAACGGCCTGATCGTCGCCGAGGGAGCTCCGTCCGACTTGAAGCGCCGGATCGGCGCCGACGTGATCCAGGCCGAGGTCGACGGCGACCCCGCGCTCGCCGCCGATGCGGTGAGGGCGATCGACGGCATCGACGAGGTCCAGGTCCACAACAACGAACTCGCCGTGGCGACCGCCAACGGCGCCGGTCTGATCGCTCAGGTGGCGGTGGCGCTCAACGGTTGCGGCGTGCCGGTCCGATCGCTGACCCTGCGAACACCGACGCTCGACGACGTCTATCTGAACGTCACCGGCACCCACTTCGCCGGTGACGAGTCCACCGACACCCCGACCCAGGAGGTTGCCTCATGAGCGCCCCGGCCACCACCCGATCCGCCACCGATGGCACGTCGTACCAGCCCTTGGCACGGCGTGCCCCTGCCATTCACGACTTCATCACCATTGCGAGCCGGTCGGTTCGCGGTGTCTTCCGGGAGCCCGAGTTCTTCATCCCGGCCCTGATCGTTCCGGTGTTCTTCTTCGTGGTGAACGTCGGCGCCCTCCAGGACTTCGCCGAGCAGAGCGGCACCGTGGTCGACTTCAAGGCGTTCCAGCTCCCGGTCGCCATCGTGTTCGCCGTGACCGGCGTGTCGAGAGCGAGCGCACTGGTCACCGACATCCAGAGCGGATACTTCGATCGGTTGTTGCTCACGCCGATCCGACGGCCGATGCTCCTGCTCGGGTTGATGGCAGCCGACATCGTCTCGATCGTGCTGTTGACGATCCCCGTGCTGCTCCTCGGGCTGGCGCTCGGCGTCAGCTTCCAGACCGGTGTCCTCGGGATGGTCGTGTTCATCGCCTATGGCGCCATGTGGGGGCTCGCCTTCGCCGGCTTCCCCTATGCAATCGCGCTGAAGACCGGCAACCCGGCTGCGGTGAACTCGAGCTTCATCCTGTTCTTCCCGTTCGCCTTCCTCACCACCTCGTTCCTCCCGGAGGAGGCGCTCACCGGATGGCTCGCGACCATCGCCAAATACAACCCGGTGACCTATGTCCTCGAAGGTCTGCGCAGCCTGATCAGCGTCGGCTGGGACTGGGACGCACTGGCCGCGGGCGCCGCTGCCTCGCTGGCGCTCATGGTCGTGAGCTTCGGCCTGGCGAGCCTGGCCATGCGAGGACGCATCGCCAAGGACTGATCCTGAGTCATAGGTTGTCAGGTTTCATGAAGGCATGTATGGTGTCTTGCATCAGCAACACCACTCACTTTCCTTCAGGAGGCGCCATGCTCGTCCAGAATTCCCCGTTCCGCGAACTCGACAACCTGTTCAACCAGGCCTTCACCGGCGATGCCCGCCGGGTCACCGGCCGACCGATGCCGATGGACGCCTATCGCCGCGGCGACAACGTCTGGGTGCATCTCGACCTCCCGGGTGTGACCGCCGAGTCGGTCGACATCTCCGTCGAGCGCAATGTCCTCACCGTGAGCGCCGAGCGCAGCTACCAGCGCCAGGAGGGCGACCGTCTCTACTTCGACGAGCGCCCCGAGGGCTCGTTCCGTCGCCAGGTCAGCCTGGGTGAGGGCCTCGACGCCGACGGCATCGAAGCCGACTACACCGATGGCGTGCTGACCCTGCGCATCCCGGTGATCCCGCAGGCCCAGCCCCGCAAGATCAACGTGAGTTCGGGCCAGAGCACCCTCGACGCCGGCACCCTCGACGCCGACTCCACCGACGCCGACTGACCGGGGCCACCACCCAACCACGACCCCAACTCCGACCCCGAGACACCGCCGCCCACTCACGTGTGCGTGGCAGTTCCGATGACCCGCCTCATCGGGAATGCACCGCAAACGGGGTGGGCGGCGACGCGTACGCTCGCCGGCGATGGCAGAGCCTCCGAGCCGGTGGTGGGCACCGATGCGGTCGCTTCACGCGAACTCGCACTGCGGATGCCGTGGCTGGTGTTCGGTTCGGCGTCGGTTCTGCTGCTCCTCTACGCCGCGCCCCGGTTGACGACCGCCGCGTTCGCTGCTGCGCGGGCCGATGCTCCGCCACGCTGACGCCCATCAGGAACAGACCGGGGCGCCGGGGTGTTCCAGACGTGCATGGAACTCTCCGACGCCCTGGACTTCGCCCGCGACAAGCGCAACGGCATGTTGATCGCCCTCAAGTCCGACGGCCGACCACAGTCGTCGAACATCGCCTACGCCGTCGGCGACGACGACGTGATCCGCATCTCGGTCACCGAAGGGCGCGCCAAGACGGCGAACCTGCGGCGCGATCCGCGAGCGTCGCTGCACGTCAACCGAGACGACTTCTGGGCCTATGCGGTGATCGAAGCCGATGTCGAGATGCTGCCGACCGCAGCGTCACCCGACGACGCCACCGTCGACGCATTGGTCGAGTACTACCGAACGGTCGCCGGCGAGCACGACAACTGGGCCGAGTACCGCCAGGCAATGGTCGACGACCGCCGCCTCCTGCTCGAGCTTCATCCCACACACGCCTACGGCATCTTCAACCGGTGAGCTGCTGACGCCGACGCCGGGCCGGCACCGGCGTCACCGCTCAGGCGTTCTTGGGGAGTTCGCTGAAGGGGACGACCTTGTCCTGGTTCGGTTCCTTCGGCAGGCCGAGGACGCGCTCGCCGATGATGTTCTTCTGCACCTGGTCGGTGCCGCCGTAGATGGGCGGCGCCTGGGCGAACAGCGCCATCTCGGTGACGAAGCCGAGGAACGGGTTGCCGGTTGCCTCGTCGAGCACCTTGCGCTTCTCGCCGTCGTAGGCGTGCAGCATGCCCTGCGGGCCGACGATGCGCAGTCCGAGGTCGCGCTGCAAGCGCACCATGTCGCTCATCGAGAGCTTGGCGATGTTGCCCATGCCGGCGATTTCGACACCCCTGGCCTTGGCGGCCTTCACACGAAGGTTGTTGATGCGGCCGAGCTGACTCATGGTGTAGAGGCGCACGAGATCCTGGCGAATGGTCGGGTCGGTGTTGACGCCGGCACCCTGGGCCAGATTGATCATCATCTTGGAGGTGTCACGGAAGTTCGCGCCTCCACCGCCGGTCGACGGCTTGCCGGGTGAGCGCACGTAGTCGCCGGCGCGAGTCTCGAGCTGACCACCGACGGTGCCGGGGATCGCTGCGCTCGCCGAGCTGCTGCCACCACCGGCGCCGAGGCCGGCACGCTCGTGGGCGAGCGTGGTGTTTGCGACCGCCCAACCGTTGTTGAGCCCGCCGATCATGGCGTCGGCCGGGACACGGACCTCGGACATGAACACCTCGTTGAACAGCGCTCGCCCGGTGAGTTCCTTGAGCGGGCGGACATCGACGCCGTCCTGGTGCATGTCCATCGCGAAGTAGGTGATGCCCTGATGCTTGGGGACATCGGAGTTGGTGCGGGCGATCAACATGCCGAGATCCGCGTAGTGCCCGCCGGAGGTCCACACCTTCTGCCCGTTGACGATGTACTCCTCGCCGTCGAGCATCGCCTTGGCCTGGAGACCGGCGAGGTCGGAGCCGGCGCCCGGTTCGCTGAAGAGCTGACACCACGCACGCTGACCGGTGACGATGTCGCGGACATAGCGCTCGATCTGCTCGGGGTTGCCGTGGGTGGCGATCGTCGGAGCCGCGAGGAGCAGGCCGAGGCCGCCGGGTGCGCCGAGTGCACCGAACTCGGCGATCGTGTTGGCGACGAGCACGGCGTCGCCGCGCGACAGTCCGCGGCCGTAGGCGGTCTCGGGCAGCGTCGGTGCCGACCAGCCGGCCAGGCCGAGGCGCTCCCACCACTGGGCGACGGTGAGGTCGGGGTCCCAGTTCTCCTCGAGCCAGGCCCGCACCTCGTCGACGACGTCGTTGGTGGTCGATGCGGGGCGTTCCGTGGTGTCCGTCATCTCCACAGCATCGCCGATAGCGCCCGTCGATTCCGCACCGAGCGCACCCCCATCGTTTGCGTTGCGGTTCGAGCGGGACGGGTCTCCCGAAGTGCAACGCAAACAAGGGGGTTGCATCGGTACCGATGTATCGCTACAGTATCGATATGTCGTTAACCACTTCGATATCCATCGAGCAACCGACAGGAGCACCAACATGAACGACGAATACACCCACATCACGATCAACACCGACTCCCCCAGGCCGACCAGGCGACGGGGCCGACGCCATGGAGGCAACATGCACGCACACTTCGCCGAACACGAGCGAGGCGGTCGGGGTGGCCGGGGGAGGCGGCGGAGGCGGCCGTCACCGCGCCCGGCGAGGCGCCGTCCGCGTGGCGATCCTGACCCTGCTCGACGAACGCCCGATGCACGGCTACGAACTGATCACCGAGCTCGAGACCCGCAGCGAAGGCAGGTGGCGACCGAGTCCCGGCGCCATGTATCCGGCACTCGAGAAGATGGAGGCCCACGGCGCGGTCACCTCGACCGACGCCGACGGCAAGCGCCAATACGCCCTCACCGAACACGGGCGCCAGATGCTCGCCGAGATCCGCGAGGCGCAGGGCGACGACACCGACGAGCCGTGGAACCAGTCGGGAACCAGCGGCCGCGGCGATCTGCGACGCCTGATGTCGGAACTCGGCGGACAGGTCCGCCAGGTCGGCCGGTTCGGCTCGGACGAGCAGCGCGATGCTGCGATCGCCGTCCTCGACGACGCAAAACGCAAGCTCTACGAAGTCCTCGCCCGCCCCGCCGAGTCGGCCGACTCCGGCGACGACACCGACAGCGGTACCTGAACCGCCCGACCCCACCGGTCCTCCAGACGACCGATCGCTCACCGCGCGGCTCCGCCGCGTCACCCCCGTCCGACCGTTGCAGATCGACGACTCGTGTCACCATCACGTATCGAAGCCGGCACGGCGAGGAGTACGGAGATGGCAGAGGGGTTGCCGTCGGGAGTACTCCGCTGCGCTCGACTTCGTGATCGGTGTCGCCGGGCTGGGTCCGACCGGGCCGGCCGAGTGGTCGAACGACGGCCACTGGGTCGAGGCGTGTGCGCAGGCCACCGACCTGACGAGTTCGTTCTTCACCAGGTTCAACGGCGATCTGCCGCGGATCAACGGCACGGATTCGGACGACTTCACGCAGTGGGCCACTTGGACGGGACTCGTTCGCTGCGCCGGTCGTGTTCGCAGCACTCGCTTGGGAGATGGTGACCACCAACTGCACGGTGATCGAGGCGGTCGAGCGGGTGGTCGATCATCGGGTGATGGTGGCGAAGATGCTGGCAACCGGTCGCATGGCGGGGCATCATCGGTTGATGGGCATCGACGATCCGCTCCTGCCCGCCGCAGTTCACCTGACCAGCGAGTACGCAGACGACGCGTTGCGACCAGCTGTCGAACGCGCAGGAGGCAGCCTCGCGACGTTCCAGTGCACCCAGGTCCACTACCGGCCGGGCCACGAATTGATCGCCCGATACCGCGTCGAGGTCAACTGGGGCGACGGCACCCTGCGCCGAGAGACCCTGTACGTCGGCACAACCCGTGACGGTGCACCACCCGGGACCATCGCGATCGCCGCCCCGTTGCAGGACGGTGTCCTTGCCGCCGGCGTGTGGCGGTGGCCCTTCGATCCGAGCCTCCCCGCCCTCGAGCGGCTCGCACGAACGACCCAGACAGTGCTCGCCGATTTCGGGGTGATCACATCGGCACGACCGAGCGTGACCGTCGCCGCCTACCGTCCCACCGAGCGCGCCGTGTTGCGGATCGGCGACGGAGAGCGTGTGTGGTTCGCAAAACTTGTCCGGCCCACGGAGGCCGCAGACCTCGTCCGACGTCACGAACTGCTGGCAGCCTGCGGGCTCCCTGTCCCTGAACTGATCGGACACGATGTCGACCAGGGGCTGGTGATCATGGCGGAGCTTCGAGGCCCGACCTTGCGCGACGTCGTGAAGTCCGACGCGTCGCCGTGGCCTGCGCCGAACGCGCTGGCGAACCTCATCCACCAGATCAGAACCGTGGATGTGACCGACCTCACCGCCATGCGTCACCGCCTCCGTGACGGCCCGCACCACACCGCACTACTGGCTTCGGTGTTGCCCGCAGAACGCGACCGGCTCGCCCTTCTCGACGAAAAACTCCAGCACGCGCTCGACGAGGCAGCGCAGCGGGAGCCAACATTCGTACACGGCGATCTGCACGAACGACAGTTGATCGTCGACGGCGACCGAATCATCGGGCTACTCGACATCGACGAGTGCGGCATCGGCGATCCGGCCGACGACGTTGCTGTTCCGGTGGCTCATCTCCGATACCGGGCACTGACCGCACCGAACGCTGCCCGGATTCATCGATACGCCGACGACCTCATCGCGGCGGCCAGCGACGTGATTCCATCGGCGACAGCTGGCATTGCGTCGGCCGCCGTGCTCGCCGGGCTGGCAACAAGCGCATTCCGGGCGCAGGCAGACGACTGGCCACATCGAGCGGTAGGCGTACTCGATTTGATCGACGACGTCTTGACGACCACCTGACCGACCCGACAGGCCGCT
This sequence comes from Ilumatobacteraceae bacterium, assembly GCA_963848145.1. Lineage (GTDB taxonomy): Bacteria > Actinomycetota > Acidimicrobiia > Acidimicrobiales > Ilumatobacteraceae > Sva-07. Next base: position 14,785 of record CAWKCN010000021.1, read on the forward strand.
GCAGCATCAAGCAGCCGTCAAGATGTCCAATAGCGTGTTCAGTTCGTCGATCTCGGCGCCGATACCGATCCCGCACAGCCAGGAAAACCGATCCGCCGCGATCGACCACACAAGGGGACCACGTGAAGCCACAACGAATCAACTGGAAGGTCGCCGCCGTCGTCGGCGCGACGACGAGCATGGTCGGCGTCGGAGGATTTGCGCTCGCCGACGAAGTGTCCGAATCCAACGACAGCGAACCCGCCACCACCACTCAGTCCGTCTCGATCGAGCCCGCCCGCCCGTCCGCTCCAGTGGTCGTCGAGTCGGATACCGACGCGATCGACAACTCCGTGGAATCCGTTCCATCAGCCGAGTCCGTGGCCGTCGAGGTTCCCGCCGATCTTGGCGAACCAGCACCGTCGGCCGAATCGATTCCGTCGGCAGAGTCGGCCCTGCCTGTCTCGGCCGAACCGATCTCGGCAGAGTCGGTGTCCGCACCCTCGGTCTCGGCCGAATCGGTTTCTGTCCCGTCGGTGTCCGCACCCTCGGTCTCGGTCGAATCGGTTTCTGTCCCGTCGGTGTCCGCACCCTCGGTCTCGATCGAATCGGTTTCTGCCGAATCCGTCGAGTCGAGCGACTGAGCAACTCAACTCCAGCTCCACGCGCGGCGTGGTCATCGAGGCCTTCGCTCCCTTGCCGTCTGCGATCGGTTGCCGCCGAGGGACTCAGCGACAACGGCGGCTGATATCGACGGATCTCGCGTTCCGATGTTCGATCCCGGAGCCGGGCTCTCGAGAACACGGCTCAGCCGCAGGCACGATCGGAACAACCGTCGTTGCGATGCTCGTCACGGCGGTTGCCGGTAGACCACTCGCTCTGCTCCGACGGGCGGGCGACTTGATGGCTCGCGTCGTCGCGGGCGAACCACTCGCTCAACTCGAAGGGCGGGCCACACGTAGCGGCAGCGAGCTTGCGAAAGGGCCGACGCCCACCGGATCGTGACATCGCCACCTCACAGCAGCCGCCCAATGGTCGGGAAGCTCGACGTCGGACCATCATCGAGGAACCTTGCCGTTGAGGAAGTCGATCGAACGCTCCACGGTGGCAGCGACGAACCGCTCGAGTTTGGGTGCCGCGAGAAACCGCGCGGCGGCATCGAGCGGGAGGGTGGATCCCGACCGTTCGGCTTCGATTGCGGCCGCACGCGACGTCTTCACGGCGTGCGCGTGGACGATGAATGCAGTCGTCCCGTCGAGCAGCGACTGACGCTGCAGCTCATCGCCGTAGGCGCCCCTGGTGTCTGCGAGCGGCACCATCTCCTCGGGGTCGCCGACGGACGTGTGCCACTCGTGGCGACCGGTCCACTGTGCGAGGAACGCTGCGAACAGAGCGAGTCGCAGCAGGTCCGGTGTCGGCCCGGATGGGGCCTGGGCGACGTGCCAGCGCACGGCGTTTGCATACGTGAGTCCGTGGGTGATGTCGAGCCAGCCGAAGTCGTCGGCGAAGTCGAACTCGCCGGCGACGTCGTAGCGCAGCATCCGGTCGCTCACCGTTTGCACCACCACGTCGAGTACATCGTCGATCGATGCACCCGTGCGCAACGCCTCGACCGTCGCGTCGACCGGCGCCGTTCGCACGTCGCCGAGCAGTGCAGCGCGCAGCCGACCGTCGTCGCTCCAGCCATCCGTCGTGGGTGCTGTCGCGAGCGCCGCCAGGTCGACGGCGCCCAACGCCTTCACGAACGGCCGCATGTAGGGCAACTTGTCCTCGCGGGTTCCGTACACGAGGGTCGGCACCAGATGCGGCAGCACGGTGCCGGCTCGCCCCCACCCGATCATGTCGAGCAACTCGAACGCCTTCTGTCCGTAGATCGCACCGTGCCCGTACGACAGGTGATGGTCGGTGACCACCGACGTGAACCACGGCCGCAGGTCGTCGGGCCCGTCGCCGCGTTCGATCGCTGCGAGCACCATCGCCTGCGCCGTCTCGGTCTGCTCGTGTTCGATCGCTGCCCGGAACGCGGTGGTGGTCGCAGCCGACGCAGCCGCCGGTTCGGGCAGCTCGCTGACCGGCCGGTCGCGTTCCGATTCGGCAATTCCCATGATTCCCTGAACGATCGGCAGCGCTCGCTGATCGCCGTCGTACAGGTCGATCATCGACAAGCAGTCGGTCGCCGACGCCACCGAGTGACCCCAGCCGAACTCGGCGCGAGGCGCGCCGTGGGCGATCGCCTCCCAGATCAGTTCGCCGGGATTGGCGTCGGCTTGCAGAAGTCGAACGACGTCGCGAGACACCTGGCCGGTGTAGTTGCGTTCCACCCCTCGTCGCAGGCTGGCGAGCAGTTGCGGTCGGAGCTCGGACGGGTCGGGGCGGTTGATGGTGACCTGCACACCACCGTCGCCGGCGACGTCGACCCGATGAGAACGAACGTCCTCCTCACCCTGCACACAGGTGCCGTCGGTGACCCGGAACTTCCAGTTGTGCCAAGCGCAGGTGAGCAGGTCGCCGTCGAGTTCGCCTTGGGTGAGGCCGTAGCCCTCGTGAGGACAGGCGTGGTCGATCGCGTGGAGGCCATCGGCAGTGCGCACGAGGCACACCCGGTGGCCGTCGACCTTGAGCATCTTCATGCTGCCGACCTCGAGATCGTCGATGGAGAGTTGATCGTGCATGCGACGCACGGTAAGACTTCAACAATGGTTGAAGTCAAGGGGTCGTCCACGAGGAGCTTCTCCGTCGGCGAGGTGGCCAAGCGAGCGGGCGTGGCGACCTCGGCGCTGCGCTTCTACGAGACGAACGGACTGATCGCGAGCGAGCGGACCGACGCCGGGCACCGCCGCTATCGGGCGGACGTGCTGCGCCGGGTCGGATTCATCAAGGTCGCCCAACGGGTCGGGTTGAGCCTGGACGAGATCCGTGCGGCACTCGATTCGTTGCCCGCGAGTCGCACGCCGAACCGACGCGACTGGGCCCGACTCGCAAGGTCGTGGCAGCCGGTGCTCGACGAACGGATCGCCATGCTCGAGGCGATGAAGGACGAGCTCGACGGCTGCATCGGCTGCGGCTGCCTCAGCCTCGACACCTGCGCGCTCTACAACCCCGACGACGTCGCGGCCGAACGAGGTTCCGGCCCCCGCTTCCTCCTCGGCGACTCCCCCGCCACCTGACCCGCCATCCACCTTCCGTTTGCGTTGCAGTTCGGGCGGACCGGGTCACCAAAACCATCACGCAAACGTCGTTGCCGCCATCCGCCTTCCGTTTGCGCTGCAATTCGAGCGGACCGGGTCACCAAAACCGTCACGCAAACGTCTACTTGCGCATGGGGAGGGTGGTGCGCCAGTCGCCGTCGACGGCGTGGAGAGCGGCGGCCACCGCGGGCGCCGTGGGCACCAACCCGATCTCGCCGACCCCCTTGATTCCGAACGGCGACCGAGGCTGCGGCACCTCCACCAGTTGCACCTCGATCTCCGGGACGTCCTTGGCCCGCAGGATCCCGAGCGATCGCAGCGTCATGTTGGTCGGGAACCCCGTCGCAGGATCGGTCGGGAACTCCTCGGAGAGCGCATACCCCAGCCCCATGTGCACCGACCCTTCGACCTGGCCCTCGACCAGCGTCGGATTGACGGCGCGACCGACGTCGTGGACGGCCACGACCTTCTCGATGTCACCGGTCTCGGGATCGGCGATCACCATCTGCGCAGCGAAGCTGAACACCGAGTGGATCGTCGGGTTCGCCACCGACGGATCGCCGAGCTTCTGGGTCCAGTCGACGACGTACTCGCCCTCGTAGTCGACGTCGACCTCGCAGCCGGCCTCGATCGCTGCTGCTGCCGCCGCGCTGACCGATCCGGCCACCATCAGCGTTCCGCGCGACCCGGTGGTCTGCCCGAAACCGAGCTCTCGGGTCGTGTCGACGATCACGTCGATCCGACCGGGTTCGACGTCCAGCTCCTGCGCCGCGACTTGCAGTGCCACCGTGTGCACACCCTGGCCCATCTCGGTCCAGCCGTGACGCACCTCGATGCGACCGGGCTGGTCGCCACCGGACGACAGGAATCGGATGACGGCCTTCGACACCTCGCGGAAGCCGTTGCCCAGCCCGGAGTTCTTGAGGCCGAGCCCGAGTCCGACCGCTTTGCCAGCAGCAATCGCCTCGTCGTACGACGACTTGATCTGGTCGAGGCACGCTTCGGCACCGCCGGCACCGTCGTCCATGATCTGGCCGGGTCCCCATTCCTGGCCGGGTTTGATGACGTTGCGCTTGCGGATCTCCCAGCCCGAGATGCCGACCTGCTGTGCCAACCGGTCGAGCACGCCCTCCATTGCGAACTGGGCCTGGTTGGCGCCGAACCCGCGAAACGCGCCACACACGAGGTTGTTGGTGCGGACCGCGATCGTCTCGATGTCGAGTGCCTGCCACCGGTATGGCCCGCACGCATGGCCCGCTGCACGTTCGAGCACCTTCATCCCGACGCTCGCGTATGCGCCGGAGTCGCCGATGCCTCGCACCTTCAGAGCGGTCAGCTGACCGTCGGCGTCGCAACCAGCCCAGTATTCGAGCTCGATCGGGTGACGCTTCGCGTGCATCCGCAAGCTCTCCTCGCGCGACAGCGTGCACTTCACCGGCCGGCCGAGCAGCCACGCCGCCAGCGCTGTCTGCGCCTGGTTGCTCATGTCCTCCTTGCCGCCGAACGCACCGCCGTTCGACACCAACTCGACTGTCACCTGCGCCGGGTCGGCGTCGAGCACCGCCGCGATGTCGTTTCGGTCGTCCCACACCCCTTGGCCCCCGGAGTAGACGTAGAGCGAGCGCCCCCGGACTCCGTCGGGATCATCGGCAGGGTCGCTGTCGGTGGGCACGGCCACGGTCGACTCGGGTTCGAGGAAGGCGTGCTCGATGCGTTGGGTGTGGAACGTCTCGTGCACGGTGAAAGCACTGGCGGCGAAGGCCGCCTCGAAGTCGTCGCCACGCGTGTAGGCGCTCGTCGACAGCACGTTGTTCTCGGTGCCCCACACCGACAGCGGTGCAGTGTCGGACAGCGCCGCCTTCGCGTCGGTGTTCGGGGTGAACACGTCGTAGGTCACCTCGACGAGTTCAGCCGCAGCGCGGGCGTGGTCGCGGGTGTCGGCCACCACGACGGCGAGCACGTCTCCCGCGTACGACGTGCGACCACCCACCGGGATCATCACCGGCCAGTCCTTGTGGATCAATCCCACTCGCAACTCGCCGGGCACGTCGTCGGCGGTGAACACCGCTTCGACACCAGGCGCAGCGAGCGCTGCCGACGTGTCGATCGTCTGCACCTCGGCGCGGGCGTGGTCGGTGAGATGCAGCGCTGCGTGGAGCATTCCCGGCACTCGGATGTCGTCGATGTAGCCGCGGTCGCCGAGTGTGAGCGGAGCCGCTTCGTACTTGGCTCCCCCGCCGCCGACCTCGGCCGACAGCGCCGGCGCGCAGACCTCGCCATGAGCGACCGCCTCGATCGCGTCGAGGATCTTGACGTATCCCGTGCAGCGGCACAGGTGGGCGCCGAGGTGCGGGGCCATCTTCTCCCGGGTGAGCCCGGTGCCCTTCTTGTCGATCTGCGCCTTGGCCCGCATCACGATGCCGGGGATGCAGAACCCACACTGCAGGCCGCCGCACGCGGCGAACGCATCGGCGAACGTCTGGCGTTCGGTTTCGTCGACGCCTTCGAGCGTGACCACCGACTTGCCCTCGACCTTGGCGAGGTCGTACTGGCACGCGACCGTGGCCTTGCCGTCGACGAACACGGTGCAGCAGCCGCACTGACCTGACGGCGAACAGCCGTCCTTCGGCGAGGTGATGTCGAGTTCCTCGCGCAGCGCGGCCAGCAGATGCGGATGTGATGCGCGCACGGTCACCGGTGTGCCGTTGACCTCGAACCCCACGCGCGAATCGTCGCCCCCGGAAGAGCTGGCGGGCGCGTCGGCGAGTTCGGTCACGCTTGACAGTTTGTCAAAGCTGAGGCCCGCTGTCAGGCCCGCATCGACGGCGTAACGCTGCGTTCATCGCATCCGAGCACATCGACGAGGGCCTCGAGGGTTCGCTACTGTCGTCGCCATGACCCGCAGGGTTGCCGCGACGCTGACGCTGTCGCTGCTCCTGGTCGCCGCCTGCGGGGGTGGGTCCGACAGCACCCCGGACAACACCCTTGGACCGACACCGGACACCGTGGTCGGCGAAGGTGCAGCGAGCAGTGAGGAGGCGGTGGCCGAGTGGTACCGCGGCATCGGCACCAGCGACGCGCCACGCATGTGGTCGGTGCTCGATCCCGTGGTGAGGGCGGAACTCCGTCAACCCGCATGGGACGCCTGTGTCTCCGTGGGGTTCCCCGAGCGGCCGGACGTCCAGACGGCGTACAACGAAGACGAGAGGTACACCGAAGGCGACTCGACGTTTTCCACGGGTTCGGTGACGATCGACGGCGACTTCGAGGTCGTCACGATCACGGTCACGTACGAGGTGGTCGAGCGCGACGGCACGTGGTTCACCCTCGGCGAGGAAGCTCGCGAGATCGGAGAATCGGACGGGGGCGAGGAGTCCTGCATCGTCCAGTCGCTCCGCTGAGCGCTCGAGTCGCGGCCGACTCGGCAGGCCGGCCCGGGTCGTCGCGTGATGTCACCGACAGGCGCGGCAGCGCACCGACAGTGCGAAGTGCCCGAGCGACAGCTGGAGGCCGTAGGCGTGTTCGAGGCGGTCGGCGAGGCGGTCGAGTTCGTGCGATGGAATGTCGCTGACGGCTCCGCAACCTTCACAGACCGCTGCGACCGTTCGGGTCCCCGCCCATCGATAGGCGGCAGGGCCATGGCCGAGGTGGACGTGTTCGATCACGCCGACCTCTTCGAAGTGCGACAGCGAGCGGTACACGGTGGCCTGGTCGATGTCGTCGTGGCGTTCGACGAGTTCCTCGGCGGTGATCCGACCGTTGGTGGTGAACAGGTCTTTCAGCAGCTCGCGCCGCGCCTTGGTGAGCCGACCGCCACCAGCACGCACCCGCTCGAGTGCTTCGTCGAAGACCGGACTGTTCACGGCGCCCACCGTACGCGCATCGGCCGCGACGCGCCGGTCCAGACGCCGCAGTCAACGCCGCGGTCGACGGTGCGGTCAGCGGTGCGGTTCAGCGATCGGGCCGTACAACTCGGGGCGCCGGTACTTCTCGAAGTCGAACAGCGTGCCGGTGTACTGCTTGCACCAGTCGAGGTCGCACTCGGCCACGATCACCTCGTCGTCGTTCGTGGTCGCGGTGGCCAACAGCTCGCCGGACGGCGCGAAGATCGACGACTCGGCCAGTGAGTCGACACCCTCCTCGACGCCACCCTTCGCGACACCGACCACGAACGTGCCGTTCTGGTAGGCACCCGCCGACATCACCAGCTGATTGTGGAACCCCTGGAGCGGGTCCTGTGTCGGGTCGGGCGCATAGTGCAGCGGTGTGTTGTAGCCGCACAGGATCAGCTCGACACCCTGCAACCCCATCAGGCGATACGTCTCGGGCCACCGACGGTCGTTGCAGATCATCATCCCGACCCGCCCGCCGAACGCATCCCAGACACCGAAACCGTCGGGTGACGGTTCGAAGTAGTACCGCTCGGCGTGCTGGAACGGTCGGTCCGGTTCGTTGCCCGCGTGGCCGGGGATGTGCACCTTCTTGAACGTGGCCACGATGCGGCCGTCACGCTCGACCAACGTCTGGACGTTCCAACGATGTGTCGTGCCGTCGGGCGACGTCTCGAGCAGTGCGTAGCCGAGGCTGAAGCCGATGTCGAGATGCTTCGCTTCGTCGAACAGCGGCTGGGTGACCTCGTTCGGCATCGTTCGTTCGTAGAAGTGATCGACCGCCGTGATGTCGTCGACGAACCACCGTGGGAAGAACGTGGTCAACGCCAGCTCGGGGAACACGACGAGGTCGCTGCCCTGGCTGGCCGCCTCCTGCAGCAGCACGATCATCCGCTCGACGACGTCGGCGCGTTCGTCGGCGAGTTGAACCGGGCCGAGCTGTGCGCCGGCGACGGTGACGATTCGGGTCATGTGTGCATTCTGGCAGCGACCTGCACGAGACGATGCCCGGCTTGGTCGACGACCCAGGCGAGGCCGGGTCGCGGTGGTATCGGACTGCGGCGGGGCAGCGTGGCACCGAGGAGTTCGCCGTCGATGTCACCCTTCGACGTGAGGATCAGCCCGCACCGCCCGCGTGCCACGTCGCGGGTCCAGTGTCCGTAGGCCACCCTGACGGCTTCGAGTCGGGCGGCGACGGCGACGGTGATCCCCGGTTGCGCGAGGAGCCGAGCAAGTGTGCCGTGGGGGTCGTCGACCCGTTCGGCATCGTCGACGACGACGAGCAGGGGCGTGCCGTCGCAAGGGCAGTCGGTGAGCGCCGCCTCGACGGGCCGGTGCCGATCGAGGTGGATGGCACCGGCACCGGGATGGGCGCACCGCCAGGCCGCCTCCACCTGCCGCAGGGCGGTGGATCTTCCGGTGCGGGCGCCGCCGCCGATGAAGACATGATCGCCGGATGGCACCACCAGCCGCGCCGGCTCGAGATCGTCCGCCCCGATCCCGATGAACAACTCGACCGGCAGTCCGTTCCTGGGGCGGATCCCGGCCGACCCCACTCGGCTGTCGAAGCTGTCCGCGTCGACCACCTCGGGCAACACCGTCACCGGCGGTGGGCCCGTCGCTCCACCGTCGGAGGTCGTCATGTCGCGAAGCGGTTCGGGATCGTGCACGATGTGCCCCTCGAGTCCTGACTCGACCACGCGGAACCTCCCGGGCCGACCGGACCGCACGACCGGACCGCGGAGACCGACGGTGCGAGCGACCCCTTCGTCGACGACATGGAAGACCCAGGTGGCCGATCGCGGCAGGACCAGCGCTCTCGACGACGAACCATCGGTGGTGACCACCGCACCGATGCCGACTGCCGGCCCGTCGCGCAACACCCGATCGAGCCGTGTCGCGGCCTCGGCGTGCGCGACGTCGTCGAGTGCGTCGCGCACGGCTGCGTAGCCGTCGATCGCCACCACGATCGACGGCTCTCGCCGACCATCGGCGGAGCGCCGGTCGAGCTCACCTGCAAGTCGGGCGAGCAACCGGGTGAGGCGTTCGGATTCCGACACTCGCACCAGTGCCGCGCAGTGGACCAGCGACTCGAACGGCAACCAGGCCGTTCCACCGAGCCCGTCGATCACGTACAGGTGCAGCGCCTCGGGCGGAGAAGCTCGGGCGCCTGCCGCGACGACCGCTGTGCAGGCCGTGGTGGTGCCGGCGCCGACCGCACCGACGAGCAACAGGCTGCCGTCACGCGGCCTCCACCGCAGCGGGTGCCGACACTGGCCTGCCGGATCATCGAGCAGACCGGTGGTGGCCGGGTCGCCGTCGAGATCTCTCGGGTGGATCACATCCGGCAGCGCATCGATCCAAGGTCGATGGGGAGGAGTCGTCGAGCTACTCGTCGCCGCTGCGCCGATGGCGTCGACGAGGTGGTCGAGCACACTCGGTTCTGCCGCTTCGGAGAGGTCGCAGGTCGCCGGCTCGTCCACTGCGTCGTCGGCGCCTGCCGGCTGGGGACTCCTGACGATGGGTTCGACCTGAAGGCGTCCTGACGCTCGCGGCACCGGCGCGGCGGTGCTCGCCGTCTGGAAGACGACGAGCTCCTCGGGGCCGAGCCGGAGCGCAGCTCGACCAGGAACGCCCGCAGGGAATCGAGCCGGCACGCCATGGCCGACCACGTCATCGGCGTCGGAGCGGTCGTGCAGGCGCAACGCGATCCGCAGGTTGGTGTTGGCGCGGATGTCGTCGGTGACGACGCCCGCCGGCCGCTGGGTCGCCAGCACCAGGTGGATGCCGAGGCTGCGTCCACGCTGGGCCACGGCAACGAGCGCGCCGAGGAACTCTGGGATCTCCTTGGCCAGCGATGCGAACTCGTCGATCACCACCACCAACCGAGGGAGCGGCGCATCGTCGGCGCGGCGATAGGCCGCCAGATCGTCGACACCCACGGCCCGCAACAGCCGTTCACGCCGCCGCACCTCGGCATCCAGGCTCACCAGGACCCGTTCGGCGAGCCCGTCGTCGAGGTCGGTCACCACGCCGACGGTGTGCGGCAATCGCTCACACGAGTCGAACGTCGACCCGCCCTTGAAATCGACGAGGATCATGTTGACGTGGTCGGGGCTCGACTGTGCGGCGAGCGACACCACCAGGGTGCGCAGCAGCTCGCTCTTGCCCGACCCGGTGGTGCCGGCGACGAGCCCGTGGGGTCCGTCGCGCACGAGGTCGATGTCGATGACGCCGTCGTCCGACAGTCCGAGCCGGGCGACCGGTGCCGGATCCCTCCCGGCGTGACGCCAACGGCGGGCGATCACCGACGCAGCGTCGTCGCCGACCGGTTCGAGCTCGGCAAGCGACACGCTGGTCGGCACCGCGCCGGTGGCGTCGTTGTCCTCGGGGTCGAGGAGCGGCGCCAACTGCCGAGCAGCGGCTTCGGCGGTCGCGACCGAGAGACCGGCCACCGTGATCTCATGGTCGATCGTGGTCCAGGGCGACGCATCGTCGCCGGCCCAGGCGGCACCACCGGTGGCCCCGACTTCGAGGATCCGGCTTGCGACCGCCGGCACCGAGACGTCGGGCGCCACGAGCGCAATGCAGCTCACGTGTCCGTGTTCGAGTCGACGGCGAACCGGCCCGGTGCGGGCGCTCAGCAGCGATGGAGCGTCGAGCACGACCACGGTGCGGTGGTCGTCGGCGCCACCACGGGGTGACTCCATCGCCTCGGCGACGGCCCGTGGGTCGTTGGCGTCCACGAGGCTGGCGCGAACTCGTGCGTGGGGGAGCCACGTTGCCCAGTCCCACCGCTCGGCGCTGTCGGTGACCACCTGGAGTTGCCAGTCGGCCGGCCCGTAGTCGGCCGCCAGCTGCACGATCACCGATCGCGTCAACGCTTCCGTGGTCGACAGCGGCCCGCGGAAGGCGACGACTGCACCCGATTCGAGAGTGAGTGGCACTGCGACGTCGGCGAGGCGTTCGGACCGCTCGACCGCAACCAGGAGATCGTGGGCGAGCCGGTGGCGCGAGTCGGCTTCGATCGGTGGAGCCCACCGGCAGGTCCCGCGGCCGATCGTGGCCCACAACCCCTCGGATGGACCGCATCGACGCGACCAGACACCAGCACCCTCGCCGTGGACGATGTCGAGTGCGTCGATGAGATCGCTGTGCCGCGCTCGGTGTCGACGTTCGGCGTCGGCGTGGGCCCCGCGCAACTCCGACTCGAAGGTCGCCAGCGCTGCCCGGTACTCCACCTCGGCACGTCGACGATCTCGTCGAGCAACGAGTGCCCCGACCGCCCACGTCGCCACCGACGCAACCGCACCGACCGCGGCGAAGACGGCGAACAGCAACTGGCCGAGCACGGCGGCGAGCACTCCCGCTCCGGCCGCGGCGACACCGGCTCCGACGAGCGACGTCAGCGGGGGTGCCCGGTGTGCGGCGGGCGGCTCCGGCACTTCGAGTGCGCGCCGCTGCGCTTCGACGGAAGGTGCCGGCGCCCGACGGACGACGCTTCGCCAGGGATCGCGTTCGGCGGCGACGATGCTGCCACCGACCGGTGAGGTCACGGCCGTCGACCCCTCTCGGCCGATGGGTCGGCCGATGGCGAGCCGGCTGGCGCCGACCGAGACGGAACACCCGATGTCGAGACGGTGGCCGGGATCGCACAGCCCTCCGTCGACCGAAGCCGGGAACGTCCCGGTGAGTTGGGTGAAGGTCACCGAGCCGTCGGCGTCGACGTCGACGATGGCGTGATGCAGCTCGACTGCCGGGTCGTCGACACGGACCGAGGCAGAGGGGGCCCGACCGATGCTGTGGCGGCCGGGCGCCAACCGGACCCATCGCCGGCACGCCGGCCCACCCAGCACCGCGATGTCGACGCCCGCGCCCCCCGGCGCCGTCGGATCGGGTGGCGGTCGATCATCCGGCTGCTGTGCCGGCGACAGCGTCACCGCCGAGCCGACGCGGAGCCCGGTGGCGGCGAGGCGCTCGTGTGGACCGGTGGGCCGAGCGTCGATCGCCAGTGGCGTCGTGGCCGGCAGGTCGAGCGCCCGAGCCAGGTCGGCGACCGAGTCGGTGGCTGCGTGCGGACGGATCAGCACGCGGCTGCCGTCGGGCCCGATTGCCTCGCACGGGGGAATGGTCGAATGCTCCATGACCTCCCAGTGGGCGGCGAACTCCCGGAAACGGAACAGGGGTGGCACCGTGGGCCGCCCCACTCGAAAACCGTTGCTGAGCTGGTGCTGTGAGTCGGTGAAGCCACCTGTGAGGACCGTGTTCCGAGGAGTTGCTTCCGCCGGGAGGCCGGCAGTGAGGCATCCGGTGAGGGTGCTCGGTCACGGTGGCCGACATGAACGCAACCACGTGGATTCCACCTCAGGTTCCGTCAGGTCGCCGCGACGCTCAATCGGTCGCGACGGACCTCGGCGATCGTCCGGACGGAACACGTCTCCTCGACCGACTCGACACCGAGTGGGACCATCTGCGCACCTCCCGGCGGGCGCTGCGTACCGCACGGAGCTGGGCCGGCAGCTACCGCGATCACCCGCTCGCGACGGTCGTCGCCGACATCTCCGACCTCGACGACCTCCGCCGTGCCACCCAGCGGAGCAACGACCCCGAGCGCCCCGACGACGCGATCCTGCTCGCCCTGGTCGAGCTCGCCCAGGGCGACGAGCTCGCCGGTCGCTGCGTGCTCCAACACCTCATGCCGGCGCTCATCGGACATGCGATGCGGTACCGGTCCTTCAGCGACAAGGTCGATCCGGTGGGCCACGTGGTGACGACTGCATGGTTGGCGATCCGCTCCTACGACGTCGACCGGCGGCGTCACCACGTCGCCTCGTCGCTGATCTCCGATGCCGTCTTCCAGGCGTTCCGGCGCCACCTGCGGCGCCGATCGATCAGCGAGCAGGTCTGGTCACCGGTCAGGTTCCTCGACACCCCGCACCTCGACGAACCTGCGACGTCGCTGGACGAGTTCGTGACGGTGCTGCGTGAGGCTCGACGGGCGGGTGTGCCGACGTCCGACCTCGACCTGCTTCGCGAGTTGGTGCGCTACGGCACACCCCGACAGGTCGCCCTGCAGCGCAACGTCACACCACGCACGATCCGCAACCATCGCAGTCGCGCGATCGATCACGTGCGCGACGCACTGGACATCGGCGCTGCTGCCTGAGTGTCAGGCGCGGTGTCAGGCGCGCTGGTTGAAGTTCGGATGCCGCTTGTCGAGGAAGGCCCGGAAGCCCTCCTGGGCGTCGTCGAGCATCGCCGCCGAGGCCATTGCCTCGATCGCGAGTGCATACGCATCGGTTTGGTCGAGGCCGACCTGGGCGTAGAACGCCCGCTTGCCGAGCGACTTCGACAACGCACTGCCTCGGGTGGCTCGCCCGATCAGGTCGGCAACAGCGGTGTCGAGTTCCGCGTCGGGCACCACCCGGTTCACCAGCCCCCAGTCGGCCGCGGTGGCCGCATCGATCGCATCGCCGGTGAGCGCCATCTCGAGCGCGCGCTTGCGCCCGATGTTGCGGGCGACGGCCACGAGCGGCGTGTGGCAGAACAGTCCACCCTTGCCGCCCGGGATCGCAAAGCCGGCCGACTCCGCAGCCACCGCGAGATCGCAGGTGGCCACCAGCTGGCAACCTGCGGCCGTGGCGAGGGCGTGCACCCGTGCGACCACCGGCTGCGGGAGCGCCTGGACGGTGTCCATCATCTCGGTGCAGACGTCGAAGAGGTGGCGGGCGGCGTCGAGGTCGGCACCGGCCATGTCGCCGAAGTTGTGTCCGGCGGAGAACACCGGGCCATTCGCCGCGAGGATCACGCCGAGAGCGTCGCTCGTCCCGACGTCGCGCAGCGCAGCGGTCAGCTCGATCATCACGTCGAGCGCGAGCGCGTTGCGCTTCTCAGGACGGTTGAGAGTGATCGTGGTGATGTCGCCGGCACGGTCGACCAGCAGATGCTCGTACGTCATCCTCTCAGTCTCGCGTCAACCACGTTTGCGTGACGGAACGGGTGAGACGGTCCACCGGAACTGCAACACGAACGTGGTTGGACGGGCGGCCCGCCGCCGGCTCGGCCTGACACTCGGCCCCAGGCGCCGGTACCGTGCCTGCATGGCCAGCGACCAGATCCCTGCCCGCCGCGAACGAGCCGAGCTCTGCGAGCTGTTCCTCGAACTCGGCCCCGACGAGCCCACCCTGTGCGGCGACTGGACCACTCGCGACCTCGCCGCGCATCTGGTGGTGCGCGAGCGGCGTCCCGACGCCGCGATCGGGATCATCATCTCGAAAGCGGCCGGCTACACCGACAAGGTGCAGGCAGGTGTGGCCGACACCGAGTGGACCGACCTCGTGGGCACCGTCGACTCGGGTCCGCCGATGTGGTCGCCGACGAAGATCAGCGCAGTCGACAAGCTGGCCAACACCGTCGAGTTCTTCGTGCACCTCGAAGACGTACGGCGGGCTCAGCCGACGTGGGAGCCGCGCGCACTCGATGACGACCTGACCGACACGCTCTACAACGTGCTCGGCACGATGGCGAAGCGACTGGTCAAGGGTTCGACCGTCGGCATCGTGCTCGAACCGACCGACGACCACGAGCCGATCGTCGCCAAGGACGCCGAGCCGTCGGTGACCGTGCGCGGCGATGTCGGAGAGCTGGTGATGTTCGTCTACGGACGCCAGGCGCACAGCAGGGTCGAGTTGTTCGGCGACGACGCCTCGGTGGCTGCGGTGAACGCCGCCGAGTTCGGGATCTGAGCCGACATGGCCAATCGTGATCTCAACGGAGCCGTGGTCGCCGTGGTGGGAGCCACCGGCGGACTGGGACGTCAACTCGTCGCGGTGCTCGCCGGGCGAGGTGCAACGGTGGTGCGCTGCAACCGCTCCGGGGGCCCCGACAGCGATCTGACGATCGATCTGCGCGATTCGCGTGCCGGCGATCAGCTCGTCGAACACGTCACCGCCGCACACGGCCGCCTCGACGGTGTGGTGGTCGCTGCCGGCATCGTGGCGTTCGGCGATCTGGTCGACACCGACGATGTGGTGATCGAGGAGCTGTTCCTCACCAATGCGCTGGGCCCGATGTGGCTCGCCAAGCATGTCGCCGGGGCACTGCGCGAGTCGCAGGGGTTCTTCGTGAACCTGTCGGGCGTGGTCGCGGAGTCGCCGATGCCCGGCATGGCTGCCTACTCGGCGTCGAAGGCGGCAGCAGCAGCGGCAACCGAGGCCATCCGACGCGAGTTCCGGCGGATGAAGGTGACCGTGATCGACGTGCGTCCGCCACACACCGAAACTGGGCTCGCCACCCGCCCACTCGCCGGCGAGGCGCCGAAGATGCCGACCGGCTTGGAGCCGGCCGTCGTCGCCGAACGTGTCGTTGCGGCGATCGAGCAGGGCGACGCCGCCGTGGCCTCCACCGACTTCACCGCCTGATCACTCGCACCGACCCCGTCCCACCCCGGAGGCGATGAGTTTCCGCGACGACAGGTGTCGCGAAGACTCATCGCTCGTGGAGGGACGTCAGGTGGCGAGGTGGGCGCGGACGTGGCGGTCGAGGACCTTGGACAGGTCCTTCTCGTTCATGTCGCCGTGCACGGTCAGATAGTCGAGCACCTCGAACTGGAACATCGCATCGAGCGCAGCGAGCGCGATCTTGCGGTCGGCGGCCGGCATCGCAGCCAGTTCGGGTTCGAACTGCTGGGCGAGCTGGCCACGGAGGTAGTCACGCACTCGGTCGTAACCGTCCGCCACCGCAGGCTCGTTCGCCCGACGGTGCACGGCGTTGCGCGTGAGCGGGGCCAGCTTGCGATAGGCCGTGAGGCGCACCGTGGTGAGGCGAGCGATGCGGTCGTCGAGCGCCCCCTCGCCGAGCTGGTCGATGTCGAAGATCGGCCACAGTTCGCCCATGACGCGGGTGATCGCCGACAACATCAGGTCGGTGCGGTCGTCGAAGTAGCGGTACACCGAACGGTACGACACGCCTGCCCGCTCGGCGATGAGCTCGATGGGCGGTTCGTCGTTGCCGTCGTTGGCGAGGGTGATCAGCGCGTCGAGCACTGCTTCTTTGTTGCGATTGCGGCGGGCGGTGCGGCCGTCGACGATCAGGTCGCTGCCGGTGGCGCCGTCGTTGATCTCGTTCTCGATGTCGGTGCTGATCACGTTCGGGTGTCCCTTTCTCGGGAGATCGGTCAGTTCACTTCGTGGTGTTCAACTCGGTGCCTCCCCTGGGGCTCGAACCCAGAACCAATGGATTAAAAGTCCACTGCTCTTCCATTGAGCTAGAGAGGCGGGACCGGCGCGATTCGCAGGAGAACCCCGTTGAATCACTTGTGCCGGATTGCGACCTTCCATCGTAGGGCCCGCGGGCGAACGAGCCGACTTCCAATCGAGGTGCCCAATGCCACCACGGCCGATTCCGCGACTTCGGGGCGCGCTCGGTAGGGCGGTGGCCTGGTGGGAGAACTCGTCAGCTGATGGTCGTCATCGGGAGCGAGGGGTCGGCCGCCCATTCCTGCAGGCTGCCGTCGTAGACGCGCACCGATTCGTGGCCGGCACGTTTGAGGTTGAAAGCGACGACCGTCGCCGAGATGGCCCCGCCTCAATAGAGCACGACTCGTTCGCGATCGAGGACCCCGGCCCGATCGAAGATGGTGCGCGCCCGGTCGACGGGAACGAACGCCGCCGTGGGCTCGGCGATGAAGTGCTGGAACGGGACGTTCTGTGCGCCGGTGATGTGGCCAGGGCGTGCGTAGTTGACCTGCTCGCCGGTGAACGAGGCCTCGGGCAGGGCGTCGATCACACAACTGGCCCCGTCGCCCAGCGCCGCTTCGACGTCGTGACGATCGGCGATCGCTTCGCTGCGACGATCTTCGCCTCGGAACGTGGTGGTGGTGGCCGACACCGGCCCGGATTCGGTGGGACGCCGTTCGGCGAGCCACCGTTCGTGGCCACCCTCGAGGATTGCGCAGGTGACACCGCTGTGGTGCAACGTCCACCAGGCGCGGGTGCACCACATCGTGCCGAGGCCGAGCGGCCGGTCGAACGTCCGCGCCACGAGCACCACGGTGGTGCTGTTGCCGACCCCGACGTTGCCCATGGCGGCTTCGATCTGGCTCAGTGGCGGCCACGTCCACGACAGCGTCGAATCGGGATCGCTCAACTCTCCGTCGGCGGAGGCCACGTCGAACCAGACGGCACCGGGCAGGTGCTCGGAGACGTAGTCGCCGTGGGCCTGGTTGGTGCGGTCGCCGTCGAGGAAGCCGGAGACGTCGAGTACGCGAACGTCGGTGTCGTGCAGGTGTTCTGCCAACCATTCGGTGGAGACGACGAACCGATCGTTCATCGGTCGATCTTGCCAGTACGACCGAGTCGTGTCGAGGACACCGGGTCGTTCTGCGAGCGAACTCCCGCGAGATCAGACTTCCATCGGCATCAGGAATCGGGGTTTCCTTCAGAGTCGTGGACGACCTCGGGGTGGAGCTTGTCGTCGCTCTTGTGCGAAATGAACACCTTCACGACCCCTCCAGTCGTTCGGGCGGGAGGTAGTCGTTCGCCGCTTGCCCACGGTCGTCCGGCGGGTCGGCGGGTGAGCCCTGATCGTCGGCGAGCTCAGCGCCGACGACGTTCGGCGCTGCGCGCCTTCGGCACCGACCCATCGGAAGCCGCCTCGGCGAGCGACTACGTTGACGTCGTGGGGCAGCCGGCACATCGAAGCACTCTGGCGTTCCTGTTCACCGACATCGAGGCCAGCACGCGGCGCTGGGAGGAGTTTCCCGACGAGATGGTCGTGGTGCTCGAACGGCACGACGACATGTTGAACCGTGCGGTCACCGCGCACTCTGGGACCGCGTTTCACTTCTCCGGTGACGGGATCATCGCATCGTTCGAGAACCCCTCTGATGCCCTCGCCGCCGCCGTTGCTGCTCAACGGGAGATGGGCGACAGCGACTGGTCGGCGGTGGGTGGGCTGGGTGTCAGGATGTGTGTCCACGTCGGCGACGTCGTGATGCGCAACGGCGAGCCGTTCGGATGGGCGCTGAACTTCGGTTCACGCCTGAATGCGATCGGTCACGGTGGCCAGATCCTGCTGTCGGCGTCGGCGGTCGAGGCGCTCGCCGACGAGTTGCAGGGGCCGATCACGGCGAGCTCGCTCGGCCGCCACCGCCTCCGCGACATCGTGCAACCGGCGGAGATCTTCCAACTCTCTGTGCAGGGTCTCGCGCACGAGTTCCCGCCGCTGCGTGGAACCGTCCGGCCGGTTGCGTTCGTCGAGGTCGCCCATCGACTGGTCGGACGAGGCCAGGACGTGTCGGATGTGGTGGAGCTGCTCGGCGAGCGTCGTCTGGTGACGATCGTGGGGCCGCCAGGCATCGGAGCGAGCCGGGTTGCGACCGCGGCGGCCAATCGGCTGGCGTCGCAACATGCCCACGGGGTGCAACACGCCGATCTGTCGGGGGTGAGCCCACAGGGAATGGGGGACGCGATTGCAACAGCGCTCGGCGTCGGTCGGAGACCGGGTTCGTCGGTCGAGCAGAGCCTCGTCGAGTGGCTCGCCGAGCACGATGTCCTGCTGGTGCTGGAGCACGTCGAGCACGGGGTCGAGACCGTCGCCCGGCTCGTCCAGTGGGCGCTCACGCAGGCTCCGGCACTTCGTGTGCTGTGCTCGAGCCAACGACCGCTCGAGGTCGACCACGAGCACGTCAGACGTCTCGATCCGTTGCCGCTCGACGATGCCGTCGGGCTGTTCGTCGAGTGTGCTGTTGCGAGCGGTGGGGTCGCAGAGGATTCGCCTGCGTTGCGGGCGTTGTGCGACCAACTCGACCGGATGCCGCTGTCGATCGAGATCGTGGCGGGCGGCAGCGCCGCCTACTCCGTCGAGGAGCTCGCCGAGTTGCTCCGTCGACGGGAGTTGCCCGAGTCGCTGAACGGCGACATGTCGATGCGGTCGCTGGCCACAGCAGTCGACGTCGCTGTCGATGGTCTCGATCCCGACCACCGGGCCATGTTGGAGGCAGCGACGGTCTTCTCGGGGCCCTTCGACCGAGCGGCGTTCGCCGCGGTGTGTGCCCCCAACAGCACCAGCTCGCAGGCGCATGCTGCACTGACCGACCTGATCACGAGATCGCTGATCCACGTCGAGCGTGGGACCGGGCCCGACCAGTTCCGGCTGTTCCACCATCTCGCCGACGCCGTTCGCGATCACGCCGACCATGCGGTGCTGGACGCCGCCAACGACCGGTTCACGGACTTGATGGTCGAACTCGTCGCCGAAGCATCGTCGGGGCTTCGAGGGGCCGACGAACGGCTGTGGGACCGCAGACTCGGTCGACACTTCGGCAACATCCGAGTCGCATTCGGGCGTTGTATTGCGTCGGGTGACGCGGGACGCGCCGTGGCGCTTGCCGTTCCGATGTGGGAGTACGGCTTCATGCGGTTGAACGACGAGTGTTTCCGATGGGCCGAGCGGGTCGTCGCGACGTTCACGGGGCGCGACCAGGAGGCGCTGCTCGCCCCGGCGATCGGCGTCGCAGCGCTCGGCGCCTGGATACGCGACGACCTCGACGACACCTACGAGTGGTCGAAGCGGGCGCTGCGGCTCGAACGCGAGCTCGGCCTCGGGTTCGATCTGCCTGCACGCCTTGCCCTCATCAATGCCACGGTCTACTCGGGTGACGGCGCAGCACCGCCGGAGATCTTCGCCGAGCAGGCCGACTACCAACGCAACCGACCGGAGTTGTACTTCCACGTCAACGTCGCGACCCAGACGTCGGTGATGAGCACCTGGCTCGGCGATCGGGAAGCCGCCGAGCGTCGTGCACTCCGGGCGGTGACGCTCGCCCGGCAGTCGCGCAACCCGTCGTCGCTGGCCTACGCCCTGTGGGCGCTCGGGTCCACGATCGAGGAGGACGACCCGGTTCGAGCAGAGTCGCTCCTCGGTACTGCGCTCGAAACCGCCCGCGAGGTGCACAACGGGTGGGTCACCGCGCTCGTCCAGATGTCGCTTGCTTCCCTTCGCCGGCGGGTCAGCTCACCGATCGATGCGGTTCCGCTGCTCCTCGATCAGCTCGACCTGCTCTGGCGGACCGGGCACCGTTCACATCTCTGGGCCACCATCCGCCTGTGTGCGCTCGTGGCCGGCGACCTCGGCGACGACGAGCTGGCGGTTGGCCTCGAGTCGTCGGTCGAGCGAGCCGGACTCGTCATGCCTGCGCTCCCGGTGGACGCGACGGCGCTGCGAACCCAGCACGAACGCATCACCGAGAAGCACCCGAACGAGTGGTTGGTTCGCACAGAGGCGATCGCGGCCACGTGGGACGTCGACACGATCGTGGCGATGATCCGCGCCGAGTTCGATCGTGCGCTCACCGACGCCACGCTGCGACCGTAGCGACGGCGCGCTCAGGCGTCCGAGCGGGGTGAGCGCCGGCGACGACCGGCAACGACTGCGAACACGATCAGGGCGATCACGGCCAGCGCAACGGCGGCGAGCCCGATCGTGACGATGCTTCTGGCCCGTGCCGCGCCGGTGTCGGCGCCTTCGTCGATCTCGCGAATCAGGATCGATGGCGCGTCACGGTCGGCGGCGGCCCACTCGTCGGCGAGCCGGTCGGGCGCCCGTTCACTCCCTCGCTCGACCAGGACCGACACGAACACCGACGGTGTCGGATTGTCGGCGGGGTCGATGCCGAACAGACCCGCATCGGTGTGCGACCAGACCGGGTCGTCGGGGGTGGCGACGATGAGCGCAGCAGCGGTCGCTGTCTGCTGGTCACAACGCGAATCGCCACCGGCGTCCGCTCCGGCCAGCAGGCCGGCGAGGAGCCGGTCGGCGAGTTCACCGTCGGTGCTGTCGAAGGCGGCGAGTGCATCGTCGACGACCGCACCAGCGGCAAGGATGTTGCCTTGGGCGGCCGCCGTCGAGTCGGGGTTGCGTTGGTCGATCGCCACGTCGAAAGTGTCCGCGCCGCTCCAGCCGGCGGCTCCCCCGCCGATCACGACTGCACCGAACTGCCGGTCGTCGGGTCGGTCGTCGGCGGCAACGGTTGCGTCGATCACGTCCTGTGCGTTCACCCCGGCCTCGATGGCTGCGACGATTCGATCGCCGGACTCGCCGGAGATGTTGGCCTGTGATGCGGCGGCGCCGATCCCGGGGACGAGGACGGGCACGACGGTGACCTCGAAGCCGACGCAGCTGGCGACGGCAACGCCGACCTCGCCGGTGGCTTCGTCGACACCGACGATCGACCAGGTCGCCTGTGCACTCCCCGCTCCGACGAGCACTGTGGCAGCGAGCGCGACGAGCACACCCGTGGCGAAACGAATCATGCGCCGACGGTATCCGGCGCAGCGCGATCGACGGCCCGCGAACCGACGCTCAGAACAGCGAGTCCTGGGACGGCACCGGGGGGATCGGCCCGATGTCGAAGAGCGTGGCCGGATCGGTGATCGGCGTGGCGCCACGGCGGACGAGCGCGTGGTTGCCGTCCTGGGCTCCCTCCCCCATCCAGACTGCGACCGGTGCGTATCGGCGGTCGAGTGCTTCCTTCGCTCCGGCCCACGTGCCGCCGGTGCCGTCGTCGGAGGCGACGACGAACGTCACCTGCGACAGCGCGTAGACGATCTTGTTGCGGCCCAGTGCGTTGCCCGCACTGAAGGCCGCATCGGGGGCGAAGGGGCTGGCGAGGCACAGCTCGCCGGCATGGACTCGACGTCGGACGTCGGCGTTGCGCGATGCCCGAGAGATGCCTTCGGCGGGTACCCCGATCACCACGCCGCCTGCGTCGTAGCCACCGGTCATCGCAGCCTGATCGACCCCGCGGGCGAGCCCGCTGATCACGGGCCAGTCGCGGTCGACCGCCACTTCGGCGGCACGCCGCGCAACGTCGAGGGCTGGTTCGCTCGCACGGCGGGAGCCGACGATGGCGAGCCCGGGTCGGGCGAGCCAGTCGATCGGACCTCCCGCCAGCAGGAACGGCGGGCACGCCGCGCCGAGGCGCTCGAGGAGGCTGGACGGGAAGGACGGGTCGAGCGCAGAGATCAGCGAGACGCCGCCGTCGTGGAGCCGCTCCTGTTCGAAGCCCAGCGCGGTCGCTGCGTCGAGCAGCGCCCGCAGACGCGTCGCCGCATCGATGTCGATGCCGGCCCGTTCGGCGATCGCCGCGGCATCGTCGTGAAGGAGGTCGGCGGGATCGACGCGTTCGACGAGTTGCCAGAACTCGCGAGCGGTCATCGGCTTCTCGGCGAGGGGCACCAGTCGGTTCGTCAGGAGCAGCGCGGCGCGGATGCTGTCGGACGAGTACGCCATCACGCTCGTCCGGTCGCTGTGGCCAGAGCCACGGGGTGGACAACGGGTGCTCCCGCACGTCGGAGGACACGGCCGATCTCGGTCATGGTCCACCCGGAGTCGACGAGATCGTCGACCAGTAACACCGGGCCCGGCGGCACGTCACCGACCACACCGAACACGCCGCTGACGTTCGCCTGCTGATGGGCCGAGTTCTGTTGCTCGCGCTGTTCGGGTCGTTCGACCAGACGGGCGAGCACCGGGTGATACGGCAGACCGAGGCGGGCGGCGAGCCGTTCGGCGAAGTCGGGCACGAGTTCGGGGTGGCGGGTCGAGGGAACCGATGTGACCCATTCGGGCGCAGGCGCGGGACCCCAGGTGCCGACGAGTTCGGCGAGGGCGTCGACCAGCCGATCGTCGAATCTGCCCGCCGTGGTCTTGCCGTTGCGCACCAGCTGGCCCCAGCCCGCGTCGCCCCACATCGACAGCACCCGACCGTCCTCGACCAGTTCCTCGGCCGGGATGCGCTTGCGGCCGCCGGTCTCCTCGTCGAGATACATCTTCTTCGGGGTGAACCCGATCGGACGGGTGCGGAGGAACTCCTCGGCGGCGGCGGTCAGTTCGACCGACGGCGGAGCCTGACCTTCCGCGTCGCCGGTGCAGTTGTCGCAGATCCCGCAGTCGTCGGCGACGGGGTCGTCGAGGAGGTTCGCGACGAACTTCAT
This sequence comes from Ilumatobacteraceae bacterium, assembly GCA_963848145.1. Lineage (GTDB taxonomy): Bacteria > Actinomycetota > Acidimicrobiia > Acidimicrobiales > Ilumatobacteraceae > Sva-07. The sequence continues at coordinate 37,837 of CAWKCN010000021.1, forward strand.
GCGGCAGTCGGTGGTGTGGAAGTAGTCGACCATCGCCTGCTGTTCGAGGCGGCGTTCCATCGTGACCGCTTCGATCCGGCTGGCCGGGTAGGTCCACGGTTGCAGCGTGCGCTGATAGCTGGTGCCGGCGACCCGTTCGAGCACGCCGTCGACGTCGAGTTGTTTGACGACGAGTTCGAGCGTGCCGATGCGCACGTTGAGCTGCACCTGGATGCGCATCAGCGGGACGGGCCCGTCGAAGGAGTCGAAGGCCGCCACGATGTCGTTCACGAGGTGTTCGGCGGCGAAGGCCTGCTCGATGAACCAGTCCTGGATCTGCTCGTCTTCGACCCCGCGGAGCAGGATCCCCCGGCTCGTTTCCAGCGCTCGGCCGGCGCGTCCGACCTGCTGGTAGTACGCGACCGGCGAGCCCGGCGACTGGAAGTGGACGACGAAGCTGAGATCTGGCTTGTCGTAGCCCATGCCGAGCGCCGTGGTGGCGACGAGCGCCTTGATCTCGTTGTGTTGCAGTCTGCGTTCGGCCTCGATGCGCGACTCGTTGTCGAGCGAGCCGTAGTACGCCTCGACCTCGATGCCCTGCGAGGCCAGCCAGGCCGCGACGTTCTCGACGTCGCGAACGGTGAGGCAGTAGACGATGCCGGATCCATTCAGCTGCGGGATCGTTTCGGCCAGCCATGCCAGCCGTTCGGCCTGGCGGTCGAGGCGGATCGTGCTGAGCGCCAACCCGTCGCGGCGCAACGGGCCGCGGAAGGTGGTGAGCTCGGCGCCGAGCTGATCAGCGACGTCGGCGACGACCCGATCGTTGGCGGTGGCGGTGCAGCCGAGGATCGGCACGGTCGACCCGGCGAGGCGGTCGACGATGCGGCCGATGCGTCGGTAGTCGGGCCGGAAGTCGTGGCCCCAATCGGAGATGCAGTGCACCTCGTCGATCACGATCAGGCCGGGGCGAGAGCCGACGATCGGCATGATCTTGCCGGCGAAGTCGGGGTTGGCGAGCCGTTCGGGCGAGATCAGCAGCAGGTCGACCTCGTCGGCTCGCAGCGCCCGTTCGAGTTCGGCGACCGTGGTGGCCGACGCGCTGTTGATCGTCTCGCATCGCAGCCCGAGCCGCGCTGCCGCGTCGATCTGATTGCGCATCAGGGCGAGCAGCGGCGAGATCAGCAACGTGGGCCCGAGTCCCTGCTCGCGCAGGAGGTGAGTGGTCAGGAAGTAGACGGCGCTCTTGCCCCACCCCGTGCGCTGGACGACCAGCACCCGAGCGCGTTCGTCGACGAGCGCACCGATCGCCTCACGTTGCCCGTCGCGGAAGTCGGCGTCGGGCCGACCGGTCAACCGGCGAAGCGCTTCGAGCAGTTGGTCGGGTTCCGCCATGCACCCATCATGACGGAGGGGTGCCTCAAAGTCTGACTGGCACCCACCGGCCGGCCCTAGGGTTGCGGGTCATGGGACACCACTACGCCGACGCCGAACAACTCGAGCGCGCCTACACCACGATGTTCGAGGCGGTCGCTGATGACGACTCGATGGATTCGCTGGTCGACGCGCAGATGGTGATCAACTTCCGGCTCAATGACCCTGACGCCGACATCTGGGTCGATGGCCGCTCGCGGCCGGTGGTGACGACGTTCGCGCCGATCGACGGCGTCGATGCGAGCCTGACGGCCAAGCTCAGCGCCGACTCGATGCACGAGCTGTTGCTCGGCACGCTCCCGCTCGGCAAGGCGCTGTTGTTCCGCAAGTTGAAGGTGTCGGGCTCGAAGTCGAAGGCGATGGGGCTCGAGCCGCTGCTGCACGCATGCCAGGCGGTGTATCCCGACATCGCCGCCGGCAAGGGCTAGGACCCGAGGCTCTCGAGGAAACCGATCGAGGCCTCCGCGATCTGGTCCTGGGCCTCGGTGCGTGGGAAGCAACGCTGGGGATCGCTCGTGGGGCGCCAGACCGGCCGGGCCGCGAGTTGGTCTTCCTCGCCCTCGCGGAGTGACCGCTCTGCGGCCCCGAACCCGACCGATTGTGGGTCTGCAAGACTGATCAGCGGGGGAACGGACGTGTACTCCCCCGTACGACACGCGTCGACATGAGTGAACCTGCCTTCCGCATCCTCGGCAATCTGCAAGTCGTCGGCGGTGCTGGGCCCGTCGCCGTCGGTGGCCGCCGCCGCCGGGCACTGTTGGCGCACCTCCTCGTCCACGCTGGTCGCCGGCTCTCGCTCGATTCGATCTGTGATGCCGTGTGGGACGGCGAGCCGCCAGCTGGTGCGCCGTCGACCGTTCGCACCTACCTCTCCCAGTTCCGCAAGCTCGACGGCGATGGCGCAGGCTTGCTGATCGAGCCCGACCCTTCGGGCTACCTCGTGATGCTGGACCGGGGCAAGCTCGACGCGACGGCCTTCGAAGACCTGCTCGACACGGCGCTGCAGACAGCCGATCCATCCGCACGCTTGGAGCACCTCGAGCCGGCGCTCGCGCTGTGGCGCGGTACGGCGCTCGCAGAGTTCGCAGACTCGGAGTGGGCGAGCGCTGAGGCACAACGGCTCGAGGCGCAACGGCAGGTTGCGATCGCAGCGCGTTTCGACGCACTGCTGACCCTCGGCCGGCACGACGAGTGCCTTGGGGAGCTCGATGCGGCGGTAGCGGCGTCACCGTTCGATGAACGCCTCGCAGCACGACTCGCGCTCGCTCGTTATCGATCGGGACAGCCATCGGACGCATTGCGTGACCTCGCTGCGCTCCGGAGACGCCTCGTCGACGAACTCGGCCTGTCGCCTGGTGCCGAGGTCACCGACCTCGAACGGCGGATACTCGACCACGACTCGTCGCTCGCCCACACGCCGATCCAACCGGAACCCGTCAGCGCAACCGAGCCGACGAAGGCGACAGCGTCGCCGGAATCACCGAAGCTTCCGGACGGGACGGTCACGTTCCTCTTCACCGACCTCGAGGGCTCCACCCGGATGCTGCACCAGCTCGGCGCCGAGGCCTACGCCGAAGTGTTGGGCACGCATCGCTCCCTGATCAGCAATGCGGTGTTCGAGCACGGTGGCGTCGTCTTCGGGTCGGAAGGCGACGCTCTGTTCTGCGCGTTCTCGTCCACGCCGGCCGCCGTGTCCGCTGCGTTCGATGCTCAGCACGCACTGCGAACAGCGGAGTGGGCACTACCCGTCCGCGTGCGGATGGGACTGCACACCGGCGAGGCCCTCGTGGTCGGCGACGACTACGTCGGTTCGACCGTGCACGTCGTCGCCCGAATCGCCGCGACCGGACACGGTGGCCAGGTTGTTGCCAGCGATGCGTGTCGATCTCTGGCGCCCGACGCCAGCTGGATCGACCTCGGCACCCACCGCCTCAAGGACGTGGAGCGCGCACAACGCCTGCACCAACTGGTCGTCGACCCCGACGACGCCTTTCCCCCGCTCGCGACGTCGGAGAACGTGCCGACGAACCTTCCGGAGTCGGTCGACGATTTCGTTGGCCGTTCCGACGACGTCGCTGCGCTCACCGCCCAGCTGACCGAAGCACGGCTGGTCACGCTGGCCGGCCCCGGCGGCGTGGGCAAGACCCGGCTGGCGATCGAAACCGCCCGCGAGTCCCGCGCAGCGCATCCGGGCGGCGTTCAACTCGTGGAACTCGCTCGGCTCGGCGCCGGAGGCGACGTCGCCGGTTCCGTACTGCGCACGCTCGTGGACGCCGGCGGCCGAGGCGACGACCTCCCGAGCGTGATCGCCGATCTCACCGGCGACAGCTCGACCCTGTTGGTGCTCGACAACTGCGAGCATGTGGTCGAGGCGACCGCCGCCCTGATCGACGGGCTCCTCGCATCGCAGCCGAACCTCCGGGTCCTCGCCACGTCCCGTGAACCGCTTCGCGTTCGCGGGGAACACGTCCGCCAGGTGTCACCGCTCTCGACCTCGTCAGGCACCGAGAGCGACGCCGGCGCAGGGCGGTCGCCCGCCGAGCAGTTGTTCGTTGCCCGCACCGAGGCAGCGACCGGTCGGCCGGTCAGCGACGTTGACGCAGCGATCGTTCGGCGCATCTGTGACGACCTCGATGGGTTGCCGCTGGCCATCGAACTCGCCGCGTCCCGCACGACCAGCCTGGCGCTCGTCGACATCGGGGAACGGCTGGAGAACCGTTTTACGCTGCTGCGATCGACACGATCGGGCGACGACGCTCGCCACCGGACGCTGGCCGGTGTCGTCGATTGGAGCTACGAACTGCTGTCGAGCCCAGACCGTCTACTCTTCAACCGATTGTCGGTCTTTGCCGACCCCTTCACACTCAGTGCCGCCGAAGCGGTCGGTGCGGGCGGTTCGATCGACATCGACGCAGTGCTGGATGGGATCAGCAACCTCGTGAACAAGTCACTGGTCCAGCTGACCACGATCGAGGGAGTCCCGGCCTATCGAATGCTCGGCACCCTGCGGGCCTACGGGCGCCGGCGCCTCGAGGAGGCCGACGCATTGGATGAGGCCGAGCGGCGGTTCACCAACTGGGCGGTCGGGGTCACCGCCGGGCTCGAACGAGACATGCGCACGGCCCGCCAGGACGCAGCGTTGCGCGACGTGATCGTGCATCGGGGCAACCTCCGATTCGCCCATGAGTTGCTGCTCGAAGCGGGGCACGTCGTCGATGCGCTACGCATCGTGACGTCGGCCCCGATCGATATTCCGGCGGAACGTGCGCGGCTGATCGATCTGCTGATGCCCCTCGTCGAGGCAGACGAGGGGATCAACGAGGCGAACGCGCGCCAACGTGCTGGGTCGTGCGTCGCTCGCCGCATCGAACCTCGAGTTCGAGCGAGGCGAGTTCGCAGCGGGGGTCGACCACGCGCGACGAGCGGGGGAGGTGTTCCGGCAACTGGGCGACGAGAGCTCGTCAGCCTGGGCGTCGTTCCTCGAAACCTTCTGCGCGTGGGGCACCGGCGACCTCGACGGGGCCCGCGCTGCGATCGATGCGGCGCGGGCGGGATTCGCCGCCATCGACGACCGTGTCGGCGCGGCCAACGCGGCGTGGGCGGCGATCCTGCTCGATCCCGACCTCGACCGCGCCGACGAACTCGGCGAGTCGGCCGAGGTGGAACTGCGCTCGATCGATTCGCCGTTCGGACTCGCTCACTGTCTGGAGTCGCGTGCGCTCGTCGACCTCCAGACCGATCGCGTCGATCAAGCGGCCACTCGACTCGCCGAAGCGCTGGGGATCTTCACCGACCTGCGCACGCAGGGCTGCCTTGCCCACTGCCTCGAGGCAATCGCCGCGTGCGTTGCTGCAAGCGAGTCGAGCGCCGCTGGGCGTACCGCCGGCGAACTGCTCGGGGCGGCCGAGAGCCTTCGGGTCGCGGGCGGGCACCGGCATCGGCCGTGGGAACTCGGCGGGCAGCGGGCCGCTCTCGAACTGTCTCGTCAGACGCTGTCGGAGCAGGAGCTGGACGCGGCGATGGCCGCCGGTCGCGCCCACGAGTTGTCGTCGGCGACCGATCTCGCGCTCCGAGCCCTCGGCGCCAAGGGAGGACGTTGACCGGCGCGTCGATCCTGCGTCGAACGAGCGTCGACACCCGTCAGCGATGCTGGTCCCATCACCACATCACACCACGGAGGATCAACGACATGACCCACATCACCGGTATCGACCACGTCGCACTCACCGTCTCGAACGCTGACGCGAGTTCGGCGTTCTACAGCGAGCTGCTGGGAGCGAGCGAAGCGATCCGCCATGACGACGACACCGTCAGTGTTCGAGTGCTGAGCGGCAATGGTTTCCTGCTCGGACTCCGGCAGTACCACCACTACGACCACGACCGGTTCTCGGAGTTCCGCACCGGGATGGATCACGTGGCGTTCGGAATCGCCGACGTGGCGGCGTTCAACCACTTCGAGGAGGTCTTGGTCCGCCTCGGCGCCCCGTACACCCCGGCGTGCGAGACGCCGATCGGCTCGGTGCTGGTCTTCCGCGACCCCGACGGCATCCAGGGCGAGATCTTCCTCCCAGCCGGCGGGTGATGATGGCGGCCCGCTGACTCCGGCCTCTCCGTCAGCGGTTCGAGCGGCTGGCGACGCAGATCGGGTTGTCGCACCCGAGCGACTTGCAGGGCCGGCGGGCCCGGTGGCGGCGGACGCGTTCCTGCGCGAAGCCTTCGACGCACTGCTCGTTCGGGCAGGTCTCCAACCCGCACGGCAGCCCGATGCGGTGCCGCTCCGCTTGCCGATGCAGTGCCTCGGCGGGGTCGTCGTTCGGTACGTCGGTTCGCGGCGGGGTCGGAGCTTCGGCCACCGGATCGGCGTTTCGTGCGGTGACGCAGACAGCGACCGAGCAGTTGCTCCGGCCGCATGGCTGGCCCTTCGCGTGCAGCTTCGCCTGCGCGTCGGCCTTTCGTTGTGCCTTCTTGAGACGGCGGGTCTCGCGTAGCGGTGCGCACACCTTGCAGTTGCGCTTCTTGCAGATCCGACCGCGGGAGTGGGCGATCGCCTGCAGCTTCTCCGGCGACGCCTGGGGTTCGTCGGTGACCGCCTTCGTCGGGCGATTCGGCTTCGAGCTGTCGGCTGCTCGCGGAACGGGATGCTTGACCATCGTTCCCCGAGTATCGCCGCGTCAGCCCTCGGACCCACGCCGAGACGCCCGGCAAACCATTGGCGATCGCTCACGATCGGACAATCCTTCTCGAATGTGGTCCCCGGAAACCGCCAATGTGGCCAGATGAACGTGGAAGTCAGTGAACTCAGCAACATGCTGCCTGAACTCGTGCAACGTGCCGGCGGTGGCGAGACGGTCGTCGTCACCAGCCTCGGACCGGCCGAGCGTCACCGGTCGACCGAATCGGTGCTGGAGGTTCTCGGGGCCGACCGATCGTGACTCTCTGCGCCGACAGTGCGATCCTCCCGCTGAACGTCGACGACTCCCCCCAAACACGCTCAGGCGATGTCGCAGTTGGCGTCGACGACGGCGCGCCAGGCTTCGGCGAGGTGTCGTGCCACCTCGCACGAGCAGCCGTGGCCGTCGTGATGGTGATCCCCGGATTGACCGTTCGAGCCCGGGAGCGCGACGAGCGAGGGTGCATGGCCGACGAGGTCGCGTCGATGGCTCTCGGGCACGGGGAACCAGCGCCCTTCGAAGACCGATCCGATCACCGGGACCTCACGGAGGTCCGTCGGGTCGACCTCGTAGGGGTCGGCGCCGAGCACGGTGAACGTCGCCGCCTTGCCGGGGGCGATGCTGCCCAGCTCGTGTTCGAGCTGCCACGAGTAGGCCGCTTCGATGGTCACGGCGCGCAGTGCGTCGTGGACCCCGATCCGTTGTTCGGGGGCGGCGACCCGACCCGTCTCGGTGATGCGGTTGACCGCGAACGACGCGAGTGCGAGCGGCTCGGCGGGCGCCATCGGGAGGTCGGAGTGGAATGCGAGCGGAACGTTGCGGGCGAGCACCGACGCGCTGCGCACCATCGTGTCGGCACGCTCGGGGCCGAGGCCGAACTCGCCGTAGCGGTCGGCGAACCCGACCGGGTAGTACGGGTTGGCCGACACGATGCAGCCGAGGCGGGCGATCCGGTCGACCTGCTCCTCGGTCGAGTTGGCGAAGTGGACGATCACGCTGCGATGGTCGGCACGGGGGGTGGCAATCATGCACCGCTCGATGATGTCGAGCAGCACCTCCAGGCCGAGGTCGCCGTTGACGTGGGTGTGGATCTGCCAGCCGGCGTCCCAGTAGATGCGGAAGTACTTCTCGAGCACGTCGGGCTCGACCATCCACTCGCCGTCGTGGTCGGGGTCGGGTCGACCGTCGGCGTCGAGGTAGGGCTCGCGCATCTGCATCAGCTGCGAGATGATCGCCCCGTCGGCGAACATCTTCACCTGACCGGAGAGCAACGAGACCTTGCCCTCCGGTGCGCGGGCGATCTGTTCGAGGGCGTCGTCGATGACCGCATCGGGGTCGAGTCCTCGGGCGGCCTGCGTGCGGCCGTCGACGAGGAACGAGGTGCGGAACGGCACGTCGTCGGCACCGAGGATCTGCTGGTACAGGTCGAACGGCTCGACCGCCCACGCGATTCCCGGCTCGTTGATCGCGGTGACGCCGTGTTGGTGGAGGTAGGCGACCAGTTGGTGGAGACCTCGCTCGATCCGCTCGGGGCTGATGATGTGCGGGGCGACCTTGCCCATCACCACGTTGAAGAACCCGGCCTCCCAGAAGTGGCCGGCGTCGAGGTCGATCTGGTCGCTCGCCGGCCCGCGACCCGCTACCGACTCCGGGGTGATGTCGAGCGCAGTGATCGCCGCGCTGTTGAGGTACAGCTCGTGGCACGACCGCTGCCAGACGGCGATCGGCCGGGTGGCGCTCACCTCGTCGAGCACCGTCCGGTCGAGCCGGCCGTGCCAGAGCGAGTGGTAGCCCCAGGTGGTCAGCCACTCGCCGGGATCGTCGCCGAGCGCCTGTTCAGCGGCGCGGAGCCTGGCGATGTACTCGTCGTGCGAGCGGGCGGCGGGAAAGGTGCGGTCGGGCAGCACCCAGTCCTCGGTGGCGATCACGTCCATCGCCAGCGTCGTCGCTCCGAGCAGCGGGTGGAGGTGCTGGTCGATCAGGCCGGGGAGCACGACGTGGTCGCGCAGCGTTTCGTCGAGGTCGAATGGTTCGTCGCCGAGGGCACCGGTGACGGTGGCGAGCGATCCGACGGCGAGGATCCTGCCGTCGCGTACCGCAACTGCCTCGGCGGTCGGGAAGCCCGGCTCCATCGTGTGGATACGGCGGGCGACGAAGACGGTGGTTCGACCGGAGGTCATCCGCCGATGCTGCCAGAGTCCCCATTGCCGGGCCCGAGTCGCCCAACCGAGCGATGAGCCAAACCCGCAGATCTGGTGGGTTCGCTCATCGCTGCCGGCGGCGATGGCGGAGTGCGAGGCTGGGGCGATGCTGGTGATCGACGCGGCCAACGTGATCGGGTCGCGGCCGACCGGTTGGTGGCGTGATCGGCCGGGCGCCGCGGGTCGGTTCGTCGAGCAGGTGCGTGCGACGGTGGCGGCCGGCGGGGTGGACGCGCCGGTGACGATCGTGCTCGAAGGTCAGTTCCGGCGTGGCGCCGACGAGGACGACCTCGACGGTGTGGCGGTGGTGCATGCGCCGGGCGAGGGCGACGACACGATCGCCGCCGTCGCCGCCGCCCACGACGGTGCGGTCGTGGTGACCGCCGACCGAGAGTTGGCGGGCCGGGTGCGGTCGGCCGATGGTTCGGTCGTCGGACCGCGTTGGCTGCTCGATCGTCTGGTCGATTGAGCGATGTCAGACACTGCGTCGAGGTGACGAGGTCCGGCTCGAATCGGTCAGACTGGACCATGGCCTCACTCTCCGACGACCGGGTTCGCAGCTTCCTCTCGCACGGCACGCGCACCGGAAAGATCGCGTGGGTTGCGTCCAACGGGGCGCCCCACGTTGCGCCGATCTGGTTCGTGCTCGACGGCGACGATGTCGTGTTCAACACCGGCGCCGACACCGGGAAGGGTCGATCGCTGGCCCGCGAGGGCCGGGCCTCGCTGGTGGTCGACGACGACAAGCCGCCGTTCTCGTTCGTGAAGATCGACGGCACCGTCACCCTGCACGACGACCTCGACGAGGTGCGCCGGTTCGCCACGATGATCGGCGGCCGCTACATGGGCGCCGACCGCGCCGAGGAGTTCGGTCGACGCAACGGCGTGCCCGGCGAACTGCTCGTACGGCTCCACCCGTCGAAGGTGATCGCAGCGTTCGGCGTCGCCGACTGACGATCGTCGTCGCCGGGATCGGCTGTCGATTCGGCGCGTCTGACGTCGCGCCGGTCAGATCGAAGCGGTGAGTCGCCGGCGCTTGGTCCGGCATTCGGCGTCGGTCAGCAGCCCGTCGAGGTGCAGTTCGTCGATCGCCCGGAGGAGCGCCCCGAGTTCGAGAGAACGAAGCGCTGACGGCGACCGCGTCCGACCGACCTGGCCGCTACTCGAGACGTCGGGATGACCCAGCATGGTGTGTTCATCGGCACGTGAGCTCCGCTACATGAGCGCTGCACCCACCAGGACCTCGGCCCCTGGTCGCCGTGGCGCATGGAGCGAAGGCTGGTGGTGAGGGGCCGACGCTCGATGCGTCGACGACGGGTTCAGCGACGCCCAACGGTGAAGGGAGCAGGCCATGGCCACGGAGACCGAAGCGCCGAGGTTGCCTCCGGCGTGGTTCAAGCACTTCTTCTGGCGGGCGCACCGGCTCCTCTACCGCATGCTCGGCGCACGCGTGTTGTGGACCCCGCAGAGCAAGCGCGGCTGGGGCGCCATGCACCTGACGACGATCGGTCGGAAGTCCGGCGAACGGCGCAGCGTCATCCTCGGCTACATCGAGGACGGTGCGTCACCCGTCGTGCTCGCCATGAACGGCTGGGACGAGGGCCAGCCGGCATGGTGGCTCAACCTCGAGGCACACCCCGACGCGGTCGTCCGTCTGAAGGGCCAGCCGGAGCGCCCCGTGCGAGCCCGCCAGGTCGACGGCGACGAGCGTGAACGACTGTGGCGCCGGTGGGCCGAGATCGACGACGGCCTCGACGCCTACGCCGCCTCGCGCTCGGCCGACACCCCCGTCGTCGTCTTCGAACCGCACGACGGATCCACCGAGTGACCTGGCACCTCGACCAGTCGGCGGCTGCTGACGACGAACATTTGCGGGCGGGGCGCGCGAGAGGCACAGTGGGGATCCGATGAGAACCATTGGCAACATCTTGTGGCTGATCCTGAACGGATTCTGGATGGCGCTCGCCTGGGCCTTCATCGGTGTGCTGCTGTCGATCACGATCGTCCTGCTGCCGTTCGGGCGGCAGTGTTTCAAGCTGGCCAACTTCGCGCTCTGGCCGTTCGGCCGCACGGCGGTCCCGTCTCCCACCGCGGTCACCGGCGGCCTGGTCGGCAACATCTTGTGGTTCATCCCGGGTGTCCTGCTGGCGGTGTCGTACGCCATCTCCGGTGTGCTGCTGTGCATCACGATCATCGGCATCCCGTTCGGGATCCAGTCGTTCAAGTTCGTGCCGCTCGCGCTGTTCCCGTTCGGCAAGGAGATCGTGAAGGCGAAGGATCTGCGCGACGACATCGGCGTCGCCCGTTCGTCCGCCTGACGCAGCCGAGGAGGCGCCGACCCGGCCCCGGTGAGGTGCCGGGATGGACCGCTACGGTCGCGGTCGTGCCGAGCGACTACCGCTACATCTCTGGCGAACGCCTGCCCGTCGAGGTGCTGGTCTTCGAGGTCGCCCCCGAGCACGTGGAGGAGTTCCTGGCCGTCGACCACGAGGTGTGGACGTTGGGTGAGGCCCACACCGACGGCTTCGACCACATCCCGTTCCTGTCGAAGGAGGTGTGGCTCGACGACGCCCACCCCGGGCGGATCGTGCTTGACCTTCGTGTGGGAGTCGATCGAATCGTGGCGGCTGGTGGGTGACGAGCATCTCCAGCAGACGCTGCAGGCTCGCTTCGACGCCCGGTTCCCGCACCCCGTCACGCTGCTGCGAGCGCTCCACGAGGAGTCGAACTTCGGCATTCATCGGGTCAGTCGGTTCGAGCGGATCGATCCGGCGGACGGGGTCGCCGAACCCTGATCGGGCGAGACCCGCGCCGAGCCGGGATCGTGGTCGAGTTCGGTTCGCTCGACGACACAGCGGGCACACGATGATCGGCCGATGGACGATGCGCGGATCAGTGAACTCGAACACTCGGCGTGGAGCATGTTCTCGTTCATGGGGCGCGGACCGGGGGGACGCCTCGTCGACACTGCGACACGGCTCGTGATCGAGACGCCGGTCGCGCGGCCGCCGTACAACGCTGTCCTGCGGTTCCACGACGAGGGCGACCGGCCGCTGCGCGACCAGGCCGAGGCGCTGCTGGCTCCGATGATGGAGCGAGGCGTCACCCCCGTCTGGATGGTGCATCCGACGACCGATCCCGCCATCAGGGACGCGCTCGCGGGTCTCGGCCTGGAGTGCGCCGAGGAGCTGTACGGGATGGCCGCCGACCTCGCCGACCTCCCACGGCCGGACGAGGTTCCCGACGGCGTTGAGGTCGTCGAACTCACGCTGGACGACTCACACACATGGCTGGAGCTGGTCTCGTGGCGATACGGGCTCGGGGAGGAATCGTCCGAGTACCTGATCGAGGCCTACCGCACCTCGCTCGACGAGCGGACGCGGGTGTGGGTCGCCATGGTCGACGGGCAGCCGGTGTCGAAGGTCGGGCTCCACATCGACCACCTCGTCAACCCGGGCGGTGTTGCCGGTATCTACGGCGTGGCGACCACCGAGGGCGGCCGCGGGCGGGGCCTGGCGCGCCTGTTGTGCTCGATCGCTCTCGATGCGGCTCGCTCCGTCGGAGTCGAACGGACCGTCCTGCACTCCACCCCGATGGCACGCTCGTTGTACCAGCGGATGGGCTACGACGACGTGGTGACGTTCGAGATCTGGGCTGCGCCCGACAGCGTGCATCTCTGATCGCCTGTCACGCCCGTTGCATGGTCGACGACTCGAGCACCGAGGGGCTGGCGTCGTCCGCACCCCGACCGTGCGGGCGGTCACGCTCGCGCCGGCCTGAACCAACAGGCGTCGCTACGATCCGGCGATGGCCGACCTCTCGCACCAGCACGCCCAGCTCGTCCTCGCTGCTGTCCAGTCGGAGCTCGACCGCGATGGGCTCGGTGCTGCCGTCGCCGTCGTCGACCACCACGGCGAACTCGTTGCGTTCGTGCGCACCGACGGGTGCCCGCTGCCGTCGATCGCCAACGCGATCAACAAGGCCTACACCGCTGCCCGTGAACGCCGCCCGTCGCGTGAGATCGGCGACGCCTCACGCAACGAGGGTTTCCCGATCACCAACTTCGGCGACCTGCGCTACACCGGGTGGGGTGGCGGGGTCCCGCTGGTCGTGGAGGGCGCGGTGGTCGGTGCGGTGGGTGTGAGCGGGTTGCCCGAACAGGACGACATGCGCATCGCGGCCGACGCCGCCGCCGTCCTCACCCGCTGACCGAAGCGCTCGTCACGACGCTCGTTGCTGCGGCGACCGTGCGATCAGTCGTCGGTCGCCAGCAGCCCGTCGACGACGGCGAGCACGTCCTGGTCGTCGTTGTGGGAGTGGGTGAAGCCGAGCTCACGTTCGCGGCGAACGGTTTCGCTCGAGCGGAACGCCGCGATGTAGGCGCGCCGCCAGCTCGCCGCACTGCGGTTGCCGCCAGAGCCGTGGAGCACGCCCTCGTTGTGCACGGTGATGTCGCCGCGACGGATCGGTACCGGCACCAGATGATCGTCGGGGCGGAGGTCGGTGACCAGCGTGTGCTGTTCTTCGCGGCTCGCCCCGGCCGGTCGATGCGGCCGAACCGGCTCGGTGTGGCTGCCGGGCAGGAACTGCATGCACCCGTTGTCGATCGTCGAGTCGTCGACGGCCAGCCAACACGTGGCGGTCCGGCGGTCGTCGGTGTGGATCCAGTACGCCTGGTCCTGGTGCCAGGCGAAGACCGCGTCCTCGCGGCCGGGCTGCTTGGCGAGGAGCTGGTCGAAGTCGAGTGTCATGCCCTCGCCGCACAGCTGCTCGGCGATCGAGTGGGCGACCCGCTCGAACACGTTGCCCTGCCAGTCGGGGTGGTACCGGCGCGGCAGCATCACGTTGAAGATCCGATAGGTGGTCGGGTCGGTGCCGAACTCGCCGGTGACCATGTCGGCGAGATCTCGACCCTCGACGGCGATCTCGCCGCGCATGAAGGCGTCGTACACCGGGTCGAGCGCCGTGAGTTCCGCTTCGGTCAGCACGTCCGGAAGGTGGACGTAGCCGTCACGTTCGAACGCGCGCGCTCATCGGCAGTGACCTCGTAGCGGTCGCCGGTCCGCGCTCC
>CAWKCN010000022.1:0-18659 GCA_963848145.1 Ilumatobacteraceae bacterium
GGGGGCCACGTTGGCCGAGGCCCTCGATGCCGAAGCGTCGGCAATGGTCCGAACGATGAGCACCGCGGATCACCGCGAAGCGGCTGCGGCGTTCGTCGAGAAGCGCCCGCCGGAGTTCTCGGGCAACTGACCAGCGCGCCACCCGCCCCCTGGAACGTTCTCGTGAACAAGTTCGCCTCTCAGAGGTGAATCTGTTCACGAGAAGGGCGACAGGAGTTCCAGGTTCAGGGGGCGGGCACGAGGACAGCGACGAGGAACTCCGATTCCTCCGTGAACGGTCGCAGATCCCAGGTCGACAGTCTGAGCTCGGTGGTCAGGTCGACGGACTCCACGTCGTCGAAGAACTCGTCGAACGGGTAGTCGCCGCCCGAGCCGAACCCGACCACGAGACGTCCGTCGGCGGTCAGCACGCCGGCGAGTCGGCGGAGGACCTGCCGGCGAGTCGCCGGATCGAGGAAGCCCATCACGTTGCCCGCGGAGACGACGACGTCGAAACCGATCTCGAACCCGTTGTCGGCGAGATCGAACGTCGACAGATCCCCGACCAGCCAGGCCGGTCCGGGATGGTCGGCCTCGGCCGCCGCGATCAGCACCGGGTCGAGGTCGACGCCGATCACGTCGTGGCCCAGCTCGGCGAGGCGGCCACCCAACCGTCCAGGGCCGCAACCTGCGTCGAGGACACGGGCGCCGCGACCAACCATGGCGTCGATGAACCGTGCCTCGCCGTGCAGGTCGGCGCCGTTCGCTGCCATCGTCCGGAATCGTTCGACGTAGTTGTCGGAGTGGTCGGGGTGCTCCTCGAGCTTCGCCAGCCACCGGTTGCCTGTCATCGCGTCGTCCTCACGCCGGTGAGTCTCACAGACCCCGCATCAGGTTGGTGTGCCGAGTCCGTCGTTGGTCTTTCGAGGATTCTTGCCGACGGCTCTCGGGCCCTTTACCGCGCAGAGCGAGCATCGCCTGCATGTCGACTGGCACGCGAGAACTCGAACCGTTGTACCCACGGACCACCGCTGCGACCGAGCCCACGACGTCACCGCGTCGCCGGCGGGTGCTCGCCGCCACCCTGATCCCACTGCAGCTGTTCCTGGCTGCGGGTTGGTTGCGCGCCGGCACCGAAAAGGTCATCGACCCGGAGTGGTGGACTGGTGACGCGCTCCGCGAGTTCCTGGTCGAACAGCGGCCGCACATGCTCCCGTGGTTCACCTGGTTCTCCGATGTGCTGGTCGAGCCGTTGGCGACACTGGTGGCGTTGGGCGTGCTCGCTGCACAGTTGGTCATCGGCGGATGCCTGCTCACGAACCGGTTCGTGCGGCCGGCGCTCTGGGCTGGGATCGTGCTCAACCTTGCGTTCACGATGGCGGGACGAGTGAACCCGTCGGCGTTCTACCTGGTGATGGAGATCACGCTGCTCTTCGCACTGGCCAGGGCGGTCAGCGAACCGATCGCGCTCCGCCGAGCGATCGCCTGGTTGATCCCGGCAACGTTCCTGCTGCCGTTCGCCCGAACGCTGCATCCCCGCGACGCGATCGACGACCCTGCGCTCATGCTGGTGTTCCTGTGCGTCGTTGCATCGCTCACGACGATCGCGCTGGCAGTGCCGTCGGTGCGGATGGTGGAGCTTGCTTCGCAGCACCGACTCGGTCGCCTCGGGCTCGCCGTGGTCGCCCGGGTCGTGCGGATGGATCGCCGACTGCCACCGCCGGCCCCGGCGCTCACGCTCAACTCGTTCTCGGACGCACCGCTGCGACAGAGTCGCAACCGATGAACCCGACCCTGAACCCCGAAGCGGCCGGCTTCGACGCCGCACGCCTGGCACGCATCGACGAGCACTTCCGTACTGCCTACGTCGAGCCGGGCAAGATCGCCGGCTACCAGATTGCGGTGGGCCGTCACGGCCACTTGGCCCACCGCTCGACCGTCGGCACGATGGATCTCGAAACTGGCGCAGCGCTCGATGACCAGACGATCTGGCGGCTGTATTCGATGAGCAAGCCGATCACCGGCGTGGCGCTGCTGACGCTCATGGAACGAGCCAAGGTGAAGCTGAACGATCCGATCCACCGCTTCCTGCCCGAATGGCGCGACGCCAAGGTCAGCGTCCAACAGGGAGATGGCAGCGTGAAGGTCGTTCCAGCCGATCGGCCGATCAGCGTGAAGCATGCGTTGATGCACATGACCGGGATCGGGGCAGGACCTCCGGAGGCTCGAATGAACCTCGAGGCGCTCATCGAGGGTGGTGCCTCGCGATCGCTCGACCGGTCGGCGACACTGGCCGACCTCAGCCGGCTGCTGGCCACTGAACCACTGTGGTTCCAGCCCGGCGATCACTGGTACTACTCGTGGTCGTCCGACATCTGTGCCCGCCTCGTCGAGGTGATTGCCGACGAGAGCTTCGGCGACTACCTGCGACGGGTGATCTTCGATCCGCTGGGCATGGTCGACACCGGGTTCCACGTACCCGAAACCGACGCCGATCGGGTGCCGTCGCTGTACGCACGAACGGCCCGAAAGGAGGTCCGTCTCCTCGACGATCGTGCCAAGCAGCGCGCCTGTCGGGAGCCGGCGTTGCAGTCGGGTGGTGGCGGCCTGCTCGGAAGTCTCGACGACTACGTCAGGTTCGCATCGGCGCTCACCGCCGGTGGCATGGCCCAGGGGCATCGGGTGCTCTCGCGACCGACGATCGAGCTGATGCGCACCAACCACCTGCCCGGAGGGGGCATGCTTCGCGACGTCGCGATGCCCGGTGGCTACGGCGAGGTCGGAATGGACGGCAACGGGTTCGGGCTCCAGGTGGCGGTGGGGCTCGGCCCGGCCGAGACCGCCGGGGTCGGCCCGGCCGGCGACTTCATGTGGGGCGGTGCGGCGTCGACGGTGTTCTGGGTCGACCCGATCGAGGACCTGTACGCGGTGTTCATGACCCAGTTGATCCCGAGCGGGGCGTTCGACTTCCGGGGTCAGCTGCGTTCGCTGGTGTACGCGGCGATCATCGATTGACCCGGCGCTGCGGGCGCTCGTCTACGCATCGAACTCGGGTGTGTGTCTGCTGGGTCCGCGAGGCAGCAGCGTGCTGAGCGAGGCCTGTTCGATCTCGCCGTCCGGATCGACCGCGACCACGGTGAGGTCGGGCCCGGCGAGTTCGAGCGCTACTTGCAGGCACGCACCGCACGGCAGTGTGAGTTCGCCTCCTGTGCGTTTCGAGCACACCGCCAGCACGGTGGGTCGGATCCCGCGGGTCACCGCAGCGAACAGCGCGACACGCTCGGCACACATGGCGAGCCCCAGTGACACGTTCTCCACCAGCACGCCGTCGACGACGTCGCCCTCGGCCGACACGGCGGCGGCTCCCATGGTGAAGTTCGAGTACGGCGCATAGGCCCGGTCCCGGGCGCTGGCGGCGGCGGCTGCGGCGGTGCTGATCAAGTCGCTGAGCTGAGGTGTGGCATCGGCCATGGGGGAAGGTTGCCAGAGCCGCAGGAACGAAACCATCCCGATCGGTGGTGCCGGAGGGCATCCCGACGAATTCGGAGTCGTGGGAATAAATCGTGCTAAGCGATGTTAAACACACCGTCAACACGAAAGGACCCCATGAAATCACTTCCCACATCCCTTCGGCTGAAGCTGCCGTTCCTGATCGCCGGCTTCTTGTCGTTCCTGTTCTCCGTCTGGCTGTACTTCGTACAGGGTCAGACCACCGCTGGCATCTTCGTGGGGCTCTGGGTTCCCTCGATCCACTCGTTGGGCACGTTGCTTCTCACCCCAGTCGATCAGCCTGCTGTTCGTGAGCGAGAGGAGGCCATGTCATGAGCCTCGCAATTTTCGTTGTCGGCGTCCTCGTGTTCCTCATCACCGTCTACGGCACCGTTGTTGTCGGCGGTCTCCTCCTCACCGATCGTCAACTCGACGAGCAGCCCGAGCTGGTCCCGGATCAGAACCGGCCCCACGACGCCGAGGCCCAGCCAAAGATCGACCGCGCGATTGCCGTGGTCCGCTCGGACTTCTGAGCGGGCATGGGAACCCAGCACGTCGGGTGAGTCCGATCTGCACCTAGAGTCAGACCGTCACCTCTCGGAAGGACCCCAGCTCATGAAACTGATCGGCAAGATCGCCCAGACCGCTGCTGCACTCTGGATTCTCAACGTCTGGTTCAACCGGTTCAACAAGGACACCGGATACCGAGGTGGCGAGGCCACCAACATGAAGGAAGAATTCGAGGAGTACGGGCTCTCCGAGTCGGCGATGTACGCAGTCGGAGCGGCGAAGGTGAGCTTGGCGGGCATGTTGCTCGTAGGGCACGCCAAACCACAGCTCGTCCGACCTGCATCGATCGGCCTGGCCGCATTCATGCTCGGCGCGATCGCGATGCACATCAAGGTCGGCGATCAGATCAAGCGCTACCTGCCGGCGCTGTCGGTGTTGTCGCTGGCCACGATTTCAGCGGTCCTCAACGGTGGTCGGTCGGCAACGCCGCCCACCGTCACGAACTGAGGAAGAGGCCCACCAGCACCGCGTTCAGTACGCAGAGCAACGCCGCGGGCACCATCAGGCGAGGAGCGTCGCGGAGCCGTATACGGACGACGAGACCCAGCAACATCAGCGCGGAGAGGCCGAGCGCAGCGAGCGCGCCCACCGGGGCGAACGCCAGCCCGATGACGACGCCGGCGCCGCCGAGCATCTCCAGCACGCCGACGAGTCCGCGGAACTCGGTGAGGCCGTAGCGGGAGAACTCCTCCTCCAACCGCGGTCGCGACAGGATCTCGTATCCGTAGCGCAGAAAAGAGAGGCCGGAGACCAGCGCCAGCACCACGAGGACCATGTCCGCGGGCACGGTACCGCCCGTGGGGAGGGCGTGCGCGCCGTGCGAGGGTCATTCCTTGCGACGCACCGGAACCGTTGAGGCCAAACGATGGCTCAACTCCGCCGGGTTCGGTGCCGATGAACCGGTGTGGCCGATCTTCGAACAGCGTTGCGTCCGGGCACGATCCTGGTGAGCCCGACGGGCAGTGTTCGAATCCTGCGTTCCCGCACTGCTGACGACAGAGGATGGAACTGCTCCGACGGGGCGGCGGTGTCCGACGACGACGCGTCCGATCCTGCGCAGTGGGCTGCCTACAGCCCCGAGGAGCTCGCCGCCAGACTCTCGCTCGCTGCGGAGGTGTGCGAACTCGGTGGATTGCGCGAACTCAGCGGCGGCCTCGCCACCTGGGATGCCTGCTCGGGACGCCCGTGCGCGCTCCCGAAGCTCGCCCGTCTGATCCGCTGACGGTCCCCTCCGACGTGGGGGAATCCGGAAGGTACTGCTCGCGAATCAGGTGTTTGCGGAGTTTGCCGGTGGGCTCCCGAGGGAGTTGTGGCTCGAAATCGATCGATCGTGGAACCTTGAATCCGGCGAGATGCGTGCGGCAGTGCGCGAGGAGTTCGGCGATCAGTGCGTCGTCGGCGAGCGCTGCGGGGTCGGGTTCGACGACGGCCTTGACCTCCTCGCCGTACTCGTCGTTGGGAAGCCCGAACACGGCGACGTCATGCACCGCCGAATGGGCGAGTAGCACGTCCTCGACCTCCTGGGGATAGATGTTGATGCCGCCGGCATTGATCGTGAACGACTTGCGGTCGGTGAGATAGAGGTAGCCGTCGCCGTCGAGATAGCCGATGTCGCCGAACGTGCCGCCGGCGCCGCGGCGTGCTTCGGCTGTCTTTGCCTCGTCGCCGTGGTAGCGGAAGTCGCTGCTGTTGACGAACCAGATCTGTCCGACCTCGCCGGCAGGCAGTTCGTTGCCCTCGTCGTCGACGATCAGCACGGGCCCGCGAGCCGATCTGCCGACCGAGCCCTTGTGGGTGAGCCATTCGTCGGGCCCGATACGACACATGCCCGCACCCTCGGGCGTGATCCCGAACGTCTGGGCAGCGGCGCGATCGGCCGGGCCGAGCTCGTCGACGGGTTCGTCGGGGGCAGCTCGCCAGACACCCTTCGGTTTGCCGGTGGTCCCCGACGAGTAGAGCATGCCGATGCCCTCGGCCCGCTCGTACCGTGGGTTCGCGCTCTCACCGGAGTCGAGCGACTCGTGGCTGTCGATGTCGATGACGTGCCCGACACCGTCGAGTGCGGCCACCGAAGCGCCGGCCGCGGCGGTGTGCTGGCTGTGGAGGAACACCGTCTGCGCTGCAGTCGATCGACGATGTAGGCACTCGTCCGGGGTCAGCCTGGTGGAGATCGGCGTGACAGATAGCCCGCGTCATGGCATGCCCACAGGAGCACGGCGAACTCGGGTCGGTTCTCGATACAGAACGCAACGGGGTCTCCGGCGCGTAGCCCGAGGTCGTGGAACGCATTGGCCGCACTGATCGAACGACGGCGGAGTTCGGCCCACGTGGTCGTCTCGCCGCTCGCTGTCATGATCAGCGCCGGCGCGTCGGGGCGACTGACGGCATGGATGCCGGGGTGCGCCATCGTCAGGCGGTGGTGGCCGAGGCGATCAGGTCGATCGCCATCTCGAGGTGTGCGATCTGCTCGGCGGCGGTGCGACCTTGCGGCGCCAGGCGAAGGCAGTCGACTCCGACCGCGGCGCAGGCGCGCACCCGGTCGCGAACCATGTCGTCGGTGCCGATCAGGTACGCCGACAGCACCAGGTCCTCGGGGACTGCCGCGGCGGCTGCTGCCTTGTCGCCTGCCACCCACAGTCGCTGCACCTCGGCGCACACGTCGCCGTAGCCGGCTCGGGTGTAGGCGGCGTTGTAGAAGTTGGTGGTTGCCGACCCCATCCCGCCGAGCGTGAAGGCCATGCCGGGTCGGGCGCGGGCGATCAGTGCATCGACGTCGTCGGAGATCGCGAGCTGTGCGTTGATCTGGACGTCGATGTCGTCGAGCGTTCGGCCCGCCCGTTCGGCGCCGGTGCGGATGGGGTCGAGCAGCACGTCGGCGTGCTCGGGAATGAAGGAGGTGCCGAGCCAGCCGTCGGCCAACTCCCCGGTGAGTTCGAGTGACTTCGGGCCGAGCGTGGCGAGGTAGATCGGCAGATCCGGGTGGGGTCGGATCGCCGCCTTCAACGGCTTGCCCTCGCCGCCGGGGCGGGGGAGTACATAGCGGTCGCCGTCGTACACCATCCGTTCACCGCTGATGCCGAGGCGGACGATGTCGATGTACTCGCGCAGCCGTGACAGCGGTTTGGCGAAGGCATCGCCGTGCATGCCTTCGACCACTTGGGGGCCGCTGACCCCCAGCCCGAGGCTGAATCGGTCGCCGGAGATCTGGGCGAGCGACAACGCCGTCAGCGCGGTGGTGGCAGGCGTTCGAGCGCTGATCTGCATGATCCCCGATCCGAGGCGGATACGTTCGGTCTTCGCGGCGAGGTAACCGAGCGAGGCGACGGCCTCCATGCCCCACGCCTCGGCCGACCAGACCGTGTCGACCCCGAAGCGGTCGGCGGCGACGACGTATGCAACCAGGTCGTCCCAGTTCTCGCCGTCGTAGTACGCGCTGCCGACCGAGACCGACACCTTCATGCATCCCCCTGCGGATCACCGACCGTGCACGTCGGTTCGGATGCCCGACGGTACACGCCGACGGGCGGCGCCCGATCACCGAGTCGTGGGAACGGCCGGGCTCACACACACGACGGCAGTATCAGGAACAGCTGCCCCTGCGGTCCCGGCAGCAGCGGTGGCACCCAGGGCGCCGGCCCGGTCGGATAGTTGATCGTCGCGGCAGGGGCGTAGAACGCGTGCTGCGTCGAGGTGTCGGGCGGGCCAACGTCAGCATCGAAATCGACCGAGTCGGCCTGGACGATCGTCGCGTCGATTGCCACCCGGCACTCGGCGCCCTTCGGCCCCGACAGCAATCCGGGCAGCAGGGTGGCCGCCACACCTTCGGCGTCGTCATCGGCGAGCGCCGCATTGAGCCGGTTGCTGAAGTCCTGCACCAGGGCGGCAGCGATCGCCGCGTCGGGGTCGGCGGGTGGGTCGACACGTGGCAGCGAATCGCCGATGTCGGGCGGGAGCGCGGTGACGTCGTCGAAGGCGATCGTCTCCTGACCGATCGCTTGGAGCGGTTCGTCCACCCCGAGTCCGCTGACGTCGCCGCCCGACAACCTCGGATCGGGCACCGCTGCCGGATCTCCGTCATTGTGGAACGCCGTGACCCGGTAGGCGAGTTGCTCGCCCGGGATCTCGCTGCGCGGCACGATCCAGACGAGCGTCTCGTCGAATTCGATCACCATCGCCGACGAGTGCCGAGGGTGGCCGAGCACGCCGTCGCGGACCTCGTCGGCCCACATCGTGCGGCGCCCTCGTGCGTCGATGTGGAGTTGGTACCAGTGCTCGGAGTTGCGGAAGAAGTCGGCGCTGAACGGGGGCACGAACTGGTAGTTGTCGCTGTCGTCGCCGTCGTCGTCGAAAGCCAGCCCGTACGTGAACGATGCGGCGCCCTCACCGACCGGGCCATCCAGGACGGTGCCGACCACGATGTATTCGCCCTCCTCGAGGAGCGCAGCGCCGATCGGGCAGGTGACGCGGTACTCGTCGGTGACGGCGCCGCAGGGGTAGCTCGACTGGTTGGCGAGTCGATCGAGCACCTCTTGCGGGTATGTCGCGATGAACGCGAAGAATTCGACGATCTCGGATGCGTCGAGTTGCCGCCCGTCGGTGCCGACGATCGACACGACAGGCCGCCGTCGGGGTCGGTCTCGACCCGGATCGCGGTCTCCTGCGGTCCGCCGATCTCGCCGATCACTTCCGGGGGTCCGGCCACCGGTGCGGGCCGATCATCGGCCGGAGCGGCCTCGCCGGTTGGGGTTGGGCCGTCGGTTGGGGTTGGGCTGTCGGTCGGCGCCGGCTCGTCGCTGCTCACCGGCACCGCGGTCTGCGCCACCGCGTCGTCGTTGTCGTCGCCGCGGGCAACCAGCCCGATTGCGCCAGCGGCCAGCGCGAGCAGTCCCACCAGTGCCGTCACCAGCTTGATCCACGACGGGATCGTCGGGTCGGGTTCGGCTGGTGGCGCTGTCGGTGCTGCGACCGGCGGGAACAGGTTTGAGCGAAGCTGCGCGCGACGGGTCGGGTGGAGCGGGCTCGCCCCATCTTGGTGCCACGGGGCCACGGTGCGGTCGACGCCGACGATCGCTTCGTCGACCGCAGTGTGCATCGAGTCGGTCCTCGACGTGCTGGTCTCGAAGACCCGCTTGGTGTCGACGTCGATCATCACGGCGGTGGCCGTGTGCACCCCTGCTTCCCGGTGGTAGCTGACGAGCATCATCGACGCCGGACGCTGGTCCCCTCCGGATCCGTGTTCGGTCCCCAGCAGCCGTCCGTCGCCGTCGAACCGGAACATCAAGTCGGCGCCGCTGACGCGGACCCACGTCCCCGTCGCATCGGTCCGGACCACGTCGGCGCCGAACGGAAGCGGATCGCCCTCGGCGATGTGCAAGACGTCGCGCGACTCGTCGATGATGTAGTAGCCGGATTCCGTGTCGTGGTCGACGACCGTCGCTCCCTCGGGCAGCGGTGAGCCGTACGGGATGCCGATCCGGTTCCCGCTCGACGAGTCGAAGACCCACTGGCCTGCCTCCGGACCGTCCCAGCGGCGTTCGACGGTCACCTCGGTCAGCAACTGGACCTTTCGCATGTCCGGCGTGACGACCCCGGTCTCTCGTTCGGGTGGGAGGTACGGCATCGGTCCGACCACCGGGGCCGTCCCGGCCGACTCGCCGGACGACGTCGAGGACGCCATGGCACGCCGCTGGCGGTCCTGCTCCCACGTCTCGTGGTCGTCCTGGAAGTGCCTCCTGGCGTCGCGTGCAGCCGGGGGGATCTCGCTGATGTCGAGATCGAAGGGGTTCTGATCGATGAAGAGGTGCGGGTGGTCGTCGGGCGGGAAGTCCTCGTCGAACGTCGAACGCCGTTCGTTGAGGTCGGCGACGCGCGCACGATCGAGTGCGGCGCGGAACCGTTGGAGGTTCACAGCGGACAGGTCTGATTCGATCGGGTAGTCCGAGTTCCAGAGCGGGACACCGTGCCACAACTCGCCGTCCGCCTCCAGTGTGGCGCCCACGATCAGCAGGCCAGGTCAGCCGGGTCGATCTCCGGCAACACCGAGGGGTCTGCCAGCACGACGGCGCCGGTGAGGCCCACGCCGTTGACGTCGGGCACCGGCCGCTCGACGCTCGAGAACAGTTGGCCGCTGGTGTCGGTGGGGATGAGCGTGAGATACGCGACCTGACCGTCGCAGACCTGGACACCCTGCGACGCGGAGTTCTCGATGCGCGTCGGGAAGTCGGGGCACGCGGCGTCGGGCAGTTCGGCGTTGCTGACGAAGTCGAAGCCGGTGGGGAGCATCGCCGAGTTGCCCGGGCAGGCGTCGACGGTCGCGTCGAGGCCGACGTAGACGACAGCGAGCACGTTGCCGGCTCGATACCAGTGGGCCTCGACCTCGCCGGGTTGCGCAGGAAGCAGCGCCGGATCGGGCGTCCCCCCTTGGAAGTCGTAGGCGTCGGCGAGTTCGGCGACGACGGGTGTGGCCGGCAGTGCGCCGGTGTCCGACGTCGTGGTCGGCGACTCGGTCGTCGGTGCGGCGGTCGTGGTGTCCGTTGCCGGCTGGGTCGTTGCAGGTTGGGTCGTTGCTGGTTGCGTCGTCGCTGCCTGGGTGACGGTCGGGGCGCTGTCGGCCGCGGTGGTCCCGCTGGTGTCGTCGGCACCCGAATCGGCGTCGCTGCTGCACGCGGCGGCGACGAGGGTGATTGTCGTGAGTGCGGCGATGGTCCTGTTTCGCATGGTTGCTCCTCGGTGTCAGGCTCGGGTTGGTCTCGCCGGAGGATTGGTATCCCTCGACCGTCAGCGAGGCGTCAGCGACGATGACTGACGATCCGCTGACGCCCGTCTGCCTAGGGTGCGCACCATGCGAGCGAGGACGTCGCAGGGGGCACTGCCACACGGACCGGTCGTCGCGCGCCCCCGGCTCCTCGGCCTTCTCGACCAGCGGTTCTGTGTTCGACTCACCACCGTGGTCGGTGCAGCGGGTTCCGGAAAGACCACCCTGCTCGCCCAGGCTCTCGATGCGCCGGGTGACGGCATCGACGTCTGGTATCCGTGTTCGGCGCTCGACCGCGACGCGTCACGTCTCCTCGACGGTGTGGTCGGCGCCGCGGCCGCCACGCTGGGCGTGGCCGTTGGTGCCGCAGACGATCCGGTGGTAGCGCTGCGCGAGCTGGTCCTCGGCGCGCTCCCGAACCAGGTGTGTCTGATGCTCGACGATGCGCACCTGATCGGTGCCGGCCCTGCAGCGGCCGACGTGCTCACAGTGCTGCCCAACAACGGGCATCTGCTGCTCGCCGGCCGCAGCGTGCCGCCTGTGAACACGGCCCGGCTCGATGTGCTCGGCGAGTTCGCGGAGATCGATCAGCGTGCGCTGATGCTCACCGACGACGAGTTGATCGCGTTCTCGAACGCCCGCGGCGTCGACGTCGCGTCGTTGCGCGGTGCCGACGGGTGGCCCGCGTTCGTCGAACTCGCAGCGAGCGGCTCGCCGGCTCGGCCCCGCGAGTTCCTCGAACAGGAAGTGGTCGTGTCCCTCGACGAAGTTCGCCGGCGTTCGTTGGCGGCGTTCGCGTTCGCCGGTGGTGGCGACGACGTCCTCGCTCGTGTGACCACGGGCATGGGCCTCGCCGAGCTGACCGCCGATCTCCCGCTCGTACGCTGGAGCGGTAGCGATGCCCGACTCCACGATCTGTGGATTGACGCGCTGCGAGACGTCCTGTCGCTGGAGGAGCAGTGTCAGACGGTCGCCGCAGTGACCCCGACGCTGCTCGAACGCGGCGACTTCGAACGCCTCCTGCTCATGGCCGCTCACGTCGAGGACTGGGACGCCGTGTCGCTCGCGCTCACGGGAGCGATCCGCGACGGCGTCGAGACCGGCATGCAGGCTGTCCAGCTCACGCGGTGGGTCGGGATGCTGCCTTCCGACGTCGCCCGGTCCCCGGCCGGCTTGCTCGCCAGCGGTGTCATCGAGCGCGAACGCGACCCGACGTCGGAGCTGACGTCGAACCTCCTGACGGCCGCCGCCGACGGATTCCGCGCCGACGGCGACGATGAACTCGAACTCGTGGCGTTGCTGCAACTCGGCTACGTGGCACGGGTGTCGGGTTGGGCGGACCGGCTCGCTCCGGTGATCGACCGCGTCGAACAGCTCTCGACCCGGTACGCGCCGGCGTTGCCGTACCTGGCCTTCGGCGACGCCTGGACCGCCCTCGCAACGGGCCGACCTGACCTGCAGCTCGCGGCGATGGAAACGATCGTCGAGGCCGACCTTCCCGCCGTGTGGGCGCAGTCTCGCGATCACCTGCTGGCCCATGCGCTCTTCAACCTCGGCCGACCGCTCGAAGGGCTGGCGATCGCGCCCGGCCCTGACGACTCGTTGCCGATTCCCGTGCCGGGAGCGCTGATGACGAGGTCGCAGTGTCTCTGGTACTCGGGGCAACCGGAGCGCGCCATCGCCGAGCGACGCATTGGACTCGACGGTCGCCATGGTGCCCGCGACCGCTTCATTGCCGGTGGATGGGTGGCCATGATGGAGGCATTCGCCGGACACCTCGACGCCGCGCGATCGGCGCTCGGGGTTGCCCGCAACCACGCCGGAGCACTCCCCGCGGAGATCGTGGCGACCCAGGTGTTGCTGATCGAGTTGCTGATCGCGTTGGTCGAGGGTGACGAGTTGCGTGTGTCCGCCGAGCTCAGCGCCGTGCTCGACGCAGTGCCGCTCGGTGGAGGAGTCAGCGAGCAGACCCTGCGGAACAACCTCGCGTTCCCGTACGTGCTCGTGCCCGGATCCCGCGAGTACTGGGACTCGGCCGAACTCGGACCGAGCGTGCGGGCCTCACGCGAGATCTCACGGGCGTTGGTCGAGGCCCGCGCAGGCGATCGACGTCGGCTGTCGACGATGGATTTCCCAGAGCCGGGCGTCGTTGCGTCGACATTGCCGGTGCCATGGGCCACCGAGTTCGCGCTCTACAGCCTCGAAGCCGGCCGGAGCGAAGGGCGTCGGTTGATCGAGTGGTTGTTCGAGCACTGGGGTGACGCTCCTCGCCGAGAGCTCTCCCGATGGGAGCGCGACGAACGGCTCGGGTCGGTGACGGTCGAGGTGCTCGCGCACACGCCGATCCCGCCGACCGAACGGGTGCGCATCGCGTTGTTGGGGCGGGCTGGCGTGACGATCGCCGGGTACGAGACATCGGACCGGAACTGGCGCCGCGAGCGGGTGCGTGCGCTGGTCGCCTGGCTGGTGGTCAACCGCAGCGGAACGCGGGAACAACTCGCGGGAGCGCTCTGGCCCGACCTGTCGATCGACAAGGCGAACAAGAACCTGCGTACGACGCTCAACTACGTCCACCAGGTGCTCGAACCTCGGCGTGCGTCGGGTGCCGCCGCGTGGTTCGTCCAGGTCGACGGGTCCTCGATCCGGCTCAACCCGCGGGCGGAGGTCGATGTGTGGGAGTTCGGTTCCCTGCTCGACGCGGCCGACGTCGAGCAGCGTGCCGGTCGGCCGACGGCGTCGATGCCGCTGTTGCTCGAGGCCATTCGGCTGTACGGCGGCGACCTCGCCGCCGACCTCGATCACGACTGGCTCGACCTCGAACGGATTCACCTGCGGAGTCGGTTCGTACGGGCCTCGTGTCGGGCCGGCGACCTGCTGACAGCAACCGGACGGCCCGCCGAGGCGATCGACGTGTTGCATGCGTCGCTCGACGTCGACCCGTGGCACGAACGGTCGTATGTGGCGCTCGCCGAGGCCTACGAGACGCTCGGCGACCCGACGTCGGCGCGGCAGGTGCTCGATCGCGCGGTCGAGCAGCTCGGCGCGCTCACGGCCGCGACATCTCCGCCAGCGGTCCGCTGACGTCAGCTGCGGTTGGCGAAGTACTTGCGGTAGCGCTCGGCGGCTTCCTTCAACTCGGGGTCGGCCTCGAACTTCGGCTGGTAGGCCTCCCACGCCGCTTCCTTCTTGTACGGGATGTACTCGCGCGGGAAGTAGCCCTCGTGCGGTCGGTACTCCTTGAGCACGCGGCGGGCGACGGTCGACTTGTGCACTTCGTCGGCGCCGTCGGCCAGGCCCATCGTCGGCGCGCTGGCGTACATGTCCTGCAGCGGCGTGAGGTTCGTGGTGCCGAGTGAGCCGTGGATGTGCAGCGCGTCGAATGAGACCTCGCGCAACACCCGCGCCATCGTGAACTTCACCGCGGCGATGTCGGTGCGTGCTTCTTGGCTGGACGTGCGATCCATGTTCCAGGCGGTCTCGAGGACGTACAGCCGCAGCATTCGGAGTTTGGCGTAGCTCTCGGCGATCTTCTCCTGCACCATCTGGTGCTCGGCGATGGTCTTGCCGTGCGATTCGCGGCTGAGCGCTCGCTCGCACATCATGTCGAAGGCGAGCTTGCACTGGGCAATGGTGCGCATCGCGTGGTGGATCCGTCCGCCACCGAGGCGCCGCTGGGCGAGCACCTTGGCGCCGTCCTCGGGGCCGAGGAGGTGATCGAGTGGGATGCGGACGTCGCTGTAGACGATGTGGTTGTGGTTGCGCGGCTCGGGCATGATCTCGACGCCCGGCGTGTTGCGCGGCACCACGTACATGCCGTTGGTGCACATGACGAACAAGATGTCGGCGACTCGCCCGGCGCTGGTGAACCACTTCTCGCCGTTGATCACCCACTCCTCGCCGTCCTTCACCGCCGTGGTCCGGAACAGGTTGGGATCGGACCCGCCCTGCGGCTCGGTCATCGAGTACGCCGAGAACATCTCCTGGTTGAGCAGCGGGGTGAGCCAGCGCTCCTTCTGCTCCTCGGTGCCGTAGGCGGCGAGCATCTCCATGTTGCCGGTGTCCGGAGCGGCGGCACCGAAGAGCTGCGGCGCGGCCGGATACTTGCCGAGGATCTCGTTCAGCAGGCCGAGCTTGAGCTGGCCGAAGCCAGGGCCGCCGAGTTCCTCGTCGAGGAAGATCGCCCACAGCCCCTGGTCCTTCACCTGCTGCTGCAGTGCTCGGACATGGGCTTTGACCTTCGGGTCCGGCGAACGCACCGCATACGGGAACACGTAGTGCAGCGGCTCGACCTCCTCCTTGCAGAACTGCTCGACCCAGTCGAGCTTCTCTTGGAATTCGGGCTCTGTCTCGAACGACCACATGGCCGTCGAACGTACTGCCGCAGCTGCGTCCGCGCCGACGCGGAGCATCGCTGTGTTCCGTGCCGGTCGACTCACCCGGGGCAGAGTGGGCGGATCGGCGTTCAGGTGTCTGGATCGAACCGTTCGATCATCTGCCAGGCGTCGTCGGTCAGATGCTGCGCGAGATTCTGCAGCGCCCGCGCCGTCGCCAATTCCTCGCCGACCTGGGGAACGGCGGCGTCTGTCGGGTTTCGTCGCGATCGGCCGACCCCCGCCAAGCTGCGATCGCCGGTGTCGAGGTGAGCAGTCACCTCGCAGTGATCGACATCCTCACGGAGTTCGAGGCGGACGTCCCAGTGGGTTGCGGTGGTGTCCATGGCTCCATCCTGCTGGCCAGCGCTCGTGGCGGACAGAGGCCAAAGTCGGAGGTCCTGTCACCGGTCACCGATCTGCAACCACCGGGTCCGATGCTCGAGATAGTCAGGGGCTGACTATTGTCGGCGGATGCGCGTCCTTGCCATCGCTGTCGCTGCGTCACTCGTCGTCTCCTGCAGCTCCAACGACGCTGCGACCGGCGATGCCGTCGACGTCACCGTGTTCGCCGCCGCATCGCTGACCGCCGCGTTCACCGAGATCGGCGACGTCTTCATGGCAGAGAACCCCGGGGCGGAGGTCCGGTTCAACTTCGCGGGTTCGTCCGAGCTGGCTGCGCAGATCGGCGAAGGCGCCCCGGCGGACGTCTACGCCTCCGCCGACGTCACCAACATGGCCAAGCTCGTGGCAGCAGGGGAGGCAGCAACCGACCCGGTCGTCTTCGCGACCAATGCGGCCGCCATCATCGTGGAGTCCGGCAATCCCGAGGGCATCACCGACGTCGGCGATCTGGCGGACGACGACCTGGTCGTGGTGCAGTGCGCGCTGGAGGTGCCCTGTGGGGCATACGCCACGCAGGTACTTGCCAATGCGGGGGTGGACGTCACGCCGAAGTCGTACGAGGCGAACGTGAACGCGGTGGTCACCAAGATCACCCTGGGTGAGGCCGATGCGGGCATCGTCTACCGCACCGACGTCCTCGGAGCTGGCGACGCAGCCGACGGTGTGGTGCTTCCCGACGACATCAACGTGCTCGCGGAATACCCGATCGTCGCCACCGAGAGCAGCCCCGATCCAGCCGGCGCCCGAGCGTTCGTGGAGACCGTCCGCGGTGCCTCGGGCCGAGACATCCTCGAGAACTATGGATTCGGAACACCATGAGTCGGCGTCGTGGGCGAGTCGAACTGCCGGTCCCGGCGCTGCTGCTCGCCGGTGTGGCGGTTGCGTTCTTTGCGCTGCCGCTGGTGGGGCTGCTCTGGCGTGCGCCGTGGTCGAACGCGTGGGCCTACCTCACCGACGACACCGCCGTCACCGCGCTCCGACTGTCGATGCTGACATCGCTCTGCGCCACCGCGTTGTCGATCACGTTCGGCGTACCGCTCGCTTGGCTGCTCGCCCGCGTCGACTTCCCCGGGCGCGGCGCGGTGCGGGCGCTCTGTCTGTTGTCGATGGTACTTCCGCCCGTGGTCGGCGGTGTGGCGTTGTTCTTCGCGCTCGGCCGGCGCGGTCTCGTCGGGCAATACCTCGACGAGTGGTTCGGCATCACCCTGCCCTTCACGACCGCCGGGGTGGTGGTGGCACAGACCTTCGTTGCGATGCCGTTCCTCGTGATCACGGTCGAAGCAGCGCTCCGACAGCTCGACCCTCGGCTCGAGGATGCGTCGCGCACACTCGGCGGATCGCGCTGGTACACCTTTCGGCGGGTGACGCTCCCCGCGATCCGCCCGGCTCTCACCGCCGGGGCGGTGCTCGCCTGGGCGCGGGCGCTGGGGGAGTTCGGTGCCACGATCACCTTCGCCGGGAACTTCCCGGGCACGACGCAAACGATGCCGCTTGCGGTGTATCTCTCCCTCGAGACCAATCCCGAGGAGGCGATCGTGCTCGCGCTCGTGATGATCACGGTGTCGTTCCTGGTGCTGCTGGCGCTGCGCGACAGATGGTTCGGCGCGGCCGCTCGATCAGCGACGGTGACGGCATGACGCTCGACGCCCAGATCGCACTGCGGCTCGGGTCACTCGACCTCCGCGTCGAACTCCAGGCGCACTCTCACGAGATCGTCGCCCTGCTGGGGCCGAACGGTGCCGGCAAGAGCACGATTCTTCGGTGCCTCGCCGGTCTCGAACCGGCCGGTGACGGCCGGATCTCGATCGACGGCGTGGTGGTCGACGAACCCGCCGCCGCCGTGTTCACCGAACCCGAAGCTCGCCCCATCGGGTTCGTCTTCCAGGACTACGTGTTGTTCGAACACTTGACGGTGCTCGAGAACGTTGCCTACGGACTGCACGCTCGCGGTGTAGCGAAGATGGATGCTCGCCGGCGTGCACACGACTGGCTCGACCGGCTCGACCTCGCGGACTTCGCTGACCAGCGTCCGCAGGTGCTGTCCGGTGGCCAGGCGCAGCGGGTGGCGCTCGCCAGGGCGCTGGTGACCAACCCGAGACTGCTGTTGCTCGACGAGCCGCTCGCTGCGCTCGACGCCCGAACCCGGGCGTCGGTGCGGCGCGACCTGCGCGATCACCTCGCCAGCTTCGACGGCATGCGCCTCATGGTCACCCACGACCCGGTCGATGCCCACGCACTCGCCGATCGGATGATCGTGGTCGAGTCCGGCCGGATCGTGCAGTCGGGTACGCCGGCCGACGTCACGGCACATCCACGCACGCGGTACGTGGCCGACCTCGTGGGCGTCAACCTCGTCACCGGTGTGGTGGCCGCTGGCGTCCTCACGACGCAGACAGGCGCCCGGGTCGTGATCGCCGACGCCGGCGACGGACTCACGCTGGCCACGATCCGCCCGCATTCGGTACTGATCGGGCGCGGAGACGGGGTTGCCACGAGCGCACGGAACTCGTGGCGCGGAACGATCGTCGACATCGACCGTCTGGGCGAGCGCGTCCGGTTGGTCATCGACGGCGAACTGCCACTCACCGCCGAGATCACCGCCGCAGCGTTCGACGAACTCGACCTGGGCAGGGGTGACGACGTCCATGCCTCGGTCAAGGCCACCGACATCGAGGTGTCGCCGGCATGACCGACCGTCGGCGACGTGAGCTCCTGCTCGGCGAATGGGCCTGCCTCGGCATCTTGTACGAGGACTCGATGCACGGCTTTGCCGTCGCCTCGAGGATGCGGCCGGGGGACGAGCTCGGTCGCGTGTGGTCGTTGTCCAGGGCGCTCACGTATCGCTCGCTCGACCAGCTCACCGAACGCGGACTGATCCGGGCCGTTGGTGAGGAACCGGGTATCGCCGGTGGGAACCGTACGGTGCTCGCTGCGACCAATGCGGGCCGCAGCGAGCTGCGTCGGTGGCTGGCGACGCCCGTCGAGCATCTGCGCGATCTTCGCAGCGAACTCCTGCTGAAGCTGGTGATCGCCCAGCGGTGTGGCATCGACGTCACCTCGATGCTGCAGCGCCAACGCGACCTGGTCGCCGA
>CAWKCN010000023.1:0-255995 GCA_963848145.1 Ilumatobacteraceae bacterium
CGACGTGGGTCGTCTCGGGTACCGTCGCCAACGAGGCGGTCACCTCGAGCCGCGTCGACTCCGAGGCGTCACTGACGATCACCCCCGACGGCACCGTCGAGGTGGACACCGGCTGCAATACCGGTTCCGGCACCGTCGAGGTCACCGACAACACGCTGACGTTCGGGCCGATCGCCACCACGCTCATGGCCTGCGATGAGGAGCTCACCCGTCTCGAGGCCAGTGTCCTGGCGACCCTGCAGGGCGAGGTCACCTACGAGATCGACGGCTCGTCGCTCTCGCTGCGCACCGATGGCCCCGACGGCGAAATCGGCCTCGAACTCACCGCCCAGCCCTGACCCGCCTCGAGCGATGAGTTTCCGCGACACACGCCGTCGCGGAGACTCATCGCTTGGTGGTGCGCGACGTCGCGAGGCGCATCAGTCGACGGATGGTCGCGCCGAGCTGCGGGCCGAAGCCATCCTCGCGGACCCGTTCGACCCACCAGTCGATGCTCTCCGCCGCAGCGTCACGAGCAGCATCACGGTCGCGACCGGCGCTCTCGGCGTGCGTCGGATGGAGATCGATCTCGATCGCGAGTGTGATCGACGGGACCGCAAGATCGAACCGGGCCGGCCCATAGCCGGGTAGGTCGACCCGATACTGGCGCTCGAGCCCGACGAGTCCCGCCGCCACCAGGGCGTCGCCCAGCACCACCTCACCGTGCGACTCGGCCGGTCCTCCCCGAAGCCGGCCGTCGAGCAACCCCAGGAAGCGGCGAATCCACGGACGTTGCGGCGACATCCAGTCGATCGCCACCTCACGGAGATCGATGTCCGCGAGCTGGCCATCGCGCATCACCTGCTCGATGATCGACAGCAGGTCGGTTGCGCCGACGCATCGAGCGAGGTCGAGCGCAGTGCGCGCACGGCTGGTCACCACGATGCCGTCGGGGCGGCGGAGCACGTCGTGGGGATGAAACGCCGCAGTGCGGTACGGAATCACCCACGGTGCGATCGTCGGGTGGCTGGCCGGCGGTGCGAGCACGTGGATCCGGCCGTCTCGTGGGAGGCGCCGCAGTCCCCACAGTCGACCAGCCGTTGGCCCACTGACGGCAACGTCGGGGTGCGCGGCGCACACCGCCACACACCGCGCGGCGTCGTCGAATGGGACCGCAGGCATCCTGTACACCCCCTTGACGACGCCGACGAGATTCCCTGCGTCGACCAGGCTGCGCAGCGTCCGGTCCGACAGCCCGCTTCGGTGCAGATCGGCCTTCGACGCGACTCCGTGCTGCGTTCGCAACAGATCCAATGACTCAGCGGTGAAGAGCACCACATGCCTCCGTTCGACGACGTGTTCGAGGAGGGAGTCGGTGATGTGAGGTTACCGATGCCGCGGTTCAGGAACCCACCATCAGCAGCGATGAGTTTCCGCGACACCCGCCGTCGCGGAGACTCATCGCTTGCGCGGGATTCGGGTCAGATCAGGCCGAGTTCGGCGACGGCGTCGCGCTCGCCGACGAGCTCGTCCGCGCTCGCATCGATCTTCGCGCGGCTGAAGTCGTCGATGTCGAGGCCCTGGACGATCTCGTAGTCGCCGTCCTTGCACACGCACGGGAACGACGAGATGATGCCCTCCGGCACGCCGTAGCTGCCGTCGCTGACGATCGACATCGACACCCAGTCGCCGTCGGGCGTACCCAGCGTCCAGTCGCGAATGTGATCGACCGCTGCCGAAGCCGCCGAAGCTGCCGACGACGAGCCACGTGCCTCGATGATCGCCGCGCCGCGCTTGGCCACGGTGGGGATGTAGGTGTTCTCGTACCAGTCGTGGTCGCCGACAGCGTCGTACGCACGCTGGCCGTTCACGTCGGCATGGAAGAGATCGGGGTACTGCGTGGTCGAGTGGTTGCCCCAGATCGTCATCTTGGTGATGTCGTTCACGGACGCGTCGAGCCGCTGCGCGAGTTGCGCCTTGGCGCGGTTGTGGTCCAGCCGTGTCATTGCGGTGAAGCGGCGTGGATCGAGATCGGCGGCGTTGCGCTGGGCGATCAACGCGTTGGTGTTGGCCGGGTTTCCGACCACGAGCACCTTCACGTCGGGCGTGGCCGAACGGGACAGCGCCTCGCCCTGCGGCTTGAAGATGCCACCGTTGGCCGACAGCAGGTCGGCGCGTTCCATGCCGGCCTTGCGCGGCATCGACCCGACGAGGATGGCGACGTCGGCGTCACCGAACGCAGTGTCGGCATCGTCGGTGCACACGACGTCGGCGAGCAGCGGAAAGGCGCAGTCGTCGAGCTCCATGCGGACACCTTCGAGCGCGCCGAGGGCGGGCGTGATCTCGAGGAGCTGCAACGAGACCGGGGTGTCTGGGCCGAGCATCGAGCCCGAAGCGATACGGAAGAGGATGCTGTAGCCGATCTGGCCTGCAGCACCGGTGACGGCGACACGAACGGGAGTAGTCATGCCACGAGCGTACGCCCACCGCCGACGGGCACCCAAGTGCATCGAGCTGTCACCACGGGCAGGGCGCCCGCCGGCGGCGGACACTCAGGGTTGGGCGAGGACGCGACCGATGACGTCGGCGTAGAAGTTCTGGCCCGACTGGGTGAGATGGATGCCGTCGTCGTAGAAGCAGCGACCCTCGCACGTGGCCGAGATCACCTCCCAGTCGACGACGGTGACATTGGGGTGGACCGCCGGGACGGACCGGAGCCGCGCGTTGTTGTCTGCGATCCACCCTCGGTCGGCCTTGCCGGTCAGCAGCAGCACCACCGGCACGTCGGCGACGGTGGCCAACATCGAGTCGAGTGTTTCCTGGCTGAACGGCCCGTTCGTGCCGAGGTGCACCACGACGACCGATCCGAAGGTCCCGTTGTCCTTCAAGGCCTGCATGGTCGGCACGAAGGTGTTCATCTGACGACTCTGCTGCGCGTCGACCTGGAAGCCGCGTGCCTGGAGTTCTTCGGCGGCGCCGAGCATCACCGAGTCGCCGAGCGCCACGAGCGGAAAGCCGAACTCGGTGGGCGGGATGTCGAGCGGAGCCAATCCGTCGAGTGCCGACACGACGCCGAGTTGCCCGACCGGGACGAGCGGCGGTGCGGTGGGCGGCGGCACCGTCGTGGGCGGGACGGTGGGCGGCGCGGTGGTGGGCGCAGCCGTGGCCGGTACGGAGTCGGCCGGCTCCGTCACCGTCGGGTCGGGGTCGACCACGATCGCGTCCGGAGCAGTGGTCGGCGCCGGTGCTGTCGTGGGCGGTGCCGTCGTGGCCGGCGTGGTCGTCGTCGACGCAACGGGGATGTCATCGGCGGCGAGGAGGTCGGTCGTGAACTCCTCGCCGGCATCGAGCGCCTGGGCGATCTCGTTCTGTTCGACCGGAGCGGTGAGCAGCACGGCGCCGATGAACAACCCGCAGACGACGCCGATGGCCACAGCTCCACTGGCGATGAGTTTCGGTCCCCGCTTCGCACCAGCGAAGATCTTGTGCCAGCCCGCAGAGAAGCGGCCCTGGCGAATCGGTGTCTCGATCAGCCGGTACGACGCTTCGGTGATGATCGCCGTGAGCACCAGCGCCACCGCGAACTCTCGAACGGTCAGCTTGTTGCCGGCCACCCCTCGGATCATCTGGTAGATCGGCCAGTGGTACAGGTACAGGCCGTAGGAACGCGTACCGATCCACAAGAAGAGTGCGTTGCCGAGGAGCCGGTTCGTGTGGGCGCCGCGGTGGGTGACCGCGGCGATGATTGCGAGCGTCGCCAGTCCGGCGATGAACATTCCTCCACGGAACAGGAACGGATCGGCACCCGCTGGTGTCGCCAGGTAGGTGGTCCAGCAGAGCCATGCGAACACGGCGATCGCCACGACTGCGAGACCGTCGAACAGCCGACCCTTCGAGCGCAGTGGTCCCCGCACGATCGCCAACGGCCGCCACACCATCGCAAACGCGGCCCCGAGCAGAATCCCGCTGAGCCGACTGATCGTGCCGAGGTAGAGCGTGTCGATCTTGGCGATGGGGCGGTCGCCGATCCACCAGTAGGCGTCGGGGGTGATGTTCGGCTCGGCGATCGGACCCGGGTAGAACAGCACTGCGACCGCGATGGTGATCGCCACCGCGGCGATGAACAACCATCGGCTGACCGCGGCGACCTGGCGGGTGCCGTTGCGTCCCAGCAGGAAGATCATCACGATCGGCCAGACGATGTAGAACTGTTCCTCGACGGCCAGGCTCCACAGGTGTCGGAGGGGCGCAAAGTCGCCGGCGGCGGTGTAGCCGAGTCCCTCCCAGATCTGATACCAGTTCGACACGTAGAAGATCCCGGCGAGCACGTCGCCGCGGAGCGCGCCAAGCGCCTCGTACTTGAAAATGGCTGTCCAGACGGTGACGAGCAGCATCATGGTGAACAGCGCCGGGAGGAGTCGTCTGGCACGTCGCAACCAGAAGTGACGAAGCGAGATCCGATACGTGCGCTCGCGTTCGGAAATCAACAGCAGCGTGATCAGGTACCCCGAGATCACGAAGAACATCTCGACACCGAGGAACCCACCCGGCAGCCAGTCGGAGTTGGCGTGATACACCATCACCGCCACCACAGCGAGCGCGCGCATGCCATCGAGACCCGGCAGATACGGGACCCGACTGATGTGGGCGCGGTCGTCAGGAACCGGCGCCACCCGTGGAGGGGCGAGCGTGGACATGGACCTTCCAGTATCGCTGAGTCCGTTGCGCCGCCAACGTCATGCCCGCGATGTCATGCCCGCAAGGTCAGCTCGCCCGAGCGGACACGACGGTCCAGGCTGTCAGGCGGTTCAGCCGGCGCCCTGGAGGCGGCCGTCGATCAGTGCCGCGTAGTACACCTGACCGTCGGGGCGCAGGTGGTAGCCGTCGGAGGCGAAACAATCACCGGGGCAGGCAGTGGTGAGTCCGGCCCAGTCGAGCAGTGAGACATTGGCGTAGTTCGCGACGGTGTCGTAGATCAGCGTGTTGTTCGCCCCGATCCACTCGACCGGCGCTTCGAGGGTCAGCAACAACACCTGTGGAACACCCGCCAGCGCCTCCATCATGCGCGTCATGTCACCGGAGCTGATGTTTCCGTTCGTACCGAGGTGCACCACCACGACGTCGCCGAGGCGGCCCTGCTGGTTCAACGTGGCGATGGTGTCCGCACCGTTGGAGAACTGCCGACTCTCGATCGCATCCACGACGAACCCGTTGTCACGAAGCTGACCAGCAGCGCCCAGCATCACCGAGTCGCCGAGCGCCAGCATCGGAATCGGAGCGGGCGGCGCGGTCGTGGTCGTGGCGGCGTCGGACGCGGGTGGCGCCACCGAACCCGACGGATCGGTGG
Source organism: Ilumatobacteraceae bacterium (assembly GCA_963848145.1). Lineage (GTDB taxonomy): Bacteria > Actinomycetota > Acidimicrobiia > Acidimicrobiales > Ilumatobacteraceae > Sva-07. The sequence continues at coordinate 5,327 of CAWKCN010000023.1, forward strand.
TGCCGTCGGGAGTGGTCGTGTCGTCGGACACGGGGGGTGGTTCGGTGGCATCTGCGCCGGCGCACGTCGGGTCGTTGACCACGTCGCAGGTGGCCTCGGCCCCTTCGTCGAGGAACTGACGCACCTCGTTCTCCTGAACGGGCGCCGTTGCCAGGCTGATGCCGGCGAACAGGGTCAGACCCGCCAGGACGGCGCCGGCGGCGATCAAGGCGTTGCGCGGGCCGGCAACCGGCGAACGGAGGATCCTGGCCAGCGAGGAGACGAAGGTCCCCTTGCGAATCGGGGTTTCGATGAAGCGATACGACGCCTCGGTGACGATCACCGTCAGGACCATCGCGAAGACGAACTCCATGACGGTCATCTTGTTCCCAGCGATGTTGCGGATCAGTTGGTAGATCGGCCAGTGGTAGAGGTACAGCCCGTACGAGCGAGTGCCGATCCACAACAGGATCGGAATGCTGAGCAGCCGAGAGGTCATCGCCCGTTCGTGGGTCACTGCGGAGATCATCATCAGCGTCGCCACGGCGCAGAGCACGAAGCCTCCGCGGAACAGCCACGGGTTGCCGCCCTCCGGGCTCACCAGCCACATCCACCAGGTGAGTGCCGCCAAGATCGCGAACCCCGCCAGTGCCAGCACGTCGAGCAGCGCCCCTTTGCTGCGGAGCGGACCACGCATCACCGCAACAGGACGCCACACCATGGCGAACGCGGCGCCGAGCAGCAACCCACTCGCTCGACTGAACGTGCCGAGGTACGCCCAGTCGAAGATCGAGATCTCCCGCCCGAAGATCGACCAGTAGGCATCCGGCGTCACCTCGGGGGTGCCGATCGGACCGCTGTAGAACAGCACGGCGGTGATCGCCGTGAGGACGAGCGCGACGAGCACCAGCCAACGGCTGATGCCGGCAATGCGTCGAGTACCACCCTTGAGCAGCGCGAACATCACGAGCGGCCACACGATGTAGAACTGTTCTTCGACCGCCAGGCTCCAGAGGTGACGCAGCGGTGCGAAGTCGTTGGCGGCGGTGTACCCGGCACCGGTCCAGATCTGGTACCAGTTGGCGACGTAGAGCAACGACGCAATCACGTCGCCGCGCAGCTTGCCCAGCACATCGCGTTCGAACAGCGACACCCAGATCGTGAGGGCGAGCAGCATCGTGAACAACGCCGGCAGGAGCCGCCGCGCGCGGCGGGCCCAGAAGTGCTTCATGTCGACGGTCGAGGTGCGTTCCTTCTCAGAGATCAGCAGCAGCGTGATCAGGTACCCCGAGATCACGAAGAAGACCTCGACGCCGAGGTAGCCGCCGGGCAGCCAGTCGGAGTTGGCGTGGTACACCATGACGGCGACCACGGCGAGTGCCCGCATCCCGTCCAGGCCGGGGAGGTACGGCACCCGGCTGATGTCGGCGGGCAGCCGCCTCCCGAGACCCGTGGCGGGTCGCGGGTCGGCTCGCGTCGGCGTGCTCGAGGCGTCGGCGGCTGCAGTCATCTGGCGACCAGTATCGCTCAAGTGGTGGTCAGTCCGAGGTTCACGCAGATCTCGACGACCGACTCGGGCCGGTTGAGGGCGTAGAGGTGCAGGCCTGGGGTTCCGGCGTCGATCAGGTCGGAACACAGTTGCGTGGCGACGTCGACACCGATGCGCCGCACCTCGGCGGGGTCGTCGGTGGCGTCGAGTCGGTCGGCGAGCCAGCCGGGCAGCGCAGCTCCACTCATCTCCGCCATCCGCTTGACCATCGCCTTGTTGTTGATCGGCATGATCCCGGGCAGGACCGGCTTGTCGACACCGAGTTCACTCAGTTCGTCGACGAGGCGCACCCAGTGCTCGACGTCGAAGAAGAACTGAGTGAGCGCGAAGTCGGCGATTCGGAGCTTGTCGGCGAGGAATCGGCGGTCGGTGGCCCGGTCGGGCGAGCGGGGATGCACCTCGGGGTGCGCGGCGATGCCGGTGGCGAATCGGCCTGCGGCAACCACGTCTTCGAGCAGCTCGAGCGCGTAGAGATAGTCCCCGGCCTCCTCCACGCCACCGGCCGGTGGGTCGCCTCCCAGGGCCAGGATGTTCTCGATCCCGAGGTCGGCGTAGCTGTCGAGCAGTGCAGCCACGTCGTCTCGGGTGTGGCCGCGGCACGTCAGGTGCGGCATCGGGGTCCACGTGGTCTCACCCAGCATCCAGGCGACGACGTCGCCCGTGCGGTGCCGATCGGATCCGCCGGCGCCGTACGTGATCGACACGAAGTCGGGTTGTAGCGACTCGATGGCGGCCACCGTTCGCCCGAGGGTCATGTTGGCCGCAGGAGTCTTTGGTGGGAAGAACTCGAACGACAGCGTGCGCTTGCTCGCGAGGAGTTCCGGAATCCGGGCCATTCGGCACAGGCTACCGAGCACCACCACGTCAACCCCGAGGTCTCCGCACGCGGCAACATCCGTATCCGACGACCGTCGCCTGTGTTACGTTCCGGCCGTCAATCACGAACAAGGGGGCAACATGGCAATGATCGAGAACTGGAAGCTCGTCGTACTCGAGCGGTACGTGAAGTTCGACGGACGCGCCGGACGCGGCGAGTACTGGTGGTATGTGTTGGCAAGCATCGTGCTCTACTTCGCCATCGCCATCGTGGTGGGGATCGGGTTCGCGATCGCGAGCGGGTTGGGCATCGCGCTCCTGTTGGCAGGCTTCGCCTTCTACCTGGCGATCATCGCCCCCAGCATCGCGGTGGCGATCCGCCGACTGCACGACACCGACAAGTCCGGCTGGTGGCTACTGATCGGGCTGATCCCGTTCGGGGGGCTCGTGCTGCTGTTCTTCTACATCCAGGAGGGCACGGCCGGCCCGAACCAGTACGGCTCGGGACCCGAGCCGGCCGCCGGTTGATCCTGGTTCCCCGTGCCCTGGGCACGGGGAACCACTCTCGGCGTCAGTGGCGGAAGTGGCGCTGGCCGGTGAAGACCATGGCGATGCCGTGTTCGTCAGCGGCGGCGATCACTTCTTCGTCTCGAACCGAACCGCCCGGCTGGATCACCGAGGCGATCCCTGCTGCGGCGGCTGCATCGAGGCCATCACGGAACGGGAAGAACGCATCGCTGGCACAGGCGCCGCCATCGGCGCGGCCGGCGGAACGCTCCGCCGCGATGCGGGCCGAGTCGAGACGATTCTGTTGGCCGGCGCCGATCCCGAATGCCTGCAGGTCCTTGGCGTAGACGATGGCGTTGCTGCTGACCGCAGCACACACCTGCCATGAGAATTCCAGGTCGGCCCACTGCGCATCGGTCGGTTGCGTTGCGGTGACGACACGCCAGTCGCTCGTTCGACCGGCGACGGGGTCGGGCTGCTGCACGAGCAGGCCACCGTCGACCGGGCGGACGTCGAAGGGCAGCGGCGACGCAGCGTTGGCCGACATCACACGAAGGTTCTTCTTCACCGCCAAGATCTCGAGCGCCTCCGGCTCGAAGCCCGGGGCGATCACCACTTCGGTGAACACGTCGCCGATCGCCGTCGCCATCTCGGCCGTGACCGTGCGGTTCGCAGCGATGATGCCGCCGAACGCACTCACCGGATCGCAGGCATTGGCTCGGATGTACGCCTCGGTGATGTCGTCGGCAACAGCAACCCCGCACGGGTTGGCGTGCTTCACCACGACCACTGCCGGCGCGTCGAAGCGATGGACCAGCCGCCACGCTGCCTCGGTGTCGAACACGTTCAGGTAGCTGAGTTCCTTGCCGCCGTGCTGAGTCATCGCATCCCACCAGCTCGTGGCGCCGGCCTGACGGTAGCGGGCACCCTCCTGATGGGGGTTCTCGCCGTAGCGCAGCGGTTGCGCGAGGTCGAGCGCGAGGTGGATCGACGACGGCAGGACGTCGTCGGCGCCGGCCTCGTCAGCGGAGGACGACTCGTCGAACCAGGTGACGATCGCCGCGTCGTAGGCGGCGGTGTGCGCGAACGCGGTGCGGGCGAGCCGGCGCCTCGTCGCATCGGTGAGCACACCGCCGGCGCGCAGATCGTCGAGCACCGAGGCGTAGTCGGCCGGGTCGACGAGCACGCCCACGTGGGCATGGTTCTTCGCCGCCGCGCGCACCATTGCCGGACCGCCGATGTCGATCAGCTCGATACCCGGGTCGGACGAGAACGGGTAGAGGTTCACCACGACGAGGTCGATCGGCTCGATGTCGTGGTGGGCCATGTCGGCGATGTGTTCGGCGTCGGTGGGGTCGGCGAGTATTCCCCCGTGGATCTTGGGGTGCAGTGTGACGACACGGTGGCCGAGGATCGCCGGGAGGCCGGTCAGTTCGGCGACATCGGTGACGGGGATGTCCGCCTCGGCGATTGCTCGGGCGGTTCCGCCGCTCGAGACGAGCGACCACCCGAGTTGGTGGAGCGACTCGGCGAACTCGACGATGCCGGACTTGTCGTAGACGGAGAGCAGGGCGGTGGGCACGACCCGACCGTAGTCAACCCGCTCCCGAGAGCGAACATGACAGCCGTGACGCCACGAACGCCGATGTGCACGACGGGCGCCGGCGGCGGTACTACGGTGCGAATCGGGGAGAACACAACACCTGGGATTTCCGGAGGGGATCACACATGGACTTCAGCAATTTCAAGACACCCGATTGGCTCATGATCGGCGGTGGCATCGGCATCTTCGTCTTCGGGTTCTTCGAACTGGGTGACGGTGTCTGGATTCGGATTCTCGAGTTCGGGCGGCAACGTCTTCGACTTCTTCTGGACGGGGACGATCCCGTGGATTCTCGTGATCGCCGCCGGCGTGATCACATTCCTTCTCGTACAGGGCACGCTCAAGCGCGAGCAGGCTCCGTGGCCGCTGATCCTGCTCGCCGCCACCGCTCTCGCCGCGCTGCTGCTGTTGATTCGACTCGTCTTCAACCCGATCGAGGGCAAGGACGTCATCGAGTCGGCCGGGGGCGACGTCGGACGAGGCGTCGGCATGATCCTCTCGGTCGCCTCGGGCGTTGCGGCAGCCGCCGGCGGTTTCCTGAACTTCCAGGCGTCGGGCGGCAACCTCAAGGACCTCACCGACGTCGACAAGCTCAAGGCGAGCTTCTCGAGCGACGCCGGCGACGACGCGCCGCCGCCGCCCCGCCTCCGCCGCCCCCGCCTCCGCCACCCGCTCCTCCGGCCGGCTGACCCGGTTCTCGTGAACATCTTCACCTCTCAGAGGTGAAGATGTTCACGAGTTCGGCTACTGAGCGGCGGGCTTGGGTTCCTTGGGGAGACCGAGCACGCGTTCGCCGACGATGTTGCGCTGGATCTGGCTCGTGCCGCCCCAGATCGTCTCCGAGCGGGAGAAGAAGAACGACGACATCATCGGGCTGACCGGGTAGCCGTCGCGGCGCTTGTCGCGTGCCGCGCCCGGCCAGCCGCCCGCCTCGGGACCGCTGTCGATGAGCATGCCCTCGGCGCCGTAGATGTCGACGGCCAACTCCATCGCTGCCTTGTGCATCTCCGACCAGAACATCTTGTTGGTCGCACCGAGCGCGATCGTGCCCATGTCGCCGCCGCCGGACAGCGTCGCCGACAGGTTGCGCAGACCGTTGATCCGCAGGATCTGGATCTTGGTGTAGTACGTCATCAGACGCTGGCGGATCAGTTCGTCGTCGATGAGGCCCCGCTCGGTGGCCGCCTCGACGAGCAGGCGGTACTCCTCGGCGAAGCGCCGGTAGCCGGTGGTGGCGGACTGGCCGCGCTCGAACGCGAGCGTGGAGTTGGCCACCTTCCAGCCGTTGTTGACGCCACCGACGACGGCGTCCTTCGCGCAGCGGGCATTGTCGAAGAACACCTCGCAGAACTCGGCGGTGCCGTCGGGCTGGGTGATCCCGCGCACCTCGACACCCTCTTGACGCATCGGCACCAGCATGTAGGAGATGCCGGCGTGCTTGGCCTCCTGATCGGTTCGGGTGAGCAGGAAGCAGTAGTCGGCATGGTGACCCTGGGTGGTCCACACCTTCTGGCCGTTGATGACCCACTCTTCGCCGTCGAGCACGGCGGTGGTCTTCAACGAGGCGAGGTCGGAGCCGGAGTTGGGCTCGGAGAAGCCCTGACACCAGCGCGTGGTACCGGAGAGGATCCCGGGAAGGAACTCCTTCTTCTGCTCCTCGGTGCCCCACTGCAAGATGGTCGGCCCGACGAGCGTGTCGCCGAAGAAGTCGCCGCGCATCGGCGCCTTGGCATTCGCGAACTCCTCTGAGAGCACCACGCCTTGCATCGTGGTGAGACCCTTGCCGCCGTACTCCGCCGGCCAGGTCGCGCAGATCCAGCCGCCCTCGAAGAGCTTCTGGGGCCATTCCTCGTTGAACGCCTTGCGTTCGTCGTCGGTCATCTCGAACCCGTCGTCGAACCAACCGTCGGGCAGGTTGTCGTGCAACCAGCCCTTGATCTCGGCGCGGAATTCCTCGGCTTCTGTGGGATAGGAGAGATCCATCCCCCCATTCTGCCCTGTCACTTGACCCACGGGTCAAGTCCAGCGGGAGTCCGTCGGGCGAGAGGGCCGAGCGACCATTCACACGCAGGAAACACTTCGGCGACAAACGAGAAATCCGCCACCTTTAGGTTGCCCACGCAATCCGGGAGGCAATGACGCCACTGGACTCCGCGAACCCCTTTCCCTATTCCTATTGGAGGACCCGTGCGCAAACGTGCATTGCGAATTGTTTCCGGCCTGGGCGGCGTTGTCGCCGTCTTGGCCATCACCCCATCCATCGGCTTTGCCCAGGACTACGTCCCGACGACCCAGGACTACCTCAACAACATCTGGGTGTTCATCGCCGGCGTCCTGGTCTTCTTCATGCAGGCGGGTTTCGCACTGCTCGAGGCAGGCCTGACCCGTGCGAAGAACGTGGTGAACATCTTCGCCAAGAACATCGCCGATGCGATCATCGGTGTGCTGGCGTTCTTCGCGACCGGTTACGCCATTGCCTTCGGCGGCGGCGGCGGCTGGTTCATGGGCACCGAGAACTTCTTCCTCGATGGCCTCGACATGGCAGCGATCCCCGAAGGTGGGTTGAGCCCGGCCACGACGTTCTTCTTCCAGGCGGTCTTCGCTGCGACGGCGGTCACGATCGCCTCCGGAGCCATGGCCGAGCGGACGAAGTTCAGCACCTACCTGATCTTCTCTGCGGTCATGTGTGCGTTCATCTACCCGGTGGTCGTGCACTGGACGTGGGGCGGCGGACTGATCGCTGACATCAACATCAACGGTGCGGTCTTCTCCGACTTCGCCGGCTCCGGCATCGTCCACATGACCGGCGGTATCGCTGCGTTCATGGGTGCGTTCTTCCTCGGACCACGCATCGGCAAGTACGACGAGAATGGCAAGACCCGGGCGATCCCCGGACACAGCATCCCGTTTGCGATGCTCGGTGTCTTCATCCTGTGGCTCGGCTGGTTCGGGTTCAACCCCGGCTCGGAACTGCTCGCTGATGAGTTCGTCTCGACGATCGCCGTCAACACGATGCTCGCTGCTGCCGCTGGTGGCCTGGTGACCACGGCCGTCATCTGGCTCGTCGCCGGCAAGCCCGACGTGGCGATGATCGGCAACGGCATCCTCGCCGGACTGGTGGCCATCACGGCCCCGTGCGGTGCGGTCACCCCCCTCTACTCGATCGTGATCGGTGGCATCGCCGGCGCCCTCGTGGTTGGGTCGGTGCTCTTCTTCGACAAGGTCAAGATCGACGATCCGGTCGGCGCCGTCAGCGTCCACGGCGTCTGCGGTCTCTGGGGCCTGCTGTCGGTGGGACTGTTCGCAACCTATGACGACGCCTTCCTCGGCCGCCCAGACGCTGGATTGTTCTACGGTGGGGGAATCGACCAGCTCCTCGTCCAGGCACTGATGGCCGTCATCATCATTGCCTGGGTCGGCATCACCTCCGCCGTTCTCTTCGGTGTCCTCAAGGCCACGATCGGCCTGCGGGTCTCCGAGGAAGAAGAGATGGAGGGCCTCGACGTCCTCGAGCACGGCCTCCAGGGCTACGCCCCCGACATGGCAGCCAACCGCTGACCTGACCCATCACATTTCGAGACAAAGGAACCAATCACATGAAACTCGTGACAGCGGTCATCAAGCCGTTCAAGCTCGACGATGTCAAAGATGCGCTCAAAGCCATCGGCGTCGCCGGCATCACCGTCGAGGAAGTCCGCGGCTTCGGCCGTCAGGGCGGCCACACCGAGACCTACCGAGGAGCGGAGTACAAGATCGACTTCGTTCCCAAGGTGAGTCTCGGCATCGTCGTGGCCGACGAGACCGTCGACTCGGTGGTCGACACGATCGTGTCAGCAGCCGGCACCGGCAAGATCGGCGACGGCAAGATTTGGGTCACCGACGTGGATCGCCTCGTGCGCATCCGCACCGGTGAAGAAGGAGCCGACGCCATCTAGTCGGCCACACCACCCAACCCGATCGGGGCGCATCGTCGCGTTCCGCCTGTCGGTCCCCGAGCCCCCCTTTGCGTCCTCAGAGGGGTTGGGCTCGGGGACCGGCGCGTTCTCGGCTGTTTCGCGAGTACGTGACCGCCGCCGCTGATCTCGCTGTGATTTCGACGGTTGGTTGAGAGCCGCACGTCGGCGGTCGCGTACAGTCGACGAGATGACAACGGTCGAGTCGGACAGCCCCGCCACCCCACCTGCAACAGCCGGTCGGTGGACAGCGCAGTGGAAAGAGCTGTACGCCGAAGTCATCACCACCGGGCTGTGTACCGGCTGCGCCGGCTGCGTGGTCACCTGCCCTCACGACGTGATCGGCTATGAGCACGAAGAGGGCAAGTACATCCCCTTTCACCTCGAAGAGGAGCTCGGCCTCGACAACTGCGTCCACGGATTCGGCGAACAGGGTGGCTGTACCACCTGCACGCGGGCGTGCCCACGCTTTCGGGCATGGGAGCCGGCTGCGGACATGCACCTGTTCGGTCGGACCCGCGAGCCCGACGAGATGGCCGGCATCTGGCGCCAGCTCTACCTCACGCGGGCGAGCGACAAGATGGTCCACGAGATGGGCCAGGACGGCGGCCTCGTCTCGGCGATGCTGATCTGGTTGCGCAACCACGACTACATCGATGCTGCGCTGGTCTCGGGTGTCGAGGACGACGATGCGTGGAAAGCCAAGCCCGCCGTCGTGTCCACCAAGGACGAGATCCTCGCCACCGCCGGCAGCCGCTACACCTACTGCGCCAACCCGCTCGCCCTTCCCGAGGCGAAGGAGAAGGGCTTCGATCGCCTTGCCCTCGTCGGCATGGGATGCCAGACCTCCTCGCCGCCGACGATGTGGGATCGCAAGGCGGGCAAGGTGTCGAAGCCGTTCCTGTTCAACATCGGCCTGCTCTGCTCGAAGACGTTCGACGACGCCATCTTCACCGAGCTCTTCGAGGCGAAGTACGGCCTCAAGAAGCAGGACATGGTCAAGATGAACATCAAGGGCGCATTCCAGATCTGGATGAAGGACGGCTCGTACCACGAGATCGACCTGAAGGAGTGCCACGCCTGGACCCGCGAGGGTTGCAAGAGCTGCCCCGACTTCGCTGCCGAACACGCCGACGTGTCGACCGGTGGCATCGGCGAGGACAACGACTGGACCCTCACGATCGTGCGCACCGAACTCGGCGAGCAGGTCATCGAGCGGATGATCGCCGACGGATCGATCGAGGCAAAGCCGGCACAGACCGACGAAACGGCGATGCGCTTGTTGCGCCTGTTGTCGATCGTCAGCCGGCGCCGCTGGCCGAAGGAGGCCGACGCTGCCCCGGCGATCGGTGTGCCGCCGCCCAAGAAGAAGAAGGCCGCAGCTCCATCAGCGGATGCTGCCCCCAAGACCGACTGAGCGCGCCGTGTTACGGATGGTGTCTGACACCAAACGTAACGGTCAGGGGGTCGAAGTGCGGGTGACGCCTTCGGGGTCGCAGTCGACGAGGTCGGCCTCGAACTGATCGAGCTCTGCGATCGCCGGACCGCTGATCTCGGGGTTGTCGCTGTTCGCATCGCTCCCCAGATCGTTGAGGTCGTAGTCGTCGATGACGCCGAGCATGCACTCCTCGATCTCGGGGAAGTCCGCTGCCTGCGTCTTGACGAGGTCCTGTGCGACCCGTTCCGCACTCGGATCCGATGTGCAGGCGGCCACGCCGAACACGGCAACAGCGGCGATGGTGAGGGTTCGGGCGATCGGACGAGATGACATCACAGCACTGCGAGGCTATCGGTCAGCGAGCACTGCGGCTCGTGAGAACACGCTGTCGAGCATCGGCTCGGTCAACCGTTTGGTGAACGTGTTCTGCTGGCTCGGGTGAAACGAGCAGATCAGCGTTGGACCGCCCGGCACCGCAACCTCGACACCGTGACCGAATTTCGGGCGTGGGCGAACCCCGAAGTGAGCGCACGCAGCCTGATAGCCGAACTGACCGAGGCAGACGACGACCCGCACCCGACCGAGCGCAGCGAACTCTCGTTCGAGGAAGGGGGCGCAGGCATCACGCTCGTCGGGGGTGGGCTTGTTCGCCGGCGGCGCACACTTGACCGCTGCGGTCACCCAGGCATCGAAGAGCTCCAGGCCATCGTCGACCGACACCGACTCGGCCTGGTTCGCAAGACCGGCGCGGTGCATCGCACGGAACAACCAGTCACCGCTCCGGTCGCCGGTGAACACTCGCCCCGTCCGGTTGGCCCCATGCGCAGCGGGGGCAAGACCGAGCACGACGATACGGGCATCAGGGTCACCGAAGCCGGGAATCGGGCGCCCCCAGTACTCCTCGTCTCGATACGCCGCCCGCTTCTCGACCGCCACCAGCTCACGCCAGTCGACGAGGCGAGGGCAGCTCCGACAGGAGATCACGTCACGTTCGAGTCTGGCGAGCGGAGTCACGGCCCTCGACAGTAGGTTGGAAGGACTCCATGGCCACAGCAAAGAAGTCATCCCCTCCCCCGTTCACCACCGTCCTGCTCGTCCGTCACGGCCAGACACCCACCACCGGCAAGGTCTTGCCGGGTCGGGCCAAGGGTCTGCACCTCGCCGACGAAGGACGCCGTCAGGCAGAGATCGCGGCCGAACGAATCGGTGAACTCAAGCGCGTCGACGCCATCTACTCCTCGCCGTTGGAGCGCGCCAAGGAGACCGCCGCACCGATTGCCAAGGCCCGCGGACTCAAGACGAAGATCGATCGTGGCCTGTTCGAATGCGACTTCGGCGACTGGACGGGAGCCGAACTCAAGAAGCTGATGAAGCTTCCCGAGTGGCAGACCGTCCAGCGGGCACCCTCGACGTTCCGGTTCCCGAACGGCGAGAGCTTCACCGAGATGCAGACGCGGATGGTCGGCAGCCTCGACCGTCTCCGCGCTGCACATCCCGGCGGCACCATCGTGTGTGTCTCTCACGCCGACACGATCAAGGCAGCGGTGGCACACGCGATGGGCACCCACATCGACCTGTTCCAGCGGATCGTGATCAGCCCTGCGTCGGTCACGGCGATCGGCTACGGAGCGGGAGGCCCCGTCGTGTTGGCGGTCAACTCGACCGGACGACCCCTGACCGACCTGCAGCCGTCGTGATCCAGAACGCGATCGGGGCCTCGTCATGAGCGTGTTCTACGAGTTCGACGAGGTGTCGGCGTTCACCGTGGGCACCGTCGGGCGACCGGGTGAACGCACCTTCCTGCTGCAGGCACGCTCGGACGGCCAACGTGTGACGGTCAAGTGCGAGAAGCAGCAGACCGCCGCCATCGTGCAGTACCTTCGCCGTGTCCTCGCCGATCTCCCGCCCGCCGAGGACCGACCGATGAGCGGCGCACTCGAATTGCGAGAACCCGCAGATCCCGTGTTCGTGCTCGGTCCGATCGGACTCGGCTACGACCGCTCGAACGATCGGGTGCTGATCCAGCTCGAAGAGGTCGGCGAGGTCGACGACGAGGGTGAGCCGATCGACGACGACCGAGGCCACGTTCGCCTCTACGTCAGCCGCGGGCAGGCAGCAGCGTTCTGCGACCACGCCGACAGCGTCGTCGAGGCGGGGCGTCCCGCATGCCAGTGGTGCGCCTTCCCGATGGACCCCGACGGCCACGACTGCCCCCGGATGAACTGACCGTGTCCGAGCCGTCGCCCAGCAACGACACCGACGAGTTCGACGACGAGTTCATCGACGACGAGTTCGACGACGATGACGATGACGATGACGATGACGACGACGGTCAGCGCGGCGTCGAACTGCGCGTCGACCACGTCGATGATCCCATCGAGCACCTCCTGCAGGGCGACATCGAGATCGAGGGGCGGATGCCCTACAGCAGCAATGCCACGTTCCTCGTGCACGTGAGCGTCGATGGGCAATCACACCCGGCGATCTACAAGCCGACTCGCGGCGAACGGCCGCTCTGGGACTTCGAGCCGGGCCTGCACCGTCGCGAAGTGGCGGCCTACCTGTTGAGCGAGTACCTGGGGCTCGGGGTGATCCCGCCGACCGTGCTCCGAGACGGCCCCCTCGGCGAGGGCTCGCTGCAGTGGTTCGTCGTCGCCGACCACAGTCAGCACTACTTCACGATCCACGAATCCCACCCCGACCTGCACCCCCGACTGCGAGCGATGGCGCTGCTCGACGTGTTGGCGAACAACACCGATCGCAAGAGCGGGCATGTGTTGCTGATCCCCGAACGCGACGGCGAGCCGGCATCTGTGTGGGGTATCGACAATGGGCTGTGCTTCGCTGCCGAGAGCAAGCTGCGCACGGTGATCTGGGAGTTCGGCGACGAAGAGATCCCCGACGCCTGGCTCGAGCGGGTCGGCACCTTGTGCGAGCGAGTCCCGCTGAGCGTGGCTGCTCTTCTCGCCGACGACGAGGTCGAAGCGATCCAACGCCGAGCCGACTGGTGCGTCACGCACCGTCGCTTCCCCACCGATCCGTCAGGCCGTCGCTACCCCTGGCCGCTGGTCTGAGCGTGGCCGCCGACCTCGACGCCGACCTCGAGGCGTCGGACGATCAACTCGACGAACTCATCCATCGCGCCGACCTCGACGAACTGGTGCGGATGATCGACGACCGGTGCAGCGCACGTGACTGGGCGGGACTGCTTCGCGTTCGTGACCGATCGCGACATGCGGTCGCGACCGGTCGCCAGCTCTGGCCCGCCGCGACGCTCGCCGAGTATCGCTTGGCGCTGCTGGCGACCCCGGCGTACGCCGCTGCAGTACTCGACGAGACCGACGGGCTGTCGGGCCGATTCACGATCGGGCCGCTCACCGAGGTCGCCGCGCAACACCACACATGGGACGAGCTCCAACCCCTCCTCGACCTCGGCCCACGGGCATCGTTCGTCGCTCACGAACGCGTCCTCCGTGGCGACAGCATCGACGCACCCGACCTGCCAGCCGTGCTCGATCTGCCGCTCGGCCTGCAGGATTGGGAGCCCGAGTACTCGCTGGCGACCTACAGCGACGCAGGTGCGGAGTTCCCGATGCCGGAGCTCCCAGACGACTGGGTCGAGGTGATCCCGACTGCGTCGGAGATCTTCGACGACGACGTCGACCTGGCCGTACGGCAACTCGTCGAGCCGTGGCTCACCGGTTCGAACGGCCAGGCCGACGTCGTCTGCGTGGAGGGCGGCGTCGCCGAAGCGCTCGGTGCGCTCGGGCTCCGGCGAGCCCGACTGGCCGAACTCGACGCCACCACGGCACTGGCCTGGCTCGCCTGGGCGGGTGCCAGCGGCGGCGCCCACGGTCGCCGACGTGGAGCCGCCGCAGGGCGGTTCGGTGCCTGGTGGACGCTGGCCGCGCTCGGCGATGTGATCGACGACTGGCCCGTGCCGCCCGACGAACTCGGACGCCTCGCCACCGCACTGCGGTGGTATCGCTGGGACGCCCACGAGCCGGCGATGGGCTGGGCGCTGCAGCTCGCAATCGTCGACCCGGTCGAACAGGTCGCCTGGGCCATACTCGCTCGCGACGCCACCTGAATTCGGCGGTACCCCATGCGCTCGAGACCGTTCGCCTACTGTGCCTCGATGAAGACCATCACCGTCCTCGCCGCTGTCCTCCTCGTGCTCAGTGCCTGTGGGTCCGACAGTGCGTCGACCACCGCCGAGCCGTCGTCCGCTGACACCTCGACGCCATCCTCTGCTGTGCCCGACACGACGGCGCCAGCCACCTCGACCGCACCAGCAGCGACGTCCACTGAGACACCGGTGTCGCCTGGCTGCGAGGACGCTCTCGGAGAGGCCGAGGATGCAGTGTCGGGCGTCATGGACATCCTGGACGCCGCCGAGACAACGGCCGACCTCGACACCGTCGATCCCGACGCCATCAGTGCGGCGTTCGAGGTGCTGGGAGAGGTCGTCGGCACCGCCTGCGCCGAGGAGCCCGGCCGTGCAGTCTCGCATCTGATCACCTTCACTGCCGACGAAGGCGATTCACGCTCCGAGGCCTCCGCCGGGTTCGCAGCGGGCTTCATCCCGGAGCTGTGCCAGGTTCCAGCGACGCTGACCTCGGGTGCTGCGGAGGCGTGCGCAGCACTCGACGGCCCCTGACCCAATCACCGCAGAAAACGCCGAAGTCCGGCAGGATTTGTTCGTCTACGAACAATCCTGCCGGACTTCGGTCAAACCGAACCGCGCCGGGTCAGCGGGCTTCGAGCGCCGCAAGGAGCTGTGGGAGCACCTTGTGGACGTCACCGACGATGCCCAGGTCGGCGACGCCGAAGATCGGCGCCTCCTTGTCCTTGTTGATCGCGATGATGTTCTTCGAACCCTTCATGCCCACCATGTGCTGGGTGGCACCGGAGATGCCCGCAGCGATGTACACCGTCGGCTTGACGACCTTGCCGGTCTGGCCGACCTGATAGCTGTACGGCACCCAACCGGCGTCGACGATCGCACGCGACGCGCCCGGCGCACCCTTGAGCGCCTTGGCGAGCGACTCGATCATGTCGAACTTCTCGGACTCGCCGAGACCGCGACCGCCGGCGACCACGACCGCCGCCTCGTCGAGCTTGGGACCGGAGGTCTCCTCGACGTGCACAGCGGTGACGGTTGCACCACCGGTGCTGCCCAGATCGGGGACCGGTGCGGAGACGACTTCGCCCGCAGCGCCGGCGCCGCCTTCGGCGACGAAGCTCTTCGGGCGGAAGGCCGCCAGGAACGGGCGC
The DNA here is from genome assembly GCA_963848145.1 of Ilumatobacteraceae bacterium. GTDB lineage: Bacteria > Actinomycetota > Acidimicrobiia > Acidimicrobiales > Ilumatobacteraceae > Sva-07. The sequence goes on from CAWKCN010000023.1 coordinate 20,449, forward strand.
TCGCCGGTGAAGGTCGAGTTGACCAGCTTGGTGCCACCGAAGATCGGTGTCTGCACGGTGACTGCGTCGCCGTCGACGGTGACCGACGTCGAGTTCGTGAGCACGGTGCGATCGAGCTTGACCGACAGACGCGACATCACGTCGCGTCCCTCGTAGCTCTGCGGGAACATGATCAGATCGGGGCTCTCGCCACCGTCGATCACGGCCTGCATCGCTGCAGCGACGGCAACGCCGGGCAGCGCACCGGAGAGATCGCCGGTTGCGAAGACCTTGGCAGCGCCGTGGTCGCCGAGCGCGCCTGCGACGCTGGCGGCGTCACCGGCGATGAACGCCGAGACAGTGCCGCCGAGCCCGCGGGCCTCGGTGAGCAGTTCGAGTGTGCCGCTCGTCGGAGCGCCGTCCGCAGCTTGTGCGAACACCCAGATGTTGTCGATACCCATCAGTGTCTCCTCAGATGACTTTCAGGTTGTCGAGGAACTCGACGATCTTGTTGAACGTTTCGCCGTCGTCTTCGATGACCTCGCCGGCTTCGCGCTCGGGGGCATCCTCGACGGACGTGATCTGCTGTGCCCACGACACCGACTCGATTCCGAGAGCGGAAGCGGTCAAGGTCTCGACCGGCTTGGACTTCGCCGCCATGATTCCTTTGAAGCTCGGGTAGCGGGGCTCGACGACGCCGGCGGTCACTGAGACCACGGCAGGCAGCGAGCAGGTGACCTCGTCGTAGCCGGCCTCGGTCTGCCGGTCGACCTTGAGGGTCCCGTCGGCGATCTCGATGCTCTTGGCGAACGTGATCGAGGGCAGGCCGAGAACTTCGGCGAGCTGCTCGGGCACGGTGCCGGTGTAGCCGTCGGACGACTCGGTACCGGCGATGATCAGGTCGGCGTCGCCGAGCTGCTTGGTGGCGCCGGCGAGCACCTTGGCGGTGGTCAGCGCATCCGCACCGGCGAGCGATGGGTCGCTCACGAGCACGGCCTTGGCCGCACCCATTGCGAGCGCCGTGCGCAGGCCGGAGGTTTCGTCGTTGGGAGCCATCGACACGAGGCTGACCTCGCCGCCGCCGGCTGCCGTGACGAGCTGGAGAGCCATTTCGACGCCGTAGCTGTCGGACTCGTCCAGGATGAGCTTGCCATCACGCTTGAGCGTGTTGGTGGAGGGATCCAACTCGCCGGGCAACGCCGGGTCGGGGATCTGTTTCACACAGACGATGACGTTCATAAGGGTGCCCAAGTTACCGGTGGGTCAACCACCGCCCAAACCCGTGCGACCAAGTCGTCACCAACCTGTCGTCGGCAAGCTCCTGTCGGCACGCAGTCGTCGCCCAGCGTTGCTACCGTCGGTCCCTTGCGGATCCTGCTCGTGGTCAACTCGTTCGCCTCGTCGGTGACAGCGCGCAACACGGTGATCGTGCATCGCCGCCTCAGCCGCGGCCACGACGTCGAGATCGTCGAGACCAATCGGCGCGGACATGCCACGCGGTTCGCACACGACGCCGCCCGCCGCGGTGTCGACGTGGTGATCGGGTTCGGCGGGGACGGGACGCTCAACGAGGTCGCCACGGGGATCGCGGGCACCGACACTGCGCTCGGCGTGCTCCCCGGCGGGTCGACGAACGTGTTCGCCCGCACGCTCGGCATGCCGAACGATCCGGTCGAGGCGGCCGACAACCTCGCGAACGGCATCGATGCAGCCGATCTGCGGCCGATCGGTCTGGGGCAGGTGAACGGTCGCTACTTCTGTTTTCACACCGGGGTCGGTTTCGACGCAGCTGTGGTGGAACGCGTGGAGCGGCGCGGCTCGCTCAAACGCTGGCTCGGCCACCCGCTGTTCATCTGGGCCGGCGTGTCGACGTGGCTGACCGGCTACGACCATCGCACCCCGCACTTCCGTTTGCACGGCGACGGAGGCCCGGACGTCGACGACGGCTACTTCACGATCCTGCTCAACACGAATCCGTACACCTACCTCGGCAACCGGCCGCTCGATCTGTCTCCGGCGGCCACACTCGATCGTGGTCTCGTGGCGATCACGTTCACCACGATGAACGCTGCAAACATCTTGACCTCACTCGCCGGCGCACTGCGCGGTGGGGGCGTCAAACCGGCTCCGCATCTCGACATCCGTGTCGATGTCGAACACCTGGTGATCGAGCACGAGGACCCCTTCCCGTATCAGGTCGACGGCGACGCGCTCGGCAGCACCAAACGGCTCGAGTTCACCCACGTCCCCGACGCCGTGCAACTGGTGTTCCCACGTTGACACTCGCCGGCTGAACCTCAGCGGCTGATCGTCGGCCAGGACGGCGCCCGTGCGTTGCCATCCCGCTCGAGCGCTGCCAACGCGACGTCGGGCACGTCGGTGCACACGCCGTCGACACCGAGGCGGGCCAACTCGACCAGGCGCCCAGCGTCGTTGCACGTCCAGGTGTTCACGCCGAGACCTCGCTGGTGACAGCTCGCCACGAGCCGCTCGTCGACGCCGCCTTCCCAGGGATGCAGCGCGCTGTGGCCGGCCGCTGCAACCTGGTCGATCGTGGCTTCGTCGAGCGGGCTCGCAGTGAGGCAGGCCGTGGCGATGTCGGGAGCGAGCTGGCGACACGCAGCCACCGTGCTCCACGAGAACGACGAGATCAGCCAACGAGCTCGAGCTCGGGGTCCCCGGCTCCGCAGTTCGTCGATGATCGGCGCCACCATCGCCATCGCGGGGTCGTGCCCCGGGTCGGTCTTCGAATTCTTGATCTCGACGTTCACGAGCATCCGATCGCCGCACGCGTCGAGTACGTCGGCGAACGTGGGCAGCGCCATCGCATCGACCTCGCCGAGTGTCTCCGGGAGCGGATCGTGAGCGACGAGGAGGCGTCCGTCGATCACCCGGCGCACGTCGAGTTCGACGCCATCAGCGCCCATCTCGTCAGCGAGGGCGAACGCCTCAGGGGTGTTTTGGGGCGCATGAGCAGAGGCGCCTCGATGTCCGAGCACGAGCATCGTCCCATCATGGTCGACGCCGTGATCTGACGAATCGGCTCCGCGGTGAATAAAGGACGAAAGGACCCTTGCGGCGACCCTGAGACACGCCTACAGTTCGTCCCGGCCAGAACGGCCCGTCGCCTCCGAGCGACGCCCCCATCCCTCGGCGGATCACCCGCCTCAGTCACCTTCGAGGAGCACCAACGTGTCGATCCTTGCGTCCAGCCTCACCCTTGGAGCAGCAGACTACGAGTGGCGCGACGACGCCATCTGCCGCGACACCGACCCGGAGCTCTTCTTTCCGGTCGGCACCACAGGACATGCGCTGGTCCAGATCGATCGTGCCAAGGAGGTCTGCCACGAGTGCACGGTGGCGTCACAGTGCCTCGACTTCGCACTCGAGACCAATCAGGACTCCGGCATCTGGGGCGGACTCACCGAAGAAGAACGCCGCGTCATCCGCCGGCGTCGCGTCGCCGCCGCCCGCGCCGCACGCGTCTCCTGATCGCACTCGGCTCCGCGCCGACACGGCAACTGTGACGCGTCAGTCGTCGGTCGGCACGCACAGTTCGATCACGGTGCCGTGCTGGCGGCCGGCTCCGTCACCGAGCCCGGCGCCTGAGAGATCGTCGCTGGATGCAGGATGGATCTCGATGGTCCCGTTGAGTTCGGTCGTCACCAACGTGCGAACGATCGAGAGTCCGAGCCCTTTGGCGTGATCGATGTCGAACGAAGGATCGACACCTCGCCCGTTGTCGACGACCCGGATCGTGAGCTTGCGATCGCGTTGAGCGAGGCCGACCTTGACTTCACCGCCGCCGCTGCCTTCGGGGAATCCGTGATCGACGGCGTTCTGCAGAAGTTCGGTGAGCACGACCGACAGCGGCGTGGCAGTGTTCGCCGGGATCCGGCCCCCGTCACCGCTGACGGTGAACCGAACCGGGCGATCGGGTGACTGCAGGCCCTCTTCGGCGAGTCGGAGCAGCGGACGCACGATCTCGAGGAATGCGATGTCCTCACCCGGCTCGCGCGACAGCGACTCGTGCACGAGCGCAATGGTTCGGATCCGACGGACCGATTCCTGCACGGCGGCCTTGGCCTCGGGGTTGCTGAGACGACGAGCCTGCAGCCGCAGCAGCGACGAGATCGTCTGCAGATTGTTCTTGACGCGATGGTGGATCTCGCGGATCGTGGCGTCCTTGCTCAAGAGCAGGCGATCACGCTTTCGGAGTTCGGTGACATCACGAACGAGCAGCAACCCGCCGGCGATGTCGGGGCCTGCGTCGGTCTTGGTCACGATCGGCACGCACCGGCACAGCAACGTGACATCGGCGCCCTGTTCGAACTCCTCGACGACCGGTTCGAAACGCTCGAAGGCCTGCCGAACCGGGCCGTCGTGGAATCCGAGTTCGGCCAGTCGCATGCCGACCGGGTTGGCCTGGATGCCGACGCGATGCAGCGCAGAGTTGGCGTTCGGCGAGACGTAGGTGACCGTGCCGGCTGCATCGAGCGTCAGGACGCCGTCACCGACGCGCGGCGCAGCACTCGAGTCGGCGACTCGACCGGCGAATGGGAACGAGCCGGCCTCGATCATCTGCACGAACTCTTCGAAGATGTAGGAGTAGTTGCGTTCGAGTTCGCCGAGTGGACGACCGGCACGGACCTGCCACTCCTTGGAGAGCACCGCGACGACGCGGTCGTTGTGGCGGACCGGGATCGCCAGCTTGCGGGCGTGGTTGACCTCGTCGCCACCGCCGCCGACCTCGACCGCCCCTTCGACGCGCTGGGCCGTCGCCGCTGCTTGCTCGATCAGATCGGCGTCGTCGCCGTCCGCCCACGTGCCGACGTAGTCGGTGACGTACATGGTCTGGTTGGTCGCAGGGCGAACCTGGTCGACGATCAGCCACTTGCCGGGCCCGGACCGCACGTACAGCAGCAAGTCGGCAAAGCACAGGTCGGCGAGGAACGCCCACTCGGCAGTGAGCCGATGGAGGTGTTCGATGTCGTCGCGTTCGAGCGTTGAGTGCTCGCGGGCCAGTTCGGCAAGAGAGGTCATCACCTCTGAGTCTGCCCGATGATCAGGCCTCGCGCAGGTGACCAGCCAACTGCCCGAGCCCTGCGAGGTCGTGGATGTCGCCCTCGAGCCACGGCACCGAGGCCAACGTCGGCGCCATCGCAGCCAGTTCGGCCCGGCGATCGGACTCGCGAGCGGCCACGAGCGCAACGTCGTCGAATCGTGTGGCGATCTGGGTGAGCACCGACTGGACCTGTTTGATCGGCGCGTCGAGGTGCTCGGCCACCCGCTTCGCCAGTGGCCCCGACGCCTGGTCGAGCAGTGCTGCTGCGCTGTCGGCTGCCGCCGCCTCGGCAAGCTCCGCTGGCAACACCCGGTTGGCCACGATCGCGCCCAGCGCCATCCGTCGTTCGATGAGCGAACGAGCGAGGAACCGGGCCTCGTAGCTCGGCGCTGTCTCGAGTGTCGTCACGACGACGAACGCCGTACGTGGGTCGACCAGCAGCGCTTCCACTTCGCGAGCACGTCGCACGAACCCGCTCTCCATCGCCTGGAAGAGCACGAAGAAGTCGGCGATGTCCTGCAGGAATCGTGATCCGAGGACGCGATCGGCCACCTGGTAGAACGGCTTGGACGCCACCGTGAACAGCCGAGACCGGTAGGGCACGGTCAGCCAGCGCAACAGGCGACTCCCGAAGAACTCGACCATCCGGCTGGGGGCATCCAGGATCGACAGGGCGTTGCGCGATGGCGGCGTGTCGACGATCACCAGATCGAAGTCGCCGCTGGCGTGGAGGTCGTGCAGTTGCTCCATCGCCAGGTACTCGTGGCTGTGGACGAACCGGCTGGTGATGTTCTCGTACAACGGATTGGCGAGCACGGCGTCGCGGATCTCGGCGTCCGGAGCTTGGCGCTTGATCAGCTCGTCCCAGCCGGCCTTGGTGTCGAGCATGGCCACCCACATCTCGCCGCGCACCTTGACCCCTGCGTCCCTGAATGCGGCGGGATCGATGCGGGTCGGAGTGTTCCCGAACTCGTCGAGGCCCAGCGCGGTGGCGAGCCTTCGGGCCGGATCGACCGTCAGCACGAGCACACGGCCCTTCTGCCGAGTCGTTGCCGCGATGCCGAGCGCGGCGGCGATCGTGGTCTTCCCGACCCCGCCCGAGCCGGCCACCAGAATCATCTCACGGCTGGCGAGCAGGTTGTCGATGTCACTCACGACGGGCTCCTCGCTGACTCGACACGGTGTCCGGATCGAGCTCGTCGGTGAACGCATCAGCCACCAGCGACACGACCCGGGGACCCGATGCCCTCGCGAAGAGTTCGGGCACGGTGACGATCGGCAGGTCGGCAGGCACGTCCCCGGAATCGGCGATCCACGACCGCATGCGGTCGAGATGGCTCGCACCGGTTGCCCGGCGCGATTCGGTCAGGCGTGCGGCATCGACCACGGTGCGGGCACCATCACCCACCGCATCCACGAGCACCGGCAACGCATCGTCGAGACGGTCGACGATCGTCTGCTCGCGGCGGGTGAACATCGCGGGCAGCACCCGGTTCGCAATGACGGCGCTGGCATGTGCACCCGTCTCGGAACGCAAGCGGGCGAGCAGCTCGATGGTCTCGGTGACCGGCATCTCCTCCGGTGTCGTCACCACGGCCACACCGGTTCGGTCGGGATCGTCGAGGATGTCGAGCATCCACTGCGTCTGGTCGCGAACCAGACCGACCTGGACGAGGTCGGCGATCACTCTCGGCGCCCCGATCTGGCTCACGATGTGTCCGCTCGCCTCAGCATCGACGACCACCAGGTCGTAGTGCTGTTCGCGAACCTCCCAGCACAGCTTGCCGACACCGAGGATCTCCTTGACGCCCGGTGCAGCGTCGGCCACGAAATCGAACGTCGAGGCGAGCGGTCCGATCCGGCCGAGGAGCGGGATCCGTACGAACAACCTGAGGTACTCGCGCAGCGAGTCCTCGGTGTTCATCGCCATCGCATGCAGGTTCGGCGCCACCTCGGTGGGCTCGAACGCCAGTTCGCCGACATCGAACGCGTTGGCGAGCGCACCCTTGGCGTCCATCTCACACACCAGGGTGCGCCGCCCGTGGCGGGCTGCGACCTCAGCGAGTGCTGCGGCGACAGTGGTCTTGCCGACGCCGCCCTTGCCCGTGACCCAGAGCAGGTCGAGGTCGAGGAGACCCGGCCGACCGGCGGGGCCCAGGTTCAGCCCCCGAAGCCGATCTTGCGGTCGCCGTCGGCCGAGCCGAGCTCGACGTAGGCGATCTTCGCCGACGGAACGGCGACGTCCTTGCCTCGCTTGTCGACGATCCACAGCACGTCGCTCGCCCCGGCCAGGGCGGCCTCGATGCGAGACTTGAGTTCGTCGCGATCAGCGTCTTCGGCGAGCTCGACATTGATCTCGCGGGGGGCTTGGGTCACTCCGATGCGTACGTCCACGCTGCCACGCTACCGGCGCTCCCCTGCCGCTCGCCCCACGGGTCACTACGGTGACGCCGTGACCTCCATCGCCATCCCGCTGTTTCCCCACTTCACTGCGCTCGACGGCATCGGCCCCTACGAGGTGCTGCAACGCATCCCGCACTTCGACGTCACGTTCGTCGGCCACGAGCGCGGCGTGGTTCGTTCGGACAACGGGATGCTCGGCATCGAGATCGACGCAACGTTCGAAGAGATGGCAGCTCCTGACATCGTCGTGTTCCCCGGCGGGTACGGGACGCGTGCGTTGATGACCGACGAACGCGTGCTCGACTGGGTTCGCACTGCGCACGCCACCACCACCTTCACCACCTCCGTGTGCACCGGGTCGCTCGTGCTCGCCGCCGCTGGGCTCCTCGACGGACTCACCGCGACGACGCACTGGGGTGCGCTCGACGTGTTGACCGAGCATGGTGCGGTTCCGACCGGCGAACGGGTCGTCGAGCATCTCGACCGACGCATCATCACTGCCGCTGGCGTGTCGAGCGGGATCGACATGGCACTCCGCCTGGTCGAACTCCTCGTCGACCGGACCGCCGCCGAAGCTGCCCAGCTGATGATCGAGTACGACCCGCAGCCACCGTTCGACAGCGGCTCGACCGCGAAGGCCGGCACTGAGGTCGTCGAACGAGTCGTCGCCTACGCCCAGGACCGCCACTGATGTGACGATTGGTGTCTGACACCAATCGTCACATCACTCGGCGAGCGGGGCGAGGGCGGCTGCGAGATCGTCGACAGCCCACTTGGCGTGCTGCTCGACGGTCTCGCCCATCTCCCAGGAGCGAAGTCGTTTCACGACGCCGCCCTGCGCGAAGAACACCTCACCGGTGAACTGACACGCCGTACTGCTGAGGTAGGCGACGAGTGGCGAAATGTTCGCAGGATCCCACTCGTCGAACGCCCCTTCCTTGGGCGTCATGATCTCTTCGAGGCCAGGCGTTGCGAGCGTCAGACGCGTCCGCGCGCCAGGGGCGACACAGTTGCTCTGGACGTCGTAGCGGACGAGCTCCTTGGCGGCGATCTGGCTGAACGTGGCGATCCCGGACTTCGCTGCGCCGTAGTTCGCTTGGCCAGGATTTGAGAACAGGCCCGACGTGCTGGAGGTGTGGACCAGATTGCGGCGCTTGCCGCGACCGGCCTTGTGCTCCTCACGCCAGTACGCAGCGGCCCACCTGGTCGGGGCGAAGTGACCCTTCAGGTGCACAGCGATCACGGCGTCCCACTCGGCTTCGGTCATGTTGACGATCACCCGGTCACGGAGGATGCCGGCGTTGTTCACCAGGATGTCCAGGTCGCCGAATTCGGCGATGGCGGCGTTGATCAACCGCTGCGATCCTTCCCAATCGGCGACGTCGTCGGCATTGGCGATCGCCGACCCGCCGCGGGCGCGGATCTCGGCGGCGACCTCCTCGGCGGGCGTCTGATCGCTGCCTTCGCCGTCGTTCGCTCCCCCGAGATCGTTGATGATCACCCGAGCCCCCTCGTCGGCGAACAGCAGCGCGTGTTCCCGACCGATGCCACGTCCGGCACCGGTGATGATCGCGACTCGCCCGTCGAGTGAGGTCATGGAGGCTCCTTGCCGACTCTGTGGCCGGCGGATGCCGGACACAGTCACGGAACCGTAGCGATCCGGCGCCAGCCCAGTCGATTCCCGTTCAGCGGGGTCAGAGAAAGGAGAGTTCGGCAGGAAGGTGAGATCCGTGGGTACAGCCGAGGCCGGGCGCTCCTGAACGATCTGCCAGAACCGCCTGTTGCTTCGACGGTCGGTGAGTTGCAGCCGGATCGCGAGGTGTGGAGGGTCCAGCTCACGATGCGATCCTGGGCGACACCAATTCCTCAGCTGCTGACGTCGATGGCGTCGCCGGGCTCGAGGCAACGACACCGCGAGGCGGACAGTTCTCAGTGGTCGCTGAGGAGGGAGTGTTCGTGAGCGAACACGATGGCTGCCGCCCGGTCGCCGGGTTCGAGCTCGGTGAGGGACGAGTACGGAGAAGGGCCGACACGACCCCAGCCTACCGCTGGCGTTCCGCCTGGCCAGAGTCTTCTCCTGGCGAACTCAGAGGAAGATCAGGTCGACGGCCGTGCCACGTCGGAAGGTGTCGCCGGCCTCGACCTCGTCGCCGTCGACGGAGGCCGCCACGAAGGTCCCCTCGGTGGTGCCGAGCAGGCTGCCGACGGTGAATCCGGCGTCGGCCAGCGACGTCTCGGCCTCGGGGTAGGTGAGACCGTCGAGATCGGGGAACGCCACGAGATCAGGGCCCTTCGAGAGCTGGAAGGTGACGGTGCCCCCACGTTCGACCGGAGTGTCGGGTGGCGGTACCTGCGTGACGACGCGACCCGCCTCGACGTCGTCGCTGAACACGTCATCGGCCTGCTCGCCGACGAGCTGGAGTGCGTCGAGTGACGCAGTGGCCTCCGCTGCGGTGAGATTCGTGAGGTCTGGGGCGGGACGTGGCTCCGGACCGAGCGACGCGGTGAAGACGACGGTCGTGTCGGGAAGCACCTGGGCTCCAGCCACGAGCGCCGCGTCGCTCTGGACCTGCCACCGGATCACGATGCCGGCGGGGACGTCTTCGGAGAACTCCGCCGGCGCTTCGACTGGTACCAGCCGGAGTTCGGTGAGGGTGTCGGTGGCCTCGGCGATCGTCATGCCGCTCAGCTCGGGCAGCGTGCGGAGCTCGAAGCCATCACTCACGACGATGACGAACGTCGCACCTTCGTCGAGGATCGCACCTGCGGACGGTGTCGTACGCACGACGTGATCGATCTCGGGGACCTCGTCGCTGCGTTCCCGCTCGGTTTCCACGACCCACCCGTTCCCGGCGATCTCGTTGCGGGCGACTGCCTCGTCGACGCCGACGAGGTCGGGCACCTCGAACGACTGCGTTCGCAGCAACAGGAATCCGGCGTAGCTGAGCAGACCCACTCCGGCGAGCACGATCAGCCCGAGGATCAGATACTTGCCCCACGGACGCTTGGGTTGCTCATCGTCGTACAGGATCCCTGACGGGGTCGGATCGGGGACCGACGGGTCGAGCGTCGACGTGGTCGCAGCCGCAGTGGCAGCAGCAGCGGCGACCGTCGACGGCATCTCGACCGTGCCCGAAGCATCGTGGGCGTTGCCATCGGCAACCTGGACCGCGCCGGTCGGCGGATCGGCGAGATCGGTCAGCAGCAGCAGCGGCGCGGCGTCGGACGCCTCGACCGCAGCGCCGGACTCCGCGTCGGCCGGCTCGGTGTCGGTGGCCGCAGGGGCCGACTCGACGTCAGGATCCGGAGCAGCGACGTCGCTCTCGTCGGCGCCGACACCGGATCCGTCCACGTCGATCTCGGACGCCGCGGTCTCGGACGCAGCGATCTCGGACGCAACAATCGCGGACGCAACAATCGCTGACGCAGCAATCTCGGACTCGGCCGTGTCGACCTCGGCATCTGCCGCGATCTCATCGATCTCTTCGGCGTCACCGACCTCATCGACCTCTTCGACCTCGTTCGCATCCGCTGAGGTGTCATCTGCGGTCGGCAACACGGGTGCTTCGACCGGTTCGTCGACGGCGAGCGGCGCCGGGGGATCGACGCGACTCGCGAGCGACGCGGCGAACAGGCTGCTGGCCATCACGGGAATCGGCTCCGGGCGGGGAAGCGCCTCCGCCGCAGCCACGAGGGCCTTTGCGAACTCGTTGGCGGTCCATCGGTCCTCGGCATCCGGGCGCCCGCCCCGTTCGAGCACGGACGCGAGCGAGCCCATGTCCGCAGTGACCGGCATCAGCTTGCCAACCCGTGCCGCGAGGGTCGACACCGTCGAGTCACCGGCGAACGGCACCGAACCGGTGATCGCCTCGATCAAGCACAACGACAGCGCATAGACGTCGGTCTTGGCGTCGACCTGCAGCCCCAGTGCCTGCTCGGGCGATGCGTAACGAGCCACGTGGGTGGCAACGGTCGCTGGTTCGCCCCATGCCTCGGCGCCGAGCAGTTGCGCCATGGCGACGTCGACGATGCGCAGGCGGCCGTCCTCGCCGAAGACCAGCTTCGACGGAGTGACCTCGGTGTGAATGACGCCGCGGTCGTGGGCCGCTTCGAGCGCCCGACAGGCTTCGAGGCCGACGACGAGGGCCTGCGACGGTGCGAGGTGGCGGCCCCGATCGAGAAGGTCACGCAGACTGCCGCCGCCCAGATACTCGACCACCCAGAACACCGTCGACTCGCCGTCGATCTCCGTTTCGCCCCAACCGAGCACCGACGCGATGTTCGGGTGGGTGATCGACATCGCGACCTCGACCTGGCGACGGAACGCTCTGCGGAACTCTGACGTCACCGCCAGTTCCGGCCGGACGATCTTGACGGTCACCGGCCGGTTCGCGTCGGTGTCGATCGCCTCGCTGATCACCGTGTTCGCCCCCGAACTGACCACGTTCTCGATGCGGTACCGGTCGCTCAATACGCGGCCGACCAAGCTGGTCGTTCCGGTGGGAGTCGGGTCAGGTGTGTCAGGATCCACAGCGGCCGAAACGCTACCGCCTGAGCAAGTCGGGCGGAGGGCAGGCATCATGGAGCACGTGACCGACAGTGCGACCGAATCCGACGCCGTCACCGACGACCTTTCGCCGGCCACCGCCGACGCTGCGAACGCCGCGCGTGACGCCGCCCCGAAACGTCGGGTGGACCGTGGCCTGCTGATCGCCAGTCTGGCGATCGCGTGCGGGATCCTCCTCGTGATCTTCGGGGTGACCACCGCTCTCACCGGCACCGACGGAGTCGATCGACCGGAGGCGATCGAGTCACTTCAGCCGGTCGAGAACGCCGTGCAGGTGCTCCAGCAGGAGCGTGTGGTGGTCGACCTCCAGCCCGGATACGAGGCGCGCCTCGTGATCGACGGAATCGAGCTGCCGACCACGGTCATCGGCCAGTCCGATGTGGATCCGACGGACCAGCCGGAGCCGGGCCAGCAAGTCGACCTGCCCACCACGGCGGTGTTCGATCCCGGAAACGCAATCATCTCGTTCCAACCGGTCGAGGGGGCGCTCATCGAGTCGTTCAGCGAGGGACTCCACGAGGCGCGCGTCATCTACTGGCGCATCGAGGACGGCCCCGAGCAGGCACTCAGCTACCGCTGGGAGTTCAACGTCATCTGACGGTCATGCAGGCGGCAGCTCGCCGGTGTCGAGCAGGTGCTGAAACCCGGCTTCATCGAGGATCGGTACCCCGAGCGACTCGGCCTTGGTGAGCTTGCTCGCCCCCGGCGACTCCCCGACCACCAACGCCATCGTCTTCTTGCTGACACTGCCGGGGCTCTTCCCGCCACGCGACGTGATCGCATCGGCGGCCTGCTCGCGGTTGTGACCGGCCAGGGTCCCGGTGACCACAACGGCCTTGCCCTCCAACGTCTGAGGTGTCGCTGCCCGCGCTGCAGCTGCCGCCTCGGCTGCTGCCGGATCACCGAAGTTGACCCCGGCGTCGCGGAGCCGGTCGATGTACCCCTGGTTGGTGTCCTGACCGAACCAGCTGACGATCGTCCCGGCGATCACCTCACCGACGCCCTCCACCGCCGCAAGCTCCTCGACCGACTTCGACACGATCGCATCGAGCGTGTGGAACTCGTTGGTCAACGCGAGCGATGCCGCTGGGCCGAGATGACGCACACCGAGGGCGGTGAGCAGCTTCGGCAGCGGCCGCTGCTTCGACTTCGCGATCTCGTCGACCAGATTCTGTGCGCTCGTCGGGCCCACCCGGTCGAGTTCCACGAGTTGGTCGACCGTGAGCGAGTACAGGTCGGCGGGGTCCCTGACCAGACCGGCCGCGGTCAGCTTTGCCACCATCTGCTCCCCCAACCCTTCGATGTCCATGCCGCCACGCGACGCGAAGTACGCGATCTTCTGGTCGCGCTGGGCGGGACAGTCGGAGGCGACGCAGCGGGTGTCGGACTCGCCCTCGGGCCGCACGAGCGGATTGCCACAACGGGGGCAATCGGTGGGAAAGACCCAGGGAGTGCTGCCACTCGGGCGCAGCGAGAGGACCGGGCCGACCACTTCGGGGATCACATCGCCTGCCTTGCGAACCACCACAGTGTCGCCCGGACGAACGTCCTTGACGCCGACCTGGTCCTGGTTGTGGAGGGTCGCCATGCCGACGGTGGAGCCACCGACGAAGACGGGTTCGAGGACCGCGAACGGTGTGGCACGCCCGGTGCGGCCGACCGACACCATGATGTCGCGCAACAACGTGGTGCGTTCCTCGGGCGGGAACTTGTAGGCGATCGCCCAGCGCGGGGCCCGAGAGGTGACCCCCAACCGCTCTCGTTGGGCCGTGTCGTCGAGTTTGATGACGACGCCGTCGATCTCGTAGTCGAGGTCATGGCGATGGTCCTGCCAGTACAGGCAGTGGGCGGCCACCTCGTCGATCGTCGGGAACGTCCGGACGTGCTCGTTGACCGAGAAACCGAGTCCTGCCGCGAAGTCGAGCATCGCGACATGGCTGGAGAAGTCCGGCCCGCCGACCACCTCGCCGAGCTGATAGCTGAAGAAGGAGAGGTTGCGGCTCGCCGTGACCGCCGCGTCCTTCTGTCGCAGGCTGCCGGCGGCTGAGTTGCGCGGGTTGACGAATGCCTTCTCGCCGGCGGCAAGCGCTCGTTCGTTGAGCTGCTCGAAGCTCGACCGGGTCATGTAGACCTCGCCACGCACCTCGACCACAGCGGGAGCGCCGGGCGGAAGCTCCTCGGGAACGTCGTCGATCGTGGCGACGTTGGCGGTCACGTCCTCGCCGATCCGGCCGTCGCCGCGAGTCGCAGCCTGCACGAAGCTGCCGTCCTCGTACCGAAGGCTGATGGCAAGGCCATCGAACTTCAGCTCGCACACGAAGGTTGGCGCCGCGCCGTCGAGGCCCTTGGCAACCCGATCGGCCCAGGCACGGAGCTCGTCGGCGTCCATGGCGTTGTCCAGGCTCATCATCGGAACCCGGTGCGTGACCGGCGAGAAGGTTGCGCTGATCGCTCCGCCGACCGAGCTCGTCGGAGAGTCATCGGCGGCGAGATCGGGATGGTCGACCTCGAGTTGGCGCAGCTCGCGTACGAGTGCGTCGTAGTCACCGTCGCTGATCTCGGGATCGTCCAGGGTGTGATAGCGCTCGTTGTGGTGGGCGATCAGGGCCCGGAGTTCGCCGACCCGATGTGCAGGGGCCACCGAGTCGTCACCGTGTGCGGTCATCGTCGACCGAGGTTACGAGGTGGAGTTGCGTCCGGCCGACAGGCGTGACGCGTCACGCACCGAGTGCGAAGCGGGTCGCGGACGACTGATCCTGCACCCGCTTGCCCACGTCGGCGGTGAGCCGTGCGATTCGTTGCGCCACCGCAACCGAATGGGTCGCCAGTCCGCACTGCGGAGTCACGATGCTCTGACGCCGCAGCAGCACGGGATCGCAGCCGAGTTGCACCAGACTGCACCAGAGATCGCTCAGCGCTCTCCACTGCCGTTCGGACGTCGTCGGCAGCGGCCCGTCGGTGGGCACGACACCCCAGGCGATGATCCCTCCCTCGGCGAGAAAGCGGGACAGATAGCCGACCCAGTCGACGAGCTCGCTCGACACTGGCAGCGAAACGACGTTCGGCCCGACGGCCAGCAACGTGGCGACGTCGCAGGGCGCACAGCAGTGCACGCCGGTGAGAGTGCTGCTCGGCAGGGCGGCCATGGCGCTGGACATCCGATCGATCGCCTCGTCGGGCGGCAGCGGAAAGCCGGGCCGCATCAGTTCCGCGAACCAGGGTTCGTCGAGCACGACCATCTGGCGCGAGTTCGGAAGCGCTTCGGTGACGAATCGTGAGAGCGCGCCGAGTCGGGCACGTACGACCGACAATGCGAGATCGAACGCCGTCGACCGGCCGAGACCGGCACGGTGGAGGGCAACGCCGAGCGTGACCGGCCCGACGAACTGCCACTTGACTGCGGCGCCGTCGAGGCGAACCGCGTGCGCCCGGTCGATGAAGGCCCGAAACCCGTCGAAGGCGGGGTGGGCGATGTCGGTGGACACCGTGCCGTACAGCTCGATCTCCGCGGCGTCGACCATGACGCCGTCGGCATCGATACTGACGCCGGGCACGCCGACGAGCGCCTGGCCGAGCATCAACTCCGCTGAGGAACGGTGCGGCATCGTCGGGATCGTGGCGATGTCGAACTCGTCGATCGCGAACGCAGCGGCTGCGGCCGCATCGCGGTGTGGCAGGCTCCCGACGCCGGCCGTTGCTCCGTCGGCGAAGGCCGAGCGGGCGGCAGTGCGTGCACGAACGTCGTCTGCGGAATCGTTCACGTCACACCTCCCATCGGTGGCCCCCTTCAACTGTGCCAGCTCGACGGGCGCCGAACCGGGATCTCTGCATCGTTCCATGCTGTGGGCGGCCCGACCGAATCCGATTCGGCAGAACCAACGTGGCACTGGTCACCACTCGCCGCGAGGGTCAAACCTCACCGCCGGCGCGGGAATCCGCCCACAACACGGCAACCTGTGGGGATGTCGACAGATCACGACGACCCGATCGACCGGATCGCCAGGTTCGCTCCGTGGGTCGCACGACTCGGATGGGTGCTGGTGGCGGTGGTCGGTGGCAGCGCGGTCGAGTCGGCCGTCGACGGCCGCAGCGCTGCAGTGGCGTGGACTGCAGCAGTCGGCGGATGGGCGCTGTGGGCGGTCGCCGCACTGGGGTTGGCAATTGCGTCGGTGTGGTCCCTCACGGTGGTCCGCCTCGTCCTCCCGCTGGCGTTGGTGGCCACGGTGGCAGCCGGAGTCGGCGGTGCCACGGCAGTCGAACTCCTCCTGCTCGGCGGCCCGGCGGTCGCGGCCACGGCCGCGGCGATGACCGCCGAGTTCGGACGCCACTGGGTGCAAGCCTCGGCCTACGGCGAAGAGGACCGATTCCTGCTGCGATTCCCTGTCGGCGCCGGACTCGCGGCCATCGTGACGTGGGCCCTGTGGGCACCTGCACTCGTCTCCGGCCCGCTGCTGCTCGCTGCGCGGTCGTGGATCGCGGGCGCAGTGCTGTGTGCGCTGGCAGTCGGCGGTGCGGTGTTGCTCGCGCCCCGCTGGCACCGGCTGTCGTTGCGGTGGTTCGTGCTCGTGCCGGCGGGTGTCGTCGTTCACGACCCAGTGGTCCTGGCCGACACGTTTCCGCTGCGAACCGCTCAGATCGGCTCGATCCAACTGGCGTCCGCCGACACCGAGGCAGCCGACCTGACCGGCCCGGCGAGCGGCTATGCCGTCGAGATCTCCACGACCGAATCGGTCACGGCGGTGTTCGCCTTCACACCAGCCGAGCCGAACGGCCGAGCAATCCACCTCCGGTCGTTCCTGATCGCGCCCAGCAGGCCCGGCCGCGCGCTGCGGTCAGCGAAGGCCCGCGGCCTCCCGGTGGCGTGACGTTACGTTTGGTGTCTGACACCAAACGTAACGTTCAGCGGCAGATGCCGCCGCCCACGACTCGGGTGTTCGAGGGGTCGTAGAACACGACGCTCTGGCCGGGTGCAACCCGTCGTTGCGACTCGGCCCAGCGGACACGGACTGCTTCACCGTCGGCGGCGACCGTTGCAGGCACTGCTCGGCCATGCGCACTGCACTGCACCAGCACCTCGCCGTCGACCGGCCGATCGACCCAGCTCATCTGGTCGACGACGAGTTCGTCGCGCAACAGGTCGACGTCGGTCCCGACGGTGACCGTGGCCGCATCGGTGTCGACGTCGAGGACGTACCGTTTCGGACCGCCGCCGGGCAGGCCGATCCCCTTGCGCTGGCCGACGGTGACCAACTCGACCGACTCGACTCGACCGAGCTCGTTGCCGTCGGTGTCGACGACCGTGCCCGTGCGGAACGGGATGCGGTCACCGAGGAACGACGTACGGCCACCCGTGGAGGTGATGAAACACACGTCCTGGCTGTCGGGCTTCGTGGCGGTGCGCAGATCGATCGAGGCGGCGAGCGCACGCAGGTCGGACTTCTGCATGCCGCCCACCGGAAAGAGCGTGCGAGCGAGCTGTGTCTGGTCGAGCATGTGCACCACGTAGCTCTGATCCTTGGCGTCGTCGGAGCCACGTTCGAGTGTGTACCGGCCGTCGGCGGTGCGTCCGATGTTCGCGTGATGGCCGGTTGCGACGGCGTCGAATCCGAGCAGGTCGGCGCGCTCGGCCAGGCGGGCGAACTTGACCGACCTGTTGCACTCGATGCACGGGTTCGGCGTGACCCCTCGGGTGTGCGCGTCGACGTACGGCGCAACGACGTGCTCGTCGAAGTCGTCACCGAAGTTGAACACGAGGTGATCGATGCCGAGCTGTTGCGCCACGCGACGCGCGTCGTCGACATCGGAAACCGAGCAGCAGCCGGTGTCGCTGTCGCCGCCCCACAGTTTCATCGTGACGCCGACGACGTCGTGACCGGCGCGCTGCAGCAGCATCGCGGCGACCGACGAGTCGACGCCGCCGGACATGGCGCACATCACCTTCATGACATGCTCCCTGCAAGGTCCGCTGGGGATCGACGTCGGAGCCGGTCGACCGACACACCGATCACCTCGATGGCCCGTTCGACGTCCGCTTCCGTGGTGGTGTGGCCGAGCGTGAGGCGAAGCGCGCCGAGCGCTGCTCGATCGGTCGACCCCCATCGCTGCGAGCACGTGTGACGGCTCCATGGCGCCGCTCGCGCACGCCGAGGCCGCGGAGGCGCACACATCTGCTTCGTCGAGCAGGAAGAGCAGCGCTTCGGACTCGATTCCGGCGACGCACACGTGAGCAGAGCCGGCGACCTTGTACTCGGCAGGCACCGTCTCGGTGACACCCTCGAGTCGGGCGCGAAGACCGGCGACCAGCCGGTCGCGGAGCACCGTCAGCCGGTCGTTCTCGCCGACCCGGTCGCAGTCGGTGAGATCGAGGGCGACCGCTGTGGCCACGATCCCAGCGGTGTTGTGGGTGCCGCTGCGGCGCTCCCGTTCCTGGCCCCCGCCGACGATCAGCGGCTCGACCTTCGGACCGCCACGCTCGATGAGGACGCCGACGCCCTTCGGGCCACCGAACTTGTGGGCGCTCAACGACAGCAGGTCGACGTGCGGGACGATGTCGCGCAGGTCGACCCAGCAGGCTGCCTGCACGGCATCGGTGTGCAGCAGCGCGCCGGGAGCGTGCCGGCGGACGACTCGGGCGACCTCGGCGAGGTCGGTGACCGTACCGACTTCGTTGTTGACCGCCATGACACTGACGATCGAGACGTCGGAGACGTCAGAGATGGCATCCAGCATCGTGGCGAGTTCGTCGAGATCGACGCGACCGAACCGGTCGACACCGACGATCCGGCCACGGTCGCCGAGCTGCTCGACGACGTGCAGGACGGCGTGGTGCTCGACCGCCGGGCACACGGCGACGCCGCCGCTGCGAGCGACGGCCCCGGTCACCGCCATGTTGTCGCTCTCGGTACCGCAGCCCGTGAAGACGACCTCGTTCGGGTGACAGCCGACGACACGAGCGACGGTGTCTCGGGCCTCGTCGACGGCTCGACGTGCACGCCGGGCGAACCGATGCGAGCCCGACGGGTTGGCGTACAGCTCCGACAGGTAGGGCATCATCGCCTCGACTGCCTCGGCGCGCATCGGCGTCGAGGCAGCATGATCGAGGTAGGTGAGGGCGGGTTCCGTCACCCATCCCACGCTATCGAACCTGCCATGGGTCAGGGCCGGAGTCCGGCTGCGACCGTGCCGTAGCCTCGGCGCGATGCGGGGATACGACGAACGCTCATACGGTGACGGATTCGCGGACGTGTACGACGAGTGGTACGCCGACGTCACCGATGTCGAAGCGACCGTCGATCGGATGGTCGCACTCACCCACGCAGGTGCTCGAGTGTTGGAACTCGGCGTTGGCACCGGACGCCTCGCCGTACCGATGGCTGCGGCCGGCTTGGCCGTCACCGGCATCGACAGCAGCGAGGCGATGCTGGCCAAGCTCTCCGAACGTGACGGCAGTCGACGTGTCCAGACGATCGTCGGCGACATGGTCGACGACCTTCCCGACGAAGCGTTCGATGCGGTGCTCGTCGCCTACAACACGGTCTTCAACCTCGTGACCGAAGGAGATCAGCACCGGCTGTTCCGACACGTCGCCGGTCGGCTCGTGCCCGATGGAGTCTTCGTGGTCGAAGCGTTCGTGCCCAGCCAGCATCCGGATGGAAGCTCGTCGATGGTCGACGTACGTTCGATGGCGGTCGACCACGTGGTGCTCTCGGTGTCGAGCAATCGTCACGACGACCAGCGCGCCGAGGGGCAATTCATCCACCTGTCGGAGGCGGAGGGCGTTCGACTCCGTCCCTGGTCGATCCGATGGGCCACCCCTGAGCAACTCGACGCCATGGCGACCGCTGCCGGGCTTCGGCTCGCTGATCGGTGGGCCGACATGGCGGGGGCCCCGTTCACCGACGAGAGCACGCAGCACGTCTCGGTCTACCGACGGGCAGCGACCTGATGACGAAGTACGGACTCGGGGTACCGAACGGGGGCGACTTCGCCGACCCGTCCCGCCTGGCCGAGCTCGCTCGCGACGCCGAGCACGCCGGGTGGGACGGCTTCTTCCTGTGGGATCACGTCATCCGCCGCCCACCATGGCAGCCGATGGTCGACCCGTGGGTCACGCTCGCAGCGGTTGCGGTGGCCACCGAACAGATCATCATCGGTCCGATGGTCACACCGCTGGCGCGACGGCGGGTGTCGGTGATCGCCCGTCAGACGGCCACACTCGATCGGTTGGCGGCGGGGCGACTTCGGCTGGGTGTCGGCCTCGGCGCCCCCGACGACGAGTTCACGAGATTCGGCGAGGACGCCGATCCGAGACGACGAGCGCGGATCCTCGACGAGTCACTCGACGCATTGCAGCTGCTCTGGTCCGGCGAGACCGTGTCGTTTCGAGGGGAGCATGTCGTGCTCGACGAGGTCGAGTTCACCCCGACACCGGTGCGCGGCGGCATCCCGATCTGGGTGGCCGGCGGTTGGCCCGGCGGTGCCCCGTTCCGCCGAGCGGCGCGCTTCGACGGGGTGTGGCCGGTCGCGAAGGCCGGTGGCTATCTGGCGGTCGACGACTTCGTCGAATGCGTCGCCGCTGTTCGCGCGTCTCGGCCCGACGACTCCCCGTTCGACGCCTGCTTCATCGATCGCAGCCCGGCCGGTGTTGATGCGGAGACGTCCGACAAGCTCGGCCGGCTGGTGGACGGCGGGATGACGTGGTGGATCGATTCCCTCGACGACCCGAGCACCCCCTTCGAGCACCACCGCACCCGCGTCCAGGCCGGCCCTCCCCGCTGACCCCCCAACCGGAAAATGCGCACCTTGGCGTCGCGGGCGGGCACTTCTGCGCACATTTCGGGTCCCACAATCGGATAGCGCCGAAACGTGCGCGGATCGGCCCGCCGGTGCGATTCCGGCGCGCATTTTTCGGAGGTGGGGGAATCGGGAGCGGCTGACGATGGTCGGTCGGCGGGGACTCAGAACGAGTGATAGCCACCGTCGATCGTGATCACGTCGCCGGTGTGATAGCTCGATGCTCGGCTGGCGAGGTACACCGCCAGGCCGCCGAAGTCGGCAGCGGTGCCCCAACGGCGCATCGGCACCCGTGGCAGGACGTTGTCGACAAACTTGTCCCAGCCGAATGCGCCGGCGGTCATGTCGGTCTCGATCCACCCCGGAAGCACCGAGTTGCAACGGATGCCGTGACGAGCGTGCTGCACGGCGATTGCCTTCATCATCGAATTCACGCCCGCCTTCGACGCGCCGTAGTGCTGGCCCGACTGCTGACCGAAGAACGCCGACCCCGACGTGGTGAACACGATCGAGCCACCCGCCTCGTCACCGTCGCCATGGCGCGACACCATGTGTTTGGCAGCCTCGCGGGAGGTGAAGAACGCGCCGTCGAGGTTGATTCGCATGACACGTCGCCACTCGTCGGAGGTCATTCCCACGAAGCTCGACGCCTGACCTCCCACACCGGCGTTCACGAAGCAGGAGTCGACTCGACCCAGTTCGCCGATCGTGTCGGCCATCGCCTGCTCGACCGCTGACTCGTCGCCGACGTCGCACACGATCGACAACAACTCGACGTCGTGGCGACCGAGTTGTTCGATCGCCATGTCGTTCTTGTCGGGGTTGGTGCCCCAGATCGCCACATCCGCGCCGTGCGCTGCGAGCGAGTCGGCCATTCCCAGTCCGATTCCGCCATTGCCGCCGGTGACGAGCGCCACGTGGCCGGTGAGGTCGAACGGTGATCCAGCGGGAAGCGACATGAGGTCGACGGTAGGGCGTGTCACGCACTGTGGCAGCAGTGGAGATAGCGTCAGAGCTGCATGTATCTGGAGCGAGTCCGTCAGCCCTCCGACCTGCGAGACCTGTCGTACGACGAACTCAACGATCTCGCCGGCGAGATCCGCGACTTCGTCGTCTCGGCAGTGTCCGACACAGGAGGCCATCTCGGCTCGAACCTCGGCGCCGTCGAGCTCACGCTCGCGATGCACCGGGTCTTCGACTCGCCGACCGACGCGATCCTGTGGGACACGGGCCACCAGGCCTACATCCACAAGATCGTCACCGGACGCCAACCACAGTTCGAGCAGCTTCGCCAACAGGGTGGGCTGTCGGGTTATCCGAGCCGCGAAGAGTCCGAGCACGACTACATCGAGAACAGCCACGCGTCGACGGTGCTGTCGTACGCCTACGGCATGGCGGTCGCCCGCGACCTCGGCACCGACCCGCACCGGCACATCGTTGCGGTGATCGGCGACGGCTCGCTGACCGGCGGCATGGCCTACGAGGCGATCAACAACATCGGTCACGGCGACAAACAGGTCATCATCGTCCTCAACGACAACGGTCGCTCGTATGCCCCCACGGTGTCGATGCTGTCCGCCAGCGCGCAGGGCCGCGACGAGCAGGCCAATCATCCGAGCGTCACCGATCGCGTCGCCGACAAGCTGTCGCATGCGCTCACCGACATTCGTACCAACCCGGTGTACGTACGTCGCCAGCGTCGCCTCGAGGAGTTTCTCGGCCACCTCCCGGTCGTCGGCCATCAGGCCGAGTCGGCGATGGATGCGTTCAAGGCCGGAGTCCGCGAGTTCCTCCAACCACCGTCGTTCTTCGAGGCGCTCGGCGTGCGCTACGTCGGACCGTTCGACGGCCACAACGTCGAGGAGATGGAACACGCATTCCGCAACGCGATCGAGCTCTCCGAGGAGGGACCGATCCTCGTGCATGTCCTCACGCAGAAGGGCCGCGGCTACTCGCCGGCGGAGGACGACGACGAGAAACACCTCCACGACGCGCCGGTCTTCGATCCGCTGGTCGGCCCCCCGAAGGCGGTCTCCACCGGCTACACGCAGGCCTTTGCCGACGCCCTGCTCAAAGAGGCCGAGGCCGACAATCGCATCGTGGCACTCACGGCAGCGATGCCCGGCCCGACCGGGCTGTTGCCCTTCCAGGAGCGATTCCCCGACCGGTTCTTCGATGTCGGCATCGCCGAGCAGCATGCCGTCACCGGGGCGGCCGGCATGGCAATGGGTGGCCTCCGACCCGTGGTGGCCATCTACTCGACGTTCCTCAACCGGGCGTGGGATCAGGTCGTCTACGACGTCGCGCTCCATCGCCTTCCGGTGATCTTCTGTCTCGATCGTGCCGGTGTCACCGGCCCCGACGGGGCGAGCCATCACGGGGTCTACGACATGGCGTTGTTGTCGAAGGTGCCAGGCATGCGGGTGCTCGCTCCGTCGAGCGCACAGGAACTCGCGCAGATGCTGCACGACGCCGCCACCCTGGTCGAGGCCGGCCCGATCGCCATCCGCTACCCACGCGGAGCTGCACGGCAGGTGTCCGAGCAGGAAGTCGGCTCGGGCCTCACCGCGCGCAAGGCAGTCGCCGGTTCGGGGTCCACGTGCATCGTCGCCGTGGGCAAGATGCTCGAAACCGCCGAGAAGGCCGCAGCTGCATTGGCTGCAGACGGCGATCGGGTGACGGTGTGGGACGCCCGCTGTTGTGCTCCGCTCGATCCGGAGATGATCGCCGACGCGGCCGCGCACGATCAGGTGATCACGATCGAGGACGGGATCCGCGATGGCGGCATCGGCATGTCGATCGCCGATGCGGTGTGCGCGCTCGACCAGTCGACCCACGTCGAGGTGGTGGGTCTGCCGACGAAGTTCATCCCACACGACCCGAAGTCCGACGCGATCCTGGCGAGGTTCGGCCTCGACGTCGACAGCATCGTCGAGTTGGTCCGCTCGAGCTGACTCCGGCTCCGGTTGGGGTCGGCACCGTAGGCTCGCAGCGTGGCCTCCTCGACCGACGACCCGTACGCCGCCTACACCCATCTGCGCTTCGAGCGGCCGAGCGACGGGGTGTTGCTGATCACCCTCGACGACCCCGAGCGCCTCAACGCCACCGGCGCCGACATGCATCTGCAACTGTCGAAGGTGTTCCGAACTGTCGATGACGACCGGAGCGTGCGAGCCGTCGTCGTCACGGGCGCCGGGTCGGCGTTCTCGGCCGGCGGCGACCTCGACTGGATCGCCGAGCAGGTCGGCGACTACGCCCAGACCATCCGGGTGATGCGCGAAGCCGGCGACATCGTTCGCACGATGATCGAGTGCGACACGCCGATCGTGTCCGCCATCAACGGCGTGGCGGTCGGCGCCGGCTTGGCGGTGGCCCTGATGGCCGACGTGAGCGTCATCAACGAGGATGCACGCCTCACCGACGGTCACATCCGCCTCGGCGTCGCCGGCGGTGACCATGCCGTTGCCATCTGGCCGCTGCTGTGCGGCATGGCGAAGGCCAAGTACTACCTGCTGACTGCCGACTTCCTCGACGGACGCGAAGCCGAACGGATCGGACTCGTGTCGAAGGCGGTGCCCGCCGACGAGGTCCTGTCCACGGCGATGGGAGTCGCCGAGAAACTGGCTGCCGGGCCGGTCGACGCCACTCGGATGACCAAGCGTGCGCTCAATCACTGGCTGCGCCAGGCACTCCCCAATTTCGAGGCGTCGCTCGCCTACGAGATGCTCAACTTCCTGGGGCCCGACGCCGCGGAGGGGTTGGAGGCGTTGCAGCAGAAACGGCGTCCCGACTTCCAGCGAGCCCAGGGCGCCGACGAAGCGGAGGCGACGTCGTGACGGAACTGGACGATCTCGACCTGTCGCGCGACCTTGCGCTGGCGCTCGACGTGGCTGATGCCGTCGATGCGTTCACACTTCCGCACTTCCGCGAGGCCGACTTCACCATCGACTGGAAACGGAACCAGACCGAGGTCACCGAGATCGACCAGCGCGCCGAGACGATGATCGTCGACCGGTTGGTCAGAGAACGGCCGCGGCACGGAGCCTTCGGTGAGGAACACGGGATCGCCGGCGACCAACACTCGCCGTGGCGTTGGGTGATCGACCCGATCGACGGCACCTCGGGTTTCGTGCGGGGCATCCCGATCTGGGCGACGCTCATTGCGCTCACCCACGTCGAGCGTGGCGCGGTGATGGGTGTGGTGTCGGCGCCGGCGCTGGGTCGACGCTGGTGGGGCGGCCTGGGCCTCGGCGCGGCGATGACCGTCTTCGGTGACGAACGACCGATCGTCGTGTCCACCGTCGACGACCTCGCAGAAGCACAGGTGAGCATCACGCACAGCAACGGCTGGGATGCGCTCGGGCTCACCGACGCGCTCGTCAACTTGCAGCGGCGTGCCCGCCGGTCACGCGGCGTCGGCGACTTCTGGCAGCACATGCTGGTGGCCGAGGGAGCGATGGACGTGGCAGTCGATGCCGTCGGCGTGGCGCCGTACGACATCGCAGCGGTCAAACCGATCGTCGAAGCGGCCGGCGGCAGTCTCACCGATCGCTTCGGGAACCCGACCCACGAGCACGAGACCGCGATCAGCACCAACCGGTTGCTGCACGAGGTCGTCCTCGCAGGGCTGGGCGACTGAGCCTGCCGCACGAGCGCGCCACGACCCGCCGTCGTCGCTCACACAGAACACCGAGACCGTGAGCGTCGGCAAGCGGGTACCGTTGCGCCTCATGTCGAGCGACGCATCATCGCCAGCCGAGCAGGCCGCGCGCTCCGATGTCGCACCGGAAACGACGGCGATCACCGCTGGTCGAGGCGCGAGCGGCGCGTCGTTGGCGCCGGCACTCTGGGCATCGAGCACCTGGGAGTCGGAGGGCCTCGACGACGCCCATCGGCGCGCCACCGCACAACGTCACGACGGGTTCTACTCGCGCTACTCGAATCCCACGGTGCGATCGTTCGAGGAGGCAATCGCCGAGCTCGAAGGTGCCGAGACATCGCTCGCGTTCGCTTCAGGGATGGGTGCTGTGGCCTCCACCGTGTTCGCACTGTGTTCGTCCGGCAGCCACATCGTTGCGCAACGTCAGCTCTACGCCGGCACGCTCGCATTCCTCCAGGGACCGTGTCGACGGCTGGGCATCGATGTCACGTACGTCGACGTCGCCACACCGGGCGCATTCGCCGACGCCGTCGAGCCGGGTCGCACGATGCTGGTCCTGGCGGAGACTCCGTCCAATCCGCTCCTGGAGTTGGCCGATCTCGACGAGCTGGGGTCGATCAGGGGCCCGTTCACGGTGGTCGACTCCACGTTCGCCACCCCGCTCGGTCAGCAGCCGCTGGCGCACGGGGTCGACATCTCGCTGCACTCGGCGACGAAGGGAATCGCCGGTCACAACGACGCCACGCTCGGTGTGATCTCCGGTGACGACGACGTGCTCGGCGAGATCTGGGCGTACTCGGTGCTCCACGGGGCAACGCCGTCGCCGTTCGACGCGCTGAACGCGCTCCGGGGTCTGCGTACGCTGGGCGTGAGGACCCGTCAGCAGAACGACACCGCTCGCTCGCTGGCGGTCACGCTGGCCGACCATCCCGAGGTGCGGGCTGTGCACTACCCCGGCATGAGCGAGCACCCTCAGCACGCGTTGGCCACCAAGCAACTCCGTCAGTACGGCACGGTGTTGTCGTTCGAGGTCGCCGACCGTGACGTTGCATCGGCGCTGCTCGGTCGGCTTCGCGTCGCTCGAGTGGCGACATCGCTCGGCGGGCCGGAGACCATCGTGTGCCATCCGGCCACGTCGACGCATGCGAGCCTGACCGCCGACGAGAAGTCGGCGACCGGTGTCAGCGATGGTCTGCTTCGCGTGTCGATCGGCCTCGAGGACCCCGCCGATGTCGTGGCCGATTTCGAGCAGGCGCTCGAAGCGCCGGCCTGATCGTCATTCGACGATCGGAAGCGGCGATGGCCCGAAGCTGAACCAGTCATCGATCACGGCCTCGATGTCGGCGTCGTCCCCCTGCCAGTCGTACGACCGAACCTGCTGCAGGCTGCGACGCCCCAGACGCGACCGGAACAGCTCGAACGTCGTGGCACCGCGCAACGTCACCATCGACTCCGCGGTCTGGTCACCTGTCTCCACCGACCGACCATCAGCGAATTCGATCCGAAGTCGGACCGGGGCATCGACCAGCGCGAACAACGCCCGATCGATGATCGAGTTCGACCGATCCCCGGGCCGACCGAGGGCGTGGCGGAGGTCGTGTTCGTGGCTGTGGCAGTCGATCGGCGGGCGATGCTCGCCGCCCTGTTCGATGACCTCGGCGAACATCGGAGCTTGCTCGGTCCAGCGTTCGAGGAGTTCTTCGACCTCGAAGGACCGGTTTCGTTCGACTTGGGCAGCTGTCCAGGCCTCACCAGGCGCACCGGCCATTCGCCCGGCCACCGCATCGTCGGGGATCCCTGACACGTGTGAGAGCACGTCCCGCACGGTCCAGTCGGGGGTGCAGGGAACAACGGTCGCCCATGCGTCGTCGTCGAGGGTCCGGGCGAGCTCGGTGAAGGAACGCACTGCGAATCGGTATCGATCAGCAATACCAGAGGAGTTCGACATGATCCGATGCTCGCACATGAGCGCCTCGGCGGCGTGCGCGACACTCTGACGATGGACTCCGATACGACAAGGGCCCCGGTGGTCACCCGTGACGACGACCGAGGCCGCTACGACCTCACCGTCGGCGGCGGCGTCGTGGCATTCGCCGACTTCTCCCCCACTGGGGACATGATCACGATCCCCTACATCGAGACCGACGTCCGCCATCGCGGCAACGGGTATTCGACGCTGCTGATGAACGGCGTCGCCGAGGATCTCCGCTCACGTGGGATGCGTGTGCGTGCGACGTGTCCGGTGGCTCGTGCGCACCTCGCCGAGCATGCCGCCGAACTCCTGGTGCACTGACCGTGTGTCGCAACATCACCACGTTGCGGGGCCTCGAGCCCGCAGCAACTTCGGAGGAGATCGAGGCCGGCGCACGCCAGTACGTGCGCAAGACAAGCGGTGTGCAGCAGACCTCGGCGGCGACCGAGGAACCGTTCGAGCAAGCCGTGGCGGAGATCGCTGCGATCACCGCCCGACTGCTGCGCGAACTCCCACCGAGAAGGGTCCCACCCAGAACGGAGCCACCCCTCCGCCGAATCGGCACACGCTGAGGTGTCGGCCGTCCGCGCCGTGCAGCGGCACGTGACGCCCGCAGCGCTCAGGAGTAGAAGGGGTTCTCGCCGGTCGAGTGGTCGGTGAGGTCCTTGACCTGCTCGACACCCTCGATGGCGTCGACCAGCATGGTCTGTACACCGTCGAGCATGGTCTGCTTGCTCATCGAGCAACCGTGGCAGCCTCCACCCATTGTCAGGTAGGCGGTGCCTTCACCGTCGTGGCCGACATAGGTGACGAATCCGCCGTGGGCGGCCAACGCCGGGTTCACCTCGGTGCCGACCAGTGCTTCGAT
This sequence comes from Ilumatobacteraceae bacterium, assembly GCA_963848145.1. Classification (GTDB taxonomy): domain Bacteria; phylum Actinomycetota; class Acidimicrobiia; order Acidimicrobiales; family Ilumatobacteraceae; genus Sva-07. The sequence continues at coordinate 48,756 of CAWKCN010000023.1, forward strand.
CTCGGCCGACAGCTGGTCGTCGGCGGTCAGACCCTCGATCGAGGGTGCGGCCGGGCGGTTGGGATTGCGGATCACGAGACCTTGCGTCGTCGTGTAGTCGAGCGTCGCGCCGGTGAGGAGTTCGACATCGGGGCCCGGGATGATCACCTTCATCCCCTCGTGGGTGCGCACCTCGTCGGTGAATGCTGCCGTGAGGAACTCCTCGAACGAGAGGTCGTAACGAAACTCCTCGCCCGCATCGGAGGCGATCGCGAGGCGCAGGCCCAGCTTGTCGCCGTCGACTTCGTCGTCACGGAGCTCGCGCAGATGCTCGAGCGCCTCGGTCGTGACCGAGATGATCGGTTCGCTGGTGGACGCTTCGTCGGTCTCCGCGGCCGCTGCTTCGAGGGGACTCATGACCCGGAGGCTACCGGCGGGTCCAGCACAGGGGACCCTCGATCCACCGACGCCGCAACGGCGAACACCTCGTCGACGACCGGTTGCGGTGGCCTACTCTCGCCGAGTGACCGATGGCAGCCGTGGTTCGATCGTTTCGACCCAGCCGGATCCGTTCGGCGCGCCCTGATGGCCGGCCGTCTCAGCGGACGTGGACTCGCACTGCTCGCAATGACCGTTGCGGTCGTGAGCTTCTCGACGAGCTCGGCGATGATCAAGTGGTCGGAGTCGACCGGCTCCGTCGTTGCGTTCTGGCGCATGATCGGCGCGGTGATCGGCTGGTGGACGGTGATCGCAGTCATGCGGATGCGGACGCATCGGCCGGCGCCGACGCGTGCGACGTGGCGGTTGGCGCTGGCTCCCGGGCTCGCGTTCGGAGCGAACATCGCACTGTTCTTCACTGCGATCACGAAGACGAGCATCGCCCACGCCGAGTTCATCACTGCGCTGACCCCGCTGGTGCTGCTGCCCGCCGGCGCGTTCTTCTTTGCGGAACGACCGAACTGGAACGCGCTGCGGTGGGGCCTGATCTCGATCGTCGGGGTGTCGCTCGTGTTGTTCTTCGGACCCGGACAGGGCGTGGCCTCGGCGTCCGGCGACCTGATGATGATCGGGGTGATCACGCTCTGGACGACGTACCTCCTGACGTCGAAGCGAGCGCGCGCTGCCGGCGTCGGCACGCTCGACTTCATGGCGTGCATGATGCCGATCGGCGTGCTCACCGCGGGCCCGATCGCGGCGATCATCGCGGGCTCCGACGTGTTCGGCCTGACCGCCAAGGGGTGGCTCGTCGTGGTGATCCTCGTCTTTCTCACCGGGATGCTCAGCCACGGTTGCATCGTGTTCGCCCAGCAGCATCTGCCGGTGGCGACCATCGGGATCATGCAGACCGCACAACCTGCGCTCGCCGTGGTGTTCGCGTTCTTGATCCTCGGCGAAGAGGTGCGACCGCTGCAGGTCGTCGGCATGGTCCTGGTGATCACCGGCTTGGCGCTCTTCACCCTTGCCAGCTCTCGCACGGCGACGGCGCCCACGCCGGCCACGCCGGTCGAAGCCGTCTGACCGAGTTCAGTCGCCGAGCAACGCCACGTGCAGGCCTACCGAGGGTTCACTCTCCGTTCAGATGTTTGTCGACGATGGCTGCGAGGATGGGGGGATGCGCATCCTGGTGACCAACGACGACGGCATCGATTCGATCGGTCTCCACGTGCTGGCGCGGGCGATCTGCGAGCTCGACGGCGATCATGAGATCCACGTCGTCGCTCCCGACCAGGAGTTCTCCGGCGCAGGCGCCGCTCTCGGTGCGCTGCACCTGATCCAGCCGGAGGTCCGGCACGCACAGATCGACAACTGCCCGGCCGACGCCATCTGGAAGGTGAGCGGCCCGCCGGCGCTGTGTGTGATGTTCGCGCGCCTGGGGGCGTTCGGCCCTCCATTCGATCTGATCGTGAGCGGCATCAATCCGGGCGCCAACGTCGGACGGTCGGTGTACCACTCGGGCACGGTCGGTGCTGCGCTCACCGGACGCAACGGCGGAATCTCCGGCATCGCCGTCAGCCAAGCCGTCACCGGGTTCGGCGTCGAGGGCCAGGGGTGGGACGAGTCGATCGCCACTCAGCACTGGGACAGCGCTGCCACCGTCGCCAAGGTGATCGCCCAGTCGTTGGTCGACGACATGCCGGTCGAGCCCGTCGTGGTCAACATCAACACCCCGGACCTTCCGCTCGACGAGTTCGGCACCTGGCACTTCGCGTCGGTCGGCCAGGCGCCGCCGCGGTCGATGTCCGATGCCACGTTGAAGCCGATCGCCGGCCACGAAGGGGCCTTCACCGTCGAGATGTCATGGGGTGATGCCGTCGAACTGGCACCCGACACCGACGGCGGCATCATCGAGCGTGGCGACGTCGCCATCACCTACCTCACCCGTCTCGTACACCACGACCGGCCCGATCTCGGATCGATCTCGAAGTCGCTCGACGAACTGCTCGGCTGAGGCCCGGGGCCGGCGGAAGCCGGCCCGTCAGCCCGCCGAACGGGTCGCCACCGAACGAACCGGGCCGAGCCCGTCGATCACCGCTGCGCGGCCGTCGACCGATCGGAACACGATGCCGTCGTCGCCGACCACGAACACACCCGAACTGTTGGTCGCCCACGCGTCCGCCGACCGAATGTCGTTGCGGTCGCCGATGTCGAGCGTCGAACCATCGATGGTGTCGATGATCCGGCTGGTCGGACGTTCGCGACGCCAGTCGACGTACTGCACGAACCGTCCGTCCGGAGACACCCGGACCGACGTGTCGAAGAACCGATACGCGTCGAGGACGTCGAGCGGCGCTGCGGTCGAGACTCCGGTCCCCGCATCGACGACGTCGTATCGACACTCCTCCGACTCGCAGATCCTGATGATCGCGTGATGCCGGCCGGACCCGGCGAGTCGGCCCTCACCGATTGGGCGGCGATCCCCGTCGACGTCGATGGCGATGACCTCGCCACCGTCGTCGCCCACGAGCTCGCCTGACATCAGGAACCCGGGATCCCATGGCAGCACTGCCGCGAGCGGCACGTCGGTGATGTCGGTGCGGATGCCGTCGACGTCGAGCCGCCAGCGCCGGTCGGGTTGCCCCGGACGGCCACCCGGGCTGACCAGCAGCCATGAGCCGGCGCTGACCACGTCGGGCACCTCGGCGACACGGGTGTCCCAGAGCATCAACGGGCCGTCGGCGGCGGCGAGGAGCACCGCACCGGGCTGGGGGACAGCGATGGCGTCGTCGGTGAGTGCGATCGCGCCGGTCGCCGCCGTGACGGGGACCGGGCGGCTGAGGGCTCGGCCACTCGGAAACTCGATGCGGTGCAGCACACCATCGGCGCTGAGCGCGACCACCTCGACGGGTTGAGTGAGCTCGTCGAGCGGTGCAGGAACCGGCATCGACCAGCTCGACCATCCCGCAGCGTCGCCGTCAGCCACGCCATCGGCGCCGAGTTCGGGTGTGTTGCCCCGAACGTCGACCACCGCCCAGCCGGCCGGGTACACGCCGGACATCGGTGCGAGGGTGGCCAGCGGTGGCTCGGTGGTCGAAGGCGCTGTCGTGTCGGTGTCGATGTCGTCGGGTGCGGCGGCGTCGTCACCGGTGCGTGCGACGAACAGCAGCGTCGCCACCGCGGCGCCGACGGCGACCGCACCGACCGCCAGGCCGGCTCGGACCGCCACCGGGCGGCGCGACGGTCGACGATTGCGTCCGCCGGTCGTCCGCTCCTCGACCACGAGTCGCTCGAACTCGGGCGGATCGTTCGACACGTCCGGCATCGGCTCATTCGACCACACCAACGAGGCGTGATCGATCCCTACGACGAGATGGATCGCGTGGCGACTGTTCGGATCTCATCGAGATCATCGAGCGCGGTCGTCGCACCGGTCGACCGATCGACGAACTGCAGCGGCCGGCCTGAGATGAACAGCCCCGACGAATCCGACGCCCAGGAGTCGGGGTAGACCAGTTGATTGAGGCGGCCGGCATCGATCGAGCTGCCGGTGGCGACGTCGAGGATGCGGCGGCGACCCGATCCGTCCGTGTCGGCTCGGTAGACGATCGAGCGACCGTCGGGCGAGATGCTCGTCGCTGGGTCGATGAACCCGAACGACACGATCGAGTCGAGCACGCCCGGCGTGACCGTACCCGACTCCCATTCGACGACGGAGTAGGCACAGCGCAGCTGCTCGTCGCACTCCTCGATCGCCCAGTGTCGGGTCCCCGTGGCCAACAGGACGCCGGTGCTGATGCGCCGGGAAACACTTGCGCGATCGATTGCGTAGACGCCGCCCGGCGCGGTGGCGAGGGCGTCTCCGCCAGGCGAGAACGTCCGGGAGAAGAATGCCGTCTCGTCGACGAAACGGTTGTCGATCAGCTCGAGCGAGCCATCGGCCGACAGCACGAAGTCCTGCTCTGGCGCCTGGGGTCCGGTCGCCGGAGTGGTCACGATGAAGGTCCCGGTACCGGTCCACGGCTGCACGAAGATGATGCCGTCGAGCACCTCCGTGCTCGACACCGGTTCGGCCGGGTCGATCTGCACGACTCGGGTGGAGCTGAACACCGCAATCGCACCGTCGCCGACCGCCAGCTGGAGTCCGACGCCCACCGAGGACACGTCCAGACTCCGCAAACGACCGCTCGGCAAGTCGACGATGTGCAACACGTTCGACTGCGACAGCGCAACCACCTCGGTGGGGGCCAGGGTCGCGAGCGGGTCGGGGACGACGATCGTCCGCTCGGTCCAGCTCGGCGCCTCGCCGTCGACGAGCGCGAGCGCCTCTGCATCGCTCGGATCGTCGGTCGATTCGCCGCCGAGACCCGACGACGTGGGAGGTGATGCTGTTGCGTCCGGATCGGTCACCGGTGGCGAGGTGTCCGTTGGCAACGTGCCCGGTGGAGGCGACGCCTCGAGGGTGACCGACGGCCGGTCCTCGCCAGGCGTCGTCGCAGGGACCGTCGCAGGCACCTGATCGTCGGGTGATCCGCCGTTGCGGAGCAACGCGCCGGCCGACCCGATCAGCAACGCCAGCACGATCGCCGCTGCGACCAGCTTGCGCCCGAGCGTCGATCTCGCCCCGGGGGCGGACACCTCCTCGAACGCCTCTGGCGGCGGTTCGCCGAACATGGGACCTGCCGGAGGGCGAGGGGAGCGCTGACCGGTCGGTGGCGGGCGGTCACCCGGCCGAACCGGGTCCGCTGGCGCGCCGGCGGCCGGTGGACGGTCGGGGACCCAGTCGTCGCGCAGCCACGGGGAGACGTCATCGGGATCCTCGTCGGCCACGGCGTCATTGGACCACATCGAGGCGCCGATACCATCGCGCAGGTGCCCACCCGCGGCGAGATCGTCAGCGCCTACCTCGATGCGTTCGCAACCGGCGACCCCGATGCGGTCGCGGCCTGCGTGACCGACGACTTCGTCAACGAGCACCTGAGCGAACTCGGATCCGGGTGCGCCGGGCGCGACGAGTACCGACGCCGCCTTCCCGGGTTTCTCTCGACGTTCGCCGGCGCGAGGTACACGATCATCACACTCGCGGAGATCGCCACGCCGGGAGCCGGCGACGTCGTCGCGCGCTACCGCTTCGAAGCCACCTACGAGGGCACAGCAATCGACATCCCGGGTGTCATGTGGTTCGACGTACGGCGACGGCTTGGTGGCTCGGCGCACCGATCTGTGGGATTCGCTGACCTTTCTGCGCCAGACCGGCCAGGACGGGTAGGGAAAACCCTCCCGGATCGACGGGTCTTCCCGAATCGAACGTCGGGACACCACAGTTCCGGTGAGCGCCAACGATGTCGCACACTGGATGCATGAGCCCAGTACGCCTGTGCAGTCGAGATCGCCGCCTCACCGGGGCCTGGGCCGCCGTCGCAGCGGTGGTGATGACCTCGGTCGCTGCGGTCGCTGTTTCGTCGCCGGTCTCGGCTGACATCGCACCCGGCGGTCAACTCTGCTTCGACATCAACGCCAACCCCGGCGACGCCGCCATCGTCAACCTCACCCCCGTCCTCGCGGCCGGCTACGGCTTCGGCCAACTCATCTCCTCCGACGTCAAGAACACCCCACCCAACGCCTCCAACACCAACTTCAACACCGGCACCATCGACCCCAACGTCGCCATCACCCCCATCGGCACCGACGGACAAGTCTGCTACCAGAACTCCCCCGACTCCAGCCGTCGACCTCATCGCCGACCACCTCGGAACCATCAACGCCAACGCCTACACCCCCGCCACCACCACCGGCGCCCCCGACCGCCGCGTCGACACCCGCACCGGCCGAGGCGGCCAACGACTCCAACCCGGCGCACAGCTCTGCTTCGACATCAACGCCAACCCCGGCGACGCCGCCATCGTCAACCTCACCCCCGTCTCCGCGGCCGGCTACGGCTTCGGCCAACTCATCTCCTCCGACGTCAAGAACACCCCACCCAACGCCTCCAACACCAACTTCAACACCGGCACCATCGACCCCAACGTCGCCATCACCCCCATCGGCACCGACGGACAAGTCTGCTACCAGAACTCCCCCGACTCCGCCGTCGACCTCATCGCCGACCACCTCGGAACCATCAACGCCAACGCCTACACCCCCGCCACCACCACCGGCGCCCCCGACCGCCGCGTCGACACCCGCACCGGCCGAGGCGGCCAACGACTCCAACCCGGCGCACAGCTCTGCTTCGACATCAACGCCAACCCCGGCGACGCCGCCATCGTCAACCTCACCCCCGTCTCCGCGGCCGGCTACGGCTTCGGCCAACTCATCTCCTCCGACGTCAAGAACACCCCACCCAACGCCTCCAACACCAACTTCAACACCGGCACCATCGACCCCAACGTCGCCATCACCCCCATCGGCACCGACGGACAGGTCTGCTACCAGAACTCCCCCGACTCCGCCGTCGACCTCATCGCCGACCACCTCGGAACCATCAACGCCAACGCCTACACCCCCGCCACCACCACCGGCGCCCCCGACCGCCGCGTCGACACCCGCACCGACGGACCCACCGACGACCCCGACGACGGCGACGACGGCGGCCCGACGAATCCCGAGTGCGTCGGGTCGACCAACACCAGCTACGACACCGAGACGGCGCGCACGATGTTCGGGCTCGCGTCGGCGTCGTACGAGATCGATCTCGGCGCAGCCAGGAAGACGCTCGACACGCTCGGTGCCAACGACTTCGAGGACCGCATGGGCTGTTGGAAGCTGATCGACGCACTCCGCGGGAGCGCAGGGATTCTCGGCCTGTTGACCGACACCGAACTGATCGTCGCACGCAACACCCAGACCCAAGATGTCGTCGTGGCGTTCCGCGGCACCGAGATCGATGCCCTCGACATCTTCACCGATCTCAACGCAACCCGCGCATCCTGGAGACTCCCGGACGGGCAGGTTGTTCCCAGCGCCGTGCACGCCGGCTTCGCTGGGGCGTACCTCGCAGTTCGCGATCAGCTCGCCGAACTCCTCGGAGCGCAGCCGGCACCGACCAACCCCGACGCACGCGTGTACTTCACCGGTCACAGCCTCGGCGGGGCGCTCGCGTCGCTCGCGTCGATCGATCTGGTCGACGACCTGATGCGCGCCGGCTACTCCCGTACCGAGGTGGTCACCTACACCTTCGGCGCTCCTCGGTCGATGTCGCAGACGATGTCGAACCATCACGCCAGCCTGGTCCCGGTGTCGTTCGCTGTGGTCAACCCCCGCGACCCGGTGCCTCATGTGCCCTCCGCGATCGGCAGCTCGAATCCGTTCGCTCACATCCGCAACGTGACGGTGGTCCACGGATCCCCGGCGACGTCGACGGTCAGGGTCGAGCGCGGCGACGGGCGCCGGTACCGGGGTTGCCTGGCGATGCCGATCGGCAACGTCCTCGATCACGTCCGCTCGGAGTACAACCGTCGGCTCGAGTCGACGTCGTTCTTCGGCGACCCCCGCGTGTGGATCACCATCTCGAACGGCGAGAACCGGTTGCACTGGGATTCGCCGATCGAAGGTCCCTGCGACGAGGTCGGGCTGTTCCGCACCGGCGGCACCCTCACCAGCGCCGCCAACCCGATCACCACACGCAACGTCGACAACGACGGCGACAACAGGTACACCACGCTCACCGGCAAGGGTGACAACTTCTGGATCGGCTACATCAACATGTTCGGCGATCTCGTGACGGCCAGGGAGTACTTCCCCAGCACACCCACGGTCTCACTGCAGCGAAACGAGAACTTCATCGGCGGTGACACGATCGACTTCGACTGGGACGTCAGCGATCCGGGCGACCACGACCTGATCGTGCTGTACGACCGTGACCCTCGATCCGCGGGAGTCGACGGCTACTACCGCAGCATCGTCGGCCGGGTGGAAGCCAAGGCCGACTCGAACCCTGGCGAGCGGACACAGATCAGGGTCGGCAGCGACCCGAACCGATGGTGGGCCGCGTACGTGATGATCGACGACAACGGCAACCAGCGGATTCTCTCGGTGTCGAGGGGTGTGCAGGGTTGAGTGCGTCGCCGGCAGCGTGTCGCGCCGCCAGCGGAGGACCAGCCGGCGCCCACCGACCACGATCTAGCCTCCGACGATGGCCGACACCACCAGCCACCTGGCGAACGATGTGATCGACTCCGCCGGCTTGGTCGACGATGACATCGACCTGCAGGCGATCGCCGACTCGGAGATCCCTGAGATCCAGCACGAGGCGCAGACATGGTTGGTGGCGAACAACGCCGCCGATCAGCGCGCCATCACGATCTTCGCGTTCGGCATCGCCGTGTGCGCCGTGTTGCTGCAGTCGTGGTGGGCGGCGCTGCTCGCGGTCTGCATCTTGCTGGTGCTGCCGTTTCGCTGGATGGCGGGCCCGCAGTTCCGCGACGGGAACATCCAGCGCGGGATCATGTGGGCCAACTTCGGCTCGTGGTATCTGTTGTTCCCGTTGGTGATCATCGTTCCCGACTCGTTGCCGATCGCGATCCAGAACGTGATCGGGCCGATGATCCTCGCCGCGGCGTACCTCGAACGTCGGGTGGTCAAACGACTGGTGCCGGTGACGATCATGATTGCTGTGACGATCACGTTCATCGCCTACACCACCGACGGCGTCGGGCTCGACGAGGTGACCCCGGAATGGCTCTACGTCACCGTCCTGCTGACCTACACCGGGGCGAACCTGTATCTCGTGACCACCGACCTCCGGCAATCCAACGTCGTCCGGTTGCGGATCATGCAACGAGCGATCAACAACAACCGGGAGCTCGCCGCAACAGATCAGGCCCTACGCGACTCGCGGCGCCGCCTCGTGATGGCCGCCGATCAGGAGCGGGTCAGTCTCGAACGAAATCTGCACGACGGCGCCCAGCAGCGGTTGCTGTCGCTGGCGATTCAACTGCGGCTCGCTGCTGACCTGGCCGACGAGGGGACGCCGCCGGCGAGTGAGTCGCTCTTCGCGATGCATCACGCCGTCACCGACGCGGTCGAGGAACTGCGCGACCTCGCCCAGGGCGTCTATCCCGCACGGTTGACCGAGCTCGGGTTGGCTCGGGCGCTGCACGCGGTCGCTCGCCGCTCGCCGTTGCAGATCGAGATCGACGACACCACGGTCGGCGCCATCGACGAAAGCACCGAGGTGGCGCTCTACTTCGTGTGTCTCGAGGCGATCCAGAACGCTTCGAAACATGGCGGGCCCGGCACCATGGTCCGCATCTCGCTCGACACGGCCGACGATGATCTGGTGGTGAGCATCACCGACAGCGGGCCGGGGTTCGACATCGAACAACATGCCAACTCGCGTGGACTGCTCAACATGGCCGACCGTGTCGGTGCCCTCGGCGGTGAGTTGTCGATCGACTCGGCGCCGGGATCCGGCACCGCCGTCTCCGCCCGCCTGCCGCAGAGCCCGGCCGCGATCGGGGCGTCGAGCGGATGAGACGGGTCGTGATCGCCGACGACTCGCTGCTGCTCCGTCAGGGCGTGTCCGCAGTGTTGGCAACACTGGACGACGTCGAGGTCGTCGCCGAGGCCGAGGACCGCCCTGGCCTGATGGCCGAGGTCGACAGGCACCGCCCCGACCTCGTCATCACCGACGTACGCATGCCACCGACGTTCACCAACGAAGGCATCGCCGCCGCACGCGAGATCCGGTCGCGGCATCCCGACACCGGCGTGATCGTGCTGAGTCAGTACCTCGACGCCGACTACATCATCGAACTGCTCGAGGACGGCACCGAGGGCTTCGGCTACCTGCTCAAAGAGAACGTCGCAGACCGCCGACAGCTCGCCGTCGCCATCGACGCCGTGTGTTCGTCGAGTTCATCGATCGATGCCGCAGCCATCGAGGTCTTCGTGCAGGCGCGGTCGCGCCGGCCGTCGCCGTTCGACGACTTGACCGAACGCGAGCGTGAGGTGCTGTCGTTGATCGCCGAAGGCCTGCGCAACAGTGCCATTGCGAACCGTCTGCATCTCAGCGAGAAGTCGGTCGAGAAACACATCAACTCGATCTTCACGAAGCTGCATCTCACCGACGAGCCCGAGAGCAACCGCCGTGTCCGTTCGGTGCTGCTCTGGCTCGCAGAACACTGACCCTCACCCGATCTCGAAACTGCTCGGTGTTCTCTCGGACACCGTCGTCACACCTGCCAGAGTTCGGTGTCCGGGTGGAACTGGCTCCAGGCGAACCAGAACGCTTCGTGAGACGGGATCGGCTCACCCGTCTCTGCATCGACGGCCCGCAAGCCGCCGCCGTCGGCGACGAGCTGCACGCCCGACGCGATCACGTCGTCGCCGACCGAGAGGATCGCTCGGGCCTCGTCGGCGGGGAACGCCACCGGTGTGCCGTCGGCGATGATCACGCCGACCACCAGTTCCTGCTCGGCAAGCCGGTCGTCGGCGGGACCGATCGGGAAGATCGGACCGTTGTCGTCTCGTCCACCGAGCGGGTCGAGCGGGTAGGTGCGGCCGATGCCGCCGTCCTCGGCGATGATCGTGGTGTCGGGGTGCGCCTGCTTCCACTCACCCCACGTGGTGCGCAGCACGGTGGTCTCCTCGAGCACGATGCCCTGGTCCTGCAGCGGACCCGAGACCGCAGCGCCGGTGAACGTGTCGAACACCGACTGCGTGCGGAGGTCGTACATCACCTTGTTCGATCGCGACAGCAAGCCGGAGGTGCGCAGTACGGGCACCTCCTCGGCGCCTCCAACGGTGATGGCGTCGTCGGTCCGATAGGCCTGGGCCGCGCCGCACAGGGTGCAGTAGGGGATCCCGAAACGGCGGTCGCCGAGCGTGAGGTTGAACATCTCGTGGATCTCGGCGATGTTCTTCGGAATCGCCAGCACCTCATCGCCTTCGATGATGCCGAACACGATCGCGTCGTCGGGGTACCAGTCGCCGCCGGCCGCATCGGTGACCGCCGGGTCGTCGAGAGCGGGGATGCAGCCCTGCGGACAGCCGTCGGGGTCGCCGAGTTCGCGGTCGTCGATCAGCACGCCGCCCCAGCTGAGCAGGCGCCAGTCGATGTCGGAGTCGGCATCGCCGAAGAACGGCTCCCAACCCGACTCGACCAAGAGGAACAGGCCAGCCTTGTCGGTGCGGTAGTCGGGGTAGCCGGGCGTGTCCCAGGCAATCAGATGATTGGTGCTGCTCAACCAGGAGCTCCGCTCGCTGTCGGGATCGCTGTCGAGCGACACGCCGGTGAGGGCCTCGAACGCCTCGACGAGTTGGTTGTCGCCGTCGCCGGCCCCGAAGAATCGCATGAGATCGGCGATGTACCAGGCGTGGCGGGCGTCGCCGAACTCGACGATGTCGTCGAGGGCGGCGGCGTCGATTTCGCTCGCCTGGAGGAGCCGGGCCATGGCTCCCATCGCGTCGCGGACTTGCGGGGCATCCTCGATGTCGGCCGCTGGCGCCGCCGGGGCCGGCGGATATCGGAAGACCGGGGCCCGGTCAGCTGCGCCAGACGTGTTGCCATACGACGTGGCGTTGCTGTCGGAGTCGTCGGTGCTCGCCCCGCACGCGGCCAGCCCGATCGATCCCGCGAGCAGGAGGGGTGCGGTCCGACGGGTCCAGCGTCGCTGCGAGGGCATGTCAGGAGGCTACGAACGGCCATCTTGCCGCGTTCGAACGGCATGGAGAACACGTTCGAAACTCCGCGGACGGTACGAGCCGGCGCATTCCGTTCCGGCATCCTGGAGACATGGCCGAACGAGCGATTCCCACCGACGACGAGCTGAAGCAGAAGCTCACCACGATCCAGTACGAAGTCACCCAGCGCGCCGGCACGGAACGAGCCTTCAGCGGCAAGTACTGGGACGTCACCGATCCTGGCACGTACCACTGTGTGGTGTGCGAGGAAGCGCTGTTCTCGTCGGAGACCAAGTACGACGCAGGGTGCGGCTGGCCCAGCTTCACCGACGCCCTCGACGACGAGAAGATCACCCGCAAGGAAGACCGCTCGCACGGCATGCTCCGAGTCGAGACGGTCTGCGCTCGCTGTGGCGCCCACCTCGGCCACGTCTTCCCGGACGGACCCGGCCCGACCGGCGACCGGTTCTGCATGAACTCCGCGAGCCTCGACCTGAAGCCCACCTGATCACGCCAGGGGTCAGACCCCAGGCGTGATCGATAGCGTCGCCCGGATGATCCGCGACTGGGGCAGTGACGAGCGACGACTGACCGATTCGGTGAGCGTGCTCGTCGGCGATGCCAACGGGGCCTATCCATCGGGCAACACGCTGCTGGTTCGTGGCGCCGGCGAGACGGTACTGATCGACCCGTCGGTCAGCGTCGTCGCCCGCGGCGGTGCACCGGTCGCTGTCGATGCGGTGATCAACAGCCACAGCCACGAGGACCACATGGCGGGCAATGGCACGTTCCCCGATGCTCGCTTGCACATCCACCACGACGACCTTCCCGGAGCGCAGTCGATGGAGGGTCTGATGGCGGTGTACGGCCTCACCGGCGAAGCGCGAGATGCATTCGAGCAGGTGATCCTCGACGAGTTCCACTACGTCGAGCGGCCCGATGCGCACGGGTTCACCGACGGCGACGTGTTCGATCTCGGCGGGGGCGTGAAGGTCGAGGCGGTGCATCTGCCCGGCCACACCCGCGGCCACAGCGGATTCCGGATGGACGGCGTGTTCTTCTTGTCCGACATCGACCTCACCGGATTCGGGCCGTACTACGGCGACGTCTGGAGCGACTTGGAGGACTTCGAGGCGAGCTTGGCGAAGGTCCGCGACGAAGACGCCGAGTTCTACGTGACCTTCCATCACAAGGGCGTGATCGAGGGGCGCGAGACGTTCGTCGAAATGGTCGACGCGTTCACCTCGGTGATCGGACGGCGCCACGATGCGATGCTCGAGTTCCTCCGAGAGCCGCACACGCTGGACGAGATGCGCGGGCACCGATTCATCTATCGCCCGCACGTCGAGATGGCCTTCGTCGAGTCGGTCGAACGCCGGAGCGCCGAACTGCATGTGCAACGCATGCTCCGCCGTGGCGAAGCCGCCGAGGTCGCCCCCGGCACCTTCCAGACCACCTGACCTCGGCGGCCCGCCCGTCCCCCGGACCCAGGTCTCGCGGGACCACCTGTTCCCCCGAGTCCCTGTTCTCCGAGGCCCTGTCCCCCGGGACCCGGGAAACCGGTTCCCCGTGCCCAGGGCTACGGGAACCGCGTGGCAGGATCGCGAGATGGCAGATGCACATGAGTTCTCCACGTTGCGGGTCGAGGTCGATGGACCGATCGGGAGACTGACGCTGACCCAGGGCGACAAGCTCAACCCGTTGGGCACCGTGCCGCTGCGTGAGATCGCTCTGGCTGCGCAGTGGTTCGATGCCACCGACGCTCACGTGGTGATCGTGACCGGCGAGGGCCGGGGCTTCTCGTCGGGATTCGACCTCCGCGAGTTCGCCGGGGGCGATCGCGACAACCCGAACGCCACGTCGAGCCGCGACCAGGCCGACCTCGGGCGGCTGATGGCCGAGGCGATGGACCGGATGTCCGCGCTGACGATCGCCGCCATCAAGGGCCCGTGCGTCGGCGGCGGTGTCGTGTTGGCGGGGGTCTGCGATCTCCGGATTGCGGCCGACGACACCGTGTTCTCGATCCCGGAGGTCGACCTCGGGATCCCACTCGCCTGGGGCGGCATCCCGCGACTGGTGCGCGAGATCGGCCCGGCGCTCACCCGCGAGCTCGTGCTGACGTGTCGTCCCTTCTCGCCAGAGGAAGCGCTGCAGGTCGGCTTCATCAATCGAATCGTCCCTCGGGGCGAGCTCGAATCAGCCGTCGACGAACTCGCCGAGCAGCTGGCGAAGAAGGCGCCGAGCGTGGTCCGAGCCACCAAGCGTCAGGTCAACGAAGCGCTCGAGGACGTTGCGTCGACTGCGGGTTCGTGGGCCGACGCCGACCAGCTCGGCGCCGCCATGCGCGACCCCGACGCTCGCGCCGCTGCCCGCGCCTACCTCGCCTCCCGCAAACGCTGAGCGCCACCCGACCCCACCCCACCCCGCCCGTTTGCGTTGCAGTTCCGGTGGACCGGGTCACCAGAACCTGCACACAAACAGCGGTGGCCGGCGCTCACCCCGTTTGCGTTGCGCTTTGGGTGAACCGGGTCACCCGAACTGCAACGCAAACGGGGATGGGACGGCGCGAATCAGGCGAGGAGATCGGTGGCGACGTGGTGGAACAGGCGGGTGGTGAGGCCGAGCGACTCGACGTCGATGCGCTCGTTGTTGCCGTGGAACCGTGAGCCGTATTCGCTGGCGTCGAGCGACGGGCTGAACAACCCCGCCCCGTACGCCACAGCTCCCAGCTCGCGGTAGATGCGGGCGTCGGTGAAACCAACCACGAACTGCGGCGTCAGGCGGGCGGTCGGGAACGGTGCGTGGACCGCCCGTTCCAGCGAGTCCCAGAGCGGCGTGTCCGTGCGGCTGATGGTCGCCGAATCGTTCATCAGGGGTTCGACCTCCACCTCGTCGGCGAGGTCACCGAGTGCAGCACGCAGGTGCGCTGCGACCTCGTCCGGGCCCTCTCCCGGCACCGTGCGAATGTCGACGTCGATCACCACCGTGTCGGGGATCACGTTCACCTTCATCCGTCCGCCGCCCGACTCGCTGCCATCGACGAGATTCGGCGAGAACGTCGTGTGCGTACAGGCATGGAAGTGTGATGCGGCGGCCGCCGACGGGAACGTGTCGAGCAGTTCATCGATCGCACTCGGGTCGAGCAGCGCTGTCTTCATGTCGTCGGGCAATCCGAGCGCCGCCACCTTCTGACCCCACAGCTCGTGGAAACGGGGTGCCGGGCGATAGTCGTGCAACCGCTGGATCACGCCGGCGGCCTTGACCAGCGCGTTGTTGCGCCGAAACGGCGCTGAGCCGTGGCCCGGAGTGCCCTTCACCCGCAATCGTCGCCACGCCACGCCCTTCTCGGCGACGTTGACGCCGACATACGGCGCGTCGGCGGGGCCCGAGTGGAGCCCGCCGCTCTCGGTGAGTACGTAGTCGGCCATGATCGCGTCGCGGTGGTGGTCGGCCA
This sequence comes from Ilumatobacteraceae bacterium, assembly GCA_963848145.1. GTDB lineage: Bacteria > Actinomycetota > Acidimicrobiia > Acidimicrobiales > Ilumatobacteraceae > Sva-07. The sequence continues at coordinate 64,249 of CAWKCN010000023.1, forward strand.
TCCAGCGTGCGCCGTAGGCGCTGCCCGCCTCCTCGTCGGCGACACCGAAGAAGATCAGGTCGCCGGTCGGCCGGAATCCACTCGCGGCAAGATTCCGGAACGTGACCGCCATCGAGGCAGTCAGGTTGAGCATGTCGACAGCACCGCGACCCCAGACCTCGGGTCCGGCCGGGCCGTCGAGAATCTCGCCGCCGAAGGGGTCCTCGCTCCATCCCGACTCGTTGACCGGAACGACGTCGGTGTGACCCATCAGACAGAGACTCGGTGCGTCAGGGTCAGACCCGGCGATGCGCCCGACGATCGACACCCGACCCGGTGCTGCTTCGTAGCGCTCGACGTCGACGCTCGACCCCTCGATCACCTGCTGGAGCACGTCGGCATTGCGGACTTCCTCGCCCGATGCCTCGGTGCCGTCGTTGACACATCGGTTGCGGATGAGCACCTGTAGCAACTCGATCGTCTCGTTGGTCAGTCCGTCGAGTGCCCGTTCGTCGAGATGGGGTGCCATCGCCCCAGCTTCCCACGTTTGTGTTGCGATTCCGGTGGGACGGGTCACCCATACCGCAACGCAAACGGGGATGGGGCGGTGGTCCGACGTTTGTGTTGCGATTCCGGTGGGACGGGTCACCCAAACCGCAACGCAAACGGGGATGGGGGCGGCGGTCAGCGGAGGGCGGCGAGCGCGGCGGCGATGCGTTTGGGGCTCGCCGCAGGTCGACCCGGACGCTTGACCGCCAACGGTTGCGCGAAGGTGGCCACCCGGAGTTCCTCGAGCTGCCAGCGGAGTTCGACCAACGCCGGCGACAGCTGCGCCGTGCCAGCGGCGTCGACGACCGCCTCGAACCGCTGCTCCAACGGCACGACCTCGGCCATCCGCCGCTGATCGGCAACCTGTGCGCCCGCAAGATGATCGAGCCGATACCCGATCGCCCGCACGTACCGCTCGAGGTCGTCGAGCCGATCGACGCCGGCGCCGAGCACGAACCCCCGGTTGACCAGACGGCCGAGGTGCCGATTGGCGTCGTCGACCGATGGGCGAAGTGCATCGGCTCGCAACGTCGCCAACCGGTCCGCGACCACATTCGCGGCGGCCATCACCCTGGCGGCTCGGTGCAACGCGTTCGCCGCCAACCCGGGTGCCGCATCACGCACCTCCCGGCGCAGCTCCGCGAATTCGACCTCGGTCCACGGCAGCGCACCGTGGTCGGTCATCACCCGGTCGACGGCTGCGGCGACACAGTCACCGCTCAGCTCGCCGAGCTCGATGTGACCAGCCGCAATCGCCAAGCGATCATCGTTCGACACCTTCCGGACGATCGACGATCGCGTCGGCGCCGCATTGAGGAGCAACAGCCGACGCACACCACCCCGCATCACGCGCGCCTGCAGCTCCGGGGTCGTCACCACCCGCAGCGCCACGCTGTCGCCGACGTCGAGCAGCGCCGGGTACGCCTGCACGTCGAGTGCTCGATCGCCGGACTCGACGACACGAGGCAAGTCACCCACATCCCAGTCGACGATGCCCCGTCGCTCCTCGATCGGCGCTGCCGCCGCAATCGACTCGCGTGCGACCCCGGCGAGCGACGACCGGATCGCACCCAAATCGGTGCCGACACCGTGCACCTCACCTTCGTCGTCGGACACCACGAAGTGGAGGATCAGGTGGTCGGCAACGACCGACGGATCGAACGCCGCCGGATCGACTCGCACGTCGGCGACCGATGCCAACGCGTCGGCCAACCAGTCGAGCAGCGCGCCGTCGGGAGCGGTGGCCGTGGTCGCTTCGGGCAGTTGGGCGAGCACCGCATCGATCGTGTGGCCGATCGGGTTGAGCCGTCGGCGAACGTCCTTGGGCAGCGACCGGATCAGGGTGGCGACGAGCTCCGCCCGATGGCCGGGGATCTGCCAGTCGAACCCCTCGGCGCTCACCTGATTGAGCGCCGACAGCGGCACGTGCACGGTGACACCGTCGAGCGGTTCACCCGGTCCGTACCGGTAGGTGAGCGGCAGTTCGATCACCGTGTCGCCGCGGCGCTGCTGCCACGTGTCGGGGTAGTCGGCGAGGCGCACACCGTGGCCACGTCCGGACAGGACATCGTCGTTGAGATCGAGCAGATCGGGCTGCTGCCGCCGCTGCGCCTTCCACCACTTGTCGAAATGGCGCACCGACGTGACCTCGGCGCCGACGCGATCGTCGTAGAACTCGAACAACGTCTCGTCGTCGACCAACTCCAGCCGCCGCACACGCGCCGCCATTCGGCGAATCCGCTCGAGAAACTCGGCGTTGCGACCGAGGAACTTCTGCCGCCCGATCCATGCGTCGTCGGCGATGTCGCGCTCGACCAGCGCCTTGGTGATGAACCACGCACGGGCTTGCGCCTCGTCGACACGGTCGTAGCCGATCACGCGATCGCTGACGATCGGGAGGCCGTACAGCGTCACCTGCTCGGTGGCGACGGCACGGCCGCCCTTCGGGTCCCATCGCACGTTCTCGTAGGCGCGCTTGACGAGATGGGCACCGGCCCGCTCGGCCCACTTCGGCTCGATCTTCGCGACCCGGCGGGCGTACAGCTGGTTGGTCTCGACCAGCTCGGCCGCCATCACCCAGGACGCCGGCCGCCTGGTGAGCGCCGAACCGGGCGCGATCACGAAACGCGACTGGCGGGCACCGATGAACTCCCGACTCTCGCGGTCGCGCATCCCGATGTGCGACAGCAACCCGGCGAGCACCGCTTGGTGGACATGATCGGGATGCGACTGCTCGGTCGTCGGACGGATCTTCAGCTGGCCGGCGATGCGGCGGAGCTGGCTGAAGAGGTCCATCCACTCGCGCACCCGCAAGTAGTTGAGGTACTCCTTGCGGCACATGCGGCGGAACTGGTTGCCCGACAACTCCCGCTGCTTGGCCCGCAGGTGGTCCCAGAGCGCCACGATCGAGAGGAGGTCGGATCCGTCGACCTTGAAGCGGTTGTGGAACTCATTGGCCTGTTCGCGTTTCTCCTGCGGACGTTCGCGCGGGTCCTGGATCGACAGCGCCGACGCGATCACCAGCACCTCGCGAACGCAGCCGAGGCGATCCGCCTCCAGCACCATCCGGCCGAGCCGAGGATCGACCGGGAGACGGGCGAGCGACCGGCCGACCTTGGTCAACTTGCGCGGGCCGTCCTTGACGCCGTCGACGGGCGGCTGCAGCGCTGCGAGCTCGTCGAGCAGTCCGTAGCCGTCGCGGATGGCGTGCCGGTCGGGCGGCTCGACGAACGGAAAGCGAGCGACGTCGCCGAGCCCGATCGCCGTCATCTGGAGGATGACCGAGGCCAGGTTGGTGCGAAGGATCTCGGGGTCGGTGAACTCGGGTCGGGCGTCGAAGTCCTCCTCTGAGTAGAGCCGGATGCAGATACCAGGAGCCACGCGGCCACACCGGCCGGCGCGCTGATTGGCCGACGCCTGCGAGACCGCCTCGATCGGAAGGCGTTGCACCTTGAGTCGACGGCTGTAGCGCGAGATGCGGGCCGAGCCGGTGTCGACGACGTAGCGAACGCCCGGCACCGTCAACGATGTCTCCGCCACGTTGGTGGCGAGCACGATGCGCCGACCGGGCCCACCCATTGCGGCTCGCTCGAAGATGCGGTGCTGCTCCGGCGCCGACAGCCGGGCATAGAGCGGGAGCACCTCGGTGCTGCGGAGATCGAGGCGACGCAGAGCGTCGGCGGTGTCGTGGATCTCCCGCTCGCCCGACAGGAACACGAGCACATCGCCCGGCCCCTCGTGCGAGAGCTCTTCGACCGCGTCGATGATCCCCTGGACCTGGTCGCGGTCGGCGATGTCCGGGTCGTCGTCGACCAACGGTCGATACCGCATCTCGACAGGAAACGTCCGCCCGGTCACCTCGATCACCGGCGCCGGTTGTCCGTCGGTCGCGAAGTGCTCGGCGAAGCGTTCGGTGTCGATCGTGGCGCTGGTGACGATCACCTTCAGGTCGGGGCGCTGCGGCAAGAGCTGCTTCAAGTAGCCGAGGATGAAGTCGATGTTGAGGCTGCGCTCGTGGGCCTCGTCGATGATCAGCGTGTCGTAGCGGCGCAGCATCCGGTCGCGCTGGATCTCGGCGAGCAGGATGCCGTCGGTCATCACCTTGACGAGCGTGCCGTCGCTCACCTGGTCGGTGAAGCGCACGGTGTAGCCGACGTCGTCGCCGAGCTCGGATCCGACTTCCTCGGCGACTCGCTCGGCGATCGTTCTGGCAGCGACCCTCCTCGGCTGGGTGTGACCGATCATCCCGTCGACGCCACGCCCGGCCTCGAGACACAGCTTGGGCAGCTGCGTGCTCTTGCCCGACCCCGTCTCGCCGGCCACGATCAGCACCTGGTGCTCGCGGATCGCATCGAGGATCTCGTTGCGCCGCTCGGTGATCGGCAATGTGTCCGGATACCTGAGCCGACCACTGCTGGTGATCGCGTCTGCAGCGGCGCGGCGAGGGTCGATGGTGGTGGCAGACATGGCGGCTTCGACCGATCAGCCTGGCAGCTCCGCCGCGCGACGCCACCCACGTTTCTGACTTCGGTCCGGATGGCGACCGGGTGGAGCCGGACCGTAACGTCGGGGGCGATGACGTATCCGTCGAAGGTGATGACCGTCTACATCCTCGGGCTGTTCATGACGATCATCGACGGCACGATGGTCAACGTCGCTCTGCCGCAGATGGCGGAGGACTTCGGCGTTCCCACCACCGACATCGAATGGGTGTCGGTCGGCTACCTCCTCACCTACGCCGCCGTGATCCCCGCCGCCGGGTGGCTCGGGGATCGCTTCGGCACCAAGCGCATCTTCGTGACCGCACTGATCGCATTCGTGGCCACGTCACTGCTGTGTGGCGTTGCGCAGACGCTCGACCAGTTGATCGTGTTCCGCCTCCTCCAAGGCCTGGGCGCCGGCCTCGTCACACCGGTCGGTGGCGCCATGTTGTATCGAGCATTCCCGATGGCCGAGCGGGCCAAGGCGGCGATCGGTGTGCTCAGCGTGGCGGTGATCGCCCCGGCGATCGGCCCGATGCTCGGCGGAATCCTGGTCGACACGGTGTCATGGCACTGGATCTTCCTGATCAACGGCCCGATCGGCGCGGTCGCCATCTTCCTGGCGGTCACCTGGCTCAGCGAGACCAAACAGGAAGCGCCCGGCAGATTCGACATCGCCGGTTTCGTGCTGTCGGGCGGCGCCGTCGGCATCTTCCTCTACACGCTGTCGATCGGGCCCGAGCGCGGTTGGTTCTCCGCCTACACGCTGACGTTCGCGGCCATCGGCGTGGCCGCCGCAACTGCGTTGGTCATCATCGAACTCCGGATTCCCGAGCCGATCCTCACGCTGCGCCTGTTCACGGATCGCCTGTTCCGCACGATCAACATCTCCGCCTCGATGGTCTACGCCGGATTCTTCGGGATGATCTTCGTGCTGCCGCTGTACCTGCAGAGCCTCCGTGGCTACAGCGCATTCGAGAGCGGCCTGGCCCAGTCGCCCCAGGCGTTCGGGGTGTTCCTCGTGTCGAACCTGCTCGGCAAGCGCCTCTACCGATTGATCGGTCCCCGCCGACTGATGGTGGTCGGTACCGCCCTCACCGCCGGCGCAACCTGTCTGTACGCAACCGCCGACCTGTCAACGCCGCTCTCGACCATCGCTCTCTTCTCGCTCATCCGAGGGTTGTCGGTCGGGATGGTGTTCGTGTCGATCCAGACCGCCGCATACGCCACCACCTCGATGGCCGACACCGGCCGGGCCACCAGCCTGTTCAACACGCAACGTCAGGTGTCGTATGCCGCCGGTGTGGCGCTTGCCGCCACCGTGATCGCCGCGATCCTGCCTGCAGCGGGAGATGCGGCACCGGCTGTCGATCGATTGAGCGCGTACCAGGGCGGGTTCCTCGCCGTGGGCCTGATCATGGTGCCGGCGATCTTCGTGTCGTGGTTCATCGACGACGACGACGTCGCCGAGACCCGCGGCCTCGTTCCAACGAAGACCACCACCGCAGCCGTCGGCCGCGCCTGATCACCCCAATCCGCCACGATTGCTTCGCTGCATGATCAGAGCGCGAGCTCTCCCGCACTGCGAGACAGCTCGCGCTCAGATCCCGCACGGAAACGTCAGGTCGGGCGGCGTTTGGCGGCGCGGACGGCGGCGCCACCGATACGGAGCATCTTGGTGTCGCCGAACGGCGAACCGCCGATCCGGTTGAGCACCATCGCCACGGCGAGGCCCGACTCCGGGTCGGCCCACGCACCCGACCCACCGAAGCCGAAGTGGCCGAACCCCTTCGGCAGGATGCCGGCGCTCGTGAACGCACCGTGGTAACCGAGGCGCCATCTCATCTCGAAGCCGATCACGGCGTCCTTGCCGATGGCCGCTGCGTCGTCGCGACGGCCGTCGGGGCCGAGCAGCGTCTGCCTCCGCGTCGCCTCGGCCAGCGTCGGAGCCGACACGAAGGGTTCACCCTCGAACGCGTCGGGTGTCGCGAGCGCGGCATACATCCGCGCCAGCGATCGAGCAGTGAAGACGCCGTTGGCCGCGGGGATCTCGCCGTCGTGGATGCGCGGCGTCAGCGAGTAGTCGACGTAGTCGTCGACGACCATTGCGTCGTAGAGCGGTCGGAACCGATCGAAACGGGACAGCCACGAACTCATGCTGAAGAGCCGATCGAGCTTCTTGACGTCGACCGCCGGCGGCGCGATCCGGTCGCGCACCGACTCCGGCGCACCCACGTGCATCCCGCCATCGAGACCGAGCGGTTCGACGACCTCCCGTTGGAACGCCTCGTCGATCGTCGACCCGGTCACGCGGCGGATCACCTCGCCCACCAACCAGCCGTAAGTGAGCGCGTGGTAGCCGGACCGGACGCCAACGTCCCAGACTGGCGGCGCCGCTGCGAGCTGGCGCACCATGAACTCCCAATCGAGAAGCTCACTGGTCGAGCTGGCAAGCCGACGCACGTCGTGCATCGCCGACTGGTGCGTGAGGAGATGGCGCAGCGTGATCTGTTCCTTGCCGGCGGCTGCGAACTCGGGCCAGTAGGTGGCGACGGGTACGTCGTAGTCGAGCAGGCCGCGATCGACGAGACGGTGCACGATCGTTGCGACCACTCCCTTGGTGGTCGAAAAGCTGGTCGCCATCGTGTCGCGCTCCCACGGATCGCCGGCCGCCGTGCGGACGCCGGTCCAGGCGTCGACGACGAGTTCACCGTGGTGGTACACGGCAACCGCCATGCCGCCGCTGGCGAGGCGCCCCTCCATGATCGAGTGCACCTTCTCGGTGACGGGGGCGAAGTCGGGGTGGACGAAACCTTCCATGCCTTCTTCCTATCGTCGCTCGGCAGCTGCGCGGTTGCCGCTCGCTTGTCGTCGTCCGCGATGATCGGGAAATGGGAACAACCTGGTTTGCAGGCGGTCAGGCACTGATCGACGGCCAGCTTGTTCGTGCCGACATCGCCATCGCTGGCGGGGCGATCGTCGACGTGATCACCGACCGCTTCGAAGAAGCCGGCCGAGCGGTCTCGGACGCTGCAGTCGACTGCGACGGACTGGTCGTGGCGCCGGGCTTCATCGACCTGCAGTGCAACGGCGCCAACGGCGTGGACATCACCAACGAACCGCACCGCATCGCCGACGTCGCGGCCGAGCTCCCTCGCTTCGGCGTCACTGCGTTCCTCCCCACCGTGGTCACCTCGCCCGCCGCCACCCGCATCGCAGCGATCGATCAGATCAAGGGTCAGCAACCTGATCTCACCGCAGCCGCGGCGCTCGGGTTGCATCTCGAAGGTCCGATGATCTCCCGTGATCACCTCGGCGCACACGTCGGGCGCCACGCCGCCGCACCAGCAGACATGCTCGACGAGATCGACATGTGGGCGTCGTCGGGCGCGGTGTGCATGGTCACCCTCGCTCCCGAGCTCGCTCGTGCCGCCGAGGTCGTCGAACGGTTGCACGCGGCGGGCGTCATCGTGTCGGCCGGTCACACCGGGATGACGCCGCCCGACTTCGTGGCGGCTCGGTCCGCCGGCATCACGTATGTCACGCACCTGTTCAACGCGATGGCGCCCTTCGGCCACCGCGCCCCGGCCCGATCGGTGCCGTGCTCGCCGACCCGACAGTCACGGTCGGGGTCATCTGCGATGGCATCCACGTCGACCCGGTGGCAGTCGAGATGGCCTGGCGCTCACTCGGCCCGCACCGGATGTCACTCGTGTCCGATGCCTCGCCCGCGCTCGGTGCCCCCTACGGACGCTTCCGGTTGGGCGGGTTCGAGGTGATCCACGACGAGACGGGTGTCCGCACCGTCGACGGGGTGCTCGCCGGCAGCGCACTGCCGCTCGACCGGGCGGTGCGCAATCTGGTCGACTTCACCGGCTGCTCGCTGGCCGACGCCCTCGCCGCGGTCACCACCACGCCGTCCGACCTCCTCGGCCTCACGGATCGTGGCCGCATCGCCGTCGGCGCCCGAGCCGACCTCACCATCATCGATCGGGCGGGCCACCTGCGCCGCACGGTCATTGCCGGGGAGACCGCATGGAAGTCGTGATCGCTCCATCGGTGGATGACGTCGCCGAACTGGCGGCGGGCATCGTCGCTCGGCTGGTCAGCGAGCTCGACGCGCCGGTGATCGGGCTCGCCACCGGCAGCTCGCCGCTCGGTACCTACGCGCGCCTGATCGATCTGCACCGAGCCGGGTTGTCGTTCGCCCATGCCAGCGCCGTCACCCTCGACGAGTACGTCGGCCTCGCCGACGGGCACCCCGAGTCGTATCGGGCGGTCATCCGTCGCGAACTCGTCGATCAGATCGACCTGCCCGTCGAACGACTGCACAGCCCCGATGTACACGCCGCCGACCTCGCTGCCTCATGCAACGTCTACGACCGCACCGTGGTCGACGCGGGGGTCGACGTGCAGCTCCTCGGTGTCGGTGGTGACGGCCACATCGGCTTCAACGAGCCGGGCTCGTCGCTCTCGTCACGAACCCGCGTCAAGACGCTCACCGACCAGACCCGCATCGACAATGCCCGCTTCTTCGACTCGCTCGATGCCGTACCTCGGCACGTCGTCACCCAGGGGCTCGGAACGATCAGCGAGGCCCGCCACCTCGTGATGCTGGCCACCGGCGAGTCGAAAGCGCAGCCGATCGCCGAGATGGTGGAGGGCCCTGTGAGCGCGAGCTGCCCCGCCTCGGTGTTGCAGTTCCACCCGCACGTCACGGTGCTGATCGACAATGCCGCGGCGGGCGAACTCGTCCACGCCGACTACTACCGCGAGACCCACCGTCACAAGCCGACGTGGCAGCAGCTGTGATCCTCCGATCCGCCTACCGCCGCCGACCGAACGTCACTCGGGAGAGCACCTGGTTCGGCACCTTCGACATCGAGATCGCATCGAGCGAAAGCGACACGCCTCTCCCAGCGGGCACCCGGTTGGGGTTGTGGAGCTCAATGCTGCTCGACACCCCCGACGACAGCGGTACGCGGGTTGTCGAGCGTCTGGCCGGCCACCTGGTGCTCGAACCGCTCGACACGAACTGTTCGGTCGAGCTGCCCTGGACGATCGACGGGCTCCGCTCGCGATTCCCCGCCCGTCATGCGAACGACGGGGTCGAGGCAGCCTGGCTGATCCTTCCCGACGGCGCGACGGTCGAGCTCGACGTCGAACCGGCCATGGCCGTCGACCCGCCGACGGAACGCGTTCCGCAATCTGCGGGTCGTGCCCAGGTCGACGATCCGGCGCTCGTCGTGGTCGTGCCCCATCCGGCCCAGGTCGACATCCACGACGGCGATCGCCGCTACGAGCACGCCGTGCTCGCAGCCGAAGACCACGGCGAGGTGTGGGCGGTGATCGACGACCTTGCTCGCGGTACCGGCCACGAGGTGCTCACGAGCACCGGCACCGACAACGCGCTTGCCGTCACCCTCGACCTCGATACTGCGCTCGGCGACGAGGCGTACCGGCTGACAATCACCGACGGTGTCGCCACACTGGTCGGAGGGACCGAACGTGCGCTTCGCCACGGGCTGATCACGCTCACACAGCTCATGATCGGCGAAGGCGTCGGCAGCCTCACCATCGCCGACGAGCCTCGGGTGCCCTTCCGAGGCGTCCACCTCGATCTCGCCCGCCGCTGGTACGAACCCGACGTCGTCGAGCGGCTGATCGACGTCGCGGCGTGGCGCAAGCTCAACCATGTCCACCTGCACCTCACCGACGACGAAGCCTGGCGTTTCCACGTCGACACCTACCCGACGCTCGCTGCCGTGGGCGCGACCCGCGGCCACGGCCTCCCCGTGCCACCGTTGTGCGGCTCGGGCCCGGCACCATACGGCCGTGCGTACACGAGCGACGAGATCGCCCGCTGGGTCGAGCGTGCCGATCGACTCGGGATCACCCTGATTCCGGAGGTCGACGTCCCCGCTCACTGCCACGCTGCGCTCGTTGCAGTGCCCGAGTTGCGCGACCCAGGTGACGGCTCGACGGCGGTCAGCGTGCAGGGCTACCCGAACAACGTGCTGGTACCCGGGCTGGCGACCACGATGCCGTTCCTCGAAGCGGTGTTCACAACGCTGGCGCAGCTGTTCCCGAACTCACCGGTGCTGCACATCGGAGGCGACGAGGTCCCGAACGGGGCATGGGCCGGCTCGCCGGCTGCACAGGCCTACGCCTCCGAGCGGGGACTGTCGTCGGCCGGCGAGATCGAGAGCGCGTTTCATCGCGAGGTGATCGCAATGATCGCCTCCAGCACCGGCCGGACCGTGGCGATGTGGGAGGAAGCCGCGCTGGGCGGCGTCGACCCATCGGCGTACGCGGTGGCGTGGACCTCACCCGATGCCGGCCGGCGACTCCGCGACGCCGGCCATCGTGTGGTGATGGCACCCGGCCAGGCGTACTACCTCGACATGGCCCCAGGGCGAGCGTGGGAGTTGCCGGGCGGATCGTGGGCCGGGAACGTGACGCTCGCCGACACCTGCACGTACGACCCGTTTACCGGGTGGGACGACAACGGAACTCTCGGCGAGGCCGACCCGTTCGGTATCCAGGCATGCATCTGGGGTGAGCACATCGCCGACCTCGACGTTCTCGACCAGCTCGCGTTTCCGCGCCTCGACGCCGTTGCCGAACGCTCCTGGACCGGCCGGGTCGTCGACGGACCCGACGGCGTCGCCGGCCGCGCCGACGGTCTGCCCCGCTTCACGACCTGATCCGAGCCCGACACCCGGCGCCCGGCGCCGCGCTGGCCCCCTTTGCCCCTGGCGCACGCGCCGCCCACGGGCGAGACTGGACGTCAGAATTGGAGAAGGGAAGCACATGAACGCAACACTCGACGGCGTCTGGTCCGAACGCCTCACGGCAGCCGACGCCGTGTTCCTGCGGATCGAAACAGCGCACGAGCCCCAGCACGTTGGCTCGCTGTCGGTGCTCGAGGGCGCGCCGCTGCGCGGCGACGACGGGCGGCTGCGATTCACCGACCTCCAGTCCCACGTCGCTCGCCGGGTCCATGCGGTGCCGAAGCTTCGCCAGAAGATCATGGAGGTGCCGTACAACCAGGGGCGCCCGGTGTGGGTCGACGACGACCGCTTCGACATCGACTATCACGTTCGCCTCACCGCGCTTCCCCGCCCCGGCGACGACGACCAGCTCGAGGCGTTGATGAGCCGCCTGCAGGCGCTACCGCTCGACCGCGCCCGCCCACTGTGGGAGATGTGGTTCGTCGACGGCCTGGCCGACGACCATGTCGGACTGGTCATCAAGACCCACCATGCGTTGGGTGACGGCATCGCCAACGTCGACCTCGCTCTCGCCCTCGTCGACCTCGAACCCGATCCGCCCGCCGACGATCCGGTGGACGATTGGGTGCCGCGACCGGCCCCGAGCCCCAACGACCTGCTCGGCGACGCTGTGCGCGAGCAACTCGGCAGGCCGGCCAGGGTCGCGAAGGCGTTCGTCGACACCGTCCGAAATCCCAAACCCGCCATCGATGCCGCCACCAACGTGGGTCGCACCGTGGCCAACTTCCAGGCCAAACCACCGCCGGCGCCGTGGAACGTGCCGGTCAGCTCGCACCGTCGGTGGGTGAGCGCGTCCGTCCCACTGAAGGGTGTGCGCACGGTTCGAAAGCGCCACGACGTGAGCATCAACGACGTCGTGCTCGCCGCGTGCAGCGGCGCCTTGCGGACGTTCCTGCTCGACCACGGCGACACCGACATCGAGCACCGGGTGATCAAGGCGATGGTGCCGGTGTCGTTGCGCGGCAAGGACCAGCACGGCGACACGCTCGGCAACCTGGTGTCGCTGATCGTCGTCGAGCTCCCGGTCGACGAGCCCGACCCGGTCGTGCGCCTCGAGCGCATCCATGCAACAACGTCAGAACTCAAGGGCTCGGGGCTCATCGACGGAGCACAGCGCATCCTCGACATCGCAGACGCAATCACCCCGCTGGCCGGCCCCTTGACCCGCTACGTCAGCCGGACGATTCCGATGAACCTGGTGATCACCAACATCCCGGGTCCGCCGGTGCCCCTGTATCTGTGCGGCGCCCGGTTCGAGCGGGTGTTTCCCTACGTCGAGGTGATCGACAACGAGGGCCTCACGATCGCCGTGGTGTCCTACGACGACCAGTTGCACTTCGGGATCACCGCCGATCGCGACGTGATGGCAGATCTCGGCGACGTCGCAGCATCGATCGAGCGGGAGTTCAAGACGCTCGCCCGCAAACGCTGAGCCGTTACTCGTGGTGTCTGACACCACGAGTAACGCGGTGATACGACAACCTGGGGCGATGACGCTGGAACTCCCCGACTTCGAGGCCATCACCGTTGCAGACGCCGACGACGGCATCGTTCTCGTCACGCTCGATCGACCCGACCGTCTGAACGCGATGACTTCGACGATGATCACCGAACTCGAGGCGGTCGTCGTCGCCGTCGACCGTGATCCGCAGGTGCGAGTGGTGATCGTCACCGGTGCAGGCCGGGGATTCAGCGCCGGCCTCGACCTGCAGTCGCAGGGTCGGGCGCCCGGAGCCGAGGGCGTGCAGCCGACCGTGGCGTCGTTCATGTGGCAGGACCATCTGGCCACCTTGCACGAGAAGATCCACCGGTCGCGCAAACCGTGGATCGCCGCCGTCAACGGGGTCGCGGTGGGCGGCGGGTTCGCATTGTCGCTGGCCTGCGACATCCGCTACGCCGCGGCCGGCGCGTCGTTCGGGGCCGTGTTCCTCAAGATCGGCGTGTCGAACTGCGACATGGGCACCAGCTACTTCCTCCCCCGGTTGGTCGGCGCGTCACGTGCGGCCGAGCTGATGCTCACCGCCCGAATCTTCGACGCGCCAGAAGCACTCGACATGGGGCTCGTGCTCGACGTCGTCGACGACGGTGCAGTTGTCGACCGTGCGCTGGAGACCGCTCGGTTGATCCGAACGAACCCACCCTTCGGCACCTGGATGACCAAGGAGACGATGTGGCAGACGATCGATGCCCCGTCGCTGCGTCACGCGCTCGACATCGAGAACCGCACCCAGATCATGTGCAGCGGAACCGGCGACATCGCTGAAGCCCGGGCCGCGTTCAGGCGAGAAGCGCCCTCCGGCGTGGCGCGGACTCTGATCACGGCCACGCCCGACCCGCGTGGTCACGGACGATCGTGAGGTTCTGCTCGCCCCGCCTCGCGATCAGGTCGGCAGGGTGTCGGATATCGACGACGTCGTCGCCGAAATCGAGTTGCCCAGCTCGCCAGCGAACTGGCGCCCCCGCCAGAAGATCGACGGTCGCCCACCGGTGTCGAGCGCAGCGAACACGAGGCCACCCAGTATCGAGGCGCCCTTGAGGAACTGCAGCTGCTGGGCCTGACGCTCGCTCGGATCGTCGGCGTCCCAGAACGCATGGCCCGCGACCGTGGCCGGCACCAACGATGCACCGAGCAGGATGGCCATCGGCCGTGGGGCGATGCCGAGTGCGAACAGTCCGCCGGCGAGCACCTGCAGCGCCGCATTCGCCTTCACGAATTCTTCGGTGTCGACGGCCCGGCCCAGTGCCGACTCGACCGGTGCGGTGAGGTCCTTCGCTGCCGGGGCGAGTTCCGCCGAACGCTTCCAAGCGGCGACGCCACCGGCCACGAACGTGCCTGCGATCAGGGTGCGAGCAACTCCACGAGTACCAATCATGGGTGAACCGTACCCAGGAGTTCGACTGTCGAACCCTCAGCCGGGAACCAGGGTGACGAGCCGGGCGACCCGGGGGTCGTCGGCGCCGAGGTAGCGCACCGCGCCCTCTGTCGGCGCGGTCGCCACCGGGTCCGTCGACTCGCCGGTGCAACTGGACGTCGGCGGCGAACCCGGCAGCTCGCAGCACGCGATCGAGAGTGTCGCTGTTCGGTGCGACCCGTCCGGCCTCGTACGCAGCGAGCGTCGAGTGCGACGTGCCGGACTTCCGATACCACTTCGCTGCTGCTCGTCGATTCTGCTCAGGTGGACTGGCCGGCGAACTGGGCGTTGTACAGGCGCCAGTACGCACCTCGAGCCTCGAGCAGGGAGTCGTGGTTGCCCTGCTCGCAGATCTGGCCGTCCTCCATCACGAGGATTGCGTCGGCACCGCGAATCGTCGACAGACGGTGGGCGATCACGAAGCTGGTCCTGTTCTGGCGCAGCGCGTTCATCGCTTCCTGGATCAGCACCTCGGTGCGGGTGTCGACCGAGCTGGTCGCCTCGTCGAGGATCAGGATCGAGGGGTCGTCGAGAAACGCCCGGGCGATCGTCATCAACTGCTTCTCGCCGGTGGAGATGTTGTCGCCTTCGTCGTTGATCATCGTGTCGTAGCCATCGGGCAACGAATGTACGAACCGGTCGACGTAGGTCGCCTGTGCCGCCTCCAGCATCTGCTCCTCGGTGGCATCGGGGTTGCCGTACAGCAGGTTGTCGCGGATCGTGCCGCCGAACAGCCACGTGTCCTGCAGCACCATGCCGATCTCGGAGCGAAGTTCGTTGCGCGGGTAGCTGGCGATGTCGCGACCGTCGATCGTGATGCGCCCCGAGTCGAGGTCGTAGAAGCGCATGATCAAGTTGACGAGGGTGGTCTTGCCGGCCCCGGTCGGGCCGACGATCGCCACCGTCTGGCCGGGCTCGGCAACGACATCCAGTCCGGTGATCAACGGCTTGTCGGGGTCGTAGGAGAAGTGGACGTCCTCGAACGCCACACGACCGCGGAGCTTCGCCGGATTCTCGGTGGGTGCCTGCTCGGCCGACTGCTCCTCGGCGTCGAGCAGCTCGAGCACCCGCTCGAGCGAGGCGATGCCCGACTGGAACGTGGCGGCCATCGATGCCAGATGCGTGAGCGGCTGCGAGAACTGGCGGGCGTACTGGATCATCGCCTGCATCCCGCCGATGCTCAGCGAACCCGACGAGATCTGCAGTCCGCCGACCACCGCGATCAGGATGTACTGGACGTTGCCCATGAACAGGATCGCCGGCTGGATCAGGTTCGCCATGAACTGGGCACTGAAGCTCGCTTCGTAGAGCTGATCGTTGTCCGTGCGGAATCGTTCTTCGGCCTCGCGCTGACGACCGAAGCTCTTGACGATGGTGTGCCCGGTGAACACCTCCTCGGCTTGCGCATTGAGGTCGCCGGTGTGGCGCCACTGCGCCATGAAGCGCGGTCGGGCCTTCCCACCGATCAGCTTCATCAGGAACACCGACACCGGCACCGTCACGAGGGCCACGGCGGCCAGCAGCGGCGAAATCGTGAACATCATGATCGCCACGCCGATCAGGGTGAGCAGCGAAGTGAGGATCTGGCTGATCGTCTGCTGAAGGCTCTGGCTGAGGTTGTCGATGTCGTTGGTGACCCGGCTGAGCAGGTCGCCGCGCGGCTGGCGGTCGATGTAGCTGAGCGGAAGGTGATTGAGCTTGCGCTCGACCGCTTCGCGCAGCGCGAACATCGACCGTTGCACCACGCCCGCGAGGACGTAGGCCTGGGTGTAGGAGAAGATCCACGACGCCACGTACACCAAGCCGACGATGATCAGTTGCCGATGCAGCGCATCGAAGTCGATGCCGTCGGGCCGTTGGAATCCGTCGACGATGATGTTGGTGGCCTCGCCGAGCAAGCGGGGACCGATCACGACGAGCACGACGCTGACGACGGTGGCGACGAGCACCACCAACAGCAGAGGACGCTCCTTGCCGAGGATCTGGCCGAGACGCTTCATCGTCTCGCCGAAGTTCTCGCTGCGTTCAGCGGGCATGCCGACGCCGCCGCCCGGCCCGAAGCTGGCGCGCCGCGCCTCGGTCCCGGCGGTCGCGAGGAGCTTGCGGTCGTCGGCGTTGTCACCATTGGCCGCTGGTTCCCCGCGCCCAGGGCTCGGGGAACCAGGCTGATCGTTCGTGCCGTTGTCGCTCATGCCACCGCTCCTTGGCCGATCTGCGATTCGACGATCTCGATGTACGTCGGGCATGTCTCGAGCAGTTCGGCATGTGTGCCACGGCCGATGATCTCGCCGTCTTCCAACACCAGGATCTGGTCGGCATCGACGATGGTCGACACCCGCTGGGCCACGATCAGGACCGCCGCATCAGCGGTGTGCGGCTTCAACGCCGCTCGGAGTCGGGCGTCGGTGGCCAGGTCGAGCGCCGAGAACGAGTCGTCGAACACGTAGATCTCCGGTTTGACCACCAGGGCTCTGGCGATGCACAACCGTTGTCGCTGCCCGCCGGACACGTTGGTTCCGCCCTGGGTGATCGGACTCTCGACGCCATCAGGCATTGCCTGCACGAAGCTGCTCGCCTGCGCGACCTCGAGCGCCTCCCACAACTCGCCGTCGCCGGCGTCGGGCCGGCCGTACTTGAGGTTCGACGCGACCGTGCCAGAGAACAGGAACGGCTTCTGCGGGACGTAGCCGACCTTGCTCCACAACAGGTCGAGGTCGAGCGAGCGGACGTCGACGCCGTCGACGAGGACGCTGCCCTCGGTGGCGTCGGCGAGGCGCGAGACGAGGTTGACCAACGTGGTCTTGCCGGAGCCGGTACTGCCGATGATCGCTGTGGTCGTGCCCGCCTCGACCCGGAACGACAGGTTGCACAACACCGGTCGTTCGGCACCGGGATAGGCGAATCCGACGTCGCGGAACTCGAGCGTGCCTCGCTCGGCGACCTCGGTGATCGGGTTGTCGGGCTGGCGAACGGTCGACTCGGTGTCGAGCACCTCGACCACACGCTCGGCAGCGACGGCGGCCCGGGGGATCATCGACACCATGAACGTCACCATCACCACGGCGAACAGGATCTGGATGAGGTAGGTGAGGTACGCGACCATCGCGCCGATCTCCATCTCGCCGGCGCCGATCTGGTTGCCGCCGATCCAGATCACCGACACGCTCGAGATGTTGATGATCAACATGACGGTCGGGAACGTCGCCGCCATCAGCCGGCCGGCGCGAAGAGCAGTCTGGGTGAGTTCGTCGTTGGCCTGCGAGAACCGTGCAACCTCCTGCGGTTCACGCACGAACGCACGCACGACTCGCATCCCGGTGATCTGCTCGCGCAACACCAGGTTGACCCGGTCGATGCGCAGCTGCATCGCCTGGAACGACGGCACCATCCGGTAGACGATCGAACCGAGCGAGATCACCGCAGCCGGGATCGCGAACAGGATGATCACCGACAGTCCGACGTCTTCACGCACGGCGAAGAAGATGCCGATGATCAAGTTGAGCGGAGCGGTGATCATCATCGTCACCGCCATCACGACGAGCATCTGGATCTGTTGTACGTCGTTGGTGGTGCGCGTGATCAGCGACGGCGCACCGAACTGGCCGACCTCGCGTGCCGAGAAGCCGGTCACCGAGTGGAACAGGTCGCGCCGAATGTCGCGGCCGAAGCCCATCGCAGCTTGCGAGGCGTACCAGACCGCAGCCGCAGCGAACACGATCTGGATGATCGTGAAGAACATCATCACCCCACCCATCGTGAGGATGTAGTCGTTGTCGCCCTGCAGGACGCCATTGTCGATCAGGAGCGCATTGATCGTCGGGAGCGTGAGCGCAGCGAAGGTCTGGATCGCCTGCAACACGACCACCAGGGTGAGCAGCCGACGGTACGGGCCGAGGTGGCTCTTGAGGAGTTGCCAGAGTTTCATACGGTGACCTTCATGAGGGCGTGAGACCGCTTCCGATTCCGTGGAGGACGATGTCGACGATCTCTGCGGCCGTGGAGGCCTCCGCAGCGATCATCGGATGGGTGAGTGACATGGTGAGCGCTCGAAGCAAGCGAGCGGCGTTGACCGGCTCGGTACGGATGCGATCGGCGTTCGCGGTGAACAGGTCGACGAGCGCCGGACTGTCCGTCATCGGCCGACGCACCTGTTCGTGGCGTTTCGCGCTCACGTGCAACAGCAACGTCCACACGTCGACGACTCGACGCTGGATCAGCAGTGTTGCCTCGATCAGCTGCGCCTCGAACGGCTGGCCGGCGTCGATCCGGCGGAGCGATGCCTCGAACTGCTCCTGGTCGAGGGCCGCCTCGAGCGTGGCGTCGAGCAGTTCGTCCTTGTCGGCGAAGACCCGGAAGATCGTGCCCTCAGCGATCCCCGCAGCAGCGGCGATCTGCTTGGAGGTGAGCTGTTCGCCGAACTCGGCCAACAGCGGTTGGACCGCTTCGATGATTGCCGCACGACGCTGTTCGGGTGGCATCGCCGAGGCCCGCTTGGCGGACGCAGGGGTGGTTGCAGCGGTCGGCATGGCCGCCGACCATAACTGAGTGAGTGCTCACTCACACACCTCGAGCGTGACCGTCCCGTCGATCGATGAGCGAACACACCGCACACGGCCACTTCGCTCATCGCCGTTCGGTGGGCTGACGGCGAGGTCAGCGAGTGGGGCGAAGCGACGGCACGATGGAAGCGTCGAGCGCCTCCAGGTACGCGTCGTACCCCTTGGAACTGGGGTGGAACGACGCGGTCGACACGTTGAACGCGCCGTCGGTCCAGTGCTCGCGCACGGTGCCGTCGGCGAGTTGGCTGCGTCGGAACGAATCGCCGAACACGGCGTCGTTGACGAATCGATCTCGCTGCCAGAAGCGGCAGGCGCCGTGGTTGTCGAAGAGGTCGACGACCTCGACGAAGCGGATGTCGGCGCCGGTGAGGCCGCGAGCCCGGGCCGCGGCAATCCGGATCTGGCGGTTGAGTTCGTCGGCCTGTGCGTCGATCCAATCGGCCTCGTCGCCGCTGATGCCGGTGACCCCGTCACATCGCCCGTTGCCCTGCATCAACTGCGGATACCCCAGGACGCGCACCGTGATGTCGGGGAATTCCTCGCCGATCGCCGCGTAGACGTCGACGAGGTCCTCACGGAGCTCGTCGAGATTCGCCATCTGATTCTTCGACGACTGATGACAGCGCGCCGAGGTGATGCAGCGAACCAGCGCATCCGGCCAGTTCTCGTCACGGACCGTGCGCAGATCGTTGCCACCGATCGTGATCGACACCAGCGTTCCGACGCCACCGCCGGGAATGTCGGCAGCGCGCACCTGGGCGGGGATCTCGCGAATCACCGCACCGGCGCAGGCGATGAACACCGACGTTGCGCCGAGTTGCTCGGCCAGACGAGGACCAGGCGTCTCGTCGAGCTCGCGTTGGCAGGCACTGGAGCCGAGCCGGGTCGACCGATCGAACGAATGCGCTTCTGGACCATGGTCGTCGTAGGACGAGGCATTGCGGTGGATTCCGCTGCCCGAGCTGTACGAATCGCCGAGCGTGACGACTCGCTCGATTCGGCTGAGCGTTGCGGCGGGTGTCACCTCAGGACGCGCCGACACCGTGGTTCCGCCGGCGGCCACGCCCACCGTCGCAGTCGTAGCAGCGAGCAGGGTGATCCAGGTACGACGCACGCCGATCAAGGATACGAGCCGCAGCAGCACAGCCTCACGCGCCCGACCGACGTCACCTCGGCCGGTCGATGACACCTCAGCCGTCTCGCCGACGTCGCACCAGCACTTCCTGAGCGATCGTTGCCACCTGGAGCCCGTCGTGGCGGATGACGTCGCCGGTCACCAACCCTCGACCACGGTTGACCCCGTGTGACCGGGTGGCGAACCAGTGCCACTGCGACGGGTCGGTGGGCCGTTCGAACCACACCGAGTGGTCGAGGCTGGCGCCCTGGAACAGCTTGCGATCACCGGTGTCACCGGCGAAGTCTGGATGTGCGGACCGGGCAGCTCGCGACGGCGCAGCATCGGACATGAACGCCAACGCGCACTGGTGGTCGGCCGGATCCTCACCCATCTCGGCATCGAGGCGAATCCAGTACCCCATCGTGCCGTCGTCGAGGAACGTCGCCTTGCGCATCAGCAACCCGGCCCACGAATGATCGGGCAGCGTGGGGTCGTCCGGACCGGGCAGACCTGGTGGCAGGACCGCGACGGACACGTCGGCCTCGTCCTCGAGCACGTGGAACGACACCGACAGGTTGAGAATCGCCCCGGCCGATTGACGAGCGACCACTTGACGGGTGCTGAACGAACGACCGTCGCGAAGGCGTTCGACCTCGTAGCGGATCGGCTCCTCCGTCGCACCGGGCCGGATGAAGTACGAGTGCAGCGAGTGGGCGGCGCGGTCGGCGTCGACGGTGCGGGCAGCAGCGCGGAGTGCCTGCGCGACGACCTGCCCGCCGAAGAGCCGGCCTCCCCATGGGTAGCGGGCGGCGATGCCGACGTAGGTGTCGGGCCCGTGCGGCTCCAACTGCAGGAGCTCGGAGAACTCGATGTCGTGGATCTTCCGCGTCGGCATCGCCCCAGTGTGCCAGCGGATCGCACCAACGATCAGGACCGGGTCGCAGCGGGTCCGACGGCTCGCCCGGCCGAGACGAGGTCGTTCAGCCCGAAGACGTCGAGCACGACGATCTGGCCGCGACCGGTACGCACGAGGCCGGCCCGCCGGAATCGCGCCAGCGCCCGCGCCGTCGATTCGCGTGTCGCCCCGATCCAACCGGCGAGATCGGTCTGGGTGAGCGGGAGTTCATAGGTGTCGGCTTCACCACTGTGGCGCATCATCAGCGAGGCGAGCTCGACCAGCATCCGACCCGTGCGGACCGCTGCGCTGCACGAGTCCCGCATCACCAGGCGATCGTTCGCTCGGCGCAACTCGGCGCTCAGGCTCTGGCACACCGCCACCGAGAGGTGTGGTGAACCGAGCAGCAGGTCCAAGTAGCGATCGGCTGGGAGCGTTGCGACCACGGCGTGGTCGATCGCCGCGGCGCTGGCCGAGCGTGGCCGCCTGTCGAGCGCCGAGAGCTCGCCGAACTCGTCTCCCGGAGCCTTGACGCCGACGAGCAGTTCACGACCCGAGGGAGTCGTGAGGAAGATCCGGATGCGACCCTCGACGCAGGCGTACACGCTGTGAGAGCGGTCACCTTCGACGAACAGGAGCTCGCCGGGGGCACAGGAACGGCGCGCGCCGAGGTCGGCGATCGCGTCCGCAACGGTCGAATGCTCGACGGTGTTCACAGGCCCCTCCCGACCACACCGTCGATCGATCACGTCCGGATGATCGAGCCTGTGTGATCCAGGTCATAGACGGTACTGCAGATCCGGCGCATGGTGGAACCGTCAACTCAACAGTCACAAGAGGAGATCACCATGTACATCTTCAGCCGCTCCACCATCGCTGCGCTCGGGCGCCAGTTCGATGCGATTCCCGCCGCCGTCGGCGTCGCCGAGATGGTGACGAAACTGACCGGCAAGGACGTCAACGTCTTCGTCGGCCGCTTCGGTGCACCCCAGGGCAGCGTGATGTGGAGCACTCGCACCGAGTCGATGGTCGAGCTCCAACAGGTCACCGACAAGCTGATGGCGGACGCCGGCTACCTCGAGATGCTCGACTCGATGAACGGACTGTTCATGGCCCCCGCCGAGGACCGCCTCGGCAGGGTCCTCACCGGGCCGGTCGATACGCCGACTTCGAAGTACTACGGAGTCACGAGAGCGGCGATGCTCAACGGCAAGCAGGCCGACGCGGTGGCGTTCGGGATCAAGACGGCGGAGTACATCGGCAAGTCCCTCGGCACCCAGTCGGCGTTCACCAAGTCGGGCTACGGAGGATTCAACGACGTCACCTGGCTCGTGGGTTTCGACAGCGAGGCCGACGTCGATGCATTCGACGACTGGCAGATGTCGGACAGCGGATACCACGACATCATCGCCGAAGCCGGCGACCTGTTCGTGGAGAACAGCGGCCACACCAGCCTGATCGAGAAGATCGCCTGATCGAGAAGATCACCTGATCCCACCTCCTGACCGGTCCGACGAAACCGGTCAGGAGCGTGGCCTCGCGCCGCTTCGGGCGATACTGGGGGCATGCAGACCATCGAGGTGTACGCCGACATCACCTGCCCGTTCACCCACGTGGGACTCAAGCGGGTGGTGCAGCACGTCAACGACATGTCCGAGCCGGCCGAGGTCGTTGTTCGGGCATGGCCGCTGGAATGGGTCAACGGCACCCCGCTGAGCGTCGACGCCGTGCTCGTGAAAGCCGCTGCGCTGAGCGAGCAGCTCGGCATCGACGACTTCGCAGGGCTGCGAGCCGACGCGTGGCCGACCTCGACGATCCCGGCACTCAACCTCGCAGCGAGCGCGTCCGAACGCGACGCCGCGACCGGACTTGCGGTGAGCCTCGAACTGCGCGCCGCACTGTTCGAGCGTGGCGAGAACGTCGAAGATGCCGACGTTCTGGCCCGCATCGCAGCGGCGCACGGTCTGCCTGTGCCTGCAGTCGACACGAGCGCCGCAGTCCAGGCCGACTACGACGGCGGCCTGGCGCGAGGCGTGAAGGGGTCGCCACACTTCTTCGTGGCGTCCGACGACTTCTTCTGCCCCGCCCTCGACCTCGGCCACGACGACGACGGCCAACTCACGGCGCGTTTCGACGCCGACATGCTCGCCGACTTCTTCGCCCGCATCGACGCCTGATCCACCCTGCGCCAAGTCGCTCGACGTGGTCCCGTCGTGTCGGTCGTCGAGCGACAGGGACCCCGACAGCGTGTGCCACGCGATGAGTAAACTTGCCGCGAACGACGAGCATCGGGGGGCCATGAAGGACATTCGGGGACGCAACGCCATCGTCACGGGCGCATCACGGGGCATCGGCGTGTACATCGCCCGAGCGCTGGCCGAGGAAGGCGTCAATCTGTCATTGGCGGCGCGCTCGGAGAGCGAACTCGACCAGGTCCGTGCCGAGATGGAGGCACTGGGCGTCAGAGCGATCGCCACGGTGTGCGACGTGGTCGACCCGGCCGACCGAGCACGGCTCATCGAACGCACGGAACGCGAACTGGGCCCGATCGACATCTTGGTGAACAACGCCGGCATCGAGCGGGTCCGACGCTTCGAAGAAGCAACCGAGGCCGACTTCACCGACACCCTGGCAATCAACCTCGAGGCACCGATCCTGCTCACCCGAGCCGTCGTGCCCGGAATGCTCGAACGCAAGCGTGGCCATGTGGTCAACATCGCCTCGGGCGCTGGCAAGGTGGGCGTCCCATACGGCACGTCGTACTGTGCCAGCAAGCATGGTCTCGTCGGATTCACCAACGCGCTGCGGGCGGAGTATCACTCGTCGCCGGTCGGCTTCTCGGTCGTGTGCCCCGGCTTCGTGACCGATGCGGGCATGTACGACCGCTGGGAGCAGCAGGGAATCAAGGCTCCCAGCCTGGCGGGGTCGTCGAAGCCCGAGAAGGTCGCATCGGTGACCATCGGTTGTATCCGGAAGAACCGAGCCGAGGTGATCGTCAACACCCCGCCGATCCGACCGCTCGTCGTGATCGCCAACATCGCCCCGGGAGTGGTGCCGCGCCTGATGAAGACGTTCGGCTATTCCGGGGTGTTCGAGCGCGTGATCGCTGCGGAGAAGCCAGGCCAACGCTGAATTGCCGTCCGGGTGGGTGCCGTGTGGAGGGGGGTCACAACCGGCACCCACCGGACGTTGCAGCGTCCACGGTACGCATGACATGTGTCGCCGAGGTTTCCTCGACATTGCGCTTCGATGAGCGGTGATCGAATTCGACGAGACGCGGCCCAGCTGCAACTCCGAGGTTTCCCATCAGCGCAGTGGGGCACGCCTGCTGCATGACACTCACGTCGCCGGCGTCGTCGGCAGAGACACGGGCCACCGACTGGCGGTCCATCGTCGATCGAGTGGGACTTGCAGGCCGCGCGTTGTTGTATGCCGTGTTCGGTCTTCTTGCGATCGACATCGCCCGCGGCAACAGCGGCGAAGCGAGTACGCAAGGGGCCGTCGAGCGGATCGCCGGCGACGGCTACGGACGCGTCCTCCTGGTCGCATTGTGTATCGGTCTGCTCGCCCTCGTTGCACGAACGATCACCCAGGCGCTCGCCGGCGACCCCGTCGAGGGATCGGAGGCAACCGACCGTGCCGAGTTCGCTGCCAAGTCGCTCGTGTACGCCGGCGCGTTCATCGCTTCGGTCTCGGTCCTCGCCGCCAACTGGGCGTCGAGCAGTGCGTCGTCGGGCGGGTCGCAATCCGGCGGCGCCAAACAGGAGGCGACGGCGACCGTGCTCGAGTGGCCAGGAGGCCAACTCCTCGTGATCGCTGGCGGGGCCGGGATCATCGCATTCGGGCTGTACGAGATGTGGGCGCACACGTTCGGCGCGCAGTTCATGCAACGACTCGCTGCCGGATCGATGCCCGACGGCGCCGAGCGCCCCGTCGAGATCGCCGGACGTACGGGCTATGGAGCGAAGGGGCTCACCACCGTCATCGTCGGCGGATTCCTCGTCATCGCAGGCTGGCAGCACGAACCCGGCGAGACCACCGGCCTGTCGGGAGCGCTGAGCGAGCTCGGCGACACGACGTGGGCCGGCCCGCTGCTCTGGGCAATCGCCGCAGGGCTGATCGGCTACGCAGCGTTCTCGGCCGCCGAAGCGACGTACCGTCGCAGCAGTTGAACCAACCGCACCCGAACGGGTGCTCGGCCCGATCTCGGAGGAAGAAGGAGAAACATGGACATCTCGAGTCTGATCGCCATCGTGCTGCTGGGGTTCGTCGCCGGCGTGATCGGTCGGGCGCTCGTGCCGAACGACGCATTCCGAGCGCTGAGCGGTTGGAGGTCATGGTTGACCTCGACCGTGCTCGGACTGCTGGGTGCGCTCGTCGGTTACTGGATCTTCACCGGGCTCTTCGGAATCGGTGACACCGACAAGTTCGACTGGGGCGGCATCGTCGGCGCGGTGATCGGTGCGGTCCTCGTGGTGGCCATCGGTTCCTGGGCCATCAAGAAGGCCGCCGGCGGCAAGCTCGCCTGAGTCGGCCGATGCGTGCTAACACCTCGTCATGGGGACCAACGCCGACGACACCCGGTGGCTCGACGCCACCGCGCAAGCAGCACTGATCGCAACCGGAGAGGCGAGCTCGACCGAACTGGTCGATGCGTCGATCGAACGGATCGAGCACTTCGACGGCGGCCTCAACGCCGTCGTGATGCGGTGGTTCGAACGCGCCCGCCGCCAGGCGGAAGCGTTCGACGAGTTGCCGATCGCCGACGACCACCGATCCACTCCCTTCGCCGGCGTGCCGTTTCTACTGAAGGACCTGGGCTGCAACGTTGCCGGGTTGCCCGTCACCTCGGGCAACCGCGCCGCACGCGACGAACCACCGCTGGCAACGAACGATTCGAACCTCACGGCACGTTTCCGCGACGCGGGCCTGATCACGCTCGGGCGGACCAACAGCCCTGAATTCGGAAGCCTCCCGGTGACCGAACCCGAGGCGTACGGCCCCACCCGCAACCCGTGGAACACGGGGCACACGCCCGGCGGCTCGAGCGGCGGTGCCGCTGCCGCAGTCGCTGCCGGCATGGTGCCGATCGCTCACGCGAGCGACGGCGGGGGTTCGATCCGGATTCCCGCGTCGTGTTGCGGGCTCGTGGGCTTGAAGCCGTCTCAGGGACGAGTGTCGATGGGCCCCGAGCGCGACGAGTCCGGCCTCTCGACGCAACTGTGCGTCAGCCGTTCGGTGCGCGACACCGCGCGGATGCTCGACGCCGTTCACGGCCCGGGCGTCGGCGACAGCGTGATCGCACCGGCCCCGACGCGACCGTACGTCGACGAGCTCGGCGCCGACCCGGGGCGATTGCGGATCGGCATGCTCGACCGCCATCCGATCGACGGCGACCTCCACGACGACTGCATCACCGCTGTCCGATCCGCTGCATCGACGCTCGAGGGTCTCGGCCACGACGTGTCGCTGGGACATCCACCGATCCTCGAAGACGGCGAGTTCCCTCGGCGGTTCGCTGCGATGTGGGCCGCGCTGATGGCGGTCGGCATCGACTCGCTCGGCCAGGCGATCGGGCGCACCCTCACCGCCGACGACGTCGAACAGGTCAACTGGGCCCAGCGCGAGTACGCGTCACAGTTGTCGGCGTCGCAGTATGCGATGGCGCTGGCGGCCGTCGGGCAGTACCGGCGCCACGTCCAGCGATGGTGGGCCGACGGCTGGGACCTGCTGCTCACTCCGACGTTGTCGGCTCCCCCGCTGCCGATCGGCGGGCTCTACGGCGATCAGGGTGATGGGGTCGATCCGGCCAACCCGATGGCGCCGTCGATCAGGGCGGGACGGTTCGTGTCGTTCACTCCACAATTCAACGCCTCCGGGCAACCGGCGATCAGCTTGCCGTTGCACTGGAACGACGACGGTCTCCCCGTCGGCGTGCAACTCGTGGCGGCCTACGGGCGAGAAGACCTGTTGATCCAGGTGGCCAGCCAGCTCGAAGCAGCGGTCCCCTGGGCCGATCGCCGCCCGCCCTCTTGAGGGTCAGACCGCAACGACTGGGAGGTGGGCAGGGCTGCGACCGAGCACCTGGCGCCACTCGATGTCGTCGGCGGCGAGGGAGCCATCGGCGACGAGCGTGTCCCCGAGGCCGGCATGCGCAGCTCCGAGCATCACCTCCTGCATCGTCATGCGCGCGAGTGCCGCACCGAGGCAGTAGTGGGCACCAGACCCGAACGACAGCAGCTTCGGCGTCCCGGATTCGGTGAATCGGCCAGGCCGGAACACGTCGGGGTCACCCCAGACGTCCTCGTCACGACTCGCCGACGCCGACGCCAGGAACACCATCGAGCCGACCGGACGCTCGACTCCACCGATGTCGATCGGCTCGAGCACCGTGCGCGGCACGATCGTGATGCTCGGTTCGAAACGGATGCCCTCGTCGACGACTGCGGAAGCCAACGACGGATCGGCTCGCAGCGCGTCGAGCGCATCCGGGTGGCGCAGCAGGGTGAGCAGCGTGCAGCCCACCTGACCCGACGTGGTGTCGTGTCCGCCGACGATCAGGTTGCCGACCATGGTGACCACCTCGTCGTGGGTCAGACGATCACCTGACTCCTCGGCGGCGAGCAGTGCGCTGATCAGGTCGTCGCTGCGCTGTTCGAGCCGGGTGGCGATCATCGCCTCGACGTCGGCCATCAATCCGACCACCGCATCCTCGGCGGTCGCGATCTGATCCGGTTCCATGAGCCCGAACACCGGGCTCAACGCGTCGCCGTAGGCCAGGAAGGTGGGGATCTGTTCCTCTGGCACACCGATCAGCGTGCAGATCACGGTGATCGGCACGTCGACCAGCGCATCGACGAGATCGCCGGCGCCGTCGGCGACCAGCCGATCCATCCGCTCGGCGGTGAGGCGGGCGGCGAGTTCTCGATGGCGTTCGACCGACCTGGGCGTGAACACTCGAGCGGCGAGCCGCCGGAGGCGGTGGTGGGCGTCGCCTTCGTTGGTGAACATCAGACTCGAGTACCAGGTCCGCAGCGGGCCGTCGCCGATCCCCAGCAGGTCGAAGATCGACAGCCCGACACCCGCCAACCGTGGGTCGTGCGACAACCGCTCGACGTCGTCGTAGCGCAACGCCACCACGGCGCCGGTCTCGGCCGAGAGCGCCGACGGCCCGTTGGTCCTCGCTGCTCGGTACCACTCGTGCACACGCTCGTCGGACGTCTGCTCGATCATCGTGTCGGCCATGTTCTCCCCCTGGGTCCATTCGGGGCAGCCCCCGCTGCCGTCGTGCGAACCCTGCCCGAAGCGACGAAACGCCCGCAACGGTCACCTGTCACACGCGACCGGCAGCGCACCGCACGGTTGGGCAGTCGCCGGGGCGGCGGCGCATGCTCAGAGGATGCGTCCCCGTGCCCACCTGGCCGACTCGGTGCTCGATCTCCCCATCGACGGAGTCCGCCTCGACGAAACGACCCTGCGAGAACTGACGGACGACGGGCCCGTCCTCCTGGTCTTTCTCCGCCATTTCGGTTGACTGTTTCCCAAGGAGGTCATCACCGACCTCACCCGGCTCGCCGTGCGCGACCCATCCGTACCCCGCATCGTCTTCGTATTCATGGCAGTGAACAACGCCGGCCAGACCTTCCTCGATCAGCACAGCGCGCCTGAAGCGAGAGGCACAGCGCTCGGCATCGCCGATCCCGACCAGGTCCTCCACCGGGTCTTCGAGGTGCCCCGCGGCGGATGGAGCGAGATGTTCGGACTGCGGTCGTGGGTGGCGGGTGCACGGGCCACGATGCGCGGCAAGCTCATCGGTGCGAAGGTCGGCGACGGATGGACGCTGCCGGTGTGGACGGTGATCGATGGCGATCGGGTGCTCTGGCGGTGGGTCGGCACGCATGCGGGCGACCGCCCCGACCGGGCCGAGATCCCCAGGGTTCAGCGAGGTGCGGCATGATCACGCTCGTCGCCGTGCACGGCAATGGCGGTGGTGGCTTCCGGTTCGCGCGGGTCCTCGCCCACGTACCCGAGAGCATCCGGTTCGAAGCGATCACGTTGCCCGGCTTCGGCGGTCGGCCTGGCGATCCGGCTCTGCGCACGCTGCCCGACTACGCCGAAGCACTCTGGCGCGAGATCGAACATCTGCCACGCCCGATCGTGGTGCTGGGCCACGGCATCGGCGGATCGATCGCGCTCGACATGGTGCAGCGACACGACATCGACGGTCTGATCCTGCACGCGCCGGTCGGCACCCGTCTCGAGAAGCGCTGGTTCCCCCGCCTGATGAAGCCCGAGCCGGTGCGCGCCCTGATCAAGTGGGGCATCAGCTCCCGGCTGACTCGACCGCTGATCGGGCGCCGCTTCTTCTCGCGCGACGTGCCCACCGACTACCGCAACCAGTTCCTCGACGAGTACGGCCGCGCCGACTCGTTCTCGCAGATGTTCGACATCATCACACCCGAGTGGTGGAACGACTTGGAGCCCGTCGACGTGCCCTCGCTCATGCTGTGGGGCTCGAACGACCGCGTGTTGGGTGCCGACCAGGTCGCCGACTACCGGGCTTTGCTGCCCCGGGCGTGGACCGACGTGGTGCCGGGCTGGGGCCACTTCCCGATGGTCGAGGGGCCTGCGGACTACGCCGTCACGGTCACCGACTGGGCCGAACGACTGATCGCCGGTCGTCCAGCACCGCTCCGGGTGGGCTCCGATCTGCTGGCGGCCGAGGGAGTCGGACCCAAGGCAGCGCTGCTCGATCGAGCCATCATCGGCGGTCTTGCCGTGCCGGAGTCGTGGGTGCTGCCACCCGAGTCCGCCGCCGAAGCGCCTGAGGCGCTTCATGGCCAGGTTGCGGTGCGCTCCGCGTTCTCGTCCGAAGACGGCGTGTCCGTGTCGAACGCCGGCCGGTACACCACGGTTCTCGGCGTCGACGCCGGCGACCCGAACGAGTTCAGCGCTGCGGTCCGCGACGTTCGCTCGTCGGCCGACGACAGCGTTGCCCGGGCAGATGTGTTGATCATGCAGATGGTGCCGGCGGTCGTGGCCGGTGTGGCCTTCAGCGAGGCCGGTTGGCAGGACGACCTCGTCGAGTGGATCGATGGGCTCGCCGACGAACTCGTCGGCGGATCGCGCCAAGGCGAACTCGTCCAACTCCCACGACTGGTCGGCCGTGAACACCTCGCCGCGCAGCGCCCGGTGTGGCAGGGTCGACTCGCTGCGCTCCTGCGCGAGGTGCGCAGTGTGTTCGGCGACGAACGCTGGGACATCGAGTGGGCCGACGATGGCACCCGGTGCTGGTTGGTACAGATCCGACGGGTGACCGCTTCGCCGCTGCGCAACGAGACGTTCACGATCGCCAACCATCGCGAGATCCTCCCCGACCCACCGTCGCTGTTCATGACATCCCTGATCGCCGACGGCTCGCCGGAGCTGTTCGACTACTACCGACGATTCGACCCGCAACTCTCGACCGACCGCGACTTCATCGAGGTGTTCGACGGACGGCCATTGATCAACCTGTCGCTGATGGTCGACTTCATGCGTTCGCTGGGGCTGCCGACCCGGCTCGTGACCGATTCGATCGGTGGAAGCGACGACAACGGGACGGGGCTGCGACCGAGCCGGATCGTGCGGCGCCTCCCGGTGTTGGCCCGGCTCGCGGTCGCCCAGGCCGGCGCACTGAGGTTCGCCGAAGATGTCGCGGCGGCCATGATGCTCGACAACGCAGGCCCGACGACCACGTTCGCCGACGCCGTCGATCGCGCCACCCGCAACTACGTCACCACTGTGCATGCGATGACCGCGCTCAACACCGCGGCGAGCCTGCCGACATCCCTGCTGCGATCGCTCGGCGTGCTCGAGCAACACGCCGCCCGCAGCGAGACAGCGGCCACCCAGATGTTCCGGGAACTCGACACCGTGCGCCGGACGTTGCCCGATGGTGTGCTCGACGACGAGGGGCCGATCGATCCGACATCGTTCGGTCCGACAACCGCCGCTGCCTGGGCACGCTGGCTCGAAGCGAACGGGCACCGCGGCATCTACGAATCCGACCTGTCCCGCCCCCGCTACGTCGAAGAGCCGGCGCCCGTGTTGTCGGCGTTGCGTTCGATGCTCGATGCCCGCACCCCGCCACCACGGTCGATGCTGGGCGTGCTCACCCTGCCGATGTGGGCGGCGGCGCGTCGACCCATGGCCGCCCGGGAGCGGTTCCGCAGCGAGTCGATGCGGTCGTTCCTGGCCGTGCGCCGAGAGCTCCTGCGTCATGCGGAGCGGGTCGGCATCGCGCCCGACGCACTGTGGCTGTTGACGACCGACGAGGTGCGACAACTCGACGACGGCTGGCTCCCCGACGGCTCCCTGCTCGCCGAGCGACGTGCCGACACCGACCGGCGCCGGGCCGCGCCGATCCCCGACGTGATCCGCCGCTTCGACCCACCCGATCGTGGTTCCCCGTGCCCAGGGCACGGGGAACCACGATCGGAGTTTCACGGGATCGGGCTGGTTGCCGCCAGCGCCGAGGGTCAGGCGTGGGTGCTGAACGAACCGGCGCACGAACTCCCCGACGGCTTCGACCGGTCGACCACCATTCTCGTCGCACCGAGCGTCGACCCGGGCTGGCTGTCGACGTTCGGCCTGGTGTCGGGTGTGGCGATCGACATCGGCGGAGACCTGTCGCACGGCTCGATCGTTCTCCGCGAGCTCGGCCTGCCGGCGGTCACCAACACTCGCGGGCTCTCGGCGAGCGTGAGCACCGGCGACCGGGTCGTGGTCGACGGACGCAACGGCACCGTCCGGCTGCTCACATGAGCGGTTGGCTCGTCGCCAACCTCGCCGGCACGGCCGTCATGGTCGGCTTCATCTGGACGATCCAGATGCTGACCTACCCGATGATGCGAGCAGTCCCCGCCGACGGTTTCGTCTCCTACGAGCTGGCCCATCGCAACCGGGTGACCGCGGTGCTTGCCGTGCTGGCCCCCACTGAGATCATCGCCGCGGCGGGAGTCGTGGTGTTCGTCGATGACGTGCCTGGCTGGCTGGCGGTCGGTTCCGCTGGACTGCTGTTCGCCATCTGGCTGTCGACGCTGCTGTTCTATGCGCCGCTGCACATGCGGCTGTCCGATGGGTTCGACCCGGTCGTGCATCGTCGGTTGGTGCGCACGAACTGGATCCGGACTGCGGCGTGGACCGTGCGCGGCGCTGCCGCGATCGCCATGATCGCGGTCGCGACCTGACCGGTAGCGTCGATGCGATGACGACCCCGAACCCCGACGTCGATGCGGTGATCTTCGACTTCGCCGGCGTGCTCAGCACCAGTCCGGGCGAGATGATGCGCCGCCAGATCGACGAGAGCGGGATCGACATCGAGGTCGACATCGCCTCGTTCATCCAGATCATCATGGGCCCGCTCGACGCCGAGGGCGATCATCCCTGGCACCGTCTCGAACGCGGACGAATCGACTTCGACGAGTATGTGGCGGGCATCGAACCGCTGTGGCGGGCCGCCGGGTTCGAGGCCTTCCCGACGCCCCCGAGGGGCGAGGCACTCCTGACGGGGATGTCGAAGGTTCCCGAGATGATCGCCGCTGCCACGGATGTTCGTGCCGCCGGCTACCGAACGGCGATCCTCACGAACAACATCAAGGAATGGGGAGCCTGGCGCCGGCTGTGGGACGCCGACAACCTCGTCGACGTCGTCGTCGACTCGTGCGAGGTCGACATGCGCAAGCCGAACGCCGACATCTTCGAATTCACCGTCGAGCAACTCGGCACACCGGTGGAGCGCACACTGTTCCTCGACGACTTCCCGTGGAACATCGACGGCGCCGAGCAGGTCGGCCTGCAGACGATGCACGTCGCCGACCCCGTCACGGCGGCAGCCGCACTCCGCGACCGCCTGCTCTGAGTCTCGGCACGATCCGTGCGCGAGCTGTACCGGAGAGCGGAACGGTTCGCGCACTGATCCTGTCGCCGGCCGGCGATCGGCGAGGATGGGGCCATGGCCGATCATCGGGGCTCTGGTGCGCAGTTGGCGATCGCCGGTTCCTGCGTCGCGCTGTTCACGATTTCACTCGTCGCGCTCGTCAGTTCGCAGCTCTCGCTGATGTCGGTGCTCGACCCATTCAGGGCCGAGACGGCCGCCGACCAGATCGCGACCTCGCGCTTCACCGCCGACGTGATCGACCAGACGGTGGAGCGGGCGGTCACACCGATCGCCGGACCCGAAATCGCCTCGCAGCTGGCGACCGCCACCAGCACTGACCCGAACGTCACCGGCGTGGTCAGCTCGTCGCTGATGACAGCGCACCGCACGATCGTCGACCCCGACGCCAACTCCGCACCCGACGGCAACGTGGCCGTCCGCGCGGCGATCGCGCAGTCCGTGCTCGACACCGCCATCGCCTCCGGGCTCGACCCAGCAGCGCTCGGCATCGATGTCACCGTCGTCGACGCGCTCGACTTCGAGGCTGCCGCCGAGGAGGCGGGACTTCCGTCGGTGGTGCCGACGAGCGTCCCGACGCTCGGGCTCGAACAGGTCGCCAGGACCACCCGAATCATCGCCGCGATCGCACTGTTCGTGTTCGGCTTCGCGGCAGTGATCGTCCACCCGCGCCCGGGCCGTGGTCTGCGACGGCTGGGCATCGCTGCGCTCGTGGTGTGCGGAGCCTGGCTGGTGGGTCTGGTGGTGACCGGTTGGATCATCGGATTGGTCGCCAACACCTTGTTCGGCGAGATGCTGCAGACCGTGTGGAACGACGCAGTCCCGTCGATGCTGCTGTTGGCCGGCGCCGGCGCGGTGATCGGCGCTGGAGTGGTCTTCGCAGGAATCGCCGCCGACGGCTGGGCGCAGGAACGTGCCCGACGGAGCGGCTGGTGACGAACTCTGTTCGATCAGGGCGCGAAATGTCCCGCTTGCCGAGACGACTCGCGTCCGGATGCCGCACCACTGCGGTTGCCGTCGCAGCAGCAGCAGCAGCGGCACTCGCAGCCTGTGGCGGAGACGACAGGTCGAACGCCCAAGCACTCCCGCCACTGCTGACCGAGGCGCAGCTCGGCACCGGTTGGGCGGCAAGCGACCCGGGCGAAGTTGCGTTGCTCCCAGGTTCGATTGCGCCGCCGTGCCCGTTCGATGGCGAGATCCCCGACATCGAGGTCACCGCTGCCGAGAGCATCGAGTTCGGCGACGAGGGCCGTCAGCTCGGCATCAACCACACCGTCGTCGATCTGAACGGCGACACCGCCGATGCCCTCGCGGTGCTCGAGACGTGGGAACGGATGGACTGTTCCGACTCCGATGCCGAGCAGCGCCCGGTCGCCGGACTGCCGGACGGCGTCTTCGGTGTCGAACTCGACACGGTCGACAGCGACTTCACCCAGACCGTGCTCGTTCGTGTCGAGGGCTCGGCGATGTCGTTCCTCGTGGTCACCGGTGATGGCGACGTCGTGCTCGACGTGACCCGCAGCCTGGCCCCACTGATCTGACCGCCGAGGCGGTCGCACCGTCAGAGCAGGATCGGACGGTCGTCGCGGACGAGGCCGCCCGAGGCGACGTTGATCGCCTCGACCAGCTCCCACTCGACGCCGATGTCCGGTTCGACCGCGGCGGCGTCGCTGTGCCAGCCGCGCTGCGTCATGAACAGCGCTGTGCGCAGATCGTCGAGTTCGCAGTCGGCCAGCGTTCCGGACGCACGCGCGTCCCAGACCCGACCGGCAACGATCGAGATCCGCTCGAGGCTCCCGTGGACGCCGTACGCGTCGTAGGTGTGCGAGAACTCGACGATGCTGTCGATCGACGAGGTCCGGTCGGGGACCTGAACGATCGACGAGAAGTCGTCCATGGGGGTGTCGATGACTGCGATTGACATATTCAGAGTTTCGGCGTCTTCGCTGTCGCCCTTGACTCAAGAATGCTGCTGGTCGGTCAACAACTGGTCAAGTCCGCCCGTCAGCAGCCGTTCGACGCGATCAGCTGCGCCGTCCAGTCGGTCAGCTCCGCGATCGTGCCGTGGACCGAATCGACGAACCAGACGTAGTCGTCACATGCCCATCCGACCGAGCCGATCGCATACGACTCGGGGACCGCTGTGGTCACGTACACGTCCACGCCGGCGATCCGCTCGACAGCCATCTCACCCTCGACGATCGGGGCAGCCGGGTCGAACCAGTCGGGCGGCGCGATCGTGCCGATCAGGTGCAGACCGAGCGGGGTGATGAACTGGACCGCAGCGATCTCCGTCCCGAAGTTCGCCGGCTCGGCGACCGACACGTTGCGATTGCCGGCGTGGATCAGCGCATCGATGGCGTACCGCTCGGCCGCGTTGGTGACCTCGAGGTCGTCGAAGCGCGGCACCTCGTTCCACCAGGACTTGGCGGTGACACCGAACGTGGTGTCGACGGTTCCGACGATGACGGTGTCGCCGGTGGCGAGCGACCCGGCCCACACCGACTGATCGTCCAGCCATTCGCCGAGTGGTTGGTCGATGAACAGCTGCACGCGCTGGTCGGCTCGATATGGCGTTTCGGGGCCGTCGGTCGACTGCACGACCCAAGCCCGGCGGTCACCGGTCCACGCGGCCACCACCAGGCGCTCATCTCCGTCGGGCGTGGACTGCGCCAGGCGGATTGCGCAGTCGAGACCCAGCCGGTAGCGGAACTCCTCGGCGTCGTGGGTGCGCGCGTCGAACGTCGAACCAGAGGTGTCGTCGCTCCACACGCCACCGCTGCCCAATTGCGCGGCGACGATCGACTCGTCGACCACCTCGATCATGTCGGTGATCTCGGCGTCGCAGGTGGGCGGCTCCCGATGCACCGTCGTGGTCGGGGAGTCGGGTGTGGTGGTCGTCGTCGACTCGGTCGTGGGGCTCATCGGCGTGGTGGTCGTCGTGATCACTGGATCTGCTGTCGCCGGCACGCTCGTCGTGGGCATGGTCTCGGTCGGCTCGCCGGCCGAGTCACCGCCACCGCACGCAGCCATGATCAACAGTGACGCCGCGGCCAGCACCGCCGAGGCCGAGCGCGTCGGTCGCGTTCGCGCTCCCATGAACTCATCGTCGGCACGGCCCGGTCGTCGCCGCCAGAGCCGAAGGTCCGACCAACGGCGGCGCTCAGCCGAGGCCGAACTCGGCCAGATCGACCGGCCGGCGCTCGTCGATCGAACGATGCGCAGCCGCCCCCGTCGCCACGGCCCAGAGGCCCTCGGTCACGGTGACCGCTGCCGGCCGGCCGTCCCGGATCGCATCGACGAGGGCGAGGTGTTCCATGAAGCTGGCACCCTGGTGGAAGTCGGGATACGGCACCCGGGGGTCCATCGGCGCCGGGATCTCCCGTACGCCCCCGCCGGGGTGCGTGCCCGGCGCACCGGCGACGGCCCGTTCACCCAACCACACGACGTCGCCCGGCACGGTCGCTTCCAGCTTGGCTGCGTCGCCGGTGATCGTCAGCTCCTGCTCGAAACGTCCACCCTCGGCGAACATGCACAGGTCGAGGGCGCCACGCACGCCGTTCGCGAACTCGACGATCACGAAGGCGTTGTCGAGGATGTCCGGCCGCTCGACACGACCGTCGATCTCGTAGGTCTCGTCGAGATGGTTGACGTCGTGGCCACCGCTCGCCATGACACGCACCGGACGGGACCCCGCTGCGAGACGCATCAGGTCGAAGAAGTGACAACACTTCTCCACGAGCGTGCCACCGGTGTTGCGGTTGAACCGGTTCCAGTCGCCGACCTTGCGCAGGAACGGGAAGCGGTGTTCGCGGATCGACACCATGCGGGTGGTGCCACACACACCGCTCGCCAGCTGGTCGAGCATCGTCGCCGGCGTCGGCATGAACCGGTACTGCAGCCCCATCCAGGTGATCGCATCACGTCGCTCAGCTGTGTCGACCACCTGCTTGGCGTCGTCGACCGTGGTGCACAGCGGCTTCTCGATCAGCACGTGCTTGTCGGTCGCCAGGACATCGTCGAGCACGGCGGCGTGGGTGTGATTGGGGCTCGTCACGATCACCACGTCGACGTTCGGGTCCGCAAGCAACCCGCGATGATCGGTGTAGGTGGCCGTGCGCTCCTTGGCCGCCTCGCCACCCGAACCCCGAGCGATGCAGCCGAGCCCCCACCCGATGCTCCTGTCGACGGGGTCGGCGAGCGCCACCACCTCGGCCCCCTCGACGTGGTCGAGCACGAGGATGTGCTCGCACCCCATCATCCCGCTCCCGATCACGCCGTATCCGATGGTGTCGCCCACCCGCCGAACCGTAGTCCCGCTCCGTCCGACACGATCAGTGCGCGAACCGTCCCACCCACGCCCTGCACGATCAGTGCGCGAAACGTTCCGCTTGCCGGGACGCCTCGCGCACTGATCGTGCGGAAGTGAGCGGTGCATTCCGTTTGCGAGGCGACGACACCCACTGACGGGACATGCAACTCGCCGATCTCGACGCGCTCGCCACCGCCCAGCACGGGGTGATCAGCCGTGAGGCCTGCGGGCTGACGCGGTCCAGTTGGTATCGGGCCATCGCCGCGGGCCAACTCGATCAGCTCCACCCGGGCGTCGCCCGCCTGCGGGGGACGACGCCCACCCACGAGCAGTCCATCATCGCCGCCGTCCTCGCTGTCGGCGACGACAGCGTGGCGTCGCATCGCTCGGCGGCGTTGCTGTGGGGGATCGCTCGTCCCGACGACGACCCGGTCGATGTCATCGTCACCGGACGACGTCGACTTCCCAGCCTGGCCGGGGTGATCGTCCATCGACCCAAGGACCTCAAACGCCTGATCCCTCAACGCCGGTCGGGTATCCGATGTACCAACATCCTTCGTTCCGTGCTGGATCTCGGTGCCGTCGATCCGCCTGCGGTCCGCGACGCCATCGGCCACGCACTGGCCACCGGCCTGTGCAGTCTCGGCGCCTTCGAGCGCACCGTGATCGAGCACTCCGAGCACGGTCGCGCCGGGATCGTGGCCCTCCGAGAGGCCGTTGCCGACTGGTCGATCGACCGCAAGCCATCGGATTCCGTCCTCGAGCAGTCGATGCATCGCCTGGTCGCCAGGTACCGCCTGCCGGCTGTGGAGTTCCACCCGACGATCTGTGGCTACGAGGTCGACTTCCGTGTCTCCGCTGCGCCGATCATCCTCGAGTGCGACGGCTGGACGTACCACGGGCTCCAGCGAGCGACGTTCGAGCGCGACCGCGATCGCGATGCCGATCTCGTCGCCGCCGGGTGGATCGTGCTGCGTTTCACCTACCGGGCGATCACGATGCGCCCAAAGGCGACCGCCGACCGGATCGCGGCAGCGGTCACCCGCTGGAGTTGACCCGGCCACTACCGAACGACGCAGGATCGGTGCGCGGGTCGTCCCGGCTGCCGGAACAGCTCGCGCACTGATCGTGCGGGGGCGGCGGGTGGAACAGCTCGCGCACTGATCGTGCGGGGGCCGGAGCGGTACGGTGGCCGGCGTGACGATCAGGGGCGAGCTGGATGAGATCGGGCCGATGGCGTACGGCTGCTGGCGCTTCGCCGGCACCGACGTGGCAGCGGCGCGCACGAAGATCGAGACGGCGCTCGAGGTCGGCATGACCTTGATCGACACCGCCGACATCTACGGCTACGACGGCTCGGCACCTGCGCCAGGGGGCGGGTTCGGCGGCGCCGAGGAGCTGCTCGGCCAGGTGCTCGCCGACACGCCCGGGCTTCGAGACCGGATGGTGCTCGCAACCAAGGGCGGAATCACCCCGCCGGTTCCGTACGACTCGTCGTCGGCTCTACCTCCGCGACGCATGTGAGGCGTCGCTGCGACGACTGCAGACCGACGTCATCGACCTGTATCAGATCCACCGACCCGACCTGCTCGCCCACCCCGCCGACGTCGCCGGCGAGCTCGACCGAACTCGTCAGGTCCGGCAAGGTCCGAGCGATCGGCGTGTCGAACTCGAACGTCGCCCAGACCCGAGCCCTGCAGGCACACCTCGACACGCAGCTCGCGACCACGCAACCCGAGTTCTCACCGCTCGCCCTCGACCCGATCACCGACGGCAGCTTCGATCTTGCGATGGAGACCGGACTCGTGCCGCTGGCGTGGAGTCCACTCGCCGGCGGTCGGCTCGCAGGCGACATCGACCCATTCGACGAACGAGCCACCGCAGTTGCCCGGGTGTGCGATCGCCTCGCCGCCGAGCACGGCGTCAGCCGAACAGCGATCCTGCTCGCCTGGGCGATGCGTCACCCGGCCGCCGTGGTGCCGATCGTCGGAACGCAACAACCTGACCGAATTCGCGACAGCGCCCGAGCCACCGAGGTCGAGCTGTCGCCCACCGAGTGGTACGAGATCCTCGTCGCCGGTCGCGGGGAGCCGATGCCATGACGGCCCCGAACCGCCCGGGTCCGGAGGTCGCATGGTTCTCGGCGCTCTGCGACGACGACTACGAGTACCTCGGTGTGCCCGACCCTGACCTTCGGTCCTCATGGACACACTGCAGCGACATCGTGACGACTGCCGAACGAAACGGATTCGACAACGTCCTGCTGCCGTCGGGGTATGCGCTCGGGATCGACGGGGTGCCCTTCGCCGGTGGGATCGCTGCACTCACCGAGCAGATCAAGTTGCTGCTCGCCGTGCGCTGCGGGGAGATGTGGCCACCGCAGCTGGCGCGTCAACTCGCCGGGCTCGACGAGATGCTCGACGGGCGGCTCACGATCAACATCATCAGCTCCGATCTGCCGGGCACGCAGCTGGCGAGCGAGCCGCGTTACGCCCGCACGCTCGAGGTGATGACGATCCTGCGGACGCTGCTCGCGGGCAACCCGATCGAGCATCGGGGCGACTTCTACGAACTCACCCTCGACGCTCCACGTATCGCCTCGGCCCGAGCCGACGCCCGGCGCGAGGCGGGATTGCCCGCGACGCCGCCGTTCTACTTCGGCGGCCTGTCAGAGCCGGCCCGCGAGGTCGCTGCAGCGGGCGCCGATGTGTACCTGATGTGGCCGGACACGACCCCCGAGATCTCCGCGATCATCTCGGACATGCGCGCCCGCGCCGACGGACATGGCCGCACACTCCGGTTCGGGTACCGCACGCACGTCGTGGTCCGAGAGACCGAGACCGACGCTCGCGCCGCCGCCACTCGGCTGCTCTCCGAGCTCGACGCTGCGGAGGGCGAAGCGATCCGCAACCGGTCGCTCGATGCAACGTCGGCGGGCGTCTCGCGCCAGGCCGAGCTGCGCGACACCTCCGACGACGACGGCTTCGTCGAAGACCATCTGTGGACCGGCATCGCCCGCGCCAGGTCCGGTTGTGGGGCGGCAATCGTCGGGGATCCCGACCAGGTCGTCGCCAAGCTCCGCGGCTACATGGAACTCGGCATCGACTCCTTCATCCTCTCGGGCTATCCCCACCTCGCCGAGTGCGACCTGGTGGCCGAACACGTCCTCCCCGCCCTGCGTCAGCCGTAGCGAAACGACCGAGCGACCTCCAGGCTCAGCGACAGTGCCGCGAAGACGGCAGAGTCCGCATACTCGTCGAGACGGGTGATGCGGCCCTGTTCGTCGAAGCGCAGCACGACGCACACGTCGGT
This sequence comes from Ilumatobacteraceae bacterium, assembly GCA_963848145.1. Taxonomy (GTDB): domain Bacteria; phylum Actinomycetota; class Acidimicrobiia; order Acidimicrobiales; family Ilumatobacteraceae; genus Sva-07. The sequence continues at coordinate 104,596 of CAWKCN010000023.1, forward strand.
GCGTCGCCGACTTGCCGTCGGGCCTCGTGAGCGTGACGACGTGCTGCTCGACGACGAAGCCGTCACCGACCGACCGACGGACATCGGAGTACGCAACGTCGACCCCGTCGTTCTTCAGCCCCTGGACGAACGCCATCAGGCCGTCCAGACCGTGCTCCGGGTTCCCGTTCTGTTTCATCTTCACCTCCGGTGCGAGCAGGGGTTCGAGTCCGTCGAACTCCTGCGACTCGAAGATGGAGAACAACTCTGCGGTCGTGGCTGCGAGGTCCATACCCACAACCGTATTCATCCGGGCGGTCCGGCCACGTAGCCTGCAACGATGACCGACCTGTTGATCGAATCGACGGCACTCGAAGACCGGGTGCGCACCGCCCTGCCGGACGACGTCGACTACGCCTCTGCCCGCTTCGTCGACGAGCGCGCCGAACACCTGAACGTGCGCCGCAACCAGCTCGAGCCGATCTTCACCCAGCACGACACCGGCGTGATGATCACCATCTGGAACGACGGCGGTCTCGGCTACTCCGCCACCACCGACCTGAGCGACACCGGTCTCGCGGCGGCAGTCGACCGAGCCCGCTACTGGGCAGGGGTCACCGCCGGAGCCATGGTCACCACCGCTGCGCCGACCAGCCACGCCGTCGGCACCTACGTCTCCCCCGTCGAGGTCACCTGGGACACGCTGCCCCTCAACGACCGCCTCGACCTGCTGCAGCAGCAGTCACGGCTGCTCGGCATCGACGACCGCATCGTCAACTGGGGCGCCTCGCTCGTGCGTCGCGACGTCGACCAACTACTGCTCACCGCCTCACGCAACGGCGACTCGGGCCGCATCGAGCAGCGCTTCCGGTTCGTGTATCCGAGCCTCAACGCCACAGCGAACGAGGGAACCAACACCCAGACCCGAACGTTCGGCGGCCACGCGTTCTGCGGGCAGGGCGGCGCCGAGGTGCTCGGCCGCTACGGCTTCGGCGATGCCGCCGGCCGCGTCGCCGAACAGGCACTCGAACTCCTGACAGCCCCCAACTGCCCGACCGGGGTGATGGACGCTCTCCTCGCCCCCGACCAGATGATCCTGCAGATCCACGAGTCGATCGGCCATCCGCTGGAACTCGATCGGATCCTCGGCGACGAGCGCAACTACGCGGGCACCAGCTTCGTCACCCCCGACATGTTCGGCAGCTACCAGTACGGCTCGGAGCTGCTCAACGTCACGTTCGATCCGACGGTGCCGGGCCAACTGGCTTCGTACGGCTTCGACGACGACGGCACCCCGGCCGAACGCCAGCACCTGATCGAGAACGGCATCCTGGTTCGTGGTCTGGGCGGCGCGGTGTCGCAGGAGCGCAGCGGCCTGCCCGGCGTGGCCAACTCGCGAGCGCAGAACTGGAACCGCCCGCCGATCGACCGGATGGCCAACCTCAACGTGGAGCCCGGCGACTCGACCGTCGACGAGCTGATCTCGTCGATCGAGCACGGCGTCTACTTCCACACCAACAACTCGTGGTCGATCGACGACAGCCGCAACAAGTTCCAGTTCGGCTGCGAGTACGGCCAGCGCATCGAGAACGGCGAGATCGTCGGCGCCGTGCGCAACCCCGGCTATCGCGGCATCTCGTCGACGTTCTGGCGCAGCCTGTCCGGCGTCGCCGACCGCGACAGCTTCACCGTGATGGGCACGCCGAACTGCGGCAAGGGCGAACTCAACCAGGTGATCGGCACCGGACATGCGTCGCCCGCCTGCAGATTCTCGAACATCGAGGTCTTCGGAGGCGAGTCATGACCGGCCCCACCCACATGGTTCCCGGTGCCCAGGGCACGGGGAACCACGATCAGGGGTACTTCGACGAGCTGGTCACGGCGGCGACCGCCACGCTGACCGGCGACGAGGTGCTCCTCGCCAACTTCTCCGGTGAGCGCACCGACTTCATCCGCCTCAACAACTCCGACGTACGCCAGGCCGGCACGGTCGATCAGCGAACGCTCGCGGTCGACCTCGTCGAGGGCCAGCGCCACACCGGTGGCAGCATCCGGCTGTCGGGCGACCGCAGCGTCGACGATGCCCGCCTCGCCGCGCTGCTCGCCCAGCTGCGCGAACAGCGTGCGTTCGTGGCCGATGACCCCTTCCTGCTCTACAACACCGAGCCGACCTTCACCGAGCGCATCGAACGCGGATCGATCCCCGAACCCGACGCGGCGCTCGGCGAGATCCGCTCGGCCGGCAGCGGCCGGGACCTCGTCGGGATCTATGCGTCCGGCGACACGTTCCAAGGGTTCGCCAACAGCCTCGGCCAGCGCAACTGGTTCCAGTCGTCGACGTTCAACCTCGACTGGTGCTTCTACCTGCGCGCCGACAAGGCAGCCAAGAACCTGTACGCCGGATTCGACTGGGACGACGACGCATTCGCCGCCAAGATCGACTGGTCGGCCCGTCAGGTCAAGGCGCTCGAACGTGACCCGATCAGCCTGTCGCCCGGCGACTACCGCACCTACCTCGCGCCGCGCGCGATGGAGGAACTCGTTCAGCTGTGGTCGTACTACGGCGCATTCGGGCTGCGAGCACGCGAAACCAAACAGACACCGCTGCTGAAGATGCTCGTCGAGGGCGCCGCGTTGTCGCCGCTCGTCAACATCAGCGAGGACACCGCCCACGGAGTGGCGCCGAACTTCCAGTCGGCCGGATTCCTGCGACCGGATCACGTTCCGCTGATCGTCGAGGGGCAGTACGCGGACACGCTGGTGTCGCCGCGCTCGGCCCAGGAGTACGGCGTGCCCACCAACGGTGCCGTCGGGCACGAGTACCCGCAGTCGGTGGCGATTGCGCCGGGCACGATCCCCACCGATGCCGTCGGCGAAGCGCTCGGCAGCGGGCTCTTCGTCGGCAACCTCTGGTACACGAACTTCTCCGACCAGGCGGCATGTCGCACCACCGGCATGACGCGGTTCGCCACGTTCTGGATGGACGACGGTGAAATCGTCGCACCGGTCAACGTGCTGCGCTTCGACGACACCGCCTACCACCTGCTCGGCGACCACCTGGAGGGGCTCACCGACACCGCCGAGGTGCTGCTCGACACCTCGACCTACGAGGAGCGGTCCACCGACAGCGCCCGCCTGCCCGGTGCGCTCGTCGGCGCCATGCGTTTCGTGCTCTGAGCGGGCTCGGCGCCCACGTCGACGGCGGTTCGGCCGGGCTCAGTTGCGGTCGCTCGGGTTGCCGATGTCGTTGCGCTGGTGGCCGAGGATCGTGTCGACCGCCGCACCGACGGTCGGAGCGAATCGCTCCGGACCGAACCGCTCGGCGAGTCCGTGCCGGATCAGGCGGTCACGAACCGGATCCTTCAGCTCGGCGAAGACCAGGTCGATGCCCGCCTGGGTCAGGTAGTCGTCGACGGCGATGAGTTCGTCGATCGCTGTCGAGTCGATCGAGGTGATCGGTTCGGCAGCCAGTACGAGGTGCGTCGGCCGGGGATCTGATGCCGCGATGGTGCGGACGTAGTTGCCGAAGATGCCGGCGTTCGCAAAGAACAGCGGGGCGTCGAACCTCACGATGGCGATGCCGTCGACCCGATGCCCTTCCGGGTGGCGGCTCAGATCGTGATAGCCGCGCACCGTCGGGATGCGCCCGAGTTCGGCGCGGTAGGGCCGCCACGCATTGTTGGTGAAGGCCACCACCGACAGTGCGATGGCGATCACGATGCCTTCCAGCACGCCGATCAGGATCACACCCAGGAGCGCAGCGATGGAGAGCAGCCCGTCGATCGGTTCGATGCGGAGCAGTCGGAGCACCTCCGGAACGTCGATCAACGTTCCGGCGGCAACGATCACGACTGCCGCCAACGCCGAGGACGGCAGGAAGCTCGTCAGGTTGGGGGTGACGACGACGAAGCCGACCAACAGCAGGGCACCGGTGGCCCCCGCGAGTTGTGTGTGTGCACCGGCCTGTTCGGCCACCGGTGTCCGCGACGTCGATGCCGACACCGGGAATCCGCCGAGTGCGCCGGTGGCGGCGTTGGCAAGACCGAGCCCCCGCATCTCGTCGCTGCCGTCGACACGCTCACCGTGGCGTGCAGCGAACACACGCGACAGCACGCCGGTGTCGGCGAACGCGATGAGCGCGATGCCGAACGCCGGTCCGAGCAGCGATCCGACGTCGCCCCACGACAGTCCCCCGAGTGCCGGTGCCGGCACACCACTGGGCAGCGACCCGACCACCGGGATCTCGTCGCGCCACCCGAACACCGCGACCAGCAGCATTGCTCCGACCACCGCGACGAGAACACCGGGGATCTTGCTCCGAGCGAGCACGCAAGCCGATGATCAACGAAACCGAGCCCACTCCGATCGCAGCGGATCTCGGGTCGGCGAGCCCGTCGCTGAGCCCCTCGACGAACCCGCGAGCGTCTCCGAACAGGGTGTCGGCCGACACCGAGAAGCCGAACAACGCGGGCAGCTGCCCGATGATCACCACCAGTGCGACGCCGTTGAGATAGCCGATTCGGATCGGCTTCGACAGCAGGTCGGTGACGAACCCGAGCCGAAAGACCGAACCGACCAGGAGAAACCCGCCCATGAGGATGGCCAGCAACCCGGCGAGCGCCACGGCACGATCGGGGTCGCCGGCCGCCAGCGGCAGGATCGATGCGCCGATGATCGGAGCCAGCGACGAGTCCGGGCCGAGGACGAGGATCCTCGACGGGCCTGCGAGGGCGTACACCGCGAGCGGCACGATGGTGGCGTACAGCCCCGTGACCGGCGGGAGTCCCGACACCTGGGCATAGCCGATGCCGGCCGGGATGAGCAGGGCCGTCAGCACGATGCCGGCGACGATGTCGTCGCGAATCCACGCTCGCTCGTAACGAGCGAGCACGTCGAGTCCCGGCAACCACCTCCGCACCCCCGATCGCATCTGCTCGTTCTACCGCACGATGTCAACCCCAAGGCGGTTGCCGCGTCGAGGCATCACCGGTACGGTCGAGTCGTGAGCGGTTCGCCGCACGCACCCATCCGCCGAAACCACCGGAGTTCACCATGAAGAAGATCCTGTTCCTCCTCGCCATCCTCGGTGCCGCTGCTGCCGCAGTGGCAGCGATGCGCCCCGACGACGTCAAGGCCGGCGCGAAGAAGGCCACCGACTCCGTCAGTGGCGCCGCTCAGCAGGCCAAGGCCAAGGTCAGCCCCGCCGCCGAGTCGGCTGCTGACGCGGTGAGCGACGCAGCCGGCGATGCCGAGAAGACCGCTGACGATGCCGTCGACGCCGTCAAGGACGCCGCTGCCAGCAACTGACCGTCATGCGGCCATCATGGCCGCATGACGATCCAACTGATCGGTGCCGGCCTCGGACGGACCGGCACGGGGCTCGCCGAACACCACCGCAGGGTGCTCTAGAGTCGGCAACATGGTCGCTGTGCCCGCCGAGATCGACGAACTGATCGCTCGCCGGTGGGATGCCATCGGGTCTCCAGGTTCCTCGTTCACCGGTGCCGAGCGCGTTGCCATCGCCCAATCGGCTCGTGGCGACGCGGCAGCGATCATCTCGCCCAGCGCGGCGGAGGCTGCCCGGCAAATCCACGACGAGCCCGCCAGCATCACACTCGACTGGCTCGACGAGTTGCGCTCGCACGGGCTGACAGATGCCGCGTACGTCGAGGTGTTCGGCCTGGTGGCCCAGATTCGAGCGCTCGACACGTTCGAATTCGGTGTCGGCCGGACGCTTCGGTCGTTCCCCGAACCGGTCGAGGGCCGACCCACCGCTTCCACGGTCCCCGACGCTGCGATCGAGGGTGGCTGGATTCCCACCACGGGTCCAGCGTTTCCGATGTCGGTCCTCTCGCTCGCCCCCGCCGAGCACGATGCGATGGTCGACATCAGCGAGGTCCTCTACCTGGCGCCGCGCGGCGGGGACGGATTCACGATGGGCAACCAGCACGTCGTCCGAGACGGACTCACCCGCAGCCAGATCGAGTTCGTCGCATCTCGCACGTCGTTGATCAACGACTGCTTCTTCTGACTGTTTGCCCATGCAGGGATGCTCCGTGCGAGCGCCGAAGCGAACGACGAGACCGTCGAGATGCGCGGTGTCGGCCACGTGACCGTCGATTCCGGCGTGCCCGGTGACGCCGAACTGACCGCGCTCACCGACGCCGTGGTCCTTCGCGACCCGGACGAACTCGAGATCGCCCGATCGAGGGCCATCGAGCGCCTCGGGGCAGCCTCCACCGTGCGGGCGATCGCCGTGGCTGCCAACTTCGAGATGATGAACCGACTGCTCGACGCGGCCGGCGTCGGCCCCACCACTGCGATGCGACCCGTCGGCGATTTGATCGGCGTCGCCCTGCCGGCCCGCTTCGGCTGACATCGATCACCGCACCTCGATGGCGAGAACGCCTCGGCACTCGGAGCCGGCCTGCACCATCATCGTCGGATGGCACGCGATCCATTCCCTCCCGGATTCTTCGATCGAGCCGACGACACCCCTGACGATCGCTTCTACGTCGTCGACCGATTGGTCACCCACATCGACGACGCCGCCATCGTCGCTGTCGGCGACCTGTACGACGAGTTGCAACTGACGGGCGACGTGCTCGACATCTGTTCGTCGTGGATCTCCCACTTCCACCGGCCGCCCCGACGTCTCGTGGCGATGGGAATGAACGCAGCCGAACTCGCCGCGAACACCGCCGCCGACGAGTGGACCGTTCGCGATCTCAATGTCGATCCGGCGCTGCCCTTCGACGACGAATCGTTCGATGCCGTCACGTGCTGCGTGTCGGTCGACTACCTCACTCGTCCGCTCGAGGTGTTCACCGAGGCCGCTCGGGTGCTGCGCCCCGGAGGCACCTTCGTGTGCACGTTCTCCAATCGTTGCTTTCCGACGAAAGCCATCCGCGGTTGGTTGTCGACGAACGACGAGGGACGGTGCGCAATCGTCTCCACCTACTTCGAACTCACCGACGGTTTCGATCGGCCAGTGGTTCAGCTGCGCAACCCGGGCGTCGGAGGCGACCCGCTCTATGCCGTGTGGGCCCGATCGAGCGCCGCCAACAGTTCGGCAGGCTGATCGGTCCCCACGCGGAACACCTTGCCCGAACGCAGCCGCAACTCGACGGCGTCACGTCCCGCATTGTTGAAGATCCAGCCACCGGACACCTTGTGGATCCCATATCCGTGCCACCACCTGTTGCGCACCGCCTCGACCTCTTCGATCGCGCCGAGGCCGATCCGTCGCCGAGGCCAACCCCACCCGAACGTCGCCGTCACCGACTCGTGATCGACGACGACGGTGAGCCGAGCGGCGACGAGGCCGACCAGGATCAGCAGCACTGCCACTGCGGCAGACCACCAACTCCGCATGGCCGATCCGTCGTCAGCGATCGCCCACATGAGCATCCAGAGCGCTCCGACGGCAGCGATGATGTACATCGGCGGTGCGGTCTGGGTGTGGCGATAGGTCATCACCCCAACTGTGTCACACCCCTCGTTCACACTGGTCACAGGCGTGCCAGTCGGGCACCGAACGAGAGGAGTACACATGTTGGTCTTGATCGCCACCAACGAACTGCAGGGGTCGGCCCCTGGCGACTACAGCTTCACCGTCGAGGGCGAGCTGGTCACCCCGGTGGCCAGCGAGTGCGCATCAGGCGAGCGGTGCGGCTGCAACCGGGGCTTCCCCGGCCTGGCCAGCGGCTTCGCCACCACCACGGCGATGATCGTCGACCGCCCGGGCGTGACCGAGGACGATCTGCGCGACGCGGTGTTCGACTGGATGGACCGCGGCGGCTGGATCGAGCTCTTCGAGCGTGCGGCGCTCGAACGTGCCGACGCGAACGACGCCACCATCGACCCGAACGACGACGTCGACGACCTCATCGAGTCGGTGATCGACGAACACGTCGACTGCATCCACGAGATCTGCCGCACCTACCCCGAGGGCACGGTGGTCATGCGCCGCGGCACCCTGGTCGCAACCCGCTCGCACCCGTTCGCTGCGTAGGCGCGAGATCCCTCCGTCGAACCGTTTGACGAACCGCTGGCCTGGGAGACTGGCGCGGTGCCGGTCCCCGACGTGATCAAGAGCAAGGAGAACCGACGATGGGCGTCTACGACACCTACGTGCTGCCGCATCTGATCGACCTCGCGTGTGGCAGTGGCGACATCTCGACGCAGCGACAGAAGATCGTGCCGCTCGCCACCGGGCGTGTGCTCGAAGTCGGGATGGGCCCGGGCTTCAACCTGCCCTTCTACGACCGTGCGAAGGTCGAGCTGATCTGGGCTCTGGAACCCTCGGAGGGGATGCGCCGCAAGGCCGCCCCGGCGATCGACGCATCCGACCTCGATGTCAGGTGGCTCGGTCTTCCCGGCGAGGAGATACCGCTCGACGACGACAGCGTCGACACGGTGGTGCTCACGTACACCCTGTGCACGATCGCCGACCCGCTGCGAGCACTGGAACAGATGCGCCGGGTGTTGCGGCCCGGCGGACGAGTGCTGTTCTCCGAGCACGGCGAAGCGCCCGACTCGTCGGTTCGGGCGTGGCAGCATCGCATCGACCCGATCTGGACGCGCCTCGCCGGCGGTTGCCACATCACCCGGCCGATCCCGCAGCTGATCGAGTCAGGTGGCTTCGAACTCGTCGACGTCGAGTCCGGCTATCTGCCCGGCGCCAAGGTCGCCTCGTACAACTCGTGGGGCACCGCTCGGCCGCGCTGAACCGCGCAATTCGTCAGCCGAAGGTGAGCGTGTCGCCGACGGCGACCGTGCCGGGAGTCACGACCGACGCGTAGACCCCGAGGTTCTGATCGAGATCTCGCACGATGTGGCGCAGCACCGCTCGGTCGGCGGGGATCTCGTCGTTGATCTGACGGGTGACCATCACGCAGCGAGGGCACGGCGCCCCGAACTCGATCGTGGCGGCGCCGATGGTCGCCCGGCGACCAATCCAGTCGAACTCGGGGTGTCCGGGCGTCGTTGCGTCTGCGCCGTCGGCGCCGGTGTCGACCACCACTGACGGCCGGAACCGGTTGATGTCGACGTTCGACTCGGGCAGCGCTGCGCTCAGGGCCGACAGCGCGGCCTCGGTCATCACGAGCAACGGGAACGCGTCGTAATAGGTGCCGGGAGGAGATTCGAACTCGGTGATCTCCGGCGGGAAGACGGAGAAGTCCGGGAAGGGTTCGTCGCCCTCCCGGCCGAAGATGCCACGAAGTTCGGCGACGAAGTCATCGGAGTCGGGCGCCCCGCGACGGTAGTGCTCGAGGTCGTCGGCGGGCCGGAGGCGTTCGAGACGAACTCGATGATCGAGCGCTGCGCTCACCCGCTCATCGACGTCGCCATCCGTCGTCCGCACGGTCGAGCCGTCCGGCAGGGTGATCTCGACGTGGCCGCCGTCGATGTCGGCTGCGGTGAGTTGCATCAACGACCCGATCTTCTTGGCGCCTCGGATGCCACCGCGTTCGAGGTCGCGTGCTGCCCACGTGCGGTCGTCGACGATCCCCAGCTCATCGAGTTCGACCGAGTCGACACGTCCACCGACCATCGATTTCACCGGATAGCGCCAGAGTTGTGAGACCTGCATGGTCGTCACAGTAGGCGCCGTCGAGCGAAGGCGCCGCCGTCGGGAGCAATTCGATCGCACGTCCTTTCGTGGGACGACTTGACAAGACTAGTGCGATCTCGTAATACTGATAGTGCGATATCGCATTACTTGAAAGGACAATCCGCATGACCACACACAGCACCCAACGCAACGCCGCCCCGACTGACCAGCACAGGACTCCGCCAGGTGGGCCAGACGACCGAGGCGGTCTGATCGGGACACTTGCCGCCTCGATACGTCACCTCGGCCGACCGAAAATCTGGATCGCGAGCACCGCTGTCTTCCTGGTCTTCGCAGGCCTGCTCTTCGCATCGTCGGCCCCATTCGCGATTCCCGAGGTCGAGGCAGCCTGCGGGCAGCGACCCCCCGACATGCGGGTGTTCACCGGCGCCGACGACGTCACGAGCTTCCTGGATTCGTGCGGACCGACCGGACGCGACACGTATCGGAACATGCAGGTGGCTGACCTCGTCTACCCCGCGGTCGTCGGTCTGTTCCTGGCGTCGTCACTCGCGCTCGTGATCGGCCGCCTCTCGCCCCGAGGATCGAATGCGGTCTGGCTGGCCTCGATCCCCCTCGTAGCCAGTTCGTTCGACTACGTCGAGAACATCTCGGCCTGGTTCGCGCTCGCCCGGTACCCCGACTCGGCCCCCACGGACGTCCTGCTCGGATACGCCTCAGCCGCCAAGACCGCGACGTCTTGGGCCAGCGCCATCCTGCTCCTCGCAGCCCTGACCCTCCTCGGCGTCCAGCTCATCCGGCGCAGGGGACGGCGGATCCAGGACGACCCGAGTGAGTCCCGCTCCACCGGTCGGCGTGCGCTCTCGGCCTAGCCTCGACCCCGTGTCCGAGCACTCTCCCGAAGCGGAAACCGTCACCAACGAGGTCGACCCCGGACTTGGGAACGTCCTCTTCGACGTGTGGCTCGTCTCCCGGGCGGTGCACGCGTTGATCGATGATGCCATCCGTCCGTCGGGCCTCGACGCCGACGAGTTCGCCATCTACTCCGTTCTCGCCTCCCGCGCCGCCATGACGCCCTCGGAGCTGGCCGACTGGATGGCAGCTCCTCCCACGACGGTTTCGAGCTACGTCAAGCGCTTCGAGCGGCGCGGCCACGTCCGGCGCGTCCCCAATCCGGAGGACCGCCGCTCCTACCGAGTCGAACTGACCGCGACAGGTCGTGAAGCTCATCACGCCGCCGGTGTGCTCTTCCGGCCCGCGCTCGACCACGTCGACGAGGTGCTCGAAGAGACCGTCGGTGACACGCGCCAACGGCTCCTGGAACTCCGACGCGTCGTCGACACCCTCGCGGCCGGCTGACCACCGGTTCGCAGCCCCTGACGCCGGGCACGCGGCAACGTGTCGTTGTCCGGATGATCTCAGCTTGCCGCCGAGCTCAGAGCTCGAGGATGTCTGCGAAGGCGGCGGCGACCGCATCGCGGAAGTCGCCGGGCGCCTCGATCGCCGTTGGGTCGATGAAGAGCCCCACGTCGAAGCCGTTCTCGTAGCTCAGCGCAGTGGCGTTGCACGCCGTGCCGGCGACCGGGCCCATCGTGACGATCCGCAACACTCGTGCGCCCGACACGTACAGCGGGATCGGGGCGCCGCGCAGGTTCGAGGTGGCGAAGTCGATCTTGGCGGCCGTTGCCCGCGCCGCACTGGTGATCACCGAGGTTGGCAACCAGTTGGCGACGCCCGACAGCGCGCTCATGCCACCACCGCTGTGCTCCATTGCCTCGCGCTTCTCGGCGAGCCTGACGTGGATGTCGGCCACACGGTCGGCGAGCGACATCGGGGTGCCCGGCACCTGCACCGGTACCGGCGTGAACGAGTTGCCGCCGATCGCACTGTCGTGCCGCGTGCTCAGCACGAAGCTGGTGTTGAATGCATCGACGTCGACATCGCGTGCGGCGTGATAGCGAATCGCTCCCTCGACCATGCCGGCGAGGAACACGTCGTTGATCGTGACACCTGCGCGCTTCGCGGCGGCCTTCAACTCGTCGAGCGGCACGGAGACGTGTTCGAGGTGACGGTGTCGGGAACGTTCCTTCCACAGCGGCGACCCACCCTCGACCTCGTTGCCCGAACCGGTGAGCGCACCGAGCGTCGACGAGACCATCTCGACGGCGCCGTCGACGGTGTCCTTCGCTCGCTGTGGATCAGCAGGCCAGATGACCACTTCACCGGCGATTCGACGGGCGACGCCGAGCTGCCGGCGAACCAGGTGAGCAAGCGACTGTCCAACCGCGCTCGGGAAGCCGTCGGTGAGGTCGCCACCCAACTGCTTTGCATGGTGCGCCTCGACGGCGTCGGCAACGATCGCTTCGAGATCGACGTCGTCGGGCATCGGCGCATCGGGTTCGAGCTGCTGATACATCTCGGCCATACGGAGCTGGCCGATGCCGTCGCTGACGGCGTGGTGCACGATCGCCCAGATCGCCGATCGGTCACCCTCGAGGCCATCGATGAGCACGAACCTCCAGAGCGGTCGCGTGCGATCGAGCGGCTCCTGATAGAGCTGCGCCGCAAGATCGAACAGCTGTCGCTCGGTGCCCGGCGCGGGCAGACGCACGTGCCGTACGTGGAAGTCGATGTCGAATTCGGGGTCCGGCACCCAGGCCGGTGGAGCGAGGCGTCCGAGACCGGGCACGACACGTTCGTGCAGTCGGGGAATCTTGGCGACCGCACGTCGCATCGTCCGGCGGAAGTGCTCGTCGTCGATCGACCCCTGCAGCAGGGTCAGCGACGCGCCGCTCGGGTTCAGCCACGGGTCCTTCTCGACGTTCCACATCAAGGCCTCGTGGTCGGACATGCGATCACTGAATCGGGTTTCGCGTTCTCGGGTCTCGGCCATGGTGATCTCTCTCTGCGTCAGGTGTCGGAGCCGGGGCGGCGATCGAGCTCGGCCTCCGGGTCACCGTGATAGCCAGGCGGGTAGGTCAGCGCCAACTCTTCGGGCGTCGGCGTACGCCGCTTGCGGGCCTCGGGCGGGAGCTGTGCGCTGAGCGCCTTCATGATGCGCTTGGTGTCGGCATCGGGGCTCCGGTAGTTCAACTTCACCGGCGGGCCCACGCTGGCGGTCACCGTCGGGCGGTCGGTGAGCGAGAACTTGGGGAGCCGAGCGTTGCGCGGCCACACCTTCTCCGTGCCCCACAGTCCGACCGGGATCACCGGCGCCCGGGTCGCAGCGGCGATGCGCGCCGCGCCCCACCGGCCCTTCAGCACCGGATCGAAGAACGCCGGCCCACGGGGAATCGTGCCCTCGGGTGCGACCATCAGGAGCTCGCCGGCGTCGACTGCGGCGATCGCGGCGTCGAGCGGTTCGTCCGAGCCGGTGCCCCGGTCGACGCGGATGCCACCGGAGGCCTTCATCAGCCGACCGACGAGTGGGACGTCGAACACCTCCTTCTTGCCGAGCCCGCGGACGTTGCGCCCGGTCTTGGCGATCACCACCCCCATCACGAGGGGGTCGAAGTAGGAGCGATGGTTGAAGACCAGGATCGCCGCGCCGGTCTCCGGAACGTTCTCGATGCCTTCGAACTCGATGCGAGCGTTGGGCGTCACGATCTCCTGACGCATGAAGGGCCGGCCCCACTCCTGCAACTCGCGTCCGAGGATCTTGCTGACCCCGTCGGACCGATCGAAGTGGGTGACCGGCCAACCGCGGATCGTTGCGGTGATCCGCAGTTGCACGTCGGGGTTGACCGCGACGGGATGGCCGACCAACGCCAGGAGTGGCGCATCGAAGTAGCTGTCGCTGTACGCCCACGACTCGGCGAGGTTGGCCTTGTGCTCGTCGGCCCACCTGGCGACGGCATCGGCCTTCGAGCGACCCCACACGAAGTCGCCGGTCATCCGCCCGGTGAAGGTCGATCCGTCGTCACTGCGTTCCCACTGCGTCGCAACCACGTCGTCGAAGCCGAGCAGGTCGGCGAACGGCTTCACGAACACCAGCGGCGACGTGGTGGCCATCACGAGACGACGTCCCGCCTGACGGTGCTCGTCGATCGCCTTCGCTGCGCCGGGCAACACCATCGTTGCCAGCTCGGCCGCTGCGTCGTCCATGGCCGCGGCAACGGTGTCGACACTCCAACCGTTGGCGGCTCGACTCGACAGACGCGCCGGTTGCATCAACAGCCAGGTCTCGCCGAACTGCTCGTAGAACCGCGTGAACACGTCGACGAGTGGGATGTCGTGGGCTCCGCCGATGCCATGCTCGGCGAGATGCTTGCGGAACACGGTCGCCGACGACGAGGTGATCAACGTCCGATCGAGATCGAACACGGCGAGGGCATGGCGAGACATGATCGTCGAGCCTAGGTGCCCGGCGAGCGACAGGTTCGCACGAGGTCAGTCGGCCACGGCCAGCTGCCACCAGCGGCGCAGCCGATCCTCGTGATGCCCGGCCGCGAGCACGAGGTGGTTGCCGAGCGGGTGGGTGAGGAGATCCTCGACGTTGCCGCTCGACAACGTCACGGTCACCTGCGTGCGACACAGGTCGGCGTCGTCGCCGGTTGCCACGATGTCACCCTCGGCGATCCAGCATGCTTCGAGGTCACCGCCGCCGAGGCGGATCAGCGTTGCGGGTTGTGCGGCGAACTGCCCACTGATGCCGACGCCCATCCCCGATTCGAAGTGGGTGTCGAGCCCGAAGTTCTCGACCATCGACGGAGCGACCGTGCAGTGGGCCAGCACCAACTCGTTGCGCTCGACGTCGAGCGTCGCTGGATTCGCCATCCAGGTCGGCTGGCCGAGCAGATGGCGAACCCAGAGCATCGCCAGCGCCGACGGAACGTCGCCTTCGCACCCGGCGACGATGCCGTCGTCGTTCAAGCTGGCGAGTGCGAGACAGCCCGACGTGCCAGGATCGCCGAGCAGATCGAAGCATCTCACGGTGACCGCATCGATCTCCTCGGTGTCGAGCGCGTCCAACAGCGCTGACCGGACTCCCATCGCATCGTCGACCGCTCGTCGATCGACGGTCGTACGTACGGGGTCGGCCACCCTGGTGAATCGTTCCGCCAGTACGCCGGTCGGCGTCACCGGGGTGCGCGTCAGCTCGATCATCCGGGTCGACTCGACGGTGACCACCTCTGGGCCCCAACGACGGCGGACGGTGGCGGCGTCGGGGCTGCTCGCCACGAGCCACGACGACGGCCCGCCGATCACGCCGAGCCGGGCGGTGCGCATCGCAACGATCGCTTCGAGGTCTCCCACTGCGTCGTCCAGTGACGCACGGTCGGTATCGGACCGACCGGTGAGTGAAACGATGCGACCACGGCCGCCCGCCTGCTGGATCGCCGCCAGCGTCTCCATGGCGGCCGGCAGCGAGTTGTGGGCGCGATGCGCGACGAGGATCGTGGGCTCGGCCGGGTGAGCCATCCGCCGGTCGGCGATCGCATCGAGGAGCATCCGTTCCGTGCCACCTGTTGCGACGACGAAGACATGCGGGCCCGACGCTGCTGTCTCGACGTGTGCGGCGCCGCCCAGCTCATCGAGCAACGTTCGCACTGGCGCCGTCAACGATGCCACCGCCTCCGAGTCGTGCAGCGACGAGGCCACCAGGTCGTAGGTGAACCGGTTGTCGTTCACGACAACCCTTCGATTCGGGTGCGCAACACGTGCTCGGGTTGCGCACCGATGACGGTGTCGACGAGCTCACCGTTGCGCATGAACAGCAACATCGGAATGCTTCGGGCCTGGTAGCGCTGTGCGGTGTGCGGCGACTCGTCGACGTTGACCTTGACGACCTTGAGAGTGGTGGCGAATTCGGCAGACAGCTTCTCCAACACCGGGGCCACGGATCGGCACGGGCCACACCACGGCGCCCAGAGGTCGACCAGCACCAGGCGTTTGGTCCCGACCGCCGCGCCGAAGTCGGCGTCACCGGCCTCGACCAGCCATGGCAACGCCGTCTGACACTTGGCGCAGCGGGGAGAACCACTGGCCGACACGGGCAGCCGGTTCGTCGCTCCACAGGACGGGCAGCGGGCCAGATTGTTCGCCATCACGACAACGCTATGACTCACCGCTGGTCGCCGACAGGGCCGATCGTCACGACTGCGCCTGGGCAGGTTTGAGCCGACCCGACGTGCAGGTTCACTGAACGATGATGGGCTACGCACTCCGACCGGACCGACGCCTCCAGCGCGAGGTGCGCCGGGTTGCGAACGAACGGCTCGGCGGGGCCATCGAGCAGCTCGATCGCGCCATCGGCAACCCGCCCGATCCTGTCGACCTCGAAGTGATCGTCCACGACGTTCGGAAGCGATGCAAGGCATCACGAGGCCTGGCACGGCTGGTCAAGCCGGCCCTGGGCGACGACTTCCGGACATTCGACCGGACGGTTCGCGATGCTGCGAACGAGCTGTCGGCGCTGCGCGACGCCCACGTCATCCTCGCAACTCTCGACACGCTGTTGGCGACACGTCCCGACGACGCCGTCCTGCAGGAGCTGCGCGATCGCCACACGGCCGTGTCGATCGACGCCAGCGAGCGCGCCAGCGCCGCCGGCGATGCCCGGATGGCGACGGCGCTGGCCAAGCTGACCGATGCCCGCACGATGTCGTCGCGCTGGAAACTCCCGAAAGGCGCCGACACCCTCGAGTCCGGAGTGGCAGCCACCTACCGCCGAGGGCGCTCGGCGTTGCGGCGAGTTCGGTCCGACCCGACCGACGATCGTCTGCACGAGTGGCGCAAGGCGGTGAAGTACCTGTGGTACCAACTGCAACTGGTCCACGACGCTGCACCAAGTGTGCTGGGTCCGCTGGTCGACGAACTCGACCAGCTCGCCGAAGCCCTCGGCGACGAACATGACCTCACCGTGCTCGTCGAGCTCCTCGAGGCCGGGGGTGACAACGTCTCCACCGCGAGCGAGATCGGTCACGTCTGCGATCTGGCCCGCCGGCGCCAGGCGGTGTTGCGTGCCGGGGCCATCCGTTCAGGGGCCACGATCTACGCAGAGCCTGAACACGCATTCGCGCACCGGGTCGGGCGGTACTGGCACCTGGCGGTCGACCTCGGACCCGAACGGAGCGTCGACCCGCCGATGGAGCCGGCCGAACCGTCGACCCGGTCGCTCGTCGAACGGGAACGCCGGTTCCTGGTCGACGAACCACCCGTGGGCGAAGTCCCGAGCACCGGTGTCGAGCTCCGCCAGGGCTACCTCACCAGTGACGGACGGCATTCGATTCGTGTCCGCGACGCCGGCTCGTCGGGCTGCACACTCACGTTCAAAGCCGGCACCGGGGCCGAGCGCACCGAACTCGAATGGTCGATCGAACGCCGCGAGTTCGATGCGGCGTGGCCGTACACCGTCGGCCGGCGGATCGAGAAGACGCGCCACCGGATCCCTGCTGGCGACCATGTGATCGAACTCGACGTGTTCGCCGGCGACCTCGAGGGCTTGGTGATCGCCGAGGTCGAGTGCGCCTCCGCCGAGGCTCTCGCAGCCTTCACACCACCGGCGTGGTTCGGCCGCGAAGTCACCGACGACGGCAGCTACAACAACGCGGCGCTGGCGCTCTTCGGGCTCCCGGACGACACCGCCTGACGATCAGGCGTTCGGATCGACGACCCAGCGCCCGCGGACCTGTCCGTCGAGGATCGTCGGGCCCCGATCGAGCAACTCGCTGAGCGGCACCACCTCGGTGATCGCATCGACCATCTCGGCGGGCAGATCGGTGGCGAGGCGGGCCCAGGCTGCCTCGCGCATCGGAATCGGCGCCATCACGGCCTCGACTCCCTGCAATCGAACCGCCCGGATGATGAAGGGCATCACGGTGGTGGGCAGGTCGGCGCCCCCGGCGAGACCGCATGCCGCCACGGTCGAGCGGAACTTCATCTGCGCCAGCACCTTGGCGAGCATCGTCGAACCGACGGTGTCGACGGCGCCCGCCCAGGTCTCGGACTCCAACGGCCGAGGCGGCTCGCTCATCTCCGCTCGCGTCAGGAACGCCGAAGCTCCGAGCCCACGCAGATAGTCCTGCGTCTCGGGTCGACCGGTGACCGCTGTGACCTCGTAGCCGAGTCCGGCGAGCAATGCCACCGAGATCGACCCGACACCGCCCGCTGCTCCGGTCACCACGATCGGGCCGTCGCCCGGCCGCACACCGGCGGTCTCGAGTTCCATCACACAGAGCATTGCGGTGAGCCCGGCGGTGCCGATCGCCATCGCGGTGCGCGCACTCATCGAGTCGGGGCGGCGTACCAACCACTCGGACTGCAGGCGCTGACGCTGGGTGAAGCCGCCCCAGTACCGCTCGCCGACCAAGAAACTGGTCGAGATGATCTCGTCGCCGACCGCCCACGTCGGCGAGTCGCTGGCGATCACCGTGCCGGTGAGGTCGATACCCGGCACCATCGGATAGCTCCGCACGATCCGGTTCTTGCCGGCCAAGGCCAGGCCATCTTTGAAGTTGAGCGACGAGTAGTCGACGGCCACCGTGACATCACCGTCGGGCAGGTCGGCCTCGGTGAGTTGTTCCAGCGCTCCGACGTGTCCGTCGTCGGTCTCGCGCAGCACGAGGGCGGTGAAGGTGTCGCTCATCGCCTCATCGTGGCACGCGTGGCAGAGTGATCTCATGTCCACGCCACGACTCGATCAGACACCCAGGGATTCCATACCACCGATCGTGGATGTCGCCTGGCTGCGCGAGCGGCTGAGCAGCGATTCGACCGTGGCAATCTGTCATGTGGGGTCGACGATGGCCGGACTCGAACCCGCGCACGACTTCGAGCATCGGCATCTCCCCGGCGCCCGGTTCGTGTCGCTCGACGACGCCCTTGCCGCTGCACCGTCCGGGACCGCCGGACGCCACCCGTTGCCGTCACCGGCGGAGTTCGCCCGTGCGCTGGGTGAACTCGGTGTCGCCGACGACGCCACGGTGGTCGCCTACGACGATCGCGGCGGTGCGTTCGCCGGACGGCTCGTGTGGATGCTCCGGATCCTCGGCCAGCGCGCTGCGCTGCTCGACGGTGGCATCGGCGCGTGGCTCGCCGACACGGCCGACGACGTCGAGCACGGGCCCGTGGAAACAACGCCGGTCGAACGCACGGTGCACGAATGGCCGCTCGACGCGCTCGCCGACGCCATCGACGTCGCGAAGCATCTCGCCGACGGCGGTGCGGTGATCGACAGTCGCGATCCGGCCCGCTACGCCGGAGAGATCGAGCCGATCGACTCGGTGGCCGGGCACGTACCGGGTGCTGTGAACCTGTTGTTCAACGACAATCTCGACTCCGACGGTCGTTTCCATCCGGCCGATCACCTCCGCGCCCGGTTTGCTGCGGTCGTGGCAGACGACGCCGATCCCATCGTCTACTGCGGTTCGGGTGTCACCGCATGCCACAACGCACTGGCGATCGAGCACGCCGGCTCGAGCCTTCCTCGCGTCTACGTCGGGTCGTGGTCGGGGTGGACAGCCGATCCGGACCGACCGGTGGCGACCGGTCACACGCCATGATCGACGCGCACACCGTGAGCATCAACCGGTGAGCGGCACCGAACTCGTCGTCGTCCTCATCGCTGTCGTCATCGGTTCGATCGCGAAGGCGATCACCGGGATGGGCCTCCCGCTGATCGCCATCCCGATCGCCTCGCTGTTCATCGACGTCAACGACGCCATCGTCGTGATCGCCTTCCCGAACGTCCTCGCCAACGCCTACCTCGCCGGCCGCGAACGCACCAGCTACTCGGAGACTCGCGACCTCCCCGTGCTTGCGATCGCCGGAGTGGTCGGGGCGGTCATCGGCACGCTGCTGCTGGTCAACATTCCCGAGCAGCCACTCGTGATCGCCGTGATCGTCGCCATCGTCGGATACGTCGTGTTGTTCTTCGCCCATCCGGAGCTGCGCATCGGGCCGGCGCGCTCGCGACAGCTCGCCCCGGCGGTCGGCGGAATCGCGGGTGTGTTCCAGGGTGCCGTCGGGATCTCCGGGCCGATCGTCGGATCGTGGATCCACAGCTACCGACTGCCACGCGGAGCGCACATCTTCTCGGTCACCTCGCTGTTCTTCATCACAGGACTGGCTCAGCTCATCGTGCTGATCGGCTCGGGCGAACTGTCGGGACGGGTGATCGCGACGTTGCTGGCGTGTGTCCCGGTGTTCGCCGCGATCCCGATCGGGACGAAGCTGCGCAACTCGGTGTCGGGGAGAGGCTTCGATCTGGCGATCGTGGGGATGTTGATGATCTCGGCGCTCGCTCTGACGCTGCAGACGATCTTCGAGTAAGATCGTTGGACGACATCGACATGGGGAGCTCGCTGGATCGGCGGGCTGAGAGGGTGACCGCCGTCATCGACCCGAGAACCTGATCCGGGTAATGCCGGCGGAGGAATTGTGAACGACCACATTGTCATCATCACCGGAGCATCGCCGCTCGACGCCGACGTGACCGCGCAGCTGCGGTCAGCAGGATCCGAACACACGGTCTGGATGGCGGTCGATGGCGGCCTCGACCACGCCCTCGCCGCCGGTCTCGAACCCACCCACCTCGTGGGTGATCTCGACTCGGTCACCGAGGAAGGGTTGGCGTGGGCCGCACGCAACGCCGACATCTCTCGACACCCTGCGGACAAGGACCAGACCGACACCGAGCTGGCCCTCGCGTTGGCGTCGAAGTTCGACCCCGACCGGATCACCATCGTCGGTGGCGGCGACCGACTCGACCACACGATCGCCGGTATCGGCGCGTTGGGCGCGCTCGGCCTCACCAGTGTGCCGGTGCTCGACGGCTGGTGGGACGGCCAGCACCTCCGGGTCCTGCACGGCCCGGGGTCGGCGACGCTCCGGCTCGTGCCGGGGTCGACGCTGTCGCTGCTCGCGCTCCACGGTCCCTGCGTTCGGGTGACGCTGTCGGGGGCTCGTTGGGAACTCGACCAGTTCGACCTCGAGCCGCTCGTCGGCATGGGGGTCAGCAACGAGGTTCCCGCCACCGCCCCGGACAGCGCCGCGACGAACGTCGAGGTCGAGGTGACGCTCTCGGGCGGCATCCTCACCATCTTCGACCAACCCGACATCGAGTCGGAAGGAGTCGACCGATGAGTCTGCGCGCCGCCCCCCGTCACGGAGACTCATCGCTTCGGCGGATCGCCGCCCTTGCCGTGGCCGTTGGGCTCGTCGCGGCAGCCTGCGGCAGCGACGATGCCGCAACGACCTCGACGCCGACCGCCGACTCGGTCACGTTGGTCACCTACGACTCGTTTCCCGAGGCCGACACCTCGCTGAACGATGCACTTGCCGACTTCACCGCCGAGACCGGCATCGACGTCGAGATCCTCGTCGCCGGCGACACCGGCACGATGCTGTCGAAGGCATCGCTCACCGCCGGCAACCCCGAAGGGGACGTGATGTGGGGCATCGACAACTCGTTGTTGTCGCGGGCAATCGACGACGAGATCTTCGACCCCTACGTCGCGACCTCGATCGCCGATGGCTCGGCGGGGATCGATCCCGAGTTCCTCGAACTGGTTCCCACCGGTGAAGCAACGCCGGTGGACTACGGCGACGTGTGCGTCAACTACGACATCGGATGGTTCGCCGAACGCGATCTCGAGCCACCATCGTCGTTCGCCGACCTGGTCGACCCGGCCTATGCCGGCATGCTCGTGGTGCAGAACCCGGCCACGTCATCGCCCGGCCTCGCCTTCCTGCTCGCCACGATCCACGAGTACGGCCTCGAGGGTTGGCAGGACTACTGGAGCCAGCTCGGAGCGAACGGCGTCGAGGTCGTCGAGGGCTGGACCCAGGCCTACTACGAACGATTCACGTGGGCCGGCGGCGGGCCGACGCCTATGGTGGTCAGCTACGGGTCGAGCCCGCCGGCCGAAGTGATCTTCGCCGTCCCGCCGCTCGACGACGCTGCAACCGGCGTGGTGGAGGACACCTGCTTCCGCCAGATCGAGTTCGCAGGCGTGCTGCGCGGCACGGACGCCCCGGAGGCTGCCCGGCTGCTGGTCGACTTCCTGATCTCCGAGCGCTTCCAGCAGGAGCTCGCGCTCAACCTCTTCGTCTACCCGACGAACGAGGCTGTCGCGCTGCCCCAGGAGTTCGTCGACTTCGCCGTGGTCCCCGAGGCCTCACGTTCGCTCGATCCGGCGTTGATCGACGCCGAACGCTCGACCTGGATCGACGAGTGGACGGAGCTGGTGCTCGGGTGAACCGACTCCCCCGCTGGCTGCTGGTCGCCTTGGCGGCCGGGCCGGTGACGGGTCTGCTGGTCTTCTACGCGTGGCCGTTCGTCACCCTCGTCGTCGAGGCGGTCACCGAGGAGTCGATTCGCGACACGCTCGGGCGCAGCTCGACCTGGGAGGTCGTGTGGTTCACCGCATGGCAGGCGGTGGTGTCGACCGTCGCGACCATTGCGGTCGGGCTCACACCCGCCTACGTGCTCGCCCGGTACGACTTCCGCGGCCGAACGGTGCTGGTCGGGCTGTTGACGGCGATGTTCGTGCTGCCGACGGTGGTGATGGGGGCCGCGTTCCTCGCACTGCTGCCCGAGTCGCTCGACCGCACGGTCGTGGCCGTGATCGCCGCACACGTCGTGTTCAATCTGGCGGTCGTCGTGCGGGTGGTGGGGTCGCTCTGGGAGCATCTCCCGACCGACATGGAAGCCGCAGCGGCCACGCTCGGGGCGTCTCGGTGGAAGGTGGCCACACAGATCTCACTGCCGCTCGTGCGACCAGCGATCACTGCGGCCGCGACGATCGTGTTCCTGTTCACATTCACCTCCTACGGCGTGATCAGGATCCTCGCCGCGCCGGGCACGCGCACGATCGAAGTCGAGGTGTGGCGACGGGCAACGCAACTCGGCGACGTCGGCGGCGCCGCGGTGCTCGCACTGTTGCAGCTCGCAGCGCTGGTGGCGATCGTCTCGTGGTCGACCATCGCCCAGCGGCGACATGCTCAGGCGATCGGGCTGCTGCCGACCTCGGCACGTCGGCGGCCGAGGACCGCCGGCGAGCGACGCTTCGTCACCCTCGTCGCCGCTGCGGTGTCGGCCGTCGCTGTCGCACCCTTGGTTGCGCTCGTGGTGCGTTCGTTCTCGACGCCGACGGGATGGTCGACGACCGCTTGGACCGACCTCGGACGCGCCGAGATCCGTCCAGGAATCCGCATCGGAATCGACCCGGTCGACGCAATCGGCAACTCGCTGAGCAACGCAGCGTGGGCCACGCTGTTCGCCGTCGTGATCGGCGGCCTCGCCAGCCTCGTGATCGCGGCTTCGGGACGTACTGGGCGAGCACTCGACGGTGGCTTGATGCTGCCGCTCGCCACCTCGGCGGTCACGATCGGATTCGGCATGTTGATCACCTTCGACACCGCTCCGGTCGATTGGCGAGCATCGTGGTGGCTCGTGCCGGTCGGGCACGCATTGATCGCTGTGCCGTTCGTCGTCCGAACGTGTGTGGGCGTACTGCGCTCGGTCGACCCGACGATGGGTGATGCAGCGGCCACACTCGGCGCATCGCCGGTGCAAGCGTGGCGGGCGACGGTGGTGCCGTACCTCTGGCGTCCGCTGGCGGTCGGGGCCGTACTCGCAGCGTCGATCTCCCTCGGTGAGTTCGGAGCGACCAGCTTCCTGTCGCGCTCGGGCGGCGAGACGATGCCGATCGCCATCGAGCAACTCCTCGGCCGAACGGGGTCGCTGCTCCAGGCGCAGGGGTTCGCCCTCGCGACGCTGCTCGCCGGCACCACCGTGATCCTCGTCGTGCTCGTCGAACGCCTCCAGACGCCGCTCGCCGGGCGGCCCGAACGATGAACGACCGCGCCGGCCTCGACGTCCAGAACGTGACCGTCACCTTCGTGGTTCCCCGCGCCCAGGGCACCGGGAACCACGATTCGGCGGAACCACGTCCGGTGCTCGAGGACATCTCGCTGTCGGTCCGGTCCGGCGAAGTGGTCGCTCTGCTCGGACCGTCGGGGAGCGGAAAGAGCACGCTGCTCCGTGTGGTCGCCGGCATCATCACCCCGACCAGCGGGCACGTCGTCATCCACGGTGTGGACGTCACCCGCCTGCCGACGCACCGGCGAGCCGTCGGCATGGTGTTCCAGGACAACCAGTTGTTCCCTCACATGTCCGCACTCGACAACGTCGCCTTCGGTCTGAAGATGGCCGGCGTCGCCCGACCCGAACGCAGTGAGCGTGCCTCCACGTGGATGCGTCGCGTCGGTTTGACCGGATTCGAGCATCGACGCGTGACCAACCTGTCGGGAGGCGAGGCCAAGCGGGTGGCGCTCGCCAGGACCCTCGCCACGGAACCTGCCGTCGTACTGCTGGACGAACCGTTGACCGGCCTCGACCGGGAGCTCCACGATCAGCTCGCAGCCGAGCTCGGTTCGCTGCTCCACGACGCCTCGGCGACGGCACTCCTGGTCACACACGACCCCGGCGAAGCGGCCACCATCGCCGACCGCACGGTGCAGCTCGCCGAACTCTGAGATTCCGCATTCACCCGGAGGTCACCCACTGCTGGGTGATGAACGAGATCGCTCGAGCTCAGGAACTCCGCCGGCGAGCACATCATCTGCGCCAACTCGCACAGGCGATCGAGGCGTCGCCGGTGATGCGTCTCGACCAGTACGCCGACGTCGACACGTGGAGAGGCGCTCGACCCGATCTGTGCCGGTTGACATTGGCGGCGAATCAACGGCAACTCCACGCAGCAGCCGACGACCTTCGGGGACACGCCTACCGCTTCGAACAGCAGGCACGCGAGCACGAGGCGATCGCGCAGCGACAGGTCGGTCTGGCGGGCTGACGTGGACACCGGGTACGAGCCGAGCCGCGTCCATCACCTGACACGACGCACGCTCGAGGCGATCGACACGCTGCGCGCGCTGGCGGCGACCGACCCGGCGGCGGCCGACGCGATCCGGACGGTCCGGCTCACCCGTCAGAATCTCGAAGACCATTGGATGCCGGCGTTGCGTGACATCGAACGGAGCGACACCATGGTGCGCTGGCGGGCGAGCCAGCCATCGACGTTCGGATTCCGTTCGCCGACTTCGCTCCCCGACGCACTGGCCGACCGTCTCCGACCCGGCACCCGCGGCACCGCCACGATCCCGGCGACGCGACGCAGGCAGCTGCTCGCCCGGCTGGACCTGCTCGAGCGCAAGTCGCTGGCCGCCGACGCCGACCGCACAGCAGGCCTCGATCCCACGGGCGCTCCGTCGCACGCTGCGCTGGAGGAGCTCGGTCGGCAACTGTCGTGGTGGGTGGCACGCGACGTCAGGTTCGCCGACGAGCTGGCAACACTCTCGACGTCCAACATGACGATCGGACTGCTGCTTGCCACAGCGAGCTTCCCCGTGTCGTTCAGATCCGAAGTCGTACGACGGATGGCGGTGCCGAACGGGCCCGACACCGGCGTCGACCACGACCGGTACGCACGGGCGCTGAGCACCGCCGTGACGAGTCTCGTAGATGATCCTGCCGCCTGCCTCGATCTGCTCCGCCACCAACCGACCGCGTACGCACTGGCCGGCTGGGACGACCTCGCCGATACGGCGCTGTCCGACTTCGTGGTCAGCGGGCTCGGCCGTGCCGTCGCCGACGATCCGACACGACTCCAGGAGGGCTACGAGGTACTCGAGTTCCTGACACGCGCCGCGAACGGCCCGCTCGACAGCGGCTTCAACCCGGCGATGGCGCTCGGACTCGCCATGGCGATGCCCACCTACGTCGACGTCCTCGCGGAGTCGATCGTCTCCACCGGTGGCCACGATCGCGTCGTGGTGTCCAGCGATACAGCAGACGTGTCGGCGGACTTCGGCACCTACGCAGAGTTCGAAGGCCTGTTCGGAGCGATCATGCGACACCGGTCGGCGAGGATTCAGCTCGGTGCCGTCACCGCGACCTGGGCGCACGACACCGTCGCAGCAACCGACCGCCGAACCAGTTTCGACGCTGCACTCCACGACGTCTCGACGTTCACGACCATGCTCCTCGACGCAGCCGATCACGAGCAGGAACAAGTGGTGGCCGAGTTCCGACAACGCGAGACGTCCGATGCGGCACACGTTGCAGTCATCGCGTGGGGGGTCGATCTCGCAGTCGGCGCACGCGGCGCAAGCCCCCAGGTGCGGTCGGCGACGTCGACGGCGATCCGGGTCGGCTCCACCTGGATCGACGACGATCGGCCGGACGACGTGGCAGCGACCGGACTCGGCGAGGAGGTGCGCCGGCAGATGATGGTGGCAGCGATCACCGTCGGTCTGAGGTCTCCCGAGGTCTTCGCAAGCACGGAGATCCGCCGGCCAGGTGGCGAGCGACTCAGCAACGCCGACCGGCGGACAGCGACCGCACGGCTCGACGCCATCAGAACGGCGCCAACCCCCGAGGCACGAGCCGGTCACACGAACCGCCTGCTCACGAACGTCGATGGCACCCCACTCGACGCCGCGCTGAACGCCGTCAAGAGCAACGCTGCCGCAACCAGGCTGCAGGGCCGATGACGCCGAGTGAAAGGATGGCGAGGTGTCGAGGCCGACCATCGTCCTGATCACGGGTGCTCCCGGCAGCGGAAAGAGCACACTCGGCCGCCTCGTCGCTGATCGATTGCGGCTGCCGTTCATCGCCCGTGACGACATCAGAGGTGGCTGTTGTTCACCGCGGGCGCCTGGAGCGACCAGCTCGAACGAATTCCATCCGGCGACGAGGCCGTCGAGACCTTCCTCGGCGTTGTCGAGAGCCTGCTTGCGAACGGCGTCAGCTGCGTCGTCGAGTACGTCGTCCGTCGTCACCGGCCCGACGACTTCGATCGCATCGCTGCACTCGGTGACTGCGTCGTCGTCGTCACGTCGTGCAACGACCCGATGGAGCGGCTGCGCGAACGCAATCTGTCCGACCGGCTGGTGTCGAGTCCAGCGGTGCTCCAAGCTGCCGGTTTCTCGTCGATCGAGCAGCACACCGAGGCTGTCGTGGCCCGCATGCACTCCGTCACCGACGAGATGCGTGTGAGCTTCCCGGCGCCGGTCCTGAACGTCGACACCGACGACGGCTACCGGCCGAGCCTCGACGACATCACGGCCTTCGTGACAGCTTCTCGTCAGTAGATGCCCGCAGGAGCGACACCGGCGACCCCGGCCCGACCCAACAACCAGGCGAGGCGGATCGACGGGGACGCCGCGAGCACCGGCGACGGCAACACCGTTGCGGGTGCGCCCTGGCGCCGGATCCAGAGCACTTCCATCCGCTGCAGCTCCTCATCGAGATAGGCAGCGGGCAGATCGTCGAACCCGTGGCCCATGCCGAGGTCGACGTGGTGGATTGCGACCTCACGGACGCGGAGGAACGGGAGGTCGGCGATCGCGATCTCGAAACGGACCGTTCCACCCCGCCCGGCCCAACTCGGCATCGTCGACCATCGATGCTCCAACTCGCGGCACGACCGGCGGACGGGCGGCAGCGTCGAGCAATCGAACGTGACCGTCAGCGCTCTGGGTGACGTGGGTGATCACATGTTGGAGTCCAGTCGGGCAGCAGTGACGGCGCAGAAACATCGAGCTCTCCGCAGGCGACGAGGCCGTCGAGCCGATCGAGCAGCCGGCGATGCTCCGCGACTGCCACCTCGATCCACGTCAACGGCACCGAGGTTTCATCGACGTCGGACATCTTCGAAGAGTAGTGACGCCGTCTTCGTGGCAGTCTGTCGACCATGCAACTCGCGATGATCGGGCTCGGCCGGATGGGCGCCAACATGGTGCGCCGGCTCCACCATGACGGACACGACTGCGTCGTCCACGACGTCGATGAGGCGCCGATCGCCGAGTTGGAGGCCGAACTCGGGGTGACCGGCGCCCGGTCCTTGGGTGATCTGGTCGCGGCACTGGAGCCGCCACGGTCGATCTGGATCATGGTGCCGGCGGCGTTCGTCGGTTCGACCGTCGATGCGCTGGTGCCCCTGCTCGACGAGGGTGACACGATCATCGACGGCGGCAACTCGTGGTACCGCCACGATGTCGACCGCTCCGCCGCAGTGTCTCCGCTCGGCGTCGACTACGTGGATGTCGGTACGAGCGGCGGTGTGTTCGGGTTGGAGCGTGGCTACTGCCTGATGATCGGCGGGCCCGACGCCGCTGTCGAGCGGCTCACCCCGGTCTTCGAGTCGCTGGCGCCGGGCATCGGCAACACCGCTCGCACACCGGGCCGTGTCGATGCCGAAGCGCCGGAGGAACACGGCTGGCTCCACTGTGGACCGAGCGGTGCCGGGCACTTCGTGAAGATGGTCCACAACGGCATCGAGTACGGGATGATGGCCGCCTACGCCGAGGGCCTCAACGTGCTCGCCAAGGCCGACATCGGTGCGATCGACCACGACGCCGACGCCGAGACCGCCCCGCTCGACGCCGCCCCCTACTACCGCTACGACCTCGATCTCGCCAAGGTCACCGAGGTGTGGCGCCGAGGTTCGGTGATCAGTTCGTGGCTGCTCGATCTCACCGCCGAGGCATTCCACGCCGACCCGGAACTCAGCGCCTACGAAGGCATGGTCAGCGACTCGGGAGAGGGCCGCTGGACGGTGAACGCCGCCATCGACGAAGGGGTGCCGGTGCCGGTGTTGTCCGCCGCCCTCTTCCAGCGCTTCTCGTCACGAGGACGTTCCGACGTCGCGGACCAGGTGCTGTCGGCGATGCGCGCCGGTTTCGGCGGTCACATCGAACGTACGGATGCCACCCGATGAGCCCGTCGAGCACCGGAGCGGGCGAGGCCCACACCGATCCCACACTGATCACCGGCCACGTCGACACCGCCCGCATGCAGACCGATCAACCGGACGCTGATGCGCTCGTGCTGTTCGGCGCCACCGGCGACCTCGCGGTTCGCAAGCTCTTCCCCGCGCTGTATCGCCTCGAACGCTCGGGCACACTCCAGGTTCCGGTGATCGGCGTGGCCCGCAGCGAGTGGACCGACGACGACTTCCGCCGCCACGCTCGCGAGTCGATCGCAGAGCACATCGACGACGCAGATCAGGCCGTGGTCGACTCGTTGTGTGCGCGGCTCGATCTCGTGCAGGGCGACTATGCCGAGGAGAGCACGTGGAACGAGCTGCGAGCCACACTCGACAAGCACAACTCGACCGTGGCGGTGTTCTACATGGCGATCCCGCCCAACATGTTCCCGTTGGTCGCCCAGAAGCTCGCGTCGGTCGATCTGCATCATCGCGGGCGCATCGTGGTCGAGAAGCCGTTCGGCCGCGACCTGCAGTCGGCGATCGAGTTGAACAAGACGTTGCACGAGGTGTTCGCCGAAGACCACATCTTCCGCATCGACCACTATCTCGGCAAAGAGGCCGTGGAGGACCTGCTGGTGTTCCGGTTCGCCAACACGCTGCTCGAGCCGGTGTGGAATCGGAACTACGTGCGCAGCGTGCAGGTGACGATGTCGGAAACGCTCGACGTCGAGGGCCGCGGCTCGTTCTACGAGGGTGTCGGCGCAATCCGTGACGTCTTGCAGAACCACCTCCTCCAGGTGGTGTCGCTCCTCGCGATGGAGCCTCCTGCCGGCGCCGACTCGGGGTTCCTGCAGGACGAGAAGGCGAAGGTGATCGCGGCGATGCGTCCGATCGACCCGGAGGCGTTGGTGCGCGGCCAGTACGTGGGCTACCGCGACGAGCCGGGCGTCGATTCCGAGTCGAACGTCGAGACGTTCGCCGCAGCCCGGCTCGAGATCGACTCGTGGCGGTGGGCGGGTGTGCCCTGGTACGTGCGGGTCGGCAAGGCGATGTCGCAGAGCGCCACCGAGGCGGTGATCGAACTGCGGGAGCCGCCGCGGATGCTGTTCGACGAGTCCGGTGGTCCGCCCCCTGGCCGCAACCTGATCCGACTGCGGCTCGGCAAGCACGACGGCGTGACGTTCGCCCTGCAGGCAAAGACACCGGGGCCCGAGCTCGACAGCCAGGAGGTCGACGTCGACGTCGATTTCGCCGCAGCGCTCGGCGAACGCCAGGACGCCTACGAGCGCCTGCTCGGCGATGCGCTGATCGGATCGCTGCGACGGTTCGCCCGCCAGGACATCGTCGAAGGAACCTGGCGAGTGGTGCAACCGGCTCTCGATCACGGCGGCGACGTGGTCCCGTACTTCCGTGGGTCGTGGGGGCCGGCTGACGCCGACGACATCCTCGTCAACAACGACACCTGGTTCCTCCCCTCCCCCGACCGCCCCTGAATCACCTCGGGGGTCGATCCGGATCGAACCCGCGAAGTAACACTGCGGGAACACCATGTGGATTCCCATCACACTCGCTGCGGCGACGTTTCAGGTCCTGCGCACGTCGCGTCAGCATCGACTGCGCTCGGTGCTGTCGGTCAACGGGGCGGGGTTCGTTCGATATGCGTACGGCTTCCCGCTTGCGGTGATCGCCTCGGTGATCACCTTCGTCGCCGTCGGCGACGAACTGCCGGCGATCCCCTGGCGGTTCTGGCCGATCATCGCCGGGGCAGGCGCCGCGCAGATCCTCGGGACGTTGGCGCTGCTGCGGGCGTTCGACCTGCGCGACTTCGCCATCGGCACGGTCTACGCGAAGACCGAGGTGATCCAGGTGGCGATCGTGTCGGCACTCGTTCTGGCCGAACCGCTCGAGCCGCTGGGATGGCTCGCTGCGTTCGTGTGCATGGCGGGCGTTGCCTGGCTCGCGGCACCGAATCGGCTGCGGGACATCCTCGGTCGAGCCGGGGACCCGGCAGCGCTGATGGGGATCATCGCCGGCGGTTGCTTTGCGCTCGCGGCGGTGGGCATCCGCGGCGCGTCCATCTCTCTGGGCGGCGGCTCGACATGGGATCGTGCGCTGCTGACGCTGACGATCATGCTCGGCATCCAGACGGTGCTCAACGCCGGATGGTTGGCAGCGAGAGACCGATCCGAACTGGTGCGCGTCGGTGTGGCGTGGCGGGCTGCGCTTCCGGTCGGCATCCTCAGCCTGTGCGGGTCGGCAGGTTGGGCGGTCGCCGTGACGATGACCAACGCAGCGAAGGTGCGTACGCTCGGCCAGGTCGAGCTGGTGATCGCATTCGCGATCTCGGCGTGGGTGCTCCACGAGACCCACACCCGCGCCGAGTACGCGGCGAGCGGCCTCGTGCTCGCCGGCGTCGTCGGGGTCGTCGTCTTCGGCTGAGGCGCATCGCCGACATCGCCATCAGATCGGGTCGGCGGCGCCCGCCATTGCTCGATGCAGTTGGGTTCGTCCGTGATCGCGGAACGCGTCGTCTCCGACTTCGGACGCCCAGACGATCGTGGTCAGCAGACCCAGGATCGACGTCGCACGCAGTTGGACCCTGTCGCCGTCGCCGAGCGTTCGGCCGTAGCCCTCGAAGAAGGCACGACCGAGTTCGGGCGCACGACGCCACTCGGCCCACCACATCCGTTCGAAGTCCTGATACCAGTATCCGACGCGCGAGTTGCCGAAGTCGATCACCGACACCGCCCCCTCAGGAGTCGTCAGCCAGTTCCTCGGCTGCCAATCGCGATGGCACGGCACACCGTGCGGATCGGGGAACTCGGCCAGCCGCTCCACCTGCTCGGCGACGAACTCGATCTCGGCGACGTCGAGCAGACCGGGCCCGGCTCGACGCACCCAGGTCTCGAAGCGAGCCTGGAACGCATCGGCGAAGCCTTCCACCACGGTCGGGGCCTCGGCCTCCTGCAAGCGCCGCAGCAAGACTCCGGCCTCGCGGAACGTCGACTCCGACAGGTCGTCGATCTCGCCGGGCAGCTTCGACAACACGAGCAGCCGTTGATGTCGCGCTGATCCGACGAGCTCGGGTGCGTGCCCCGCAAGCGCCGGGACCCAGTGCCGGTAGGCGTAGAGCTCAGCATCGAACTTGGCGACATCGACCGGCGACTTGACGATGAGCGACGTGCCGTCGGCTCGGCCTACTTCGATCACGGTCGACACCCCGTGCGGCCAGGACCGGTCGGTCACGAAATCGAGCGGCGAGTCGATCAGCGACGACGCGAGCTCGACGAGTTCTCCGACGCGATCCACGCCACGAGCGTGGCACACGGGCGCCGGACTTCACGCCCGCACGAGTTGCGTACTGTGCGGCGATGCGCGGGCTCGTGGTTCCCGAACCAACCGAGGACTTCACGGCCGATCCGGTCGAGTTGTTCTTCGATCTCGCCTACGTCTTCGCGTTCAGCCAGCTCGTCGCTGCCGTGGTCGCAGTTGACCTGGTCGGCCAATGCGGTGGCCGGCAACTCGCGCCCGACTCGGCTGCTGTTCCTCCTTGCGACGGCGGCCAGTGTGCCGATGGCTGCGTCGATCCAGACCGCGTTCGACGCGAGCGGTGCGCGGTTCGCAATTCCGCTGGCCGTCATCTTCCTGTCGGCGCTCGGGATGATGCTGATCGGCGTTGGTCGCATGGGTCGTCGGCATCCTGGTGTTCGGCTACGACACCATCCGCGCCGGAGGCGGCACCTGGATCCTGCGGGCCGGCCACTTCGCCGAGCGCCACGCGCTGATCATCATCGTCGCCCTCGGCGAGGTGATCGTTGCGCTCGGCAACTCGGTCGCAATCCCGTTGAACAACGACGGCGGCTTCCCCGCCGATTCCGTTGTCGCCCTCGTGATGGCCGGACTCCTCGCCGGACTGCTCTGGTGGGCGTACTTCGATCGAGTTCAACCAGCGTTCGAGCACCGGGCCGACTCGTTGGACGGTGTCGAGCGCGGCCGGTTCGCCCGCGACGTCTACGCCTACGTGCATGCGCCCATCGTTGCCGGCATCATCCTGATCGCCGTGGCAATGGAGGAGATGGCGCTGCACCCGAGCGACGCACTCCCTACAGCATTCCGCGCCATGGGCTTCGGTGGAATGGTGCTCTACTTCGGCGGTGTCGGGCTGGGGGTGTTCCGCTCGTACCAGGTCATCGCGTTCGAACGGGTCGCAGCCATCGGGGTGATCGGACTGCTCTTCCTCGTCGGATCGGATCTGAGCGGAGTCGTCCTCCTGGTGTCGATCGTCGTGATCCTCTTCGCAACGCTGGCGCTCGAGCACGTCCGCATCGAGCAGCCTCGGTCAACCGACCACGCCGGGGTCGGAGATCAGGGTTCGGCATAGCCACTGGAACAGCCGCCAGCCGGTCGGCGCGGGCGCCAACGTCTCGGCGGCGACCGCGGCGGACTCGTCTGAGATCGCCAGACCGTTCGGTGCCTTGACGTGCACCTCGGCGACGCGCTCGGCCATCACGAACCAGCCGACCGCCTCCTCGACCGAGCCACCGACGGTGAGTGAACCGTGGTTGCGCAGGATGCAGAACTTCTTGTCGCCGAGCGCCGCAGCGATCCGCTTGCCACCGTCGTAGGAGAGGACCTCGACCTCTTCGTCGTCGAAGAGCGCCTGATCGAACACGAACGCGCACGACTCCTGGCTGAGTGCTCGGAACGGCTGCACGTTGGCCGACCAGGGCGTACCGAACGCCGTGTGCGTGTGGGCCGCGCTGACCGCATCCGGACGCGCAGCGAGGATCGGGGCGTGGATGTGGTATCCGGCGGTGTTGACCGCGCCGGTCGGGTTGCCGTCGGTGTCGGTGACCCGACCGTCGGGGCCGACGAGGACGAGCTGATCGACGGTTGCCGCACCGAATGGCACTCCCCAGTCGAGCAGCCAGAAGTGGTCGGTGAGGATCGGGTCTCGCGCCGAGACGTGGCCGTCGCCGAGTTGCCCCCAGCGCATCGCCCCGAAGATCCGGTAGCCGAGCGCGCACATCCGCTTGCGATGGGCCCGCTCTGCCTCGGGCGTGCGCACGAGGTCGTACGGCTCGACCCCCGGGAACGTCGGATACGGCGACTCGCTCATGCCCGCCAGCGTAAACCCGATCCCCAGACCCGTTTGCGTTGCACTCCCGGCGGACCGGGTCACCCGAACCGTCACACAAACGTGGTCAGGCGGGGAAGCCGCGGCGGGGGACGACGATCACGGTGCCATCGTCCGGGTCGACGTCGACGGTGACGCACACGTGGAACACCTCCCCGAGCCGTTCGGCGGTCAGCACCTCCGCGGCCGCCCCCGAGGCCACGACGCGCCCTTCGTCGAGCAGCACGAGGCGGTCCGTGTAGGTCCCGGCCAGCGTGAGATCGTGCATCGCCGACACCACCGTCAACCCACTGTGCTCGCGCAGTTCGGTCACCAGCTCCAGCGCCTGCTGTTGGTGGCCGATGTCGAGCGCCGAGGTCGGCTCGTCGAGCAGCAACACGGGTGCCTCCTGGGCGAGCGCCCGGGCGAGCACGGCTCGCTGACGTTCGCCGCCGCTCATCGACCCGAGCATCCGCAGGGCGAACTCGCCGAGCCGCAGACGGTCGATCAACTCAGCGACGACCTCACGGTCGGAGGCCGACTCGGCGCCGAAGTACCCGACATAGGGAGTTCGACCGAGCAGGACGTAGTCGAACACACACATGTCGTCGGGAATCAACGGATCCTGAGCCACGTACGCCACCTGCTGCGCTCGCGCGACGGCGGACATCGGCGTCAGCGCCTGGTCGCCGACGCTCACCTCGCCGTCGAACCGCACGAGACCGGCAGCAGCGCGCAGCAGCGACGACTTGCCGGCGCCGTTCGGTCCGACGATCCCCAGCCACTCCCCCGACTCGACGCGATCGGTGAACGACTCGACGACGCACTTCTTGGCATAGCTCACGCTGACCGCATCGAAGTCGAGCGCACTCACGTCATCCTCCGCGTGCGCAGGAGGAAGATGAAGAACGGCGCGCCGATGAACGCCGTCACCACACCGATCGGTGTCTCCGCAGGGCTCGAGAGCATCCGGCCGGGGATGTCGGCCAGGATCAGGAACGTCGCACCGATCAGCATCGACAGCGGGATCAGACGCCGATAGCCGGCCCCGGCCATCAACCGGATGGCGTGCGGCACCACCAGCCCGACGAACCCGATCAGACCGCTGACCGACACGACCGCCGCAGTGCCGAGCGTGGCGGCGACCACGATCACCAGTCGGGTGCGCCGCACCGACACACCGAGCGATGCGGCCTCGTCGTCTCCCACGCGAAACACGTCCAGATGTCGACGGTGCAGCATCAACACGATCGCACTGATCGTCACGTACGGCACGATCAACCTGACGTCGGCCCAGGTCGCGCCGGACAGACGGCCGAGGATCCACTGGAAGACCTCGCGCACCACGTCCTGGTTGCGTTGCAGGATGAAGGTCTGCACGGCGGTCACGAACGACACCACCGCGACCCCTGCCAGCACCAGAGTGACCCCGGAACGAGCGCCGGGGCCGGAGCCGTGAAACGACGCACCCACCGCGTAGGTCACCGCCACCGTTGCGATCGAGGCGAGGAACGCTGCACCGACGACCGGATCGACCGGCCACACAGATGTCGAACCTCGCCCGACGGTGAGTGCGATCGTGGCGCCCAACCCGGCGCCGGCGGCGGCGCCGAGCAGATACGGGTCGACGAGCGGGTTGCGGAACACGCCCTGATAGCTGGCGCCGGCAACCGACAACATCGCCCCGACCAGTGCAGCAAGGATCACCCGCGGCATCCGGATGCGCCACACGATGTTCCACTCGGCGGTGGTGACGCCGGAGTCGATCGAGATCAGCGGCAGATGATCGATCAGGGCGAGCGGCACCCGCCACGAAGCCGGTCCCGCCGGTCCGATCGATGCGCCGATCACGATCGACACGAGGAGGACCGCACCGGCGCCGAGATACCAACGCAGGTCGGTGCGCCGAACAGCAGCCAGTGCGGCCGAGGGCGACGGGTCGACGCCCGCAACCTCGCCGCCGATGCTGGCCACTGCCATCGCCGTCTGTCAGCCCGCCGCGATCACGGCATCGGACACCGCTGCCAGGAACTCGACGACCCGAGGACCCCAGCGAGAGGCGACGTCGTCGTCGAGTTCGATGACGTTGCCCTCCTGCACGGCCGTCATGTCGGCCCAGCCGTCGCGGGCGGCAACCGTTTCGAGCGATTGTCCGCAGCACTTCGTGTCGGCGAGGAAGATGAAGTCGGGATCCGCCGACACGACGAACTCGGCGTTCAACTGGGGATAGCCGCCCGAGTTGCCTTCTGCGGTGTCGGCGATGTTCTGCAAGCCCAACAGGCCGTAGAGCTCGCCGAACAAGGTGGTCGAGTCGAGCGAGAACAGCGTGTCGTCGAGCTCGTGGAACACCGTCAACGGCTCGTCCGGCGTCGGCGTCGCGGCCACGATCTCGTCGATCTGGGCCTGCATCTCGGCCACGAGTGCGTCGGCCTCGGGTTCACGACCGGTTGCCGCTCCGAGCTCTTCGATCTGGCGGTAGGTGTCGTCGAGGGTGACCGCCGCTGGACCGTCCCACCACGCGATGCCGAGCTCGTCGAGCTGCGGCCCGAGACCGTTGAAGTCACCCCCGATCAACACCAGATCCGGCTCGTAGGCGGCGATCGCCTCGATGTTGTTGTCGAACGCCGACAGTTCGTTGGGCAACGCCTGGGCTTCGGTCGGGTAGTCGGAGAACTGGTCGACGGCCACGAGCTGCTCGCCGGCGTCGATGGCGAACATCATCTCGGTGTGGGTCGGGCTGAGCGACACGACTCGCTGGTCGATGCCATCGCCGGCCGCTGCCTCGGCCGAGCCGTCGTCGAGCGCGGTCGACTCGGGCGCAGCGGTCTCTGCCGCACTGGTGACCGGCGTCGTCTCCGCACTCGATGAGTCGTCGGAACCGCAGGCTGCGGCGATCAGTGCGAGCCCGGCAACAGCGCCGAGCAGCCGCCGGCCGGGCCGACGAAGATGGGTGTTCATGGAATGCCTCCAAACGAAATGGAGGACAAGCTGGGTGCAAATCGGGGAGCCCCGACCGGCGAGCCGTCCCTTGCCTCGAGGGTGATGGTCGCGTCACAGGGCAGGCGACCGGGCTCGTTCCCCGTGAGGGAAATCCACCGTTGCGGGACAGCGCCGGGTTCTCACCGGACTTCGCTGCGTCTGCGACAGTTCGACATCCTAGTGCTGCGTGCGTACGCTCCCCAAGCTCATGGCCGACCACGAAACGCACTCCGACCCCGCCGACGACGCCGTCCCCACGCAGGATCCACGACCCGACGGGTTGCGCAGCGCCGACTCGCTCGTGCTGGTCAACACCGGCAACGGCAAGGGCAAGTCCTCCTCGGCGTTCGGGATGATGGTCCGAGCGGTCGCCCGCGGCTGGAACGTCGCCGTCGTGCAGTTCATCAAGTCGGGTGATTGGAAGGTCGGCGAGGAGAAGATCGGCCGTGAACTCGGCGTCGACTGGCATGCATTCGGCGACGGGTTCACCTGGGATTCCGACGACCTCACGAACGACCGTGCCCATGCTGCGGCCGGCTGGGCCAAGGCGGTCGAGATCATGCATGCGGGCGAGCACCAGTTGGTGATCTTCGACGAGCTGACCTACCTGCCGTCGTTCGGTTGGATCGACGTGAACGACATCGTCGAAGCGGTTGCCGCCCGACCCAGCCATGTCAACGTGATCATCACCGGTCGAGATGCCGCACCGGAGTTGGTCGAGTTGGCCGACACCGTCACCGAGATGCGCGAGGTCAAGCACGCATACCAACAGGGAATCCGTGCAATGCGCGGCATCGACTACTGAGCGATCCGATGTCGTCGACGTTGAGCGAACAGCTCGCTGGACTGCCCGGGCACGACGCGACCGCAATCGAGGCGATCCACAGACGGGCGGCGCATCTTCTCCGACCCAGCGGCGCACTGGCATGGCTCGACGAGATCGCCGCCTGGGTGGCCGGTTGGCAGCGCACCGACGCACCGACGATCGACCGGCCGGCAGCATTGGTGTTCGCTGCCGATCACGGGGTTGCGGCAGCGACGAAGGTGAGTGCGTACCCGACCGGGATCACCGAGGCCCTCTTCGGGGCATTCCAACAGGGTCGGTCGACGATCAGCGCATTCGCCCGGATCGCCGGGGCCACGGTCGACGCCATCGACGTCGGCATCGGCCGACCCACCGGTGACATCCGCTACGAGGCTGCGATGACCCCCGAACGGTTCGACGAGGTCGTCCACACGGCGTTCGCAGCCGTCGATCGCCTCGACTGCGACCTGTTGGTGCTCGGCGAAATCGGGATCGGGAACACGACGCCGTCGGCAGCCATCGCTGCGGCGCTGGCAGGCGGCGAGACCGCCGCCTGGGTGGGGCGCGGCACCGGCGTCGACGACGAAGGCCTCGCCCGGAAACGGGCAGCGGTGCAGGAATCGGTGCGGCGGATCGCCGGCGTCACCGACCCGCTCGAGATCCTTCGCGAGGTCGGCGGCGCCGAACTGGTCGCCATCGCCGCCGCCACGATCGCTGCACGTCACCGATCGATTCCCGTCGTGCTCGACGGCTACGTGGTCACGTCCGCCGTGCTCCCCCTGGCGATGGTGAATCCGACGGCACTCGATCACTGCACGGTCGGACACTGCTCGACCGAGCCGGGCCATCGCAAGCTGCTCGAGCGACTCGACAAGCGCCCGCTGCTCGACCTCGACATGCGACTCGGCGAGGGGTCGGGAGCGATGGCGGCAGTGCCACTGATCGCGATGGCATGCGCTGGAGTCACCAAGGTGCCGACCTACGACGAGTGGTTCGACTGACAACACTGCGCGTTACTCATGGTGTCTGACACCATGAGTAACGCTCTAGCCTCACGACGTGCGAATTCCCACGCCGGTTGCCCAGGTCATTCGCGGTTTCTCGATGGGAACCGCCGACATCGTGCCGGGCGTGTCCGGCGGAACGGTTGCCCTCGTCCTCGGCATCTACAGCGAGCTGATCCACAACATCAGTCAGGGTGCGCACGGACTCAAGCAGCTCCTCACCCGTGACGTCGCCGGCTTCCGTCAGACGCTCCGAACGATCGAGTGGGTGTGGCTGTTCTCACTGCTCGCCGGCGTCCTCGCTGCTGTGTTCGCACTGTCATCGGTGCTCGAACGTCTGCTCGACGAGGAACCGGTGAAGATGTCGGCGTTGTTCCTCGGCCTCGTGGCGGGGGCGATCTGGGTGGCGTTGCGAATGCTCGACAAGATCGACGGTGCCTCTGTTGCGATCATGCTCGGCATCGGGGCCACGTTCTTCCTGCTGCTCGGCCTGCGTTCCGACACCCACGCTGCCGACGATGCAGCCGAGGTGGTCACCAGGCCCTGGTGGGTGTTCTTCATCGCCGGAGCGATCGCGATCTGCGCCATGATCCTGCCGGGCATCTCCGGCTCGTTCCTGTTGGTGATGCTCGGGATGTACACCGAGATCCTCGGTGCGGTGAACGACCGCGACCTGTTCGTGCTGTCGATGTTCGCGCTCGGCTGCGTCGTCGGCCTGGCGCTGTTCTCGACACTGCTCAACTGGTTGCTCGCCAACTACCGCCGCTGGGTGTTGGCAGCGATGATCGGCCTGATGCTCGGTTCCACCCGGGTGCTGTGGCCGTGGCCGAACGGAACGAACACCACCACGCTCAGCATGCCGAGCGACGATGTGGCCATTCCACTGCTGCTGTTCGTGGTGGGCGCCACCGTGGTCGTGATCGTCGATCTCGTGGCCACGAAGTTCGTCGAGGTCGAACCACTCGACGAGCACGAGCGGGCGCTCGAAGCCGAACAGTCGTCCTGAACAGCGGCCGAAGGTCGGTCCCGGACCCCCACCGATGAGCGAATGCACCACATCTGCGTGGTTCGCTCATCGCTCGCCGGCGAGCGGCCTGCTCAGCCGACGAGGGCGGCGAAGCGGTCGATGCCCTCGTCGATGTTGGCGTCACTGAGCGCGAACGAGAACCGGCCGTAGCCGCCGAGGCCGAACGCTTCGCCGGGCACGAACGCCACCTTTGCCTGGTCGAGCACGAGGTCGGCCAACTCGAGGGTGTTGGTCGCCGTGGAGCCCCCGATCGGCCGGTCGAGCAGCCCCGTGAGATCCGGATAGGCATAGAACGCCCCCTGCGGCTCGAGGCACGTGACTCCCTCGATCGCGTTGAGCTTGGTGTACATCAGCTGGGCACGTCGAGCGAAGGCTTCGCGCATCGCCACCACATCGTCGAGCGAGCCGGACACCGCGGCCAGGGCGGCACGCTGGCTGACGTTGGCGACGTTGGACGTGGCGTGACTCTGGAAGTTGGTCGATGCCTTGATGATGTCGTCGGGCCCGATCATCCAACCGACACGCCACCCGGTCATCGCATAGGTCTTGGCGACGCCGTTGACGATGATGCACTGATTGGCCAGCTCGGGAACCACTGTCGGCATCGACACGAACTCGTTGTCACCGTAGGTGAGGTGCTCGTAGATCTCGTCGGTGATCACCCAGACGCCTCGCTCGAGCGCCCACTCGCCGATCGCCTTCACCATGTCAGGGGGGCAGACTGCGCCGGACGGGTTGTCGGGGCTCACGAACAGCAAGACCTTGGTGCGCTCGGTGTACGCCGCGTCGAGTTGCTCGATGGTGACCTGGAAACCAGACGCAGCATCGGTGTCGACGATCACGGGGACGCCGCCGGCGAGCGTGATCGCCTCGGGGTACGTGGTCCAGTACGGCGCCGGGCAGATCACTTCGTCACCCGGATCGCACAGCGCAGCAAACGCCGTGTAGACCGCGTGCTTGCCACCGTTGGTGACCAGGACCTGCGACGGTGCGCACTCGAAGCCCGAGTCGCGCTTGGTCTTGTCGGCGATCGCCTGCTTCAACTCGGGAAGGCCGCCAGCAGGTGAGTACCGGTGGTTCTTGGGGTCGCGGCACGCCTCGGCCGCCGCATCGACGATGTGGGGCGGTGTCGGGAAGTCGGGCTCACCCGCTCCGAAACCGATCACGTTCTCACCGGCAGCCTGCAAGGCCTTGGCCTTGGCGTCGACGGCAAGGGTGGCGGAGGGGGCGATCGCGGCGAGTCGTTCAGAGGTGCGCTTCACGTCCGCCAGCCTGCCACAGCCGGCCGATCTTCCCAACGGGAATTGGTCCGAACCGTGGTGGCAACGCGACGGGCGGGCGCCATGCTGG
Source organism: Ilumatobacteraceae bacterium (assembly GCA_963848145.1). Taxonomy (GTDB): domain Bacteria; phylum Actinomycetota; class Acidimicrobiia; order Acidimicrobiales; family Ilumatobacteraceae; genus Sva-07. Next base: position 145,152 of record CAWKCN010000023.1, read on the forward strand.
TGGCCGTGAGCGTCGATCCCGCAACCATCATCGTTCCCGCCGATCTCCTGCCGTCCGACGGGCGCTTCGGATGTGGCCCGTCGAAAGTTCGCCCCGAGCAGGTCGACGCCGTCGTCGCCGCTCGTTCCACCGTCCTCGGCACATCACACCGCCAACCCGCAGTGAAGGATCTCGTCGGCTCCGTTCGCTCCGGCCTCGCCGAGTTGTTCTCTCTGCCCGACGGCTGGGAAGTCGTGCTCGGCAACGGCGGCTCGACCGTGTTCTGGGACGTTGCGACGTTCGGGCTGATCCGCGACCGGAGCCAGCATCTCGTCTTCGGCGAGTTCTCCTCGAAGTTCGCCGACGCCGCCGGCGCAGCCCCACACCTGGGTGAGCCCACGGTGATCTCGTCGCAGACCGGCATGCATCCGGAGGCGACGGCCGAGGATGGCGTCGACCTCTACGCACTCACCCACAACGAGACGTCGACCGGCGTCGCCATGGATCTCCGCCGCCCGGTGGGCACCTCAGCGGAAACCGCTCTGGTCGCCGTCGATGCCACCTCAGCGGCGGGCGGCCTGCGCTGGAACCCCTCCGAGGTCGATGTCTACTACTTCGCCCCGCAGAAGTGCTTCGCCTCCGACGGCGGTCTGTGGCTCGCCGCCTGCTCGCCGGCGGCGATCGAGCGCATCAACGAGATCGGCAAGAGCGACCGTTGGCGGCCGGCATCGCTCGACCTGCAGATCGCACTCGACAACTCGACGAAGAACCAGACCTACAACACCCCGGCAGTCGCCACCCTGGTCATGCTCGACGCACAGCTTCGGTGGATGAACGAGGGTGGCGGGCTCGACTTCGCCGCCGGACGCAGCGACGCGTCGGCGGACACGCTGTACTCGTGGGCCGACGCCAGCGACTTCGCGACGCCGTTCGTCGCCGACCCGGCACAGCGATCGCACGTGGTCGGCACGATCGACCTGATCGACTCGGTCGCCGCCGCCGACGTCAACGCCGCGCTGCGAGCGAACGGTGTGCTCGACACCGACTCCTACCGCAAGCTCGGCCGCAACCAATTGCGCATCGGCATGTTCCCGGCAATCGAGCCGAGCGATGTCGCTGCACTCACGGCCTGCGTCGATCACGTCGTGGCCGCCCTCGCCTGATCGATCATGGATGCGATGGAGGTTCTCGACATCGGCACCGGCGACATCGGCGCGCTCGACCGGCCGGTGATGCTCGTCGGCCTCGAAGGCTGGTTCGATGTGGCGAGCGCCGCAACGCAGGCGGTCAACACCTTCGTCAGCGACGAACGTGCCCTGATCGTGGGGTCGATCGATCCCGACCCGTTCTACGACTTCACCCAACAGCGCCCCCACGTGTCGATCGACGACGACATCCGCGAGATCGTCTGGCCCAGCAACGAGTTCGTCCTGCAGCGCAACCCTGGCCACCGCGATGTCGTCGGACTGATCGGCGTCGAGCCTCACCTCTTCTGGAAGACCTACGTCGAGGCGATCGTCGTCGCGGCCGAGGCGCTCGGCTGCGAGGCCGTCGTCACCGTGGGTTCGGGTGCCGAAGCGATCCCGCACAGCCGGACACCTCCCGTGACCGGAAGCACCGCCAACGCCGACCTTGCTCGCCGGCTCGGGCTGGTCGCACCGAGCTACCAGGGCATCACCGGTGTCGCCGGTGTGCTGCAGGCCGAGCTGGAGGCCCGCGGGATCCCTGCGGTCTCGCTGCGAGCCGGCATCCCGCACTACCTGATGAACGCCGAGCACCCGCAGGCCACTGCGGCCCTGGTCAGACACCTCAGTCACGTGCTCGACGTGCCCAACACCGCTGATCTCAGCGATCAGATCAACAGTTGGCGCGACGTCCACGACGAGATCGCCGCCAACGACGAGCAGCTCAAGATGTACGTGCAGTTGCTCGAGGCCGAGTTCGACCGGCGTGCCGAGGCGCAGATCCCCACCGCCGATGACCTGGGCAGCGCGTTCGAGGAATTCCTGCGCGACCAGCGCAGCGACGAGCCGTGACCGGCGACGGCCTCCGCATCGACCCCGCCGCTTGTCTCGGACCGGGACGGAAGGACGCCCGGCGACTCCTGGTCGTCTGGTTCGTCAAGAAGTCCTTCTGGTGGATGTTCTTCGGCGGATCGGCGCTCGCTGCGGTCGTGCACGCGATCGAGCGGGTCGACAACGAGTTCCAGGTCCGCCTGAGCTCGCCGGACACCGTGCTGTCCGGCCTGCTGTCGGCGTTCGCCCTCGTCGTGCTCGCCCTCCTGATCCGGCTCATGATCGGATGGGTCGCCCTGGGCATCGCCTACCCGCTGGCGCGCTCCCACGACGCAGCGCTCGAACCGCGCACGGGCTGGAACCGTCGCTGGGGAACCTTCAGCGACCGGCACAAGGTCGCGAAGGCCTACCGTCTACTTCGTTGGACCCATGACGTCCGCCAGGTCGCTCTCGACCGGGTCGCACCCGGGCCCAGCTGGTGGCGTCGCATCGACCCGATCCTCGACGTCGTCAACGTGCTCGCGGTGATCGGGTTCTTCGTGACCACGATGGTGATCGCCATCATCCAGACGAGCTGATCCACCCGGTTCCGACACGGTCTCGGCCGGCCGGCTCGAGCGGACTCAGCTCGCCGCGGCGGCGAACGCCGTGTCGAGGTCGGCGATGATGTCGTCGACCGACTCGATGCCGACGCTGAGGCGGACGAGACCCGGTGTGACCGCCGAGGCCAACTGCTCCTCGGGGGTGAGCTGGCTGTGCGTCGTGCTCCCGGGGTGGATCACCAGGCTGCGCACGTCGCCGATGTTGGCGACGTGGCTGTGCAGTTCGGCACCCTCGACGAACTTCTTGCCGGCTTCGTGGCCGCCCTTGATCTCGAAGGCGAGCACGGAGCCGTAGCCGCGACCGCCGCCGAGCTTGGTGGCCCGTTCGTGCCACGGGCTCGATGCAAGACCCGAGTAGTTGACCGACTCGACCTGATCGTGTGCCTCGAGGTACTCGGCGACCTTCTGCGCGTTCGAGAAGTGGCGCTCCATCCGCAGGCTCAGCGTCTCGATGCCCTGCAGGATCAAGAACGCGTTGAACGGCGAGATCGCCAGGCCGAGGTCGCGCAGCATCTGCACGCGGGCCTTGAGGATGAAGGCGCCGTGGCCGAGTGCCGGGAAGTACGCAAGGCCGTGGTAGCTGGGGTCGGGCTCGGTGAAGTTCGGGAACCGCCCAGAGGCGGCGTAGTCGAACGTGCCACCGTCGACGATCGCACCGCCGATCGACGTGCCGTGACCACCGATGAACTTGGTGAGGCTGTGGATCACGATGTCGGCGCCCCACTCGAGCGGACGGATCAGGTACGGCGTCGGCACGGTGTTGTCGACCATCAGCGGGATCGAATGTGCGTGGGCGACGCCGGCGATGCCCTCGATGTCGAGCACGTCGTTCTTCGGGTTCGGGATGACCTCGCCGAAGAACACCTTGGTGTTGGGCTTCACCGCTGCTTCCCACTGCGAGAGATCGTCGGGATCGTCGACGAAGCTGACCTCGATGCCGAACTTCGGCAGCGTGTGGTGGAGCAGGTTGTAGGTGCCGCCGTACAGCGAGGGCGAGGCGACGACGTGGTCACCGGCCTCGCACAGCGTCATGAACGCCAGCGTCTCGGCGGCCTGGCCCGAGGCGACCGCCAGGGTTCCGGGCAGGCCGACCGCGGTGGTGCAGCCACCTTCGAGCGAGTTGACACGAGCCTCCAACGCAGCCTGCGTCGGGTTCATGATGCGGGTGTAGATGTTGCCGATCTCGGCGAGGCCGAACAGGTTGGCAGCGTGGTCGGTGTCGCGGAACTGATACGACGTCGTCTGGTAGATCGGCACCGCCCTGGCACCGGTGGTCGGGTCGGGCTCGCCGCCGACATGGATCTGCTTGGTCTCGAAACCCCAGGAGTCGCTCATAGGGGCGGCACGCTACCCCTCCATTCCCGACCTCACAAGTCGGGTTTAGATCAGGCTGGCCACGAGGCCGGCCTGGCCCAGGTGGTAGGTGACCATGATCGTCACGGGCATCCACGCCGCCTGGGCGACGAACTGGCGCCAGCCGAGCACCGAGTCGGAGGCGACGAACAGGCCGGCCCCGACGATCGCCCAGGTGTTGCCGGTCGCCATCGCCGCGCAGAACATCACCGAGATCGCCACCAAGTAGGCAGTCACCGCCGGGCCGAGCACCCGAGCCTCGCGATGTGCCGCCAGCACGATTCGAACCCCGACAGCGACAGCCAGGGCTCCCACCATCGCTGCGCCGACCACGAAACCGGCCGCCGACCAGTCGCCGACGGCCACCAGCCCGAACGTGTATGCCAGATGAGCGAGCAGGAACGACACCAGACCTGGCACGAAGTAGCGGTCGCCGAACAGCAGGAACACGTCGCCGGCGAGCGAACAGCACAGCGCGACGACGAACCAGGCGCGCACGAGCTGGTCGGCCGGATCCAATGTCAGCGCAACGGCGATGAGCGCGATCAGCGCAAGCGGTTTGCTCCACAGCTCGACGCGCCGGCGACCCTCACCGATCCGGCTCCACCAGTTCGCGGCTGCGAACCCGACGAACAGCGCCGCGAACGTCCACGCCGTGTCGTTCATGGCCCGACCCGACCCGGCGATGAGCGAAACCCGCACATGCGGGGGTCTCGCTCATCGCGTCGAGTCATGTCAGCCTCCGGAGATGTCGGAGACCTTCTGCTTGCCGGCACTGATGAACGGCATCATGCCGCGCAGCTCTCCACCGATCTCCTCGATCGGGTGCGCCTTGCCTTCGTCCTGCATGCGCTTGTAGTTCGCTCGACCGGCCTCGGACTCGGCGATCCACTCGGCGGCGAACTGGCCGCTCTGGATCTCGCCGAGGATCTTCTTCATCTCGGCCTTGGTGGCATCGGTGACGACGCGCGGTCCGCGGGTGAGGTCGCCGTACTCGGCCGTGTCGGAGATCGAGTACCGCATACCGGCGATGCCCTCTTCGTACATCAGGTCGACGATGAGCTTCACCTCGTGGAGGCACTCGAAGTACGCCATCTCCGGCGCGTAGCCGGCCTCGGTGAGCGTTTCGAACCCGGCGCGCACCAACGCGGTGACGCCTCCGCAGAGCACGGCCTGCTCGCCGAACAGGTCGGTCTCGGTCTCCTCGGCGAACGTGGTCTCGATCACACCGGCGCGGGTGCCGCCGACCGCATCGGCGTACGACATCGCGATGTCACGTGCCTGACCGCTGGCGTCCTGCGCCACGGCGATCAGCGCCGGCACACCGCCACCCTCGGTGTAGGTGCGACGCACGAGGTGGCCGGGACCCTTCGGGGCGATCATGATCACGTCGCAACCGGCGGGCGGCTGGATGCGATCGAAGCGGATGTTGAAACCGTGAGCGAACGCGAGCGCCTTGCCGTCGGTCATGTGCGACGCGATGTGGGCGTCGTAGATCGCCTTCTGCTCGGTGTCGGGAGCGAGCAGCATGATGACGTCGGCCCACTCGGAGGCCTCGTCGATGGTCATCACGGTGAGGCCGGCGGCCTCGGCCTTGGCCGCCGACGACGACTCAGGACGAAGGCCGACGGCAACGTCGACGCCCGACTCCTTGAGGTTCAGCGTGTGGGCGTGGCCCTGCGAGCCGTAACCGATGACGGCGACCTTCTTGCCTCGGATGATCGAAGGATCTGCGTCCTCGGCGTAGTACACGGTGACAGCCATCTCAGCCGGCCTTTCCAGTTGTGGGGGTGGGGTGCACGGCGCGCAGTCGTGCGCCGCGATCGAGTTTCGGCAGCGCCACCCGTCCGGTGCGCTGGAGCTCAACGATGCCATAACCGGCGAGCAAATCCTCAAAATCGTCGAGCTTGTCGGGGTGGCCCTCCAAGCTGACGGTGAGGACCGCTTCGGCGACGGCGATGATCTTGCCTTCGAAGATCGTGGCCAGTTCGACGACCTTCGCACGCTGCTCGTCGGGCGCCTTGACCGTGGCGATCAACAGTTCGCGCTCGACCGACCGACGCGGGTCGAGTTCGGAGATCTTCACGACGTCGATCAGCTTGAACAGCTGTTTGGTGATCTGTTCCAGTGGTGTCGACTCGACGTCGACGACGATCGTGATTCGGCTCATCCCCTCGTCCTCGGCCGGAGCGACCGCCAACGAGAAGATGTTGTAGCCGCGTCGTGCGAACAGCCCGGCGACACGAGCGAGGACACCCGGACGGTTCTGGACCAGGACCGACAAGATGTGATGGTTGAGGGTCTGGCCCCCGTACTGGTTGATCGTGGTCATGACGCGGTCTCCTTCAGGCCGTCGGCGCGGTCCTGCTGAGTGGGATGCAGGATGAGGTCGTCGTTGCTGAAACCGGCCGGCACCATCGGGAAGACCTTCTCGGAGGCGTCGGTGCGGAACTCGATGACGACGCTGCGATCGGTGATCGAGTTCGCCTTCTCGATGGCCGGGCCGACCTCTTCTGGTGATTCCACCAATATGCCGACACAGCCCATCGACTCGGCCCACATCACGAAGTCGGGCACCGTCGAGTTCAGGAACACCTCGGAGTACCGCTCGTCGTAGAACATCTCCTGCCACTGGCGCACCATCCCGAGGTAGCTGTTGTTCAGCAACGCCACCTTGATCGGCAGGCCCTCGATGGTGGCGGTCACCAGTTCCTGCGCGGTCATCTGGAAACAGCCGTCACCGTCGACGGCCCACACGTCGCACTCGGGCTTGGCGGCCTTGGCGCCGATGGCGGCAGGAATCGAGAAGCCCATCGTGCCCAACCCGCCGGAGTTCACCCAGGTGTAGGGCTCGTTGAACTCGAAGAACTGCGAGGTGTACATCTGGTGCTGGCCGACCCCGGACGCCACGATCGTGTGCGGCGAGGCGAGCCGGTTGAGCTCTTCGATGCAGTACTGCGGCTTGAGCGCAGCGCCCGGCTCCGACTGCTCGTAGGTCATCGGGAACTGCTCGCGCCATCCCGACACCTTGCTCTTCCACGCCGAGGTGTCGGCCTGCGTCGTGCCGGCGGCGAGCATCGTCTTGATCTCACGGATGATCTCTTCGATCACATACTTGGCGTCGCCGACGATCGGGACGTCGGGGCGGCGGACCTTGCCCTGCTCGGCCGGGTCGATGTCGACGTGGATCACCTTGGCCTGTTGCGCGAAGGCATCGACCTTGCCGGTGATGCGATCGTCGAAACGGGCGCCGAGCGTGATCAGCAGATCACTCTGCTGCATCGCCGTGACCGCCGTGGCGTTGCCGTGCATGCCAGGCATGCCCAGACAGAGCGGGTGGTCGTCGGGGAATGCGCCGCGAGCCATCAAGGTGGTCACGACGTAGCTGTCGAGCAGCTCGGCGAGCTCACGCAGCGCTTCGGCGGCGCGTGCTTTGAGAATGCCGCCACCGGCGTAGACGATGGGGCGCTCCGACTCGAGGATGAGACGTGCGGCCTCCTTGATCATCCGTGGGTGGCCCTTGGTGTTCGGCCGGTACCCGGGGAGCGAGTCGAGCACGTCCTGATCGCTGGGCCAGTGCCAGGTCATCTCGTTCTGCAGCACGTCCTTCGGGACGTCGATCAGTGTCGGGCCGGGGCGACCGGTGGTGGCGATGTGGAACGCCTGGCGGACGGCCATCGGAATGTCGTCGGCCGACATGACGAGTTCATTGTGCTTGGTGCACGAGCGGGTGATCCCGACGGTGTCGCATTCCTGGAACGCGTCGGAGCCGATCGCTGCGGTCGGGACCTGACCGGTGATCGCCACCATCGGCACCGAGTCCATGTAGGCATCCATCAACGGGGTGACGAGGTTGGTCGCGGCCGGGCCGGAGGTCACCATTGCGACGCCCGGCTTGCCGGACACGTGTGCGTAGCCCTCGGCCATGTGGCCGGCACCCTGTTCGTGACGCACGAGCACGTGACGGATCTGGCTGTCCATCAGCGGGTCGTACGCGGGCAGGATGCAGCCGCCGGGATAGCCGAAGATCAATTCGACGTTCTCGTGCTCGAGTGCTCTGATCAGCGCCTCGGCGCCGGTGAGTCGTTCGGTCATGTCAATGCCTTTGTGTGCTGGTGTTCGTGGTGGAGAGGTTGGTCGGATGGGGCCGGAGCTGCGCCGAAAAGCAAACGACCTCCCGTCTGGGAGGTCGGAGCACACGCAGCGGAAGGCCGGGCGTGCTACTGAATGAGTACTACGAGCAGGCTCGGGAATGCGGGGGTGGTCGTAGACACGGTCGACATCATAGTCCCTTTCGGCCCGTTCGTGGCAAGTCATGAGCGGTCATCGGTGCCCGCACTCCGAATCGGCGCGTGCGGGCACCGATGACTCACCGTGTCGGTTGGTGGGGGTGGCGGCGGCGCGTGCTCGAGACCGCCACGACACCCAGTGCCAGCAACAGCCCGGCGAGCAGCAGCAGCCCGGCGGCCTGGCCACCGGTGACAGGGAGCCCGCGTTGGCCACCGGTGGCAGAGGATCCACCCTGGCCACCGGTGGCAGAAGATCCACCCTGGCTCGTTGCCACACCGAAGTCGACGGTGTCGATGCGCTCGCCGGCGGTCAGCACGACCGTGTTCCGCCCATCGTTGGTGCCATCGGGGTCGGACACGATCGTGACGCCGGTCGGCAGCGTCGACGTGTCGACCTCGACGGTGTACGCGCCGGGCGGCAGATCGCCGAAGCGGTAGTTGCCGTCACCATCGGTGGTCGTCGTGGCCACGACGGTTCCGCTGCCGTCGCGCAGCGTCACGGTGACGTTGGCAACGCCGGTCTCGCCGGCATCCTGGATCCCGTCGCGATCGACGTCGTTCCAGACCCGGTCGCCGATGCTTCCGGCCGGGACGAATCCGTGCTGCACCGAGCCGCTTCCACCAGGTGGCACTGTGGTCGCTGCCGAGGTCGGCGTCGTGCGTACGAGGCCCGGTGGGAGCGTCGATTCGTCGACGACGGCGGTGTAGTCGCCTGGTGGAACGTCGTCGAGCTGCCAGTTCCCATCTGCGTCGGTGACGACGGGGATCTCGATCGGACCGTTGGGTCCGTCCCACGTCACGATGACGGTGACGCCGGGGATGCCGGCTTCGCCCGGGTCGCGGACTCCGTCGTTGTCGAGATCGATCCAGACCGTGCCGTCGACCGAGGCATCGCCGACCACGCCGAAGTCGACGTCTCGGACGGCGTCGCCGTCGTTGAGTACCACGGTTGCGGTGGTGACGTCACCGGCATCGAGGTCGGAATCGGGGACGAGACCGGGGCCGAGGTCGCCGGCGTCGTAGGTGACGGTGGTGGCGTCGGCGGGGAGCCCCTCGACGACGTAGCGCCCGTCGGCGTCGGTGTCGACGACGACCACGAGGTCGTCTGCGGTACCGATCGTGCCGTCGGCGCCCTCCGAGCGGACGGTGACCGTGATGCCAGGGACACCGGGCTCGCCGGGGTCCTGGTCGCCGTCGCCGTTCAGGTCGAGCCAGATCGTGTCACCGATGCTGGCGGTGCCGACGTAGCCGAAGTCCTGATCGAGGTTCGATGCTCCCGACGCCAGCACGAGCTCGGAGGTCGAGTCGTCGTTGCCGTCCGGATCAGCGGTCGGCGACAGGTCGTCGTCGATGTTGGCGACATCGACCACGAAGGTGCCGGCGGGCAGATGTTCGAAGAGGTAGGTGCCGTCAGGACCGGTGGTCTGGGTCGGGAACACCACGTCGTCGGCAGTGCCCTCGAGCCCGTCCGGGCCGAACCAGCTCAAAGTGACCTGCGCCTCGGCGATGCCTGGCTCGCCGTCGTCCTGAACGCCGTCGCCGTCGGCATCGAACCAGATCGTGTCACCGATCGTGCCCGTGCCGGCGTAGCCGAAGTCCTGATCGAGGTCTGCAACCGGACCGGCGATGCCAGTGCCGAGGCCGGTGACGATCGAAGTGCCGTCGGGCGGGTTGGCTCCGTCGGCGTCGGCGTCGAAGGTGTTGGTGTCGAGCCCGACCGGGAGACCGTCGCCGACACTGACCGAGTAGCTGCCGTCGGGCAGGTTGTCGAACAGGTAGGCGCCATCGGTTGCGGTGACGAGGGTCGGCAGCGTCACGTCGTCGGCAGAACCGGCGAGACCGTCGGGGCCGAACCACACCAGCGTCACGTCGACGCCGCCGAGGCCGGGTTCTCCGGCGTCGTCGACGCCGTCGGCGTTCTGATCCCACCAGATGCGATCTCCGATGGAGTTCTCGTCGCGGTAGCCGAAGTCCTGAGCGAGGTCCGCGACCGGGTCGTCGTCGCCGACGCCGAGGCCGGTCACCGTCGAGGTCGAGTCGTTCCCACCGTCGGGGTCGCCGGAGTTGATGGAGCTCGCCGCAATCGGTCCCGTCACCGTGACGGTGAAGTCGCCGTCGGGCAGGCTCTCGAACAGGTAGCCGCCGTCGGCACCGGTGGTTGTCGTGAAGGTCCGAGCGCCCCCGGGAGCGTCGGTCCACACCAACTCGACGGTCTGGCCGGGGACACCGGGCTCGGTCGCTCCTTCGGCGCCGTCGCCGTCGAGATCGAGGTACACGGTGTCGCCGATGGAGTTGGCGCCGCGATAACCGAAGTCCTGGTCCAGGTTGCTGCCGTCGATCGGGAGCGTGACCTGCGATGTCGAGTCGAGACCACCGTCGTCGTCGAACGTTGCGACGAGGCCACCTGGCAGGGTTGCGGTCTCGACGGCGACGTCGAACACACCCTCCGGCAGGCCGGTGAAGAGATAGCCGCCGTTGGCATCGGTCGTGGTCGTGAACGTCTCGTCGTCGCCGCCCGGCGCAGTGTCGAGCAGGCCGTCCTCGCCGTACCAGACCAACGTGACAGTGACGCCACCGATGCCTGGTTCGTCGGCGCTCTGGGCTCCGTCGCCGTCCCGATCGAACCAGACCGTGTCACCGATCGTGCCGCCGCCTGCGTAGCCGAAGTCGACGGTGTCGATGTTCTCGCCGACACCGAGGCCGACGACCGGCGTCTCGGAGTTCGGACTGGCGGTACCGCCGTCGAGGTCGAACGTCGGGGTGGTGCCTGCGGGGAAGTCCGCATCAGCGGTGTCGACGGTGACGACGTAGTCACCGGTCGGCAGGCCGGGGAAGAGGTAGGTGCCGTTGGCATCGGTCTCGGTGGTGAGTTCGACGTCGTCGCCGTTGCCGGCGATGCCGTCGGGGCCCGCCCAGTCGAGCGTGACGGTGATGCTCTCGATTCCGGGCTCGCCGGCGTCCTGGATGCCGTCGCGGTTGCGGTCGAGCCAGACGCGGTCGCCGATCGACGCGGTCCCGGCGAAGCCGAAGTCCTGATCGAGATCGGAAATGACCAACGACGTCGTGCTCGTCGAGTCGAGACCGCCGTCGTCGTCGAACGTCGCCGAGAAGTCACTCGGAACACCGTCGGTGACCGCCACGGTCCAGGAACCGTCGGGGATGTCGACGAAGCTGTAGAACCCATCGGCGTCGGTGATGGTGGTCAGCACGAGGCCGTTCGGGCCGGTCGCGGTGATCTCCACGCCGGCGATGCCTGGCTCACCCGGGTCCTGCACACCGTCGCGGTCGAGGTCCCACCACACGAAGTCGCCGAGGATGCTGTCCGCGTCGTAGCCGAAGTCCTGATCGACGTTGTCCTCACCGTCGCCCAGCGTGAGCACCGACGTCGAGTCACCGTCGTCCTGTGGGTCGCCGGTGTTGGTGACCGTGGCGGGCAGGCCGCCGGAGACGGTGACCTCGTAGCCACCGGGCGGCAGGTTGTCGAACAGGTAGGCGCCGTCGGCACCGGTCGTGGTCGTGAACGTCGAGTCGTCGTCACCGCCGAGGGCACCGTCCGGTCCGAAGCTGACCAGTTGGACGATCACGCCTTCGAGGCCGGGCTCGCCGACGTCCTGGTTGCCGTCACCGTCCTGGTCGAGCCAGATCCGGTCGCCGATCGAACCGTCGCCGCGGTACCCGAAGTCCTGATCGACGTTGTCCTCACCGGCACCGAGCGTGAGCGTGGACGTGCCGTCGATCGTTGCGTCGGGGTCGGTCACGATGTCGTAGCCGAGCGGGAGGCTCGACTCGTCGACATCCACCGTGAAGGCGCCGGCCGGCAGGTCCCCCACGACATAGATCCCATCGGCATCGGTGGTGGCGTTGTAGACGATGTTGTCGGCAGTCGTCGAGAGATTCCCGTCGGGGCCGTGCCAGGTGACGACCACGTCGACGCCTTCGATGCCGGCCTCGGTCTCGCCGGGCAACGCGTCCTTGACGCCGTCGCCGTCGCGGTCGAACCAGATCGTGTCACCGATCGAACCGGTACCCGTATAGCCGAAGTCGACGTCGCGCTTGGCGTCGTCCTCCCCGAGCGATCCGACCCACACGCCATCGGGTGTGGCGGTGAGACCGTCGAGGTCGTAGCTCGGCGTGAGCCCGGCGAGGAAGTCGGCGTCGGTCTCGATGACGTCGACGGTGTAGTTGCCGCCGGGGAGATCCTCGACGAGGTACACGCCGTTTGCGTCGGTCGCGACGGTGAACGTCTCGTCGTCGCCACCACCTGGCGCCCCGTCGGCGCCCAGATAGGTGACCACGACGTCGACGTTCGGAAGTCGTGGTTCGCCGGTTTCGATGACACCGTCGCCGTCGACGTCGAACCAGACGGTGTCACCGATGGATGCCAGGTCGAGTTCGATCTCGACCGTGTCGGGGGTGACGTCGTCGTACTCGCGGTAGTCGCGATCGGGCAGGCCCGGGTCGGTGCGCTCGACTTCCGACACACCCCAGTACGAGGGGATGTCGACGGTGTTCTCGGCTTCGGGACCGGTCGGGTCCTCGTCGAGTTCGGTGTAACCGGCGGGCGCGGTGAGTTGGTACGTGATCGTGACGCTGGCGCTGGGTGCGATCGGACCGTCGACGGTCCACTCGAGTGTGCCGTCGGTGGGCGACAGGGAACCGTCGGTGAGCACGATGCCGTCGGCAGGGACGTCGGTGTAGCTGAAGCCCCAGTCGGTCGGATCGGCCGCGGTGATCTCGTCGGCGACGATGATGTCGTAGGCGTCACCCGAGCCGGTGTTCGTGATCAGCAGGCTGTAGGTGAGCGGGTCGCCCGGCTGGGCACGACGTTGGTCGGTGTCGCCGACCTGGCCGGAGACGTCCTTGTCGATCGTGAGGGTCGGCTCGACCGTGTCGACGTCGAACGTCTCGGGCTGCGGGTCGGGGTTGCCGGTGAAGTCGCCCGGCTCGAGCGGGTCGCTGGGACCCGGGGGCGTGGTGATGTCGTCGCTCGAGTTCCAGTACACCTCGGCCCCGTTGGTCAACGTGGCGCCGGAATCGGCTGCGGCGACATCGGCGACGACCGTCGTGTAGACGATCGTGATCACACGGTCGGCCGACGAACCGGTGGTGACGTCGTCGAAGAAGAACGAAATGGTGTCGCCGTCGGTGGAGACCGTCGGCGAGGTCAGCGCGCAGGATCCGGCGCCCTCGGCGCAGGTCACCGAGTCGACCGACTCCAGGCTCATCCCGACCGGCAGATCGTCGATCACGGTGATGTCGGAGGCGACGACGCCGGCGGGAACGGTGGCAGTGAGCGTGTACTCGACCGCCTCGCCGACGGTGGCGACGCCGGGGTCGCCGGTCTTGGTCGCAGTCAGCAGTGGGGCCACGACCTGACTGTCGTCGCCGTCCTGATAGCCCGAACCCGGGCCGCCGTTCGGCGACGTCGAGCTCCGTTCCGCCGGTGCCGGTTCACCGGCTGGCGTCGTCGGTGTGCCCGGCAACGAAGTCGTTCGAGCCTCGACGTCGTTGACGATCGGGCCGGCGGCCACCAGCGGATCGGTGGTGGTGACCTGATACGTGCGGGTGGCGGTTGCTCCGGGAGCGATCGTCGGGATCGTCCAGGTGATCGTGCGCGCCGTCGCGTTCCAGATGCCGCCGTCGGGGGCGATCGTGTCGCCGTCCTCGGCAGGATCGCCCGGGCGCTTCGAGCACGATCAGCTCGTCGGGCACGCTGTCGACCACGACCGTGTCGTTCGCCGTCGAGACGCTGGCGACCGTGTTCCGGTTGAGCACGTCGACGGTGTAGGTCAGCGTCTGACCGGCGACAACGGTCCCATCGGCATCGTCGTTGCGCTTGTCGACCTCGATGTTCGGCTCGACGATGCGGGCGTTGACCGCCGCGCTCTCGGTCTGCGATCCGACCGCGTTGGTGAACGCCAGGTCGACCGCGTTTCGGGTCTGGGTGTTGCGGGTGTTGCCGGCGACGTCGTTCACGACGGCGCCGAACGTCACGACGATCGTGTCGCCGCTGCCACCGGGGGCGACGACGTACGGGTCGGGGAACGTGACCGTCCAGCGGTTGCCGGCGTCGTCGACCTGGAGCCGGAACGCCCCGGCCACCGGTGGGCCGACGTCGATCAGGGCGCCGTTGAGGGTTGCCTCCACCGACGACGCGATCAGATTCTTCTCACCGGTGGTGGGATTGCCGCCGTCGATCACGTCGGTGATCGAGCCGCCGGTGAAGGTCGTGCCCGGAGGCACGTTGGCGGTGACCGTGTAGTCGATCGTCTCGCCGATCGTCGCCTGCGAACTGAGGTTGTTCCCCGGCTGGTTGGTCGCCGTCGAACGGGTCTTGGTGATCGCCGGGAGCCGGGTGCGGATCGATGCGGTGTCGTCGGCCTCGGACGTGTTCGGCGTCAAGGTGGTGTCGATGTTGTCGGCGGGCACGTAGACGAATGGCGTGCCCGTGTTCGTCGGGCCTCGATAGTCGCGCACGCCGGCCTCGTTGACGAGCGTGATCCCGGGGGTGATGCCGGTCGGCACGACGACGGTGTAGGTCAAGGTACGGGTCGCGCCCGCTGCGATGTCGATGTCGTCGGCGACGTCCCACTGGATCCAGTCGTCCGCAGCGACGCAGATGCCGCCGTCCGAGATGCCGGACACGTCGCCACAACCGACCTGTGTCGGCAGGACATCGCGAACGGAGACATCGAGTGCGTCCACCGTGCCGATGTTCTCGACCTCGACCTCGTACACGACCGTGTCGCCTTCGTTGACTGCGACGGGGTCACCGCTCGGTGCGCCACTGTTGACCGTGGCGACCGACTTGTCGAGGGTGAGGATTGGTTCGCTCCACTCGACATCGGCCTGATCGCGGAGTTGGAAGACGTCGCCGGCGGTGTTCGAGTACCGGAACTTCATCAGGTTGCCGAGGAGCTCGCCGGGTTGCGCGGCGTCCGGGTCGGTCAAGCCGTGCGGCGACGATGCCTTCGAGGAGCTCACCGCCGACATCGATGTCGGTCAGATCGAACTCGATGCTGTTCGCCGGGGCGTCGAACGTGATCGTCACGCTCACCGGGGTCGATCGTGTTGTCGACACCGAGTTGCGTCTCGATGTAGTCGAACCCGGCGGGCAGGAAGTCGGTGACGATCGGGTTCAGCGTGT
Organism: Ilumatobacteraceae bacterium; assembly: GCA_963848145.1. GTDB lineage: Bacteria > Actinomycetota > Acidimicrobiia > Acidimicrobiales > Ilumatobacteraceae > Sva-07. The sequence goes on from CAWKCN010000023.1 coordinate 160,537, forward strand.
CGAGCATGGTGGGGAACTGCACCCGCAGGCGGAAGCAGACGATGTCGCCGGGGCTGAAGGTGCCGGCCTGGTCGGGATCCCAGCTGAGCCCGTCGCCGTTGCCCCCAGGTCCGCATTCGCTGATCGGACCAGCCACGGGGAGCGCAACATCCTTGCTGATCGATGGGCCCCTCGCAGTCAGACCTGCCTCGGACTCGTCTTCGACCGGGGTCGCTGCGATCGTGCCGAGCCCATCGACGATCGTGTTCGACGTGGAGGCGAGGTCGACGGTGTTCACGAAATCGTCGCTGGACGAAACGGGACCACCCCCGCGGAAGTCCTCACGGACGACGGCGTCGAAGCTGATCGTCGCCGCACCGTTCGGCAGCGTGAAACCCGGCAGCGTCCACACGAGCTCATAGGGGTCGACGTCATCGTCGGCCGAGATCGACGACGGCACAGGCAAGGCGCTCGCAGCCACGTAGTTCAAGCTGGCCGGAAGCGTGTCGGTGACCGTGATCGGCCCGGTCGAGCTGGCGTATTCGCTCGATTCGACGAGCAGCGTGAACGTCGGCGATGTCCCCTGCTCGAAGTCGGAGATGTTCGAGGTCTTGTGGATCGAGATGTCCTCGGCGACGACGACTTCGACGTCATCGTCGGTCGACGGCGTGCTGCGCCCGTTGTAGAACCCGGTGGCGACGGCGCCGTTGGTGAACGCCTGCTCCGAGAGCGTCTCGATCGTCGACGGGCCGCTGTTGTTGTCGAGGTTGGCAATCGTGTTCAGGGGCAGCGCCACGGTGTTCAGGTCGGCGAGCGTGTTCGCGAACAGCGGGATTGCAGCGACGTAGTCGATCGTGAACGACTCGCCGGCGAGCAGGTCGACGCCGAGCGCAAGGGTGTCCCACTCGACGCGGGTGTACACGGCTTCGGGCAACGGGCCGGCGGGCGCTGGACCGTCGGGATCGGTGAACACCGTGGTGACGCTGCTCGGGGTCGGGCACGGGTTCGTGAGTGCGGGGGCGTTGCCGACATCGTCGATGCGGCCGCTGCCCGGATACTCCTCGACGCCGGCGGTGGTGTTGTCGACGTTGCCGCAGCCGAGGAACTCGAGACCGGCGGGAACGAAGTCGACGATCGAGAAATCGTCGGTCGGGTTGACGAGGTTGTTGTCGACGGTGAGCGTGAACACGGTCTGGTGCTCGTGGACACCGCGGAACAACTCCGACTCGGCGTTCGGCTCGTTCTTCGTCAGTCGGAACGCGAGCAGCTCGGTCGAGGCGACGATGCCCTCGGATGCGCCGGTGAACGTTCCCGGCACAGGGAGTCCGGTGATCGGGTCGAACTGCGGAACGAAACGGACGGCATCGTTGACGTAGGCGCTCGCCGTGTTGACCACGCTGTCGCCGACGTCGAACTCGGCGGGGTCGTACCGGATCCGGTAGTCGAGCGTGAATTCCGTCCCTGCGAGTGAGTCGGCCACGTTGTCCCAGATCAGCACGGTGGTGCCGTCGCCCGGATCGATCTGACGGGGCGCTGGGTCGCTGCTGCCCGCGACGTAGGACACACCGAACGGCAACACGTCGGTGAAGCTGGCGTTGAAGCCGTCGAGTGCCGTGGGATTGCTCAAGGTCAGCACGACCGGGATGTCCTCGCCGTAGAGCACCGCACCAGGCGTGGACTTGCTCAGCACGACGTCCGGTGCGGCTGCGACGGGCTGGGGGGTCGCAACAGCGACCACGAGCGTGGACAGCGCGACGGCAACGAGGGCGATGAAGCTCCCGAGTCGGAGGGGCATGGGTTGTCTGGGTGACATGGGTGACTCCGGGTCGTCTGCGGCGTGAGCCACCGGCGCGTGAGGGGCGAGGGGCCGTTTGCGGGGGCACTGGTGCATCGACATCGGAGCACCGAACTTGAGCGTTGTGATTGAACTATCACTCACCCTGCAACGTCCAGTGACGTCATCGACGGTGACAGAAATGGGCGCTACGGTGGGCTTCTTGGGCAGGCGAGACGATGTGATCGAGGCAGCGACCGAGCTGTTGCGCGAGTCCGGACCCACTGCGCTCACGTCGGTCAACGTCGCAGAACGGCTCGGGGTGACCCAGTCGGCGATCTACCGCCACGTGCGCGACATGGACGAGCTGACCACGCTCGCCAGCCACGCGGTCGTCAGTGACTTGACCACCGTGATGGCCGGCACGGTGGCTGCGCCGGAGACGACATGGGGTGACGGCACTCACCTCGAGCACTTCGCCAACCGCCTCGTGCCACTGATCAGCGAGCACGAGTCGGCGATGCGCACGATCGACCGATGGCAACACGTGGACGGCGAGCTGGGTGAAGGCATCCGAGCGATGCTCGACGGTGGTGCCCAGCTGATCGCGGCAGAGCTCGAGAGTCACTGGCGCGTCGACTTCGAGTACGACGCCCCGTTCGACGATTCGACGCGGGCCGCGCAACTGGTTCACGCCCGCCTCGTGATCGACGACGTCATCGCTGTCGCCCGCTCGGTACATGATGCGGGGCCCGTCCAACGCCAGATGGTGGCGCGCACGCTCGGCCTGCGACTGTTCACGGGCTGGTGCGGGTACGTCCTCGAGATGAACACTCGCTCGGGCCTCCCGGTTCCCGCGCTCGGCGGGCCGAAGCTCTCCTCGCCCGAGTACTCGCTCACATGAGCGAGTCGGAGCCAGGGCACGTCGCTGTCTCGGCGCGACCAGGCCATCGCCCATGCAGCGGTTCTCCTACGCGAGGGTGGTCCGAGTGCGCTGACATCGGTCGCCGTCGCCGAGCGCATGGGCGTCACCCAGTCGGCGGTCTACCGGCACGTGCGCAGCATGGACGAACTGTCGGCACTCGCCGCCGAGGTCGTCGTCGCCGAGCTGAACCAGTCGCTCCACGACTCTGATGTTCGACCCGAGCATCGACTGGGAGGAGATCGAACGACGTCAGCCGACTCTGCCGCGACCTCATCGATCAGGTGGTACGCAACCAACAACTCCTTCGATGTCGTCGCCCGCTGGCGATTCGTCGACGGCCAGCTCGGCACCGGCATCCGCAAGGTCATCGACGAGGGCTGCGAACTGATCGCGGCACTGCTCGAGTCTCGATGGCGCATCGAGTTCGGCTACGAGGCACCACTCGACGAACAGGAACAGGCAGTGGTGAGAGCCCACGCCACGGCGATCCACGACGATGGTCATGCCGTTGCCCGCCTCGCGTACTCACCGTCGCTCGCACCGCTCGAACTCGCCGACGTCGCGGTGGTCATGCAGCACCGCATCGTGGCTGGTTGGGCATCGTTCGTGATCGACATGAACGAGCGCGTCGGGTTGCCGTTTCCGCAGATCGACCTCGAGCAGGGCATCGTCGCGAACTGATCGTGGCCACCTGCGACGGCGACATAGGGTGCGGCACATGGCTGCACTGTTGATGGACGGCAACGCATTGCGCGACGAGATCGTCGCCGGTCTCCGGACACGAATCGCCGACGCCGGCTCGCCGGCCATCTGCCTGGCGACGGTGCTGGTCGGCGACGATGGCCCCAGCCAGCGGTACGTCAAGATGAAGCACAAGAAGGCCGCCGAAGCCGGCTTGGCGTCGCGTCACGTCGACCTTCCGGCAACGGCGACGCAGGCCGAGGTCGAGTCGACGGTTCGCGGTCTGGCGGTCGATGACGACGTACACGGCATCCTGGTGCAGCTGCCGTTGCCGGATGGGCTCGACGCCGAACCGGTGATCGACCTGATCCCACCGGAGAAGGACGTCGACGGGTTGACCGAGCGGTCGATGGGACGCCTCGTGCGCGGGCGACCCGGACTGGTGGGGTGCACCCCGCTCGGCGTGATGCGGCTGCTCGAGCGCTATGACGTGGCGACCAGCGGCCAGCGGGCGATCGTGATCGGCCGGTCGACGCTGGTGGGGTTGCCGCTCACCCTGCTACTGGCACGCAAGGGAGTCGACGCCACGGTCACGCTGGCCCACTCGCGAACCGGCGACATGGCCGCCGCGGTGCGAGAGGCCGACATCGTGGTCGCAGCAGCGGGCCAGGCCCGCATGATCACCGCCCAGATGGTGAAGCCGGGTGCGACGGTGATCGATGTCGGTGTCTCACGCACCGAGTCGGGCATCGTCGGCGACGTCGACTTCGACCCGGTCGCGGAGGTGGCCGGCCGCATCACACCGATGCCCGGTGGCACCGGCCCGATGACGATCGCGTGTCTGCTGGAGAACACCCTCAGCGCCGCCCAACTCCAAGGCGCCTTCCCCACCTGAGCTCACCCCGCCAACCGCGGTTCCCCTGACCCGGGCCTGCGGGAACCACCGCCACCTCGCCAATCGTGGTTCCCCTGACCCGTGCCTCGGGGAACCACGAGCGGGTCGGGCGACGACAGGGCATCGAGTGTTGCCACCACCTCGCTTCGCAGCTCGCTGAACTCGGGGGACTGAGTTGCTCTGGCCCGGCCGCGCCGGGCGGTGCGCCGCACACACCGGGGATCGGCCAACCCGTATCTCTCGGCCAGGGTCGCAGCGTCGGCCACGCGGAACTCGACCGCCAGTGCGATCATCAGGGTCCGGGCGTCATCACGCTCTCTCCCCCGACCCGAGCGAAGGTCGTCCACGGGGCGGCCGACCACCTCGGAAACCGCACGTTCGACATCGGCGCAGCTGGTCGACGTCAACGGTGGCAGTGCACCGTACGGAACACGATCACCCGGTTGTGGCGCGAGGACGTAGCGTTCGTAGTCGCCGGGACCGAACCCCGCTGACACGACTCCGGACGACAACCAATCCGGCCCTGGCTGCGTTCCGCACACGGCGCCGAGACTCGACCACCGATACTCGAGCAGTCTGGCCCAGCCGACGATCGCCAGCGGGTTGCGATGGATGTACCGCGCCGTCTGGATCAGCTGTTCGTCGGATGTGATCGGCTCACTGAAGTACCTCGCCGTGAACAGTGGCCCACTGCGCGACGTCCAACCATTGTAGGCAGCTGCGTACCGGGTGCCGAGTCGGTGCATCACGTCGGGGATGCCGCCGTTCGGAGCGTGGACGAGGTGATGCGTGTGGTTGGTCATCCATGCGTAGGCGTGCAGTTCGACGTCGGCTACCTCCAGCGCGTCGGCCAGGAACTCGCCGAACACCGTGCGATGGCTGACCGCGCTGAAGATGTCCTGGCCGTCGGCGCCCTTGTGGACGATGTGGAACCACTCGCTGGTCGTGAGATCTCGTTGCCTGGTCATGAACTGATCATGACGAGCCGCTGTCACACAGATGACCGGCGAGGTGGTTCCCGGAGGCCCGGGTCAGGGGGACAGGTGGTTCCCGGAGGCCCGGGTCAGGGGGACCGCGGAGTGGTCAGCCGGCTTCGGAGTGGGTGACGGGCTCTTCGCCCATCCACTCACGCAAGGTGTTCTTCAGCTTGGTCTGCTGGATGAACAGGTCGCTCTCGGCTGGGCTCTCGCCCGCAGCCTGGGGGGCCTTGAGGTAGAAGCTCAGCCACTCCTGGACGTCCGACTCACCGGCTCGGTGGGCGAGATCCATGAACAGCGCGAGATCGAGCACGATCGGCGCAGCGAGGATCGAGTCACGGCAGAGGAAGTCGACCTTGATCTGCATCGGGTAGCCGAGCCAACCGAAGATGTCGAGGTTGTCCCAACCCTCCTTGTTGTCTCCGCGGGGCGGGTAGTAGTTGATGCGCACGACGTGGTCGATGTTGCCGTACAGGTCCGGGTACACCTCGGGCTGCAGGATGCCGTCGAGGACACCGAGCTTGGAGACTTCCTTCGACTTGAAGTTCTCCGGATCGTCGAGCACTTCGCCGTCACGGTTGCCGAGGATGTTCGTCGAGTACCAACCGCGCAGGCCGAGCATGCGGGCCTTGAGGCCGGGCGCCAGAATCGTCTTCATCCAGGTCTGCCCCGTCTTGAAGTCCTTGCCGGCGATCGGCACGTTTCGGGTACGTGAGAGCTCGATCATGCACGGCAGGTCGACCGACAGGTTCGGCGCACCGTTTGCGAAAGGCACGTCGGACTGCAGCGCGGCGTACACGTAGATCTGGCTCGGCGAGATGTTGGCGTCGTTGTCCTTGAGGCCCTGCTCGAAGGCGGCGACGGTCTCGTGCACGGCCGAGGGCTCCTGGTATGCCTCGGTCGACCCGCACCACACCATCACGAGGCGGTCGCAACCGTTGGCCGACTTGAAGTTTGCGATGTCGTCCATGAGGGCCATGGCCTGGTCCCACTTGCTGTCGATCTTCTTGACGCGCACGCCGTCGAGGCGAGACACCCAACGCTGGTCGAAGACGGCCTCCATCGGGACGATCGCTTCGAGCTCGCTCGAGATCGCATTGAGGTCCTCGTTGTTCAACACACCGGCCGTGCGAGCAGCTTCGAGCGCGTTCGGCGAGATCGGGTCCCAACCGCCGAACACGATGTCGTCGAGGCTGGCCAGCGGCGCGAACTCCTTGATCATCGGGTTGCGGTTCTCGTCCTTGGTGCCGAGGCGGATGTGCGCCATCTGGCTGATCGAGCCGATCGGAGGGTGAATTCCCTTGCGAGCGGCGATCACGCCGGCGATGAAGGTGGAGGCCACGGCGCCCATGCCGGGCGTGAGGACGCCGAGCTTGCCGGTGGCGGGAGCGATCTGTCGTGCGGTCATCTGGACGATGATAAGCGATCTTTCACGACTGAAGCTCATTGTGAAGCAAATCCGATGTATCTTGCTCGGGTGTCGCCGCTGCCCGACCTCTCGATCCGCCAGCTCGACTACCTGGTCGCCGTTGCCGAGGAGCCGTCGTGGGCGCTGGCCGCCGAACGAGTGGGCGTGAGCCCGTCGGCGCTGTCGCAGGGCCTGGCCGAACTGGAACGCCGCATCGGCGTTCCACTGTTCGAGCGCGATGGACGTCGGCGGCGCATCCGCGACAGCGCGTCTCCAGCGGTCGACCACGCCCGCCACGTCCTCGGGCTGACCGGCGACCTCGCCGATTGGGCCGACCGAATCCGCCAGGGTCGAGCGGGTCGCCTGCGACTCGGCATGATCGATGCCGCAGCTGTCGGCCACCACTCCGAGGTGGTTCGCAGCTTCCGGTCGGAACACCCGGACGTCGATCTCCGACTCCGGGTGGCTCCGTCCGCGCCGTTGATCGAGCTGTTGATCTCCGGTGAACTCGACCTCGTCGTCTGCGTCGAGCCGCCGGCCGCGATCGAGGGCATCGACATCGAGGACCTCTTGACCGAGGAGTTGGCCGTGTACGGCCCACTGGGGGTGACCGTCGACGATCCGTCCACGTGGGGGCCCTGGGTGCTGTTCCCCTCCGGCTCGCACACACGCGACGTCGTCACCGCCGCACTGGCCCGACTGGGCGCACCACTCGAGGTGGCCGCCGAGAGCCACCAACCCGAAGTGGTACGCGAGATGGTGCGCATGGGATCCGGCTGGACGGTCCTGCCCACCAGCCAAGCGGAACGGGGTGACCGCGCGCTCACCGGCGGGCGGCCGCTGACCACTCGGCAGCTCGTGATGGCAACCCGCCGTGATTCGGTACGCGACCCGGCGGTGGACGAACTGGCCGAACGGCTCAGGCAGGCGTCGAGCTCGACGAGGTCCTGACCGTCTCAGGTCATGCGACAGGCGTTGCGCCGTCGAGCACCGCTCGCAACTGCGCTGTGTCGACGTTGCCGCCGCACAGCACGAACGCACTTCGTTCGCCGCGCAACGCGGCAGGCTCACTCAACAGCCCTGCCAACCCGATGGCACCAGCGGACTCGGCGACGTTGTGGGTGGTCCGGAAGACGATCCGCATCGCCTCAGCGGTCGCCTCGTCCGACACCGAGACGATCCGGGAGGCGCCGGCAACGATGCCCTCGATGGCCTCTGCGTCCGGCGAACGGGTGGCAACTCCGTCAACGAAGGTCGCTGCCGACTCGGTGGTGACCACCTTGCCCCGCTCGAACGACAGCAGCGTCGACGGCGCCCGTTCCGACACGACGCCGATGATCTCGGTGTCGGCCCCGAGCAGATCCCGCACTGCGATCAGCGCGTTGATGCCCGACCCCATGCCGACCGGCACGTACACCGTGTCGAGGGTGTCGGTTCCTTCGAACAGCTCGAGGGCGTAGGTGGCCACGCCGAGCACCAGGTCGCGATGAAACGGCGGCACGGGTTCGAGACCACGCTCACCGGCGACCTCCAACGATCGCTCGCGGGCCTCCTGGAAGTCGGTGCCGAACTCGACGACGTCGGCGCCGAGGGCTCGCATCGCTGCGTTCTTCTCGATGCTGTTCCCGTGCGGTACGAAAATCGTGACCGACCGGCGAGCGTGTGCCCCGGCGAACGCCAGGCTCTGCCCGTGGTTGCCGCGCGTGGCGCTGACGACACCGGTGACCTCGGGACGTTCTCGTACCAGCCGATCCATGTACACCAGGCCGCCGCGCACCTTGAATGCGCCGACGGGGGTGTGGTTCTCGTGCTTCACGGTGACATGCGAGCCCGCGACCTCGTTCAACAGTGGCCACGAGAACTGCGGTGTCGGTGGCACGTGTCGACGGACGACTGCCGTGGCGGCGTCGAGCTCGCTGCGTTCGAACCTCATCGCAGCGTCCCGGCGTCGGTGACCACGTGATCCATCACGACATCATGCGAGAGCGTGGGGATCGTGTCGCGCACCTGCTCGGCGAAGCAGACACCGATCGACGTGCAATCGGGTCGGACCTCCGAGAGAAACCGGTCGTACCAACCGCCACCTTGACCCAACCGGTCGCCGGCGGAGGTGAACGCCAGCCCCGGCACGACGACGACGTCGGGCCAGGTGGGCTCGACGTCGGCCTCGGGCACGGCGACGAGTCGTCCGGTTGCAGCGCACCACACCAGCAGCTGTCCGGTCTCCGGCTCGCCCGGAATCGTGGTGAACGCCAAGACCGTCTCGGCCGACATCATCGCCGGCAACGCTGCGACGTGGCGCCACAACTCACCTGAGCGTTCCTCGCGGTCGGGCAACGAACGGCGCAGTGATCGCATCTCGGAGCGGAGCTCGGCCTTGCCCCCGGTCGCCGGTGTGCCGTCGCTCATCGGCTCGAAGCGTACAGTTGGCGCTGATGAGCGAACAGACACCTCTCCCTGACGCAGACGCCGTTGCCTTCGACTCGAAGCACTTCCGCACCGTGCTCGGCCACTTCCCCACCGGGGTCACCGTGATCACCGGCATGGCCGAGGGCGACCGCCCCCACGGGTTCACGATCGGCTCGTTCACGTCGGTGTCGCTGGATCCGCCACTCGTGGGGTTTCTCCCCCAGACCGATTCCGAGACGTGGGCACTGATGGCCGACGCCGGCAGCTTCTGCGTCAACGTGCTCAGCGACAAACAGAGCGACCTGTGCTGGAAGTTCGCGAAGAGTGGAACCGAGGCAACCCGCTTCGAGGGCGTCGACTGGCACGCAGCCCCCTCCGGCGCACCCGTGCTCGAACGTGCGGTCGCTTGGATCGACTGCAATGTCGAGGAGGTCTACGAGATGGGCGACCACTACTTCGTGCTCGGCCGCGTCACTTCGCTCGATGCGGACGCCGACCACGACGGGTTGCCGCCCCAGCCGCTGGTGTTCTACCGGGGCACCATCGGTGGTTTCTCCGCCGAAGGCTGAGACCGACGTTCCGGCCGCTGAGGTGTCGTTCGGCTGCCGACCGACGAGACTGAGCGCATGGATCGACGCCTCCCGCTCGCTCTCGGAGTCGACACCTTCTCCGTGGTGCTGTTCGTCGCCGTCGGGCGACGAGAGCACGAACGCGACTCGGCGATCGCCGGCCTGATCGACACGGCGGCCCCGTTCCTGATCGGGCTCGCACTCGCATGGGTGGTACTGCGCGCCTGGAACCGACCCACCGACTGGCGCGTCGGCGTCGGCATCTGGGCGATCACGCTCGGGGTCGGAATGCTCGTGCGCGGTCTCGTGTTCGACGACGGCACGGCAACGTCGTTCGTGATCGTCGCGGCGCTCTTCCTCGCACTGTTCCTCATCGGTTGGCGCGTGGCGTTCGGTGTGATCGACCGACGAGCGACGCGCCCGGCGGCACCGACCTCGTAACGGGTCGAGTGCCGATCAGAGTCCGGGCTGCACGGTGGAGCCCGACATCGTCCAGTAGTCGTTGAGGGCATGCTGGATTCGGACGTACCAGATCAGGTTGCCGATCAACGGCAACAGGAACCAGAGACCCCAGATCGTGGTGATCGGTGGCTCCATCCCCTTCTTGCGGTACAGCTGCTCGACCTCTCCGGCCATCAGGAACATCGTGACCGGTGAGATCAACAACGTGATGAAGAGGTAGGCGACACCGCCGAGTCCGGTGTTGCTGTATCGCTTGAGTTCGCCGCCGTTCTGGTACGACCACACGACCGTCCAGATCCCGAAGGTGACGACGGTGAGCACGAGCACCATGAACACCGACCGAGGTTTGCCGACCGGGTTCGCAACGTCACCGGGCGGCGGCATCATCGGCGGTTCGGTGTTCGGCGGCGGCGGTGGCGGAGTGAGATCGCTCATCGGCCCAACGTAGACCGCACGGGACGGGCTCGCCGTGGATGTTCTCGTTCGGCAATGCTCGTGCGATGTCACAGTTGAAGATCGAGATCGACCCCGCCGAGGCCGGATTCGCACCCCACCGGCTCGCCCGCATCGACCGCCACTTCCAGGGATACATCGACGACGAGAAGTTGGCAGGCTGGCACGTCGCCGTCAGCCGTCGCGGCCAGCTGGTGCATTCGTCGACGAGTGGCCACCGAGACATCGCTTCGGGTGCACCGTTCACCGACGACACCGTCGTGCGGCTGTTCTCGATGTCCAAACCGATCACCTCGGTCGCAGCGATGATGCTGTACGAGGAGGGAGCATTCGAACTGAAGTCCCCGATCTCGAAGTGGCTCCCCGAGTTCGCCGACACCCGGGTGTACCGCTCGGGGTCGTTCCTGGCGCCGGTCACCGAACCACAGATCGAGCCGATCCGTGTCTGGCATCTGCTGACGCACACCTCGGGACTCACCTATGGGTTCCACAACACCCACGTCACCGACGCCATCTACCGGCGTGGCGGCTTCGAGTGGGGCAACCCGCCGGGTGCCACGCTGGCGGAGTGCTGCGAGATGTGGGGCGAGATGCCCCTCGCATTCCAGCCGGGCAGCGAGTGGAACTACGGCGTGTCGACCGATGTGCTCGGCCGCCTCGTCGAAGTGGTGTCCGGCATGGCGCTCGACGAGTTCTTCCGCACCCGGATCTTCGAACCACTGGGCATGACCGAAACCGATTTCTACGTGCCCGACGAGTCGACGGACAGGTTCGCGACGCTCTACGTCCGGAACCCGGCGACCGGCAAGGCGGTCCCGGCGCCCGACGCCCTCGGCCGCGCCTCGAACAAACCACCGGCGATGCTCGGCGGTGGCGGCGGGCTCGTCGGCACGGCGCACGACTATCTGCGTTTCGCCCACATGCTCTTGAACCGGGGCGAACTCGACGGCGTGCGGCTGCTCGGGAGCCGCACGGTCGACTACATGACCCGCAACCATCTTCCCGGTGGGGCCGACCTCGAGCACTTCGGCCGTCCACTGTTCGCCGAGACCAGCTTCGACGGTGTCGGCTTCGGGCTGGGGTTCTCCGTCGTGCTCGACGCAGCCGAGAACAAGGTGATGCGTTCGGAGGGCGAGTACTCCTGGGGCGGCGCGGCGAGCACCATCTTCTGGGTCGACCCGGCGCAGGAGATCGTGGCCCTGTTCCTGACGCAACTCCTGCCGTCGAGCACGTATCCCATCCGGAGCGAACTCAACCAGTTGGTGCAACAAGCGCTCGTCGACTGACGATGACGACCGCAGGCGTCAGAGCGTGTTGGTGATGGCTCCGGTCTCGGCTCCCTGCACGAGCTTGGCGTACTTGCCGAGCACGCCGGTGGTGTAGCGAGGCGGATTCGGTGTCCAGCCGTCCTTGCGGGCGGCCAACTCGGCGTCGTCGACGAGCAGGTCGAGCGCCTTGGTGGGCACGTCGATACGGATCATGTCGCCGTCGCGCACGAACGCGATCGGGCCACCATCGGCCGCTTCGGGAGCGACGTGGCCGATGCAGAACCCCCAGGTGCCGCCAGAGAAGCGGCCGTCGGTGATCAGCGCGCAGTCCGAGCCGCGGCCCGCACCCTTGAGCGCTCCGGTGATGGCGAGCATCTCGCGCATGCCCGGCCCGCCCTTCGGGCCCTCGTAGCGAATCACGATCACGGTGCCGGGTTCGATCGACCCGGCGAGGATCGCCTCCATGGCGAACGATTCGTCGTCGAACACCCGAGCCGGCCCGTCGAACTGCATCTGGTCGGCGGACAGACCGGCGACCTTGACGACCGCTCCCTTCGGGGCGAGCGATCCCGTGAGGATGTTGATGCCGCCCTCGCTGTGGATCGGTGCATCGATCGGATGGACCACGACGCCGTCGGCGGGGGGTGGGTCGATCTCGGCGAGGTTCTCGGCCATGGTCCTGCCGGTCACGGTCATGACGTCGCCGTGGAGCATCCCGGCGTCGAGCAGCACCTTCAACACCACCGGCACCCCGCCGACGCGGTCGAGGTCGCTCATGTGGAACTTGCCACCGGGCTTCATGTCGGCGATGTGCGGCACACGATCGGCGATCCGGTTGAAGTCGTCGAGGTCGAGATCGACACGCGCTTCGTTGGCGAGCGCCAACAGGTGGAGCACCGCGTTGGTCGAACCTCCGAGCGCCGAGGTGACGGCGATCGCGTTCTCGAACGCCTGCTTCGTCATGATCTGACGCGGCGTGATGCCGAGGCGGAGCAGGTTGACCACAGCTGCCCCGGCCCGCTCGGCGTCGCCCTCGCGGCGGCCGTCGATCGCCGGCGGCGATGCCGTGCCGGGCAGGCTCATCCCGATCGCTTCCGCGATCGAGCTCATCGTGTTGGCGGTGAACATGCCCCCGCAGGCCCCTTCGCCGGGGCACGCCTTGGACTCGATGGCATGGAGTTCGGCGTCGTCGATCGTGCCTGCGGCATGCGCACCCACGGCTTCGAACACGCTGGTGATGTCGAGGGCGGCGCCATCGTGTTCGCCCGGCATCGTCGAGCCGTTGTAGACGAACACGCTCGGCAGATCGAGGCGGGCGGCAGCGAGGAGCATGCCGGGGATCGACTTGTCGCAGCCGGCCAGTCCGACGAACCCGTCGAAGCGCTCGGCGTGCATCACGGTCTCGACCGAGTCGACGATCACCTCGCGTGACACCAGTGAGGCGCGCATGCCCTCGTGGCCCATCGAGATGCCGTCGCTGACGGTGATCGTGCCGAACTCCATCGGGAATCCGCCTGCCTCACGGACGCCGACCTTGGCGTGCTCGGCAAGTTTGCGCAGCGTCATGTTGCAGGGCGTCACTTCGTTCCACGACGACGCGATGCCCACCTGGGGCTTGTCCCAGTCGTCGTCGCCCATGCCCACTGCACGCAACATCGCCCGCGATGGGGCCTTCTGCATGCCGTCGGTGACGTCACGCGATCGGGGCTTGACGTCGACTGGGGTGCCGGGGGTGTTCGCAGCGTCGCTCATGAACGTGCACGGTAGTGCCCGGTTCGAGAGCAGAGCCTGGTGCTCTGCCCACCAGTCGCTGCCAGAATGGGGAGATGGCCGAGGTTCGAGAGACGAAGTTGCCGGGCGTCGGCGTGCGCCACGAGTTCACCACCGAGGACAACGTCGACATCGGGGTGCTCGTGCATCACGACGGTCGACGCGAAATCCTGTTGTACGACTCGGACGATCCTGACAAGTGCTCATCGCTCGTTGCGCTGTCGGCGGCAGACACGAGAACCGTCTCGGAGCTGCTCGGGGCGAGCAGGGTCACCGAGGCCGTCTCCGCGGTGCAGCAGGAGATCGAGGGGCTCGCGATCGAGTGGATCGAGCTCTCGGCATCGTCGCCGGCGTCGGGCGCAACGATCGGCGACGGGATGTATCGCACGAAGACCGGGTCGTCGATCGTTGCGGTCATTCGCGACGGTCAGTCGATTCCCGCTCCCGGCCCCGAGTTCCCTCTGGTCATCGGCGACGTCATCGTCGCTGTCGGCACGACGGACGGCCTCGCTTCGATGCGTGACCTGATCCGCAACTGACCCACAGTCGATGCTCTTCGCTGCTGGAACCGACGAAGCCGCGCTCGCGTTCGTCGAGATCGGCGCGCTGATCCTTGCGCTCGCACTGCTGTCGCGGTTCGCCGGCCGCTTCGGCATCCCCGCCATTCCGCTGTACCTCATCGCCGGGCTCGCCATGGGCGAAGGCGGCGTCGTTCAACTCGACGTGTCGGTCGAGTTCTTCGAGATCGCAGCCGAGATCGGAGTGCTCCTGTTGTTGTTCGCTCTCGGCCTCGAGTACTCCGACACCGAGCTCCGCAGTGGCCTGCGCACAGGACTCCAGCCCGGCCTCGTCGACATGTTGCTCAACGCCCTGCCCGGCGTGGCACTCGGTCTGCTCCTCGGATGGGATCCGATTGCGGCGGTGCTGCTGGGCGGCGTCACCTGGATCAGCTCGTCGGGCGTGGTCAGCAAGGTGCTGTCCGACCTCGGGCGTCTCGGCAACCGTGAGACACCGGCGGTGCTCAACATCTTGGTGATGGAGGACCTCGCGATGGCGGTCTACCTCCCGGTCGTTGCCGCACTCATCGTCGGTGGCAGCCTGTCGGCCACGATCACGAGTGTGCTGATCGCCTTGGCGGCGGTCACCGTGATCCTGTTGGCGGCGCTGCGCTACGGCCGGCGGATGAGCGGTTGGGTCGTCGGTGGAAGCGACGAAGCGTTCCTGCTCACGGTGTTCGGCATCACGCTGCTCGTGGCCGGGGTGGCCCAGCAGCTCGAGGTGTCGGGAGCGATCGGCGCCTTCCTGGTCGGTCTGGCCTTGTCGGGCCGCGCCGAGGAGCGGGCCAGCGAACTGCTCTCGCCGCTGCGCGACCTGTTCGCTGCAACGTTCTTTCTGTTCTTCTCGTTCCAGATCGATCCGGCCGATCTGATCGCGGCGACGATTCCTGCGCTCGGGCTCTTCGTCTTCACTGCGCTGACCAAGGTGGCCACCGGCTGGTACGCCGCCGGCCGGGTCGGCGCGGCACCCAAGGGACGGCTGCGAGCCGGCACGGTGCTGATCGCGCGCGGCGAGTTCTCGATCGTGATCGCCGCGCTGGGCTCGAACCTGGTCGACGGACCCGACCTCGGTGCACTGGCGGCCGGGTACGTGCTGATCAGTGCGATGGTCGGCCCCATCGTCAGCAAGTTCTCCGACCGCATCCCGCTGCCCACGCGCTTGATGCGCCGACGGGTTCCGCTTCCGAGCTGACGACTACCGTTCCCGTATGGAACGAGTCGACATCCTCCCGCTGCGCCGAACCACCGGCGCGATCATCTTGATGACCTACCGCGGAGACTGGTGACCGTACTGCTGCGGCCAGCTCGTGAAGCTGGCATCGGAGTACGACCGAATCCATCAGGGTGGCGCTGAACTCGCCGCCGTCAGCGTCGACGACGACGTGCGCCAAGCCGGCATGGCCGAGCGCTGGGGCTTCACCCGCACCCGCTTCGTGTCGGACCCCGGGGGCGAGCGGTACCTGCAACCGTTGGAGCTGTTCGATCCCGACGAACGCGGCGGCATCGCGCTGCCCGGCATGGTGATCATCGATCCCGATGGCCGCGAGGTGTACCGCTACCAGGGCCGCGACTTCGCCGATCGAACAAACGACGACGACATCTGGGCGACGCTCGATTCGCTGTCGCTGCCCCCGGTCGACCCGGCTGCCTGGGCGCCGGGCGTGGACGTACCAGACGACCTGCGCGGCTTCTTCCGACCGACCGACTTCGGCGCCTACTTTCGCGGCAACATGTTCGGAGCGATCGCCATCGGCGGACGACTCGACGACAAGGCGTCGCGTGCGATCGCACGTGAGCACCGAGAGATGTCGAAATCGAACCTCGAAGCGTGGGAGACCTGGCGCAACCGCGACTCCTGACGGGCGTTCCGATGGGCCGAACCCGCAGCTGCGGTGGGTTCGCAAATCGCCCCAGCGGCGCTCTCCCGGCGATGTGGCCTACTTGCGGCCGAAGCCGAAGAGATGCTGGCCGACCTTGCGCATCTGGATCTCCTCGGAGCCCTCGGTGATCCGGTAGCGGCGGTGATGCCGGTAGATGTGCTCGAAGGGCATGTGGCGTGAGTAGCCGACGCCACCGCAGGTCTGCATCGCCCGGTCGGCGGCGTCGCACGCCAGCCGGTTGGCGCGGTAGTTGCACATCGCCACCAGGTGGGTGACCTCCATGTGGTGCTTGGCGTCGAGCATCGACGCGGTGTAGCGCACGAGTTGGCGCAACATCGCCGCCTCGGTGTGCAACTCGACGAGCGGGAACTGGATGCCCTGGTTGACCGACAGCTTCTTGCCCCAGGTGGTACGGCTGTTGGCGTAGGCGACCGCTTCGTCGATGCAGTACTGGGCGGCGCCGAGCGACGACGCCGCTTGACGGATCCGGTTCTCGTGGACGAAGTGCTGGGCGAGCTCGAGCCCGCGGTCGGCCTCACCGAACAGCGCATCGGCACCCACGCGCACGTCGGTGAGGCTGACCTCGGCGTGATCGGTCGGCATGTTGAACGTCCACCAGAAGAAGTCGACGTTGAAGCCGTCGGCATCGGTCGGCACGAGGAACGCACTGATGCCCTTCGGGCTGCCGGGGTCGCCGGACGTGCGGGCGAAGATGATGTCGTGGGTCGCGTGGTGCAGCCCCGAGTTCCATCGCTTCATCCCGTTGATCACCCACTCGTCGCCGTCGCGGACCGCCGTGGTCTCCATGTAGGTGGCGTCGCTGCCGTGATTGGGTTCGGTCAGCCCGAACGCGAGGCGGCGGGTGCCGTCGAGGAACCCCGGCATCCAGTCGATCTTCTGCTGTTCGGTGCCGAAGTCGCGCATCATCAGCACCGTCGGGAAGTTGCCGACGATCGACGACTCGTTCTGGAGGTCGTTGTGCAACCCGAGGCCCTTGTGTGCCAGGTGCTCGCGGATGATCGCCATCTTCAGGTTGGTGGCGTCCTGGCCACCGAACTCCGACGGCAGGGCCAGACGCAGCCAGCCGGCGGCATCGGCTCGCCGGCGCATCTCGCGCAGGAGCTCCTCCCAGTCCGCCCGTGGCACGCCATCGTTGTCGAAGTCGGTGCGCGCCCACTCCCGTCGATGATCGAAGAAGCGGATGTTGTCGTCCTGCTCCTCCAGC
This sequence comes from Ilumatobacteraceae bacterium, assembly GCA_963848145.1. GTDB lineage: Bacteria > Actinomycetota > Acidimicrobiia > Acidimicrobiales > Ilumatobacteraceae > Sva-07. Next base: position 177,769 of record CAWKCN010000023.1, read on the forward strand.
GGCTTGATCTCGGCAGCGATGAACGCGTCGAGCTGGTCGAGGGTGTCCTGGATGTCGGTGGGGATCTCGAAGTCCATCGTTCGAGTGTGGCGACACGGCGCGAGCGACGACGAGTCAGGGGAGCGGCCGAATCAGACGATCGTCATGCCACCGGACACCTGAATGGTCTGGCCGGTCACCCACTTCGCGGCTGACGACGCCAGGTACACCGCTGCCGCGCCGATGTCCGACGGCGAACCCAATCCGAGCGGGGCGCGGCTTGCGAGATCGTCCAGGTCCAGCCCCTCGACGTCGGCGGCGTCGAAGAGCAGTTTCGTGGGGATCATGCCGGGCGCGATCGCGTTCACGCGAATGTCCGGGGCGAGCTCCACCGCCATCGTCTGGGTCAGCGAGATCACCGCGGCCTTGCACGCCGCATAGTGCCCCTTGCCCGGCATCGCTCCGAACGCCGCCATCGACGACACGTTGATGATCGACCCCCAGTGCATCTGTTCCACTGCGGCCATCGCCCCGTTCCAGACGGCGGTGAAGTTGAGATCGACCACACGGTCCCACTCACTGCGTCTGAGCTCGGCCAGCGGCTTGCCGGCCTCGGCTCCGCCGGCGTTGTTCACCCAGATGTCGAGGTGGCCGAACTCCTCGACGGCTGCCGTGGCCAGCGAGCCCAGTGCGAACGTGTCGGTGACATCGGAGGGAACGGCGATCGCTCGACCGCCCTGCTCGCTGATCGACGAGGTGACGCACTCCACCTCCTCAGCGGTACGCGCTGCGAGCACCACCGACGCGCCTGCTTCGGCCAGTGCTCGCGCAATGCCCTCGCCGATACCGCGACCTGCACCGGTCACCACGGCCACACGGCCCGTCAGATCGAAGTCCCCCACAGCCGGGAGTATCGCAGTCGGGCGGTTCAGGTTTCCAGGTCGGAGGTCATTTCCGTCACCCGGTCGCCTCGGGGTCAGCCGGCGCTGCGACGAGCCTCGAGGAGTGCATTGACCGCCTTGCCGTCGGCCTGACCCTTCGATGCCTTCATCACGGCACCGACGAGCGCCCCGGCCGCTTTGCCCTCACCGGCGCAGTACTTCGCCCAGGCATCGGGCTGGGCGGCGATCGCATCGTCGACCATCGCTTCGAGGTCGCTGGTGTCCATCGCCTCGAATCCCTTGGCTGCTGCGATCGCCTCGGCATCGCCGCCGCCACGTGCGACGATTTCGGCAAGCACCTGCTTGGCCTGCGTGGCGGTGAGCTTGCCGTCGACCTCGAGCCGCGTGAGCCCGGCAAGGTCGGCAGCAGGCACGGCGGGACGCGCACCTTGCTCGGCGAACGCCTCCTTCACGTGGACGAGCGCACGACCGGCGTCACCACCCGCCTCGGCCACGGCGAGCACGTAGGCGTCCTGGTCGCGGTCGGTGACCACCAGGATCGGTTCGGCGTCGGTGGTCTGTCCGGTTGCCTCGGCGAGTCGGGTTCGCCGTGCTGCCGGGAGCACCGGCAGGCCCGCCCGCACCCGCTCGATCCACTCGGGGTCGGGATCGACCACGACGAGGTCCGGCTCCTGGAAGTACCGGTAGTCGTCGGCGTCCTCCTTGGTGCGCAGCGTGTGGGTGCGGCCGTCGTTCTCGTCCCAGTGGCGGGTCTCCTGGCGAATCGACTCGCCCGCTTCGAGCATGCCCACCTGACGTTGCGCCTCGTACTCGATCGCCCGACCGACCGAGCGCACCGAGTTGACGTTCTTGATCTCGCACCGTGTGCCGAACTCGGCACCGGGGAGGCGCACGGAGACGTTGGCGTCGACGCGCATCGAGCCCTCCTCCATCTTCGCGTCGGACGCGCCGACGGCGACGAGGATCGCTCGGAGTTCGCTGACGTAGGCCTTGGCCTGGTCGGGTGTGCGGATGTCCGGCCGGCTGACGATCTCGACCAGTGGCACGCCGGCACGGTTGAAGTCGATCAGCGAGAAGTCGCTTCCGTGGATGCGGCCACCGCTGCCACCGACGTGGGTCGACTTCCCCGTGTCCTCCTCGAGGTGGGCGCGCTCGATCCCGACCCGGATGCTGCCCGGCAGGTCGAGCCAGCCATCGACGCAGATCGGTTCGTCGTACTGGCTGATCTGATACGCCTTGGGCATGTCCGGATAGAAGTAGTTCTTGCGGGCGAACGTCGAGCGTTGCACCGTGCAGTCGAGGGCCAGCCCGAGTCGCATTGCGAGTTCGACCGCCTGACGGTTGAGCACCGGCAACGCGCCGGGCAGGCCGAGCGTGACGGGGTCGATGTTGGTGTTGGGCTCGTCACCGAAACGGTTCGGCGAGGCCGAGAACAGCTTGGTGCGTGTCGCCAACTCCACGTGCACTTCGAGACCCACGACCATCTCGTAGCCGTTGAACGTCCACGCCTGGCTCATTTCGGGGCCCTCCGTTCGAGTTCGGCGGCGGTTCGGAACATCCGCGACTCCTCCAGCGCCGGCGCCAGCACCTGCACCCCGACCGGAAGGCCGTCGTCACCGGTGCCGAACGGCACGCTCATGCCGGGGTCGCCGGTGAGGTTCGAGGGAATCGTGTACGTGTCGCACAGGTACATCGACATCGGGTCCGACGTCTTGTCGCCGAGATGGAACGCCACGGTCGGCGATGCTGGGGTCAGCAGCACGTCGGCACGTTCGTACGCAGCGGCGAAGTCGGCGGCGATGCGACGGCGGACCTTGAGCGCCCTGCCGTAGTAGGCGTCGTAGTACCCCGCCGACAGGGCGTAGGTGCCGAGCATGATGCGACGCTTCACCTCGGCGCCGAAGCCGTCGGTGCGTGTGGCCATGTACATCGCGTTGGTGTCGGGCGCTTCGATTCGCTGCCCGAACCGGACACCGTCGTAGCGGGCCAGGTTGCTCGACGCCTCTGCGGGTGCGATCAGGTAGTAGGCGGTGAGGCCGTAGGTGAAGGCGGGAACCTCGACGTCGACGATCTCGGCGCCCGCGTCGCGGAGGGCGTCGAAGGCCTCGTCGAGCCGGCCAGCCACGTCGGCGCTCGCACCCTCGGGGAGGTCGGTGATCCGGCCGACGCGCAGCCCTGCCACGCCCATGTCGAGCTGGCGGCTGATGTCGAGCGGGCCCTGCCGGATCGACGTCGAGTCCATCTGGTCGTGGCCCGAGATCGCCTCGAGCACCAGCGCCGCGTCGGCCACGTCCTGGGTGAACGGCCCGATCTGGTCGAGGCTCGATGCGAATGCGACCAGCCCGTACCGGCTGACCGCTCCGTAGGTCGGCTTGACCCCGACCACACCGCACAGCGCTGCGGGCTGCCGGATCGAACCGCCGGTGTCGGAGCCGAGGCTGGCTGCGGCGAATCCGGCAGCGACCGCGGCGGCCGATCCGCCACTGGATCCTCCGGGGACTCGGCTGGTGTCGTGCGGGTTGCGGGTGGCACCGAACGCCGAGTTCTCGGTGCTCGAGCCCATCGCGAACTCGTCGAGGTTCGTCTTGCCGACCACGATTGCACCGGCCTCGCGCAGCTTGGTGACCACGGTGGCGTCGTACGGCGGGCGCCAGCCGTCGAGGATCTTCGACGAGCACGTCGTCGGGATCCCACGGGTGCACATGTTGTCCTTGAGCGCGACCGGCACGCCGGCGAGCGGGCCAGGATCTCGACCGACCGCGACGGCCTCGTCGATCTCGGCAGCCCGAGCTCGAGCCTCGTCGGCGAGCACGAGGTTGAAAGCGTGGATGTCGCTCTCGCGTTGGTCGATCGCGGCGAGGTGTCGTTCGAGTACGTCCGTTGCGCTGGCGATGTTGTTGCGGACGTTCCAGGCGATGTCGGCGGCGCTCGTCGGGAGACCGTCGGCGGTGGGCGAGTCGCTCATCGTCAGTCCTCCAGTCCGAGGATCGGCGGAACGCGGAAGCGCCCGTCCTCGGCGGCGGGGGCCGCTGCGAGCACTTCGTCGCGGTCGAGGCAGTCCATCTCGATGTCCTCGCGCATCACGTTGGCGATGGGCGTGGGATGCGTCATCGGCTCGACGCCGTCGAGATCGAGTGCGTCGATGTCGGCGAAGTGATCGAGCATGTCGCTCAGCTGATGGGTCGCCTGGTCGAGTTCGGTGTCGCTCAGGTTCAGCCGAGCGAGTTTGGCCACCTTGGCGACGGCCTCTGGGGTGATGCGGTCGGACACGACGACCCACGCTACCGCCCACCCCAACCCGAAAAATGCGCACCGGGGCGTCACGGGTGGGCAGATTCGCGCACAGTTCGGCCGACGATCGGTCTCCCCTCCGAAACGTGCGCACCAGGGCGTCGCGGACGGGCCGATCCGCTCAATTTTCGGGGGTGGTGGCGGTCAGATCGTGACTGGGTGGGCCGACGTAGCGACTGGAGGGGCGGATGAGTTTGGCTGATGCGGCCTGCTCGACGATGTGAGCGCACCACCCGACCGTGCGGCTCACGGCGAACGTCGGTGTGAACATCGGGCGGGGCAGGCCGGCGGTCTCCATGACGACCCCGGCGTAGAACTCGACGTTGCTCGGCAGCGGGCGCCCGGGCTTGAGCTCGGCAAGTGTGACGAGAATTTCCGCCTCGACCGCCGTCGCCAACTCGACGAGGTCGCCGCCGAGTCGTTCTGCAACCTCGCGCAACAACGCCGACCGAGGATCGGGTGCCCGGTACACCGCATGCCCGAAACCCATGATGCGCCGGCCGGCCTCGACCTCGCGTCGAACCCAGTCGGACGCCGCATCGACCGTTCCGATCTCGTCGAGCGCATCGAGGGCCCGGCTGGGGGCGCCGCCGTGCAACGGACCTGCCAGCGCACCGAGCGCCGCACACACCGCATCTGCCGGGTCAGCACCCGTCGAGGCGACGACACGCGCCGTGAACGTCGAGGCGTTGAAGCCGTGATCGATCGTGAGGATCATGTACTGCTCGACCGCTCGTGCCGCCACCGGCGTCGGCACCTCGCCGGTGACCGCATGCAAGTACGCGGCGGCGTGGCCGAGCGACTGGTGCGGTTCCACCGGCGAGAGTCCGAGCGCCGACCGGTGGAGTGCCGCGAGGATCATCGGCACGAGGGCAGCCAACCGCAACGTCTGAGCGCGGCGTTCAGCGTCGTCGACGTCGATCACCGGCGACAGCCCGAGACCGGCGACCGACAGCACCGAGCGGAGCTTCGAGAGCATCGACGCGTCCTGGCTCGCGACGACGTCGATCAACTGGGACAGGCCGGCCGGCAACTGCCGCATCGAGGCCACCAACTGACGGAAGTCGCTCGCCTCGGCCTCGTCCGGAAGGCGGCCCTCCCGGACGAGGAACCACACCTCCTCGAACGATCGTGTGCGGGCCAGCTCGGTGGCATCGTGGGCGCCGTAATGGAAGAAGCCACGGTCGCCGTCGACTGCTCCGATCATGGTCTCGGCTGCGATGACGCCGTTGAGTCCGGCAGGTACGTCGATGAGGTGGGTCATGGCCTCAGTTTCCGTTCGTCAACCCTGCTGATCAACATTGATTCAATCAATGTTGATCTCGTCAAGCGAGTCGATCACACTGATCACGTGAGCACGCTGATCAAGTCGAGCGAAGCCGCTGCGATCCTCGACGTCACCAAGGCCACCCTCTACGCGTACGTGAGCCGCGGGCGACTCGCCCGCACCATCGGCGCTGACGGCCGCACCTCGCTGTTCGCCCGCGACGAAGTCGAACAGTTGGCGCAGCGCAGTCGGCGCGCGCCGACCGGGCCGCGGGCGACGATCGACGTCCAGATCTCCTCGGGCATCACCGTGATCGACGAGACCTCACTGAGCTACCGGGGGCGTGACGTCGCGGCGCTGGCAACCGACCGCCCCTTCGAGGAGGTAGCGGAACTGCTGTGGTCCGGCGACACCACCGAGGCGGCCGTCAGGTGGCCGGCAATCGATGCCACAGAGCGAAGCGCTCTTGCGCCGATCAGCACACTCGCGCTCTCACCGATCGGCCGAATGGCGACCGCCGCCCAGGTGCTGGCCGAGCTCCACGGCGACACCCCGCCTCATGGCAATGCGACGTCGAGCCCGCTTGCCGACCCCTCCCCTGCCGATGCAGCCCGGCGGCTGCTCGTGGCAACCCCTCAGGTGCTCGGCTCGACCCGACGCACCGGGCGCTTCGCCGGACGCCTTGCAGCGGCGTGGCGGCGACGCCCGTCGCCGGCGCTCGTCGATGCGATCGACACGGCCCTCGTGCTGCTGGCCGACCACGAACTGGCCACGAGCACGCTCGCTGTTCGTATCGCTGCCTCGGTTCGCACGTCGCCGTCGATTGCGTTCGCTGCCGGGCTCACCACGCTCGAGGGAGCGCTGCACGGGAGTGCGTCGGCCCAGGCCCACCGATTCCTCGACGACTGCAGCGAGACCGAACCGTCGCTCGTGATGGAACGACTCCGAGCACAGCGCCGCCCCATCCCCGGATTCGGCCACAAGGTCTATCGAGGCGTCGATCCACGGTTCCCTCCGCTGCTCGATCAGGTACGTCGACTGGACCCGAGCGGAGCGGAACTGGTCGACGGCGTGATCTCCGAGGCCGGCCGGATCATGGCGCACCAGCCGAACGTCGACCTCGCCCTCGGCGCGCTCACGCGCGCGGCCGGCTTCGAGCCGGACACGCCGATCTTCGCAGTGGCCCGCATCGCCGGCTGGGGTGCCCATTACGACGAGGAGTGCACGGAGCGGCCGGTCCGCTTCCGCGGTGTCGCCACGCCGCGCCGCTGACGCTCGGCTCACTGCCGACGCAGCAGGCGACGGAGACTCCATCTCGCCGACGCTGCCAGTTGGTCATCGGAGTCGAGAGCCGGTTCATCTCCTGGAGGCACCTCCGGACGACTCGCCCGCCAGCGTTCGACGATCGGCTCGGGATCGACGGTCCAGACCGTGGTCGGCGGCCCCGACACGGTGTGGCTGTTGACGTGACGAATCCGTTCATTGACCCGCTCGATGATGCCGCGGAGCTCGGCCTCGGTCCCGGCCACCTCGGCCTCGGCGACCGCAGCGTCGCGCTCGGCACGGATCGCCAACGTGGGCGGGACCCAGTTGACACCCTCGCGGCGCAGCTTGTCCTTCACCCACCAGTCGTCGTCGCGAGGTTCACCGAGGCCCGGAATCGGCTTGCCCGAGCCCTCGAGGTTGTCGAGCAGCCCGTCGCTGCGCGCGTCGTCGATCTGTCGGTCGACCCACGACGCCCACTCGACGCCGGGTGGCTTTCGTTCGGTCACGACGACTCCTGCATGGCGATCCCCAAGGTCTGGCCATCGTATGCCCAGGATCAGCGAGGGTTGACCCAGCTCGTGGAGCCTGTTACTTTCCTAACTGGTTAATTGACCAGAATGGAAACAAACGAGGAATCCCGATGACGACGCCGACCGCAACCCTCGACGATGCTCAGCTCGACGAGACCTTTGCGGCGCTCGCCAACTCCACTCGCCGGGCCATCCTTGCTCGGCTCGCCGACGGCGAGGCCAGCGTGAACGACCTCGCGGCCCCGTTCGACCTGACGCTCCCGGCGATCTCCAAACACATCAAGGTGCTCGAACGCGCTGGGCTCGTCAGCCGCTCGCGACGAGCCCAGTCCCGACCCTGCACCATCAACGCAACACCGCTCGCCGGCGTCGCCAGCTGGACCGATCAGTACCGCCACATCTGGGACGACCGCTTCGACCGCATGGACGACTACGTCCAAACGCTCCAACCCACTCGCAACGACAAGGACATCACCCATGACTGACACCAAGAGCGTTCGGATCGAACGCACCTTCGACGCACCGATCGACCTGATCTGGGCGATGTGGACCGAACCGGAGCACTTCGCCAACTGGTACGGGCCGATGGGCGCCACCATCCCGACGGCCGAGATGGACGTCAGGGTCGGCGGCGCCCGCCGTATCGCCATGGAGATGGAGACCCCCGGAGGGCCGATGCAGATGTACTTCGTCGGCGAGTACGTCGAGGTCGATCCAACGACCCGCCTCGTCTACACCGAGCTCATGGCCGATGCCGACGGCAACGTGATGACCGCCGAGCAGATGGGCATGCCCGAGGGCGCACCGACCGAGACGTCGGTGATCGTCGAACTCGAAGCGCTCGGCGATCGCACGGCGATGACCCTGACCCACGTCGGCGTTCCCGCCGACTCTCCCGGCGCCCAGGGCTGGATCATGGCGATCGACAAGATGGACGCACGTATCGCCTCGCTCACCACCTGACCGCAACCGGGGCAGGTCAGATGGCGGCGAGGTGGACCAGCACCGCCGACTCGGGGTGCATCACCGGTGGGCGGAGGCCGTGAGCAGCGAGTTGGCGTCCGGTCAGCTCGATGCCGTCAGTGAGCCATGCTGGCTGTGACAGCGCCATCCCCCATCGTTCCCCCGGCAGCGCCACGTGGCGGACCTGGTACCGACGCTCGGGGTCGAGCCCCGGGAGCCTCAACGGTGGCGGGGTCAGGCTCGGGGCCGTGGTCAGCTGGGCGAACGACACCAACGCCTCAGAGCGATCGACTGCGTAGACCCCGTGAGCGCAATACGGCTCATCGGTGTCGAAGCGGACCACATCACCGCTGTGCAGCAGCGACCGGAACCGCTTGTGGAGCGCGATCGCCTCCGCCAGCTCGGCGCGCTCGGAGTCGGAGAGTCGGGTCACGTTCCACTCGACGCCGAGGTGCCCGAACAGCGCTGTCGCCGCCCGGAACGCGATCGTGTGTCGACGGCCCGTCGTGTGCGCTCGCCGAGGTCCGATGTGCGCACCCATCACCTCCGGAGGCAGCAGCATCGAGGCGCCCCGCTGAATCGTCTGGCGTTCGAGCGCGTCGTTGCAGTCGCTGGTCCACACCCGCTCGACCCGCTGGAGGATCTCGAGATCGATGCGTCCGCCACCGCTCGCACACGACTCGAACTCGACGTCGGGATGACGGGTCCTCAGTTCGTCGAGCAGCGCGTAGACCGCAACCGTCTGGGCGTGTGTTCCGGCGGATCCGCTCGACCCCGAACCCTGCACGTGGTCGCGGTTCATGTCCCACTTCACGTAGGCGATGTCGTGGTCGCGCAGCAGCGTGTCGAGCGCGTCGAGGACGTGGGCGAACGCGTCGTGGTTGCCGAGGTCGAGGACGAGCTGATTCCGCCCAAGCACCGGGTCGTAACCATCCGTGGTCAGCGCCCAGTCCGGATGGCTCCGGTAGAGATCGCTGTCGGGGTTGACCATCTCGGGTTCGACCCAGATCCCGAACTCCATTCCCAATCCGGTGACGTGGTCGATCAGTGGCCCGAGGCCATCTGGGTAGACGTCGGCGGAGACCGTCCAGTCGCCGAGGCCGGATGTGTCGTCTCGTCGTGACCCGAACCAGCCGTCGTCGAGCACGAAGCGTTCGATGCCGATCGATGCTGCGACGTCGGCGAGATCGCGGAGCGTGTCGTGGTCGTGCCGGAAGTAGACCGCTTCCCAGGTGTTCAACAGCACGGGGCGCGGCGGTGTCGGGTGCGACGGGCTCCGTCGTGCAACCCGGTGGAACCCCCACGTCGCCGACGTGAGTCCGCTCGATGAGCACACGCCCAGCACCTGCGGCGTGCGGTACGACTCGCCCGGTTCCAGCACGACTTCGCCAGGATGCAGCAGCTCCCCGGCCTGCACGTAGCGACGGCCGTCCGCAAGTCGCTCGGCGAGCATCGTGTGGTTGCCGCTCCATGCGAGATGCACGCCGTACACCTCGCCGATCCACTCGCCGAAGCCGCTCCGACCGGCGAACAGCAGCGGCGGGTGCTCATGCGAGGTCCGGCCACGCAGGTGCTCGGAGACGACGGCGCCGTCGGTCCACGAAGTCCGGAGCGGTTGGAACTCTCGGGCCCAACGACCTTCGAAACGGAGCAACTCGTCGGCCTCTCCCGGCAACGGCAGGCTCACGGTCAACGCATCGAGCGAGTACCGCCGATCGGCGGTGTTCGTCAGCGTCACCCGAACGCCGAGGACGTCGCCGACGGAGATCTCGGTCGCGAGCGCCAAACCGGCCGCATCGTCGACGGCATCAACCGTCAGTACGCCGTCGGAGATGCCATGGCCCGTCGGCACGAACCGTGGCGACCAATCCCGTCCGCCACCTCGACGCCCAGCGAGCCCTGGCCGCCCGGCGAAACCGTCGGCGTGCAGCGGCACGACACCGACCGGCGCGACCGAGCCCAGTGCACCCGCCACCGTTGGCCGCCCGAGTGCTGCTGCAATCGCGTCGAGATCCGGATCGGCGCCGAGCGGTTCTCCCCAATGGACGATGCTCGGCGTGGAAGTGGAGACATCCACCACGGCGTCGAAGGTTGCTCCTCGGAGGTGGACCAGATCTGACACCGATCCAGTTGACCACGCCCGACCACTCCGAACCGCCTCGGGCCCCTTGACGGGCCGATGCGGCGCAGACGTGGCCCCAAGTCGACCGCTGCCATCATGACCTGCATGGAGACGTCCACCCGGCTCGCACGACTCACCGATCTCGATCGGGCGGCCGCGGTCTTGGCTGACGCGTTCGCCGATTCCCCCGGACCCGGTGGACCGTCGACGCATCAGACCACGAGCGACGGATCACCGGGCTGCAGCGAATTGCGTTGGAGCACTACGCACTGCCGTTCGGTGGCGTGTCGGTCACCGAAGTGGCCGGCATGGTCCACTCCGTGGCGGCGTGGTTCGACAGCGCCGTCGTCTCCGCTGCGCGCATCGACACCGACGTCGCATCGGCGGTGGCGGAGCTCGAAGGAGATCGGCACGACGCATCGAGGGCAGCAGACCGCTCGGTCGATCCGCTGCGTCCGAAACAGCGTCACCTGTACCTGGGGACCGTCGGCACCAGCCGAGCCATGCAAGGACGTGGTCTCGCGACGATGACGCTGGCGCCCCTGTTGCGCTCGAGCGACCGGGCCGGCCTCGACGTCTGCCTCGAGACGTCCACCGAATCGAACGTCGCGTTCTACGGGCGACTCGGATTCGATGTGGACGGCCATGTCACCATCGACGATGGCGGGCCCGAGGTCTGGCTGATGCACCGTCGGCCGGAGCCAGGATGAGCCCACCGAGGATCCGTCGCCATCGCCTCGCGAGCTCTGTGACACCCCCGACGGCCCAGTTGACCACGTACAGCGACGTGGGTTCGGAACCGTGACGATGGAACCGCTGTTCCGCACGGGCGACGAGGGTGCCGGTGTGACGAACGCACCTCTCCCTCGAGGACCAACGGCCGTACTGCCGGCTCCCCTGCGAGTCACAAGATGTGGCCATGGTTGCTGCCAAGCACGCAGTGAAGAACACGGACAAGTCCACGAACGTCGAGGTCGCAGTGGCAGGCGATCTGTCACTCGACGAGATGGAGTCAGTGCTCGCCGAGACCGCATCAGACATCGGTCTGCAGTTCTCTCACGTCACGACGCTGGGTGCTCGGCGATACCCCGGAAACCGGCACTGGCATCTCAAACAGAACCCCCGCGAGCGAGGATGCCTCGACGTCACGTACTGGCCAAGCGGTCCCTTGATGTGGATCACGATCCGACACTACGAACCAGCATGGGTTCACGAGGCTGGCCAGCTGCTCGCGCTGGAACTGAAGGCTCGCCTCGTTCGCGGTGAATCTGTCGGGTAGTCGAGCCAGCTGCCGAACCCGCGACGGTGGTCCGAGGCGCCGGCGACACGCGACGACGGGGCACGGGTTGTGCCAGGTCAGCGGCATCGAGGTCACTGCGTTGCTCGTCCTGTGGGGTGGCCGTCCATCGGTCTGGTCGTTCTGCTCTGGTCGCTGCGACGCGGACGTGGGACAAGGGAAGTAGAGGCGTTCGACTTCCCGCGTGGGGACGCAACGGAGGAGGTGATCCCGGTGACTCGAAGAACCAAGGTGATCGGGTTCGGAACCGGGCTGGTGGTGGTCGGGCTGGTCCTCATCTACAACGTCGGTCTCATGTCGTTGTTCCACTCCTCGGCTTTCGGCGAGTACCGGTTGAGCGATCCGTTGACGATCGAGGTGTCGTCTCGTGCAGTGGTCACCGACGACGTCGAGCTGCTGCGTTGGAGCACGATGCCCGAGTTCGTCCCGCCGCCCGATGACGTCCGGGTGCAGGGCGTTGCGACAGGGTCCAACGCGCTCTTCATGGGCATCGCTCCTGCCGATGCGGTTGCCGGGTACCTCGACGGCGTCGCCCACGACGAGATCACCGAGTGGGAATCCTTCCAGGACGACATCACCGATGTGGTGTACACGAGGAACGACGGCGCAACCGATCCCGCCGCTCCGGAGACCGTGGGGTTCTGGGTTGCGTCGGTGGGTGGCAGCGGCGAACAGACCCTCGACTGGACGATCGAGAGCGGGGAGTGGGCGCTGGTGATCATGAACGCAGACGGCTCGCCAGGCGTTTCGGCCGATGTCCGGTTCGGGGTTGCGAGGCTCGCCGTCCTCTTCCCGATCGGCCTGGCCTCGCTGGTCGTCGGGCTCGTGGCGCTGATCGGTGGCGGCCGGATGGTCTCGTCCCTGCCATCTCGGCCGGATGACGACCCCCCGCTGGACGGTGCGGGGTCGCTCGGTACTGCCGACCACTGTTGTCGGACGAGTCGCAGTCCTCTGCTCGGTGTTGGTCTTCTTCCCGTACACCACCGGGACGATGTTCGGCGCCCCCATCTTCTTGTTCCTCGCCGTACGCAAAGGTGACCGGAGCCTGGCGTTGGTGCTCCCGCTTCTCGTGTCGATCCTCCCGATCGTGCTGATCGCCATGATGGTGCTGGGGATTCTTGTCGGGTAGACGCCGCCCGACTGCCATGAGCCCGGGGTGACCACGTCCTCTCAACTCTGTGACACCCCCTCGTCATGATGGGAACCATGATCGCTGTGGGGGATGCGCCGACGCCGGAGACCGCCGACGCGGCTGCTGCTGGCGGGTTCTTCTGGTTTCCGGCCGATGATGCAGCCGGGTTCGATCCGGTGACCGATGTCGGGATCGGCAACGGCGGTCAGGTCGATGCGGATTGGATGACGGCCGTGGTCGAGCACTGTGCGCAAGGTCTTGCACTCCTCGAGCGCATCGATCCGTCCAGCTTCGACGCTCCCACCACCGCAGCGTGGGCGAAGGGCGTCGAGCAACTCCGCCGACAAGCGACAGCTGCCGCCATCTCGGTGACAGATCATCTCGACACCGCCCGACCGTTCGCGGATCTCGGGTTCTTCACCGCGAAGCAGTGGATGACCCATCATCTCCAGCTCTCCGGCGCCGAGGCCTACGGGCGGGTGCAGGAGGCGCGGCTCCGACAAGCGGTCGGCGTGTGGAACAACGCACTCTCAGGCGGCCAGGTCGGCGTTGCCCAGACCCGGTTGATGGCCCGCATCGCCGCCAACCCACGAATCGACCCCGATGTTCTCACCGCTGGCGTGTGGAACCTGATGGCCGACGCCATGGACATCTCCTACCTCGAATTCGAACGCCGAGCACTGATGTGGGAGGCGTTGGCCGATCCCATCGGGGCAGCCGAGAAAGCCGAACGCATCCGGACAGCGTCGCAACGCAATGATGCACCAGGACTCCGACGGCGGTTGGAACCTGCACGCCGGCTTCGACGACGTCGGCGGCCCCGAGTTCCTGGAGGTCTTCTCGCACTACGTCGACCGCGAGTTCAACCGCGACTGGAACCGAGCCGTTGCCGAGCACGGCGCCGACAACGCCGACATCGCCACCCTCGCCCGCACGGAGACACAACGACGGTCCGACGCCCTGCTCGAGATGGCTCGCGCCGCAGCAGCCTGCCCACCCGACCGGTCCCGACCCCTGCCCACCGTCAACTTCCTCCTCGACGCCACCACCGCGGCGGCCGCAGCTGATGGGCAGCCCCTCGACCCCGCCGACTACCGAAACGTCACCGCCCGAACCGACCGAGGACACCGCGTCGATCCCAACGCCATCATCGGCGTCTCACTGTGGGCGCTCATCCGACGCGTCGTCACCGACTCCAAGAGCGTGATCATCGAGATGGGCCGCACGCAACGGCTCTTCACCGGGGCCGCCCGCGACGCGGTCATGCTGCTCGAAGCAACCTGCATCTGGCCCGGCTGCAGCCACCCCCACAGCACCTGCCACGCCGACCACACCACCAGTTGGACCCAACGCGGGCCCACCAATCCCGACAACGGCGCACCCCTCTGCGCCCGCCACAACTACCTCAAAGAACTCGGCTTCACCATCACCCGAGACAGCAACGGCAACTGGCACATCACCGCACCCGACGGGACCCAGATCTGTTGAACCACGGCCCGCAGCGTCAGGTGCCGGAGTCACCGCCTGAACGTTCGGCAGGCTCGTCATCGGGTTCTTCGCCGACGACGTCGTCGAGGTCTTCATCGATCCCGACGTCGAGTGCTGCATCATCCGCGGGCGCACCGATCACCGGCTCGGCAATCGGGTGGCGGCGCATCCACGCCAACAACACCGCGCCGCCGAGCACAGCGACCAGCGCAACCCACTGGTTGAAACGCAGCCCGGCGAACTCGTCGGCGCGGTCGATGCGCAGCCCCTCGACCCAGAACCGTCCGATGCCGTAGCCGATGATGTACATCACGAACAGCTGGCCAGGGGCCGGCCGGAACTTCTTGTCGATCCAGAGCAACAGCAGACACAACCCGAGGCTCCACAGCGACTCGTACAGGAACGTCGGGTGGAACGTGGTGCCGATCTCGTAGATCGCCGGCGGGTTGTCGATCTCGAGCCCCCACGGCAGGTCGGTCGGCCGGCCGTAGAGCTCCTGGTTGAAGTAGTTGCCCCACCGCCCGATCGCCTGTGCGAGCGGGATCGCCGGCGCAGCACAGGTGGCTGCAGCCGCCAGCGGAATCCCTCGCTTCTTCGCGAAGTACAACCCCACCGGCACACCGAAGAGGAGGCCACCGGGAATGCCGAGGCCGCCCTTCCAGATCTGCGGGATCCGGCCGAGGTCGTCGGCGAACAGATCCCAGTCGGTGGCGACGTGATACAGCCGCGCGCCGATGACCCCGGCGAGCACTGCCCAGATCGCGATCGAGCTCGCGTCGTCGCGAGTGCCGATCTGTCGCTCCTCGAGACGGCGCCCGAACAGCCAGACGGCCGCGACCACGCCGAGCGCGATCATCAACCCGTAGAGGTTCAGGCTGAATGGTCCGATGTCGATCGAGTTGAACGACGGGCTCGGGATCGAGGCCAGCACGGCGGCGTCCATCAGTCGCCGGCGACCCGGGCGACGAATTCGCCGGTCATCCGCTCGATGTCGGCGGCGTCGAAGTCCTGGGTGGCGACGTGATAGCTGCGCTCGAGCCACACGTGCTCGACGTCTCCGCCGTAGTTGACGGCGAGGTGCTCGGAGTTGGAGGGCTCGACCACGTGATCCTGACGCGACGTGATCAACAGCAGCGGCATGGTCAACTCGCCGTATCGATCGGTCATCGGCGCAAGGCCCTCGCGCATGAACGACAGCAGCGGCCGCAGCGGTGCGCCGTCGTACGAGCTCTCCTGCACATCGGGATCGGCGATGTCGCCACCGATGGCCGGTGCGATTTCGGTGCCGTCATCGACCATCTCCTGGATCATGTCGAGCACCGGAGCAGCCTGCGGCGTCGTGGCCGGGTTGATGGCCACGAGGCCCGTCACCTTCGACAGTTCGAACCCGGACCAGAGCGTGAGCGCCCCGCCCATGCTGAGCCCGACCACCACGATCTGGTCGACACGTTCGGCCAGCCGATCGTGCGCAGCACGCACCTCGCCGGTCCAGTCGTCCCATCGGGTCGTCACCATGTCCTCGACCGTGGTTCCATGGCCAGGCAGCCGAGGCATCTCGACGTGGTGGCCGAGTGCCGCCAGCGCCTCGGCAATGCCTCGCATCGACGACGGGTTGCCGGTGAAGCCATGGATCACGAGCGCCCCGACACCTGTTGAGCCCACGTGCGACATCGGTTCGGCTTCTGGCAGGACGGCTGGGGCGGTCATGCCGCAAAGCTACCGGTACGGGTCGTCGGGACCGTTCGGCTCGTCCCACCAGTCCTCGGGGACGGTCGTGGCCTGCCACTCGGGATCTGGATAGATGCAGTCGACCGGGCAGACCGGCAGACACTTGTCGCAGCCGCTGCACAGCTCGGGCACGATGATCACGTCAGCACCGTGATTGAAGATCGCCCCGAAGTGAGGTGGGCAGTGGCGAAGACACGCGTCACAGTTGATGCACTCGGACATCTCGATGCGCAGCGGCGCGTTCTGCCACTTGTCGTTGCGGGTCCGTGAGGCGATGCGATCGTCGCGGGTGGCGGCCATCGCATCTCAAGGTAGTTGGGCACCGGGGATGCGAGTCGACCGGACGGTCTTGACCAGCGGGTCAAGTTTCGGTTGGACTGTCGGTCGTGACCACCGACCGCCTCGACGCCGGGGCCGAGCGCCTCGACAGCGCTGACGCGCGCCAGCACACCGAGCACGGGCTCGAACGCAAGCAGCAACTGCTCGACGCCGCCGGCGAACTGTTCGCCGCCCGGGGGTACTCGGCAACTCGCATCGCCGACATCTGCCAGGCGGCCGGCGTGGCGAAGGGCCTCTTCTACTGGTACTTCCCCACCAAGGGGGAGCTGTTCGCCGAACTGGTCCGCACGATGCGCCTCAACCTGCGCCGCGCTCAGGGCACCGCGATGGAGCCGAGCGCCGACGCGGTCACCCAGATCGCCGACGGCGCCGAGGCCAGCGTTCGGTTCATGGCCGACCACGCCGCCTACTTCGCGCTGCTCGACGTCGAACGAACCGATCCGGAAGTCGCCGACGTGCTCGCCGAGGGCGCCGGCGTCTATCTCGAGGACGTGCGGCGGTTGGTGGAAGCCGGCCAACGCGCCGGCGCCATCGCCGATGCCCCCGCCGAACTCGTCGCGGTCGGCGTGCTCGGAACCGTGTCCTCGTTCTCCAACTCGTACCGCAACGGACGTCTCGGCGACAGCATCACCGTCGACGATCTCGCCGTCTTCGTCCGGCGCTGGGTGATCAACGCGCTGCGCTGATCAGGTGGGGTGCGTCTCGAGCTCTGGGTATCGAGCCACGAGCACTCGAGCGAATGCCTCGACCAGCGCCGGGTCGAACTGCGTTCCCGCGCCGCTGACGACGAACCGGAACGCTTCACCTCGGGTCCACTCCCGCTTGTACACCCGCCGAGTGGCAAGCGAGTCGAAGACGTCGGCAATCGCCACGATGCGGCCCGACAACGGGATCGACGTTCCCTCGAGCCCATTCGGGTATCCCGAACCGTCCCACCACTCGTGGTGCGACCACGCGGCCTCGGCGGCCAGCGTGAACAATTCGGTCGACACACCGGACAGCAGCCGACGACCGAACACCGTGTGTTGCTTGATCTCGTCGTATTCCTGCACGGTGAGCGGGCCGGGCTTCAACAAGAGGCGGTCGTTGACCGCAACCTTGCCGATGTCGTGCAACCGAGCGGCCAAACGCAGCCGTTCGCACCATTCCGGCTGTTGGCCGATCGCGTGGCCGATCTCGGCCGAGAGGTCGGCGACACCGTCGGTGTGCCGTGTGGTGTTGCCACCGCGAACCTCGGCGAGCGCAGCAAGTCGCTCGTAGGCCTCGAGGTGATACGCGTCGACGTCGGTGTGTTCGGCTGCGTACCCCGCGACCAGGCTGGAGGTGGTCAACCGCGTCACCTGTCCGAGCAGTCTGGCGTTCTCGTTCTCGTGGGCGACGCGCATGGTTCGCACCCGCAGATCGGCGGCGTCGGCGGACACTTCACGGTGGAGTGCGAAGTGCCGCTCGCGCTGTTCGAGCGCTTCGGACAGCCGGCCGGCCTGCTTGTACGCCGTGGCCAGCAAGTCGTGGAGCTCCAACTCGAGTTCGCGCTGGTCGGTGCGGTCGGCGAGGTCGAGCGCTGCGAGCAACGAGGCGATCGACTCGTCGAGTCGGCCGCTGCGAAGTGCAACCCGACCTTCCGACAACATCACACCGAGCTGCTCGGTGAGCAACAGCTCGTCGCCTCCCTGTGCTCGGGTGGTCCAACTCGAGCGAGCCGCTGTGAAGTAGCCGTCGGCAGCCGGGAGATCACCGAGGCCGGCATGTGCTTCGGCAAGGTCGGCCATCAGACTGCCGACGAGGTGCGGCGCATCGGTCAGCGCCAGTGCCACGGCCCGGCTTCCGAGTTCGATGGCGGCCGGATACTCGCCACGCCGACCGCGCAACCGTGCGAGGTTGCCCAGCACCATCGCGTCGACATCCGGGCGACCGAGCGCCTCGTTGACTGCGAGGGCGGTCTCGTAACACTCGATCGCTCGCTCGTAGTCGCCCATCGACTGGTGGATGGCGGCGACGGTGTGCAGGATTCGACCCTCGTCGACGACGTGATCGGTCAACCGGTACACCTCGAGCGCACGCTGGCAGTTCTCGAGCGCCTCGGCAGAGTTGCTCGCCTGATAGTGCACCACGCCGAGCAGGTGGAGCGACCAGGCAACGGTGAGGCTGATCTCGTTCGGTTGCGCCAGGGCGATCGCCTCGCTGGCGAGCGCGAACGCGTCCTCCGGACGCCCTTGCTGGTGGGCGATCGATGCGAGGTGGTACAGCGCCTGGGCTTCGAGCGACGATTGACCGTGAGTGCGCGCCAGCACCCTCGCCTCGAGAGCCAGTCGGCTGGAGGCGTCGGCATCGCCGACACGCGATCGTGCAGCATCGTCGAGCAGCGCAGACACCTGTTGAAAGGCTGCCGTCTCGGCTGCGCTGGCTGTGTCATTCACTCGAATGTCCTCTCGACCCCGCCCACCGACTCCGGTCAGAGGGCGCCAGCCGAACGTACCGTTCCTCGTGCTGTCGAAGAAAGCATCAGATGAGATCTTGAGCAAGTCCACACCGGCACGAAGCGAGAACCACTGTGCGTATCGTGGCCACCGCGATGCGAGGACACCAAGGCGCTCGGAGCGTCGAACGAGGAGCCATCTGGGCGTTCATGCCGGTGCTGGCCATGCTGCCGTTCTCGCTGCTCGCCCTGTTCGTCATCTGGGTGCCGTTCGGCTGGCTGTTCGGCATCCGGTTCTGGTGGGTGCTCGCAGGCTTCGGCGTCGCCGGGCTGGCACTGTTCATCCGGCCGATCCAGGTGTTGGTGCTCACCCCGCTCCTGCGAGCGCGGCGCCCGACCAACGAGGAATCCGAGGTCATCACGCCGCTGTGGGGCCAGATCGCGCAGGCCAACGATCTGCCCGCCGGCCGCTACGTGGTTCGCGTGTTGCCGACGGACGAACTGAATGCGTTCGCGTGCGGCGGTCACCTGGTGTTGGTGACGAGCTTCGCGGTCCACGAACTCACCGAGGCGCAACTGCAAGGGGTTCTCGCCCATGAGTTGAGCCACCACTTGGGGCTGCACACGGTTGCGATCACGATCGGGCACTGGTTGTCGGCGCCGGTGGTGCTGCTGGCGCGTGTCGGCTTCTTCCTCGAGAACGTCGGCCATGCAGCGGCGGGAAGCTTCGGGCAAGCAGTCGCGCTGCGATCGCGGCGATCGGATCGGTGGCGGCGTTCACGATGCACGCGCTGTCGTGGGTGTTCACCGCGGCACTGCGGGGCAGCGACTCGTTGTCGAACCTGGTGGGACACTCATCGGAGTTCGAAGCCGACCGCCGAGCCGTACGGATGGGGTTCGGTCGCGAACTCGCGAGTGCTCTGCGCGAACTGCTCGCCCATGGCACCGGACGGCGCGCCGGTCGGTTGGCGGGCGCGGCTCGCTGCGTCGCATCCACCGGCGCGAACCCGCGTGGCCCGAATCGAAGCGTTGATGCGTCATCCTGCGCTGTGAGCCGACCGGCTTCGTTCACGCGGTGATCGGGGCGACGATCGCGTCGAGCAATCCGATCAGATCGGCGGGTGCGAGTCCGATGTCCATCCCCCGTCTGCCTCCGCTGACGAACATCTCGTCGAACAGCTCGGCGGTCTCGTCGATCACGGTGCGCAATCGCCTGCGCTGGCCGATCGGGCTGATCCCACCGACGATGTAGCCCGACGAGCGTTCCGCTCGTACGGCGTCGCACATCGATGCCTTCTTCGCCCCGACCGCTGCAGCCACCCGCTTCATCGAGAGTTGACAGCTCACCGGCACCACCGTCACGACCATCTCGTCGTCGGCGACGACGACGAGCGTCTTGAAGACCTGATCGTGGTCGAGGCCCAGGGCGTCGGCAGCTTCTCGCCCGAAGTCGCGGAGGTCGTCGCCGCGGTCGTACTCGTGGATCGTGAAGGTGATCCCCGCGTGCTCGAGCGCCACGACTGCCGGTGTCACGACTCCGACTGTAGAGCGCGCTTGTAGGGTCGCCGTCGTGCGCCTGTCAGTCGATCCGTCCACGTCGCCCGACGACTACGACTTCACCCACCGGATACGGGTGCGGTTCGTCGAGACCGATGCGATGGGCATCGTGCACCACAGCAACTACCTCGCATACTTCGAGGAGACCCGCGTCGAGTACCTGCGTGCGATCGGACATCCGTTCACGGAGTGGCGCGACGCCGGGCTCGAGTCGCCGGTGCTCGAATCGTTCGTGCAGTACCGCCAACCGCTCGAGTTCGACGACGAGATCACGGTGCACCTCCGCCTCGCCGAGGTGACCCGGGCCACGTTCCAGATGGCGTACCTCATCACCGTTGCCGGCGACGACGGTGTCGAGCGCCCGCGGGCGACCGGAGTCACGGTGCACGGCTGCGTCACCACCGCCGGCCGTCCCACCCGGCTCCCCGCCTGGCTCATCGCCCTCGCCCCCGCCACTGCGTGATCAGCTCGGGCGACACCCGTCGTCGGGCACACCCATCGGTTCGCTGGGGTCGTCCGCGCTGACACCCGGTGGATACGTTCGCGGAGATGGCAGACACCGCAACAGCGAGCCGCGTTCCGCTCGTCCACTACCTCGTGCTCGATGACGGCGATCCGCACCTGGTCGCCAGCGAGTGCACCAGCTGTGGGGCCCGGTTCTTCGACCGCCGCAATGCGTGTGCGTCGTGTTTCGGCACCGACTTCCACCAGGTGCAGATCGCCACCGAGGGCGAGCTCCGCACCTTCACGATCGTGGCGTTCGCCGCGCCTGGCGTCGAGGTGCCGTTCGTGTCCGGGGTGATCGACTGCGACGGCACGAGTGTGCGCGGCAACCTCCGCAACGTCGAACCCGACGCCGACCATGTCCACACCGGGATGAAGGTGCGTCTCACCACGTACTCGCTCGGCACCGACGACCACGGCACCGAAGCCATCGGCTTCGCCTTCGAACCCGCAAGCTGAGAACGGAGTACACCATGAGCGACGACATCTGGATCCTCGGGATCAACATGACCAAGTTCGGCAAGCACATCGACCGCGACGTCGTCGACCTCGCGTCGGAGGCCGTGATGGCTGCGCTCGCCGACGGCGGCGTCACCATGGCCGACATGGGCGTGTTCGCTGCCGGCAACCTGATGGGCTCGGGAGGCATCGGCCAACAGATCCAGAAGCAGGTCGGCCAGACCGGCATCCCGGTCTACAACGTGTCGAACGCGTGCGCCACCGGCGCCACGGCTCTTCGCACGGCGATCATGTCGATCAAGGCAGGCGAGAGCGACATGGGCCTCGCCGTGGGTGTCGAGAAGCTGGCCGGGGTCGGTCTGCTCGGCGGCGGTGGCAGGGCGAAGAAGGACGGCAACGAATGGGAGCCGCAGGGCCGCTTCGGTGCGGTCACGTCCACCGACGGTCGTATCGGCACCGACACGATGCCCGGTGTGTTCGCCCAGGTCGGCATGGAGTACGGCCACAAGTACGGCGGCGCCGACTTCGAACTGTTCGCCAAGATCTCCGAGAAGAACCACGCCCACTCGACGCTCAACCCGTTGGCGGCGTACTCGAAGCGGTTCACGCTCGAGGAGATCATGGGCGACATGATGATCGCGTATCCGAACACCCGCCCGATGTGCTCGGCGAACTGTGACGGTGCGGCAGCGGCGGTCGTCGTGAGCGGCGAGAAGCTCAAGACGCTGTCACTCGAGCAGCAACGGCGAGCGGTGAAGGTGTCGGCGTCGGTCCTCACGTCCGACCCGTGGCAGGAGGCCTGCCAGGTGCTCCCCGACGTCAACACGCTCACCAAGAACGCAGCGACGACCGCCTACGAGCAGGCCGGCGTCGGTCCGCAGGACCTCGATCTCGTCGAGCTGCACGACTGCTTCGCCACAGCAGAGTTGGTCCACTACGACAACCTCGGCCTGTGCGAGGAGGGCGGCGCTGTCGACTTCTTCAACTCCGGTGCCCCCTGGCGCGACGGTGCGCTGCCGGTGAACGTCTCGGGCGGCCTGCAGTCGAAGGGACACCCCATCTCGGCGACCGGCATCGCCAACATCTGGGAGATCTGCCATCACCTCCGCGGCGAGGCCGGCGACCGCCAGATCGAGGGCGCCAAAGTGGGCCTCGCCCACGTGATCGGGCTCGGTTCGGCCTGCGGCGTCCACATCCTGGAGAAGTCCGCTACATCTTGAGTGTGGTGCCACCGTCGACGACGAAGATCTCGCCGGTGGTGTACTTGTTGCGGAGCAGCGCGAGCACAGCTTCGGCACAGTCGTCGGGCGTTGCCGATCGGGGCACGGGAGCGATGCTCGCGATCGCGGCGTGCATGGCGTCCCAGTCCTGCGTCCACGGCGTCGCCACCAGACCTGGCGCAACGGCGTTGACGCGGATCGGCCCGTAGCTCTTCGCCAACAGCAGTGTCATCTGGTTGAGCGCTGCCTTGGTCATCGAGTACGCCATCGACGACCCGACCGGTCGGACACCGGCGATCGAGGTGATGTTGACGATGTTGGCGTCGTCGGACCTGCGCAGATGAGGGATCGCCCGTTTGGTGAGCCACCACGTGCCGAACACGTTGACATCGAACGTCTTGCGGAAGATCTCATCGGTGAGGTCGTCGAGATTCTCGTGAGGGATCGACGTGGTCCAGCCGGCGTTGTTGATCAGGAAGTCGAGCTGCCCGTAGCGATCGACCGTGCCGTCGATGAGCCCGTGCGCTTCGTCCTGGTCGCTGATGTCGGCGCGCAGATAGCACGACTCGCCCGGCAGCGAGGCCGACACCGCCTCACCCGCCTCGACCGACGACGACGAGTTCACGACCACGGTGGCGCCGAGCGCCGACAGTCGGCGGGCGGTCTCTTCGCCGATGCCGCTCGAGGATCCGGTGACGATCGCAACGCGACCTGCAAATTCGGTCATCGACGCACGGTACCCGGCCGGGCGGTGTCGATGTCAGGCCGAGCGTTCCGCCGGCGGCACGACCACCACCGGCCGGTCGCAGTGGTGCACGACGTGATGGCTCGTACTGCCGAGCGCCTGCTCGTCGCCGATGCCCCGTGACCCGACCACCACGAACGACGCGTCGAGCGCCGACCCCATCTTCATCAGCACGTCGGCCGGGCTGCCGTAGACGAGCTCCGCCCGCCAGCGCACCTCGCGATCGCCTGCCAGCGCTGCGCACCATTCGAGTCGCATCAGACGCTCGAGGTCGTCGCGATGACCCTCCGATGGCACGTGCTGACCGTCGATCACCGTCATGAGTCCGATCGCGTGGAACACGGCGAGGTCGAGATCGAATCGACGAGCGATCTCGGCAGCCGTCGACAACGCCCGCTGGGCGTTGCCCGATCCGTCGACGCCGACGATCACCGGTCCGGTGCCGAGGATGCTTCGAGGGGACGTATCGGTGTCGGCCATCACCAATGATCCTAGAGTCGGTGTTGTGACCACCCTGCAATTCCTGGGTGCCACCGGCACCGTCACCGGCAGCCGCTTCTTGGTGCGCACGAGCCGGGCGACGGTACTGATCGACGCCGGACTGTTCCAGGGAGCAAAGCGTGACCGGCTCGCCAACTGGGAGCCCTTTCCGGTCGATCCGGCCACCATCGATGCCGTGGTCGTCACCCACGCCCACATCGATCACAGCGGCTGGTTGCCCGGTCTCGCACGCGACGGGTTCTCCGGGTCGATCATCGCCACCACTGCCACCTGTGAACTCTGCGAGATCCTGCTGCCCGACGCAGCACATCTGCAGGAGGAACAGGCGCGCTTCGCCAACGAACGCAAGTTCAGCAAGCACCACCCGGCGCTGCCGCTCTACACCTCCGACGACGCCGACGCGGCCATCGCCCTCCTGCACGGTGTGGGGTTCGACGAACCGGTCGAGGTCGCCGAAGGGATCATCGCCCGCTTCGTTCCCGCCGGGCACATTCTGGGATCGGCCAGCGTCCACCTCACGATCACCGACGACGATCTGGGCGTGGAGACCACGACGACACTGCTCGCGAGCGGCGACCTCGGACGAGGCAACCATCCGCTGCTTCCCGGGCCCGGCACACCACCGGCCAGCCAGACCGTTCTGATCGAGTCGACCTACGGTGGATCGATCCACCCCGACGATGCCGAGGAGATCGAGGGCTTCGCCCAGGTGATCCGTCGCACAGCGAAACGAGGTGGGATCGTGCTGATTCCGGCCTTCGCCGTCGATCGCACCGAGGTGTTGCTCACGGTGCTGCGCGACCTGATGGCAAGCGGGCGCATCCCCGAACTCTCGGTCTACGTCGACAGCCCGATGGCGTTGCGGGTGCTCGACGTGTACCGGTCGCACCTTCTCGGCGCCGGCGACGACGACATCTTCGATCCGGGCGGCGGGCTGCACGAGTGCCCCACCGTCGAGGACTCCAAGTCGCTGAACGAACTCACCGCACCATCGATCATCATCTCAGCGTCCGGCATGGCCTCGGGCGGGCGGGTGTTGCATCACCTCGCACGCCTGCTCCCCGACCATCGCAACAGCGTGGTGCTGTGCGGCTTCCAGGCCTCAGGCACACGCGGGCGCGCCCTGGCCGACGGTGCGCGCAGCATCAAGATGCTCGGTCGGTACGTCCCGGCACGCGCCGAGGTCTCGGTGCTGAAATCGCTGTCGGTGCACGCCGATGCCGACGAGTTGCACCGCTGGATCAGCGGGCTCCCGGAGCAGCCCGACACCGTGTTCGTCGTGCACGGCGAACCGGACGCGAGCGCAGCGCTCGCGTCCCGCCTCGTCGACAGCGGCATCAATGCAGTCGTACCCACCCAGTTCGAACTGGTTCGGCTCGTGGCGCCATGACGAAGGGCCCTGCACGACATCGGCTCGTTCGTGTTGAATGAACACATGGACGAACGTCAGCAAGCCACCGAGATCCTCAGCGAATCCGAGTGCTGGGAACTGCTCGACCATGCCGCCGTCGGACGTCTCGCCGTCGACATCGCCGGTCAGCCCGACATCTTCCCGATCAACTTCGTCGTTGACAAGAGCGGCATCGTGTTCCGCAGTGCAGCGGGCACCAAACTGGCCGGCGCGGTGCTCAACCGAGTCGTCGCCTTCGAGATCGACGGCTACGAGCCCGCCGACCGGACTGCGTGGAGCGTGGTCGTCAAGGGCGAAGCCCGGCAGATCGACCGGATGGAGGAGATGTTCGAGGCCGAGGATCTCCCGCTGTTCCCGTGGCTGGCGTGGGACAAGCCGAACTTCGTTCGCATCGAGCCGACGGTGGTCACCGGCCGGCGCTATCACATCGTCGACAACGCCCGTCCCGACAGCTCGATCGGCTGGACCGGTGCCGACGAAGCCGACGACGGGTCGCTCGCCGCTGCCCCGTCAAGCGACGCCCAGTTCCATCCGGGTGAACCCAAACTCCACGCCGACTGACACACCTCAGCGGCCGGGAACCACCACCACCGGGAGTGCCGAGTCGTGCAGCAGCCACGTACTCACCGAACCGAGCAGCCCCGATGCGATCAACCCGCGCCCGCGCGTGCCGACCACGACCAGGTCGGCGTGCTCCTGGGCCTCGGCGAGCGCCTGGCGGGGGCCTGCCATCACGATCGACCGCTCGGCTCGACCGTCGGGGTCGATCGCATCGAGGGCATCGATGATCCGGCGCTCCTCGGCGTCGATTTCGTTGCCGAAGTGTTCGCGCGTGACGGCTTCGTCGACCCACGGTGCCACCTCGATCGCTGCGACGACCTGAACCGAGGCGCGGTCACCCGCGAAGTCCAGCGCCCAGCGAACGGCATCGGCGCCATGGTCGCTGCCATCGAAGCCGACCACGATCGACTTGGTCGCAGTGGCCGCTGCGTCGTTCGGCACGACCGCAACCGGTGCATGCGAGTGCGTGACGCAGTACTGGCTCACCGAGCCCAGCAGGTGATGGCGGAGTTCGCCACTCCCGGTCCGCCCGATCACCAGCAGGTCAGCGTCGACCGATGCGTCGACCAGAACGTGCTGGGCCTGACCTTCGAGGACCACCGAGCGAACATCGATCCCCGCTCCCGCCACCGACTCGATCGCGACGTCGACGTCGTGCCCCGCGGTGGCGGCCAGACCGATCTCGTCGACGCCGAAGCCGCGCTTGGCGGTGAAGGCGGCCATCAGCGCCGGCACGTGAAACGCGCCGAGGGCGGTGACGTCGGCGCCGCGATCGGCGCCATGGCCTGCTGCCCAACGCAACGCGTCGAGCGCAGCTTGCGATCCATCGATTCCAACGATCCAACGAGCTGTCATGTCCCGAGTATCGCCCGGAGACCCCGACGTCGCCAAGGGTCCGACGTCTCGACCGCGTCGCGGCGCCGAGAGCTGCGGTGACATTGGGCCCTTGCCCGCAGCCAACGTCTGGGCGACGATCGACATGGAGGGACCGCCGTGGGCTACGAACCGCTCGAGGAGTTGTCGGAATCGGAGTGCTGGGCGCTGCTGCGCACGGCCGACGTCGGCCGGCTCGCCACGCCGACGGAACACGGTGGCGTCGATGTGTTCCCGGTGAACCACCTGGTCGATCAGGGCTCGATCGTGTTCCGCACGGCGCTCGGCACCAAGCTCGCCAGCGCCGTCGACGCCAAGGAGGTCGCCTTCGAGGCCGACAACGCTGCGCTCAGCCTCGACCTGCAGGCCAGCCGGGGCGACGACCCGTGGAGTGTCGTGATCCATGGCACCGCCGAGCTGATCACCCGCCAGACCGACCTCTTCGAGAGCTTCGAACTGTCGGTTCGACCGTGGCACGTGTCCGACAAGCCGTACTTCGTCCGACTCGTCCCCACCAGCGTGTCCGGTCGACGATTTCGTCTCGGCCCCACGTCGTAACCACTCATTCGCCACCGATTGCAAGGAGACACCATGGTTCAGCACCTGATCGTTCCCGTCGACGGATCCGACGCGTCGTGGCGTGCCGTCGATGTCGCCGTTGCACTGGCGCAGCGCGGTGATGCGACGGTCGACGTGATCGAGGTCGTCTTCGACCAGCACGACGTTGCCGAGACCGAAGCAGACCTGATCGAACGGCTCGGTCACCACGACACCGCAGACGTGCCGGTGACGACCCATGTTCGTGTCGCTGCGGAGAGCGTTGCCCAGGTACTCGGCAACGAAGTCGAGCAGCATCCCGAGGTCACCGTGGTCCTGGCCTCCCACGGACGAGGCCGATCCGCGGCACTGTTGGGCAGCGTCACCGAGGAGTTGCTGGAACGGATCTTCGGGCCGGTTCTCGTGGTGGGTCCGCACGTGACCAACAGCGAGTTCGACGGCCCGATCCTCGTCACCGTCGACGGATCGAACGCATCCGAGTCGGTGCTCCCCCTCGCAGCGGCGTGGGGCATCGAGTTGGGAACCGAACCATGGGTGATCGAGGTCATCGAACCAGGCGCCCTCGGCTCGGCTGACGTCAGCGACTCGGCCTACCCGGCCCGGCTCGCACGGACGTTGGCACGAGACTCCGGCCACCCCGTGCAGTTCGAGGTGCTGCACGGCGATCACGTCCACGACGAGGTCGCCGGCTTCGCGTCATCACTCGACGCCTCACTGATCGTGGCGAGTACACGGGGTCGGACCGGCATGTCGCGGTTCGTGATCGGCAGCACTGCCGCAGCCATCGTGCGCCACGCCCCGTGCCCGGTGTTGTTGGTTCGCCCGCCTCACGTCCACCGTTGAGTTCGTCGCCGAGTTCGGCCAATAGCATGGGGTCGACATGAACCGCACCGAGCTCGCAGGAGCACTGTTCGACTCCTGCCCCGATGGCGTGTTGCTCGTCGACCCCGACGGCATCATCCGTCTGGCCAACCCCGTCGCCGGATCGATGTTCGGCGTTTCCGACGACGATCTGGTCGAGTCGTCGATCGACGCGCTCGTACCGCCGGAGTTCCGCGCCACCCATCCGAAACGACGGGCCGAGTACACGGCGAGTCCGACCACGCGTCCGATGGGAACCGGACTCAAGCTGTTCGCTCAGCACACCTCCGGCGTGATGTTCCCGGTCGAGATCAGCCTCAGCCCGTGCACGATCGACGCCGTCGACTACACGGTCGCCACCATTCGAGATGTCAGCGATCGCCAAGAGTCCGCAGCCCAGATGGCGATGCTGCAGGATCGCGAGCGCATTGCCCGCGACCTGCACGACATGGTGATCCAACGGCTGTTCGCGTCCGGCATGAATCTCCAAGCCGTCCAAGCAACCGCACAACCTCCGATGGTCGCCGACCGGATTGCTGCAACGATCAACGAACTCGACGACACGATCCACGAGCTCCGAGCGGCGATCTTTCGTCTCGGTCAACACAGCGAACGTCGAACGCTGTCGGCCCAGATCACCGAGTTGGTCCACGAGCGTGCGCGCCATCTCGGATTCGAACCCACACTGCGCCTCATCGGCGACATCGACACCCTGCCCGACTTCCTTGCAGACCAGTTGGTCGCGACCACCACCGAGGGGTTGTCGAACGTCGTGCGCCACGCCAACGCCACCGCCGCCGAGATCCGCATCGAGCGCATCGACAACACGGTGTCGCTCCAGATCAGCGACGACGGTGTCGGACTCCCGAACGAGCCGAAACGTTCGGGGGGGTTGTCGAACATGATGTGGCGGGCCGCCGAGCTCGGAGGAACGTGCACGGTGAGTCCCAACGAACCCGAGGGCACCTGCTTGATCTGGAACGTTCCGGTCTGAGCCCGCTCGTCGCTGCCTACATCTCGTTGCGATGACGTTCGACCAACCGCGCGGCGAGCGCCGCCGCTTCCGTTCGGCGTGACATGCCGAGCTTGGCGAGGAGATTCGAGACGTAGTTCTTGACCGTCTTCTCCGCGAGGTACATCTCCTGGGCGATCTGACGGTTGGTGTAGCCCTCACCGATCAGGTCGAAGATGCGACGCTCCTGCGCAGTCAGGTCCTCGAGCCGACCCTCCTCGCTCTCGCGGAGGCGGCGACTCGCCAGACGGACCTCGGCGTCATCGAGGTAGCGGCGGCCATCGGCGACCCCACGAATCGTGTCGACCAGCTCGGTGCTGCGAATCTGCTTGAGCACGAAGCCGGCCGCTCCGGCGAGGCCCGCATCGACGAGCGCCCGGTCGCTGTCGAACGAGGTGAGGATCAACACCTGGACGTCGGGGAACTCCGCGGTGAGCTGACGGCAGACGTCGATGCCGTTGTGCTCGCCGCCGAGGCGCACGTCGAGTACGGCGACGTCGGGCAACAGCGTGCGGATGCCCTCGATCGCCTCCTCGGCGGTGCCGGCCTCGCCGACCACCTCGAGATCGTCTTCTGCACCGAGCGCCGCGGCGATTCCGCGACGTACGACTTCGTGGTCATCGAGCAGGAAGACGCGGATCATGGCGCCATTGTCGCTCATGGCGTGCTGAGCGGGTGCACTACGCCGCAATGAGCCGAAAACCGGGTGCCGAATGCGTCGTCAGTGGTCGATGGGTACCACTGCGACCGGCCGATGCACATGATGCAACAACCAGGTCGACACCGAACCCAACAGCGCCGCGCCGATCGCCCCGTGCCCGCGTGCGCCGACCACGACCAGGTCGGCCCGTTCCGCCTGCGATGCCAACACCGACCGCGGTGTACCCCGAACGAACTCCCGCTGCACCGTCACGTCGCGAGCGCGAGCCTGGTCGGCAACGGTGTCGACGAGGTGGTCGAAGCGTTCAGCAGCAAGGTCGCTGGCATCCGGAAAGAAGAACGCATCAGCGCCGACAGCAAGCGGTGTGGCATCCCAGACCCACGCGACGACCACCGTGCCACCAGGCCCCGCGAAGTCGATCGCCCAACGCAGCGCCACCATCGAGTTCGGCGAGCCGTCGCACCCGACGAGGATCGTCTCGGCGCGCTTCGGTTCGACATCACCGGGAATCACGATCGTCGGGACCGACGCGTGCGTGGCGCACTGGGTGCTCGTCGACCCGAGGAGCAGTCGGGCGAACCCGCCACGTCCGCGGCTGCCGATCACGAGCAGGGCACTCGACTCGGCCGCCTCGAGCAACACCCGCGCCGGACCACCGTGGCCGACCGACGCCGTGACCGGAACGTCGGTTCGTTCGCCGATGGTCCGAGTGACCTCGGCAACATCGCGTGCTGCTGCGTCATGCAGTTCGGTTTCGTCGAACGTCATGGCGGACGGCGCCGACATCGGGTACGCCCCGACGACCGGTGTCTGCCACGCCGACACCAGCGACATCGCGGAGCCACGGTCCGACACGTTCTCGAGCGCCCACTCGAGCGCATTGGCGGCGCAGTCGGACCCGTCGAGGCCCACGACCCAGACACCGCCGGCGGACTCGCCGGTCGATGTCGACGTCGACGTCGACCTCGCTGCTGCATCATCCGTCGCCGCCATGGGGTCACCTTCCTCCGCCGGGACGTCCCCGGGGTCGCCGTTCGACGCACTCACGTCCATTGCATCGATCAAGCCACGCCGTCGGGGCCAATGGCAGGGCCAAAGGTCACGCGACCACGTTGCGAGCGCGGCTCCACCCCTCATTGACCTTGGCCCCTGGTCGAGAACCGTGCGAGGCCGCGACGATGGACGTGCCCAATCGCAACGACCCCTGGAGCAGCCATGACCGACGACTTTCCCGCCCTGCGCAACGAACTCCGCCAGGGCTACCGCGACCTGATGAAGGCCATCCCCGACCAGATGAAGGGCTTCGGTGACCTCCATCGAGCCGCGGTCGCAGACGGCGCGCTCGCGCAGACGACCAAGGAGCTGATGGCGGTGGCGATCGCCATCTGCACGCAGTGCGACGACTGCATCACCCTGCACATGCACGACGCCCTCCGCGCCGGCGCCACACCGGAGATGGTTCACGAGACCATTGGGGTGGCACTCCTGATGGGTGGAGGCCCTGCATCGACGTACGCAACCCATGCCCTTCGAGCGCTCGAGCAGTTCAGCGCTTGACAGGTGAACGGCCCGTGATCGCCCCGTGGGCGCAGACCACGGCAGCGGTCGCGGATGCGTGCGGCACCGACCTCGACGCGGGCTTGAGCGCCTCAGAGGTCGCTCGACGACTCGACGAGATCGGCCCGAACGAGCTCGTCAAGGAACCGCCGCGGCCCGCATGGCGACGTCTGCTGGATCAGTTCGTCGACCCGCTCGTCGGGCTCCTCATCGCAGCGATCGCGGTGTCGCTGCTCGCCTGGTGGTTCGACGGCGCGGACGAGGCTCCCATCGAGGCCGGTGTGATCGCGGCGATCGTGGTGGCGAACGCCCTCCTCGGGTTCTGGCAGGAGCGCAAAGCCGAACGGGCAGTCGATGCCCTCCGCGAACTGACGGCCAGTCAGGTGCGTGTGGTCCGAGACAACCGAGTCGAGTCGGTCACCAGCACGCTGCTCGTTCCGGGTGACGTGGTGCTGTTCGCCGAAGGCGACATGGTCGGCGCCGACTGTCGCGTCACCGACAGCGCATCGCTGCAGATCGCCGAAGCTGCGCTGACCGGCGAGTCGATGCCGGTCTCCAAGGCGGTTGCACCCCTCGCACGTGAGAGCGATCTCGGCGACCGCACCAACATGGCCTACAACGGCACCGCCGTGGTGCGAGGACGCGGGCGCGGCGTCGTCGTCGCCACGTCGATGGACACCGAGATCGGGCAGATCGCTGCGCTGCTCGACGGCGCAAGTGAGGAACGAACGCCGCTCCAACAACAGATCGCCTGGCTGGGAAAGGCGCTCGGAATCACCGTCGTGGTGCTTGCAGCCGTGGTCGTCGGCGCCATCCTGGTCGCGTCGCCGATCTCCGGGGCAGCCGATGTGATCGATGCGCTGCTGGTCGGCGTGTCGCTTGCCGTCGCTGCCGTGCCGGAGGGCTTGCCGGCCATCTTGTCGGTGGTGTTGGCACTCGGCGTCCAACGGATGGCGTCACAACGGGCGATCGTGAAACGCCTGTCGTCGGTGGAGACCCTGGGATCTGCATCGGTGATCTGCACCGACAAGACCGGCACACTGACCCGCAACGAGATGACCATCGTCAAGGTGGTCACACCCTCGGTCGAGGTCGACGTCACCGGGATCGGGTACGAGCCGGTCGGTGAGGTGCGTTCGAACGGCCAGCCGATCCACGACGAGTCGCTCCGGCGCGAGGTCGAGCTGGTGCTCGAAGGTGGCAGCCTCGCCAACGACGCCACCCTGCGAGCCGACGGCGATCGTTGGGAGGTACTCGGCGATCCGACCGAAGCAGCGTTCCTGGTCGCCGAGCGCAAGCTCGGACTGACCGCCGCCCGTTCGGCACGCTTCGAGCGTGTCGCCGAAGTCCCGTTCACGTCCGAGCGCAAGTTGATGACCACTGTCGATCTCG
Source organism: Ilumatobacteraceae bacterium (assembly GCA_963848145.1). GTDB lineage: Bacteria > Actinomycetota > Acidimicrobiia > Acidimicrobiales > Ilumatobacteraceae > Sva-07. The sequence continues at coordinate 210,361 of CAWKCN010000023.1, forward strand.
ACAGCGAGGCCGAACACCAACCACACCACCACGACCGACGAGAGTTCGTGCTGGTCACCAAAGGCGCCCCCGATGTCCTGCTCGGCCGGTGCAGCCATGAACGAGTCGACGGCGACGTCGTCGAACTCACCGACGAGCGGCGGGACGAGATCCTGAGCGACGTCGAACGTCTCGCCGATGACGCGCTTCGCACGTTGGCCGTCGCCTATCGGCGGCTCGACGAGGTCGCCGTCGAGGTCGACGAGTCGCTCGAACACGGTCTGGTCCATCTCGGCGTGGTCGGCATCGTCGACCCGCCGCGACCCGAAGTGATCGACGCGGTCGCCGATGCGCAGCGCGCCGGCATCCGTGTGATCATGATCACCGGCGACCATCCACGCACTGCAGCTCGAATTGGACAGCAGCTCGGTATCGAAGAGCCGAGCCGGCATCGTTCGGGCGTCACGGGCGCCGAGCTCGCCGAACTCGACCACGACATCTTCGCCGACGTCATCCGGCAGCGCTCGATCTTCGCTCGGGTGTCGCCCGAGCAGAAACTCCGCATCGTCGAAGCGCTCCAGCACGACGACCAGATCGTGGCGATGACCGGCGACGGCGTCAACGACGCGCCGGCGCTCCGCCAGGCCGAGATCGGTGTGGCGATGGGGATCAACGGCACCGAGGTCTCGAAGGAGGCCTCCGACATGATCCTCGCCGACGACAACTTCGCCACCATCCTCAGCGCCGTGCGCGAGGGGCGCGAGATCTTCTCCGACATCCGCAAGTTCCTCCGGTACCTGCTCGCCTCGAACGCCGGGGAGGTGCTCGTGATGTTCGTTGGCGTGCTCGCTGCGGGCGCCATCGGACTCGCCGACGCCACCGGCGCCGAGGGGTTGACCGTGCCGCTGCTCGCGACGCAGATCCTGTGGATCAACCTCGTGACCGACAGCGCACTGGCACTCGCACTCGGCGTCGACCCGGCGGTGAAGGACGTCATGGACGACCCTCCCCGCGGCATCGACGACCGGATCGTCGACGGTTCGATGGTCGCCACGATCGCCTTGATCGGTGTCACGACGGCCGTCGTCGGGCTGATCGCCCTCGACCTCGAACTGCCCGGTGGTCTGCTCGGCGGAGCCGGCACGATCGAGTCGGCACGGACGATGGTGTTCACCACGGTCGTGCTCGCACAGATCTTCAACGCCTTCAACGCTCGGTCGGACACGGTGAGCGCCTTCGTCCGACCGTTCGACAACCGTCTGCTGTGGGGCGCTGCGGCGCTCACACTGGCGTCACAGCTCGCTGTCGTGCACATCCCACCGCTGCAGCGCGCCTTCGACACCGAAGCACTCGACACGACCCAGTGGCTGATCTGCGCCGGCCTCGCATCCGCAATTCTCTGGGTCGACGAGATCCGCAAACTGGTCCATCGTCGCTGACCCCCACCCGCCGGGCCAGCTGTTGACCTTCGTCTCTGGTCCTGGGGGCACCGAGGGGTTGTACTCGAATGGTGAGGTTCACACATCGCGACCCCTGGCTCGTCGACTACGACGAAGCGGTGGCTTCGTTCGACTGGAACGAGGCGTGGGCCGGTCTGCGTGACGACGGCCTGGGCGGCCGACCCGAGAACGTCAACATTGCTGACCTCGCAATCGATCGACACGTCCGCAACGGCAACGGCGAACGGGTCGCGCTGCGGTTCATCGGGCGAGAGCGCGTCGACATCGACGACCCGGTCGACATCACCTACGCACGGCTGGGCCGGCAGACGAACCGATTCGCCGACGCCATGCGGCGCCGAGGCTTCGGGCCAGGCACCGGAGTGGCCACGCTCGCCGGGCGCATCCCCGACCTGTACGTCGCTGCGCTCGGCACGATGAAGGCTCACGGCGTCTTCACACCGCTGTTCTCCGCCTTCGGACCCGACCCGATCGCCCAGAGGATGAACCTCGGACACATCAAGATCCTGGTGACCACACCCCTGCTCTACCGGCGCAAGGTGGCACCGATCCTCGACCGATTGATGCACCTGGAACTGGTGTTGGTGTGCGGCAGCGCCGAGGACGAGATCGGCACGAACCGCTCCGACGGCACCCGTGCAGTGGTGATGTCGTTCGCTGCGTTCCTCAGCGAAGGCCGAGACACCTTCACCACCGAGCCCACCGACCCGGAGACGCCGGCGCTGCTCCACTTCACCAGCGGGACGACAGGGCAACCCAAGGGGGCCGTCCACGTCCACGGCGCGGTCGTCACCCATCACGTCACCGGCCGCCTCGTGCTCGATCTGCACGAGGGCGACACGTTCTGGTGTACCGCCGATCCGGGGTGGGTGACCGGAACCTCCTACGGCATCATCGCCCCACTGACCAACGGCGTCACCAGCATCGTCGACGAAGCCGAGTTCGACGCCGAGCGCTGGTACCGAATCCTGCAGCATCACGCGGTCGACGTGTTCTACACCGCACCAACGGCGATACGGATGCTCCAACGCGCCGGTGACGAGCTCGCAGCCGGCGCAGATCTCTCGCAACTGCGATTGGTGGCCAGCGTCGGTGAGCCGCTCGACGCCGACGCGGTCCACTGGTGCGAGCGGACATTCGGCGTCCCGGTGATCGACACCTGGTGGCAGACCGAGACCGGGGGCATCATGATCTCCAACCATCGCTCGCAGCCGGTGCGAGCCGGCTCGATGGGCCGTCCACTCCCCGGAGTCGAGGTGGCACTGATCGAGCGGGACCCTGCCGGCAATGTCGTGGTCGACCGTGACGGCACGCCGGTGATGGTCGAGGATCCGGAGTGTTCGGGCGAGCTGGCGTTGGCCGCCGGATGGCCGTCGATGTTCCGCACGTACCTCGACCAGGACGAGCGCTACGAGCGGGCGTTCGTCGACGGTTGGTATCTCACCGGCGACCTGGCCCGCCGCGACGCCGACGGCTACTACTGGTTCGTCGGGCGTGGCGACGATGTGATCAAGACCTCGGGCCATCTGATCGGGCCGTTCGAGGTCGAATCGGCGCTCAACGAGCACCCGGCGGTCGCCGAGACCGGGGTGATCGGCAAGCCCGACCCCACCGCCGGCACGATCGTGAAGGCGTTCGTGGTGCTCGCCACTGGCCGCGAACCAACCGACGAGACGCTCCGCGAGCTGCTCGGCCACGCCCGCTCCCGGCTCGGCGCTGCGGTGGCTCCTCGCGAGATCGAGTTCGTCGACGACCTCCCGCACACGCGCAGCGGCAAGATCATGCGCCGAGTGCTCAAGGCCCGCGAACTCGGCGAGGACGAAGGCGACACGTCGACGCTCGAACGGTCGGAGGTGCACCCATGACGAACGACCAGGAACTGCAGCGACGCCTCCTCGCCGACATGATCCGAATCCGGGTGTTCGAGGAGCGGTGCGCCGAGCTCTACGGCGAGTCGAAGATCCGAGGCTTCCTGCACCTGTACATCGGCGAGGAAGCCATCGCTGCCGGCGTGATGAGCTGTCTGCGGCCCGACGACGCGGTGCTCGCCACATACCGCGAGCACGGCCACGCACTGCTCCGGGGCGTGTCGGCCGAGTCGATCATGGCGGAGATGTTCGGCAAGGCGACGGGTTGCTCCGGAGGGCGCGGCGGATCGATGCATCTCTTCGATGCCGCAACCCGCTTCTATGGCGGCAATGCAATCGTCGGTGGTCATCTGCCGGTCGCCGTTGGCCTCGGGCTCGCCGACCAGATGCTCGGACGCCGCGAGCTGGTGACCGTCTGCTTCTTCGGCGAGGGGGCGATGGCCGAAGGCGAGTTCCACGAGGCGATGAACCTGGCTGCGCTCTGGAACGTGCCGGTGCTCTTCTGCTGCGAGAACAACGGCTATGCGATGGGGACCTCGCTGGAGTCGTCCGAGTCGCAGATCGAGCTCACGCTCAAGGCAGCGAGCTACGAGATCCCGGCATGGAGCGTCGACGGGATGGACGTGATGGACGTGCAGCGCTCGGCCACCAAGGCGCTGACGGCGATCAGGGCGGGCGGCGGCCCGGTGTTCCTCGAGTTCCGGACCTACCGATTCCGGGCCCATTCGATGTTCGATCCCGACCTGTACCGAGATCCCGCCGAGGTCGAGCACTGGAAACAGCGCGACCCGATCTCCACGTTCGCCGACCGCCTGCGCGCCGACCAGGCACTCACCGGCGACCAGCTCGACGCGATGTGGACAGCTGCTCGGGACGAGACCGAAGCAGCCGTGGTTGCGGCCGAGGCCGCTCCGTTCGAACCGGTCGACACACTCCTCGACCACGTCACCCGCACGAACCCGGTTCCCTTTGCCCAGGGCACGGGGAACCAGGGCATGGGCGACCGCGATGGGCTCGACGAGGTGTGGCCATGAGCGACTCGACGATGATCACCTACCGCGAAGCACTGCACGATGCGCTGCGCGAGGCACTCGCCGGCGACGAGCGGGTCTTCGTCATGGGCGAGGACGTTGCGGACTACGGGGGCACGTATGCCGTCACCAAGGGACTGCACGAGGAGTTCGGTCGCGACCGAGTGCGGAACACGCCGCTGTCGGAGTCGGGCTTCGTCGGTGCCGGAATCGGTGCAGCGCTCGGCGGCCTGCGCCCGATCGTCGAGATCATGACGGTCAACTTCAGCCTGCTGGCGCTCGACCAACTGGTGAACACCGCAGCAACGCTGTTGCACATGTCGGGCGGTCAGTTCAACGTGCCACTCGTGGTTCGCACGACCACGGGTGCCGGCCGTCAGCTCGCGGCCCAGCACTCGCACAGCCTCGAAGGCTGGTTTGCCCACGTCCCGGGCCTCAGGGTCATCGCACCCGCAACGCCGACCGATGCGAGGTGGATGCTGCCGACTGCGTTGGCCGATCCGAACCCGGTGATCATCTTCGAGCACTCGGGGCTGTACAACGAGCGCGGAGAGGTCGACCCCGACGGCGGGCCCGTCGACATCGACCGTGCCGCTGTCCGTCGCAGCGGCGAGCACCTGACGATCATCGCCTGGGCGGGCATGGTGCCCAAGGCGATCACGGCGGCAGGGCAGCTCGGCGACGGTGGCGTGTCGGCCGAGGTCATCGATCTGCGTTCGCTGCGCCCGATCGACCTCCCGACGATCGCCGAATCGGTCCAGCGCACGCATCGAGCGCTCGTCGTCGACGAGGGTTGGCGCACCGGGGGCCTCAGCGCCGAGATCGCCGCGTCGATCACCGAGACGTGCTTCTGGACCCTCGACGCGCCGGTGGCCCGACTCGCCGGCGCAGAGGTACCGATTCCCTACGCGAAGCACCTCGAGGCCGCTGCGATCCCGCAGGTGGCCGACATCGTCGCCGCCGCTCGTCGACTGGTCGGCACCGCGTCATGACTGCACCACACGGCGAGACGTTCGAGTACACACTGCCATCGCTCGGCGCCGACATGGACGAGGGGCGCGTCATCGAGTGGCGCGTCGCACAGGGCGACACCGTCCATCGAGGCGATCTGGTGGCCGTTGTCGAGACGGAGAAGTCGGACATCGACATCGAGATCTGGCATGACGGCATCATCGACGAGTTCCTGGTCGACGTCGGCCAACTCGTCGATGTCGGCACCCCGATCGCCCGGCTCCGGACCATCGACGGCAACCAGCCGTCGACACCAGCGCGAGCGCCCGCACTCGCCCCGCCATCGCCCGCATTCGCGCCGCCCACCACCGCCGCCACCACCACCGAAACGGTGACGACGCCCATCGCAGCAACCGGTTCTCGGGTGCCGGCGTCACCGCTGGCGCGCCGGCTCGCGGCCGATCGCGGCGTCGACCTCGCCGGCCTCCACGGCACGGGCCCCGGCGGAGCGGTGATCGAGGCAGACGTCATCGCTGCCCCGTCGACTCCGGCCCCACCGAGCCGAGCCGACACGGCGAAGCGCACGACCGACACGATGCGCAAGCTGATCGCCGAGCGCATGACCACGGCGAACCGAGAGATTCCCCACTACCACCTCGCACGTGACCTCGACCTCGAGCCGCTCGAATCGTGGCTGGCCGAACACAACATCGACCGGCCGATCGGCGAGCGGATCCTTCCCGCCGCCTGCTTCATTCGAGCCGTGGCCCTGGCAGCAGCGCGTCATCGTGAGCTCAACGGATGGTGGATCGACGACCAATTCGAGCCGGCCGACTCCGTCAACGTGGCCATGGCGGTCTCGTTGCGACGCGGCGGGCTGGTCACCCCGCACATCGAACGGGCCGACGAACGCTCGCTCGACGACATCATGGCAGCGCTCACCGAACGCGTGGCAGCAGCGCGAACCGGCAACCTCCGGTCGAGCTGGATGTCGGGTGCGAGCATCACGATCACCCACCTCGGCGACACCGGAGCGGACCTCGTGCACGGAGTGATCTCGCCACCACAGGTGGCATTGGTCGGGTTCGGCCGATCGCGCGCCCGCCCCTGGGCCATCGACGACGTCGTCGTCGTTCGACCGATCAGCACCGCCACCCTCGCCGCCGACCACCGCGCCACCGACGGCGCGATCGGGAGCCGATTCCTCGCCACGCTCGCCGCACTCATCGACCATCCGGAGGACCTGTGACAACACCCGACGACACCCGACACGCACCCGAGCCCGTCGACCCGCCGGGCGGTCACCAGCACGTCGATCTGACGACGATGATCCTGGCGGCAATCGCCGACGTGGCACCCGAGCTGGAACCCGAGCTGGCCGACCTCGACCACGACGTCGACTTCTGGACCGAGCTGCAACTCGACTCCATGGACCACCTCGCAGTGATGACCCGGCTCTCGGAGCAGTCCGGGATCGACATCGCCGAACGCGACTACCCACACCTGACCACCATCGGTTCAGTTCGCGACTTCCTCGCCGCTGGGGGCAACTGACGAGGTGATCGTGATGGCGGTCGGCACCGACCGGAGATCGCCAACGGCGCACCCGGGGTGATGGCCGCGTCCGTGATCGTCGTCGCTGGCAACCGACGACTCGCCGTCGATGCTCCGGGGACCCCTAGGGCTGATCGGCGGTGTCCGGGCGTCGTCCGATCAGCGCGAGCACCTGGGCAACGGCATCAGCCCCACCCGATTGGACCTCGATGCATCCTGCGATCGCATCGTGGACCTCGCCGCCACCATCATCGCGACCGTCATCGCCTTCGTCATCGCCATTGTCGCCGTCGACATGTCGAACGAGGACCGGCGTACCGGGCGACTGTTCGCGGTGAGCCCGAACCAACTGTTCGCTGCGGTCGTCGTCGGGGTCGAGCAGGACGACGATCGCGTCAGCGCCATCGGCGAGCGGACAGCGGGCGCCCTCGAGCACCGGACAGGCGTGCTTGCCGCGCGCGCCCGGGCCGGCGCACATCGCCGTCGCCAACCCCGCGTCCTCGGCTGCCTGTTCGCCCGACCAGCGACGACCGGCAACCTCGACCAGCACTCGGGGGCGACGTTCGTCCGGTGGCCACGTCGGGACCGGTCCGTCGGTCCCGATGCTCAGTCGGACGACACCGTTGTCGTGGCCCATCGCCACCGGGTCACGACGACGCAGGAGCGAGAGCATCGGACCGTTGTCGAGCAGGATCTCGGCTTGGAGATTGGCGAGGCCGACTTCACCGGCATGACGCACGAGCACATCGAGCAGGTAGGGGCCGAGCCAACCGCGCCAGGCGGCATCGACCGTGACGGCAAGGTCTCCGTCGCCGTCCTCACGCAGCGCGTAGCCCGCCTCGCCGGCGATCTCGTCCGGCTCGCCGTGGCGGCGCACCACGGCGATCACGCCGAAACCACCGCGCGAACCCACCGATGCCCACTGTCGACACCAGTCGAGACGCGGTGTGAACGCGCTGAAGAAGCGACGATGACGGTCGCCGGTCGACAAGGCGCCGTAGAGGCTGCAGATTCGCTCGGCGTCGGTGACGTCGGTGGCACGCACTTCCATCTGCGCGCCGCCGGGCAATTCGATGATCTCGGGAAGCACGAGGGGGTCCATGCACCTTCCATCATGGCGTGCCGACGTGACCGACCACACCCTTCTACCCCAAGGGGTATGATCAGGGCATGATGCTCGCCCGTCCGATCCTCGCCGCTCTCGTTGGGTTCTCGCTCGTCGCCGCTTCGTGCGGGAGCGACGAATCGTCCACCGACGCCGTCACTGCGACGACGGCAGGCGCCCCCGACGACGCTGTCGCAGGGATTGGCACCATCTCGGCGCAGGATGCGGCCGCGCTGGCCGACGACCCCCCGGCCGATCTCGTGGTGCTCGACGTCCGCACCCCCGAAGAGTTCGCCGAAGGGCACCTCGATGGCGCCGTGCTCGTCGACTTCTACGACGCAGACTTCGCCGCGCAACTCGGAGCGCTCGACCCGGACGTTCCCTACCTCGTGTACTGCCGTTCCGGCAATCGCAGCGGTCAGACGCTCGCGATCATGGACGAGCTGGGCTTCGAATCAGCCGTCGACGTCGACGGCGGCATCGTCGCCTGGGCGGGCGCCGGTCTGCCGATCTCCGGCGGCTGAGTACGCCGCTTCGGGATCGTCGGCGTCGGCCCGCCGGCGAGCGAGCACCCGGGTCAGTTCGGCACCGACCAGCACGATCTGCGCCACGTAGTAGATCCAGAGCAACACGAAGAACACGCCGCCGGTGGCACCCGCCAGCGACGACGAGGCGTAGCGACGAAGGTAGGCCCCCACGAGCATCGTGCCGACCGCGAGGACTGCTGCGGTCACGACGGCACCGACGATCGCCGGCGGCCACGGCACACGGTTGTCGGTGAGATATCGGAACAGCAACGCGATCACGCCGACGGCGAGCGCCCACGAGGCCGCCAGCCCGAACAGCTCCTCGAGCGACCTGAGAATGGCGATGTCGGGCACCAAGCGAAGCAGGAGTCCGGTGACGGCGTTGATCGCGAACGACACCACGATCACGGCGCCTGCGCCCGCGACGACCACGAATGCGACGAGCCGACGCAGCACGGTCTGGCGGATGCCCGATCGAACCGGTCGCTCCCAGATCGTGTTGAATGCATCCTGCAGGGCGATCACGAGCAGCGACGCAGTCAGCAGGAGCGAGGCGAGGCCGACGAGCCCGAGACCGGTGAGAGATCCCGCATCGTCGAGCGTCTCGGCGAAGACGGACGCGACCCGGTCTGCATCGAAGCCGAAGAGTTCGGCGAGCTGGTCGGCAAGGTACGACTGGACATCGTTCTGCGCGATGAACAACCCGGCGAGCGACAGTGCAACGGCCATGATCGGCACGATGGCGAACAACCCGTAGTAGGCCAGGCCCGCACCCAAACGGATCGTGCGATGGTCACGCCACTGTTCGTAGGTGGTGGTGCCCACGCTCCAGAGAGCGTGCACGCCGACACGGACGCGGTCGCCGATCACCCAGGCGATGCTAGAGGCGACGTCGTCATGCGGGAGCGGGCAACGCCGGGCCAGCGAACTCGAGCCATGCGCCGTAGCCGCCGAGGAGGTCTGACACGTCGGTGAATCCGGCCTGTCGCAGCACGCTGGCGGCCACCGACGACCGGTACCCGCCGGCACAGAAGACGACGGTGGGAGCGTGTGGATCGAGTTCGTCGACACGGCCGGGGAGTTGGCCGACCGGCACGTCGATCGCTCCGGCGATGGTCCCGATGGCGATCTCGCCGGGATTGCGGATGTCGACGAGTTGGAGGCCATCGACTTCGGCCCGACGACGTTCGAACTCGGGCACGGTCAGCCGTGACGCGCGTGCGGTGCGGTCGGGGTGTGCTGCCATCACGGCCAACGGATCGGCGAGATGGCCGACCACTCGGTCGAAGCCGATACGACCCAGCCGATTGCGCGCCTCGATCTCGAAGCCGGACTCGGTGACGAGGACGATGTCGACATCGCTCGGCACCACCGAGCCGGCGAACTCGGCGTAGCGCCCCTCGAGCCCGACGTTGACCGAACCGACGAGGTGCCCACGTGCGAATTCCTCAGGTGAACGGCCGTCGAGCAGGATCGCTCCGGCGTCGACGAGCGCTGTCGCGGCATCGAGATCCAGCGCGTCGAGGGGTGCCGTCTCGTCGAGCAGCGGTCGGTCCTTGCGGTTGAGCACGGCGTCGTAGACGAAGTACGAGGGCGCCGGCGGCTGCCCTTCGGTGACCAGCGCGACGAACGTCTCCTTGTCGGGGGCAACCAACGCATAGTTGTTGACCCGCTGATCGCCGATCGTCGACCAGGTGTCGGTGGACAGGTTCTTGCCGCAGGCCGATCCGGCACCATGGGCGGGATACACACGCGTGGCGTCGGGCAACGTGAGGAGTTGCTCGTGCAGGCTGTCGTAGAGCTGATGGGCGAGTTCGTCTCGGGTGAATCCGAGCGATGCGAGCAGGTCGGGACGACCGACGTCGCCGATGAACAAGGCGTCGCCGGTGAGGACGCCATAGGGCACCTCGTCGTCAGCGTGCTCCCACACCACGATGCTGATCGACTCGGGGGTGTGGCCGGGCGTGTGCCGGATCTCGAGCTGCACGTCGCCCAGCGAGATCCGTTCACCGTCGGCCAGTTTCCGCGACGGGAACTCGGTCTCGGCGACCGATGAGTACGCGATCTCGGCACCCGTCGCCGCAGCGAGTTCGAGGTGCCCGGACAAGAAGTCGGCGTGGAAGTGGGTCTCGATCGCCAATTCGATGGTCAAGCCGTCGGCGGCCGCGTCCCGCACGTATTCGTCGATGTCGCGCCGCGGGTCGACCACGACGGCTCGGCCGGTGGTTTCGTCGCCGATCAGGTACGAGGCCTGAGACAGACAATCGAGGTAGTACTGCGTGAACTTCATGGTTGCGCCTTTCGCCTGGGCACCGTCGTGGTGTTGACCGCTGGACTGTTGGTTCAACATACCCCACTGGGTACCTATTCCCGAGAGGCGGCCACCTCCGAGAGTACGGTGTCTGCGATGCGCCGTCGAACGAACCGATCCGTGACATCAGCGCTGTTGATCGCTGCGGCCAGCGTGCTGCTCGTCGGGTGCTTCACCGTCGAGGCCACCTTCACGATCAACGACGATGCCACCGCCGACCTCGACTACCTGGTCCTGATCGACACCGAGCAGCTCCAGGACTTCGCGGGCCTCCTCGGCGAAGACGCCGCCGCACTCGGCGACCTGTCGGGTGACGCGCTCCTCCAAGAAGTCACCGGCGGTGACGACCCCTGCAGCGACCTCACCTCAGAACTCACCGACTACGAAGTGAGCACACGCGAGATCAACGAGAACGGCGAAGTCGGCGTGGGCTGCACCGTGAGCGGCATCCCGGTTTCCGAGCTCAATTCACTGGGAGACGAGACCTCGTCGTTCTCGATCGAGCAGGATGACGACGGCACCCGGTTCAACGCCGTGCTCGAGGGCGTCGACGAACTGGCGGGCGACCCCGCCGAGACCGACGCCATGGTCGAACTGCTCGGACTCGACCTCGAGGACCTGTTCACCATCCGCTTCGTCGTCTCGGCGCCGGGTTCGCTCGGCTCCAACAACGCGAGCTCCACCAGCGGTTCCACCGCAACGTGGGACGTCAAGGCCGACGCAGATTTCGTCACCGACGGCGACGCCACGATGACCGCCGAATGGACACCGGGAGGCGGGGGCGGGGGTTCGTCGGCGTTACTGATCGTGTTGATCATCGCCGCACTCGCCGCGGTTGTCGCCATCGCCGTCGTGTTGTTCAAGCGCACCAGGGCCACCTCAGCCGCACCGGAGACGGCGGACGCGCCGGCGCCGACCATGGCGCCGCCTGCGATGACCGCCACGGCGCCACCACCACCCCCTGCGTCATCGCCGCCGCCACCCCCACCGACCGGCGGCACTCCACCGTCGTCCCCACCGTCGGCCCCACCGTCGAGCACGCCCCCGCCACCGCCACCGCCGTCCTGACGTTCGCAGACGATCAATGACCTACAGCCTCGGCATCGACCTCGGCACGACGTTCACGTCCGCCGCCATCCACGAGCGCGACCGGTCATCGATCGTCGAACTCTCCGATCGTTCGTCGACGATCCCGTCGGTGGTCTTCCTGGCCGACGACGGCACGTACTACGTCGGTGATGCCGCCACCAGGCGAACACTGATGGACCCCGCTCGCGCCGCCAGCCAGTTCAAGCGGCGCTTCGGAGACACCGCTCCGCTGATGCTCGGAGGTACACCGCTGTCAGCAGACCAGCTGTCGGCGCACCTGCTGCGATCGGTGGTCGATCAGGTCACCCAACGCCAGGGCCGGTCGCCGGAGCACATCGCCGTCACCCACCCGGCCGGATGGGGCGGATACAAGCTCGAGTTGCTCGATCAGACGATTCGGGCAGCCGGACTCGGCGGCGCGTCGGTGATCACCGAGCCCGAGGCCGCTGTGCTGCACTACGCCGGACTGGAACGGATCCCACCCGACGCCGTCGTGGCCGTGTTCGATCTGGGCGGCGGCACCTTCGACGCGGCGGTGATCCGCAAGACCGAGTCCGGCACCGAATTCCTCGGTCGACCGGACGGCATCGAGCGCCTCGGTGGCATCGACTTCGATGCGGCGATCCTCGCCTTCGTCGCCGGGCAACTCGACGGAGCGATCGAACGACTCGACCTCGACGAGCCGACCCACCGGTCGGCGCTCGAGCGGCTGCGCACCGAGTGCGTCGACGCCAAGGAGGCACTCTCGGTCGACGAAATGGCCGACATCCCGGTGCTGTTGCCGACCGCGCAGACCACCGTTCGGATCACGCGAACGGAGTTCGAAACCGCCATTCGCCCGGCGATCGCTCAAGCGATCGGCGCCCTGCAGCGTGCGATCTCCTCCGCAGGGCTCGAACCGTCGCAGCTCGACGCCATCCTGCTGGCGGGGGGTTCGTCACGAATCCCACTCGTCGCCGAGATGCTGACCGCCGAGCTCGGTCGCCCGGTTGCGGTCGATGCACATCCGAAGCATGTGGTCGCACTGGGCGCCGCCCTGGCGGCCGGAACCGCGGCAACGGTGTCGGAGGGACCAGTTCGTGTCACCCCGCCATCGGGGATCGTGCCGCTCGAGGCCGGAACAGCTGCGCTCGCGGCCGCTGCAGCGAACACACCAACAGCACCAGCGGTGCCGATCATCATTCCGCAGACCCCCACCGGCCCGGTCGAGACCTTCGATCCGGATGCCACCACGACGGTCCCGGCGGCAGCGGCTGCGACCACCACGATCGACGCCGTCTCGGGCGGTGGCGACCTGGGCGCCACCACGACGATGCCGACCACGGACGGTCCAGCGACGGCCGGAAGCAGCCCCGAACCGGCCGGCGCAGACGACCGATCGAACCGGGCACTGATCATCACGGTCGCCACTGCGGCGTTCCTGCTGATCGGGGGCATCGTTGCGTTCGCCCTGGCGGGCGGAGGGGACGATCCCGTCGATGCCGTCCCGGGTGCCTCGATCTCCACCGTCCCCTCCACCGTCACGACCGTGCCCGGCATCGCGCCGCAGGCGACCGATCCACCCTCGACATCGGCGCCTGCAACCGATCCACCCGCCACCGATCCGGCCCCAGCTCCGCCTCCGTATCCTCCCGAGACCCGGCGCGCCGAACTGACCGGCATCAGCGTGGTCGACGGCGTGTACGAGATCACCTACGACACGATCAACTTCGAGCCGCTGATCGCCGACTACCACCTCCACTTCCATTGGAACACGTTCGCTCCCGCCAGCGTCGGGACCGCTTCGGACCCGATCGGCGACTGGGTCGTGTGGGACCTCGACGATCAGGGCCGAAAGGTGTTCGACCAGTTCTCACCGGATGCGATTCCGGCCGGCGCCACGCAGATCTGTGCGGTCGTCGGCGACTCGACCCATGCCGTCGACGCCCCCGAGTGGGTCGACGACACGGTGTCGTGCGTCGACCTCGTCTGAACGGCTCAGTCGCCGAGCGGCGCCATCGCTCCGAGGAGATCCCCGACGACATGTTGGCGTTCGACCCGATGACGCATCGGCCGATCGGTGGCGATGTCGTAGCGGTTGCGACGGCCCTCGCGGTGGCGCGTGAGACAGCCGGCGGCTTCGAGGTCGTTGACGATGCCCTGGACAGCGCGCTCGGTGATACCGACCTGCTCGGCAAGATCGCGCAACCGCAGCTTCGGGTCGCGAGCAAGACAGATCAGCACGTGACTGTGGTTGGTGAGGAACGTCCAACTCCCCTCGTCGACATGCCCGACGGAATCTTCGACGTCGGCGGTGGGTCGAGCTGCCATGAGACCATGCTAGGAACGTAGTTACCGGAACTCAACTTCCGTTGAGCTTCGGACGCGACGAACCCGCCCGGCACACACCGGGCGGGTCCATCACGCAGTCCGTCAGCGGGGATCGTGACGTTCGATCAACTCGTCACGTTGCGCTGGCGCGACAGGAGCAATGCAGCACCACCGAGCGAGGTGACCAGCAGTGCAATCAGTGCCACTGCACCCGTTGCGTTGCCACCGGTTGCCGGAAGACCAGCGGCTGGAGTGGTCGCAGCGGGGGCCGGGGCAGTGCTCGTCGGAGCCTGCGCTGGCGGGAGTGCCGCCACATCGCTGGTCGGCGGCGTGGCGCGGGGTCGGCGGCGTGGTCGGCGGCGTGGTCGGCGGCGTGGCTCGGCGGCGTGGTCGGCGGCGTGGTCGGCGGCGTGGTCGGCGGCGTGGTCGGGCATGGCTCGACTTCCTCGACGTCGACAGTCCGAGTCTCGATGGTCACGACTGGCTCGCTGGCGATGAACTCCTTGTTCTGCTCATCCCAGGTGTAGCTGATCGTGGTCACAGTGCGGCTCTCGACGTAGGTCGTCTCGTCGCACTCCGGCTCGCCGGTCCAGTCGCCGTCCGTGACCTCGTCGTCCTTGGTCGGGCAATCAACCACGACCTGACGCTCGCCGTCACGCTGCTCGAACTGGGTCCAGCCCTCGATCGACTCCTGCTCCGTCCAGACAGCCTCGCCCTTCTTCGTGGTGCCTTCGTCGGTGCCGTCCCAGTAGAACGTCTCGGTCGTCTCGGGCGAACCCTCGACGGCCACTCGGCTCTGCTCGTCGACATACCGAACGGTGTCGGTGTCAGCGGGCGGCGTGTCGCTCAGGCCCCACTCGGTCGAACCGGCAGGCGTCCACTCGGTGTACCCGGTGGTGCGCTCGCCGACAACGACGTAGCGGTATTGGCGCTGCCAGCCCTCGCCGGAGCCGTGCGCTGCGGGGCCACGGTCACGACCGTCGTCCCACACCGGGCCAGCACCGGGCCAGTCGGTCCACGGACCCCACTCGCCCCAGTAGCCGTCAGTGCCGGGCGTGAAGTAGAACCACGAGGCGAAGCCTTGGCTGTTGGCCGTGTAGTGCAGGCTGGGGTTGACCCAGGTCGCACTGTTCGTGCCGTGGGGCTCCTGGTGGGTGTTCGCCTGCCAGTTACCACTCGGCGGAGTCTCTGTCGGCGGATTGCCGACTTCGAGACGGCCACCGGTCCACGAGTAGTGCTGGCCCTTCTCGCCATCCACCCAGTTGCGGGTGCGGGTCTCCTTCTCGATCTGCTCCTGGATGATCGGCTCGCGGGTCTCGATGTCCCAGCGGTACTCGACGACCTCTTCGACCGCAGGGGTCGTCACGGTGCGCTGGTACTTGAACTCCTGGAACTGCTCTGTTCCGTAGCAGACATTGTCCGTCTCTTGGTCGGCGACGGCCGAGGCCACGCCAGACGTTCCGAAAGCGATACCGCCGGCCAGCATCGCTGCCGCCGCCAGTCCGCCAAGAATTTGCTTGTTCATCACATTCCCTCCTGTCGGGATGTCGTTCCGCCTATCGACCGACGCAGCGCCGGTCGTTGTGTTCCGTGCAGGGACGGCCGCTCGTAGATCCGTCGATGCGCACGATGCGCATCGACGCCATCCGGCATCGAGTTCGGCAGGCTCTTCACGTCATTAACCGTACGCCACTTCCCGTCGAAATACCACCCTTTGTGTTCGTCCACTACTCTGCGTGGTGGACTCATGGCGGTGCGTCGACGCTGCCGAACGCGTCTTGACGATCGTGTGGCAGGCTCTCGATGTGCCGACGCCGACGTACGAGGAACTGTTCGCGAACAACCGTCGCTGGGTTGCCGACGAGATCGCCGCCGACCCCGACCACTTCGAGCGTCTGGCCGCCGGTCAGCAGCCGAAGTACCTGTTCATCGGATGCTCCGACAGCCGCGTGCAACGCGAACGAGATGGTCGGCACGGGCAGCGGCGAGATGTTCATCCACC
The DNA here is from genome assembly GCA_963848145.1 of Ilumatobacteraceae bacterium. GTDB lineage: Bacteria > Actinomycetota > Acidimicrobiia > Acidimicrobiales > Ilumatobacteraceae > Sva-07. The sequence goes on from CAWKCN010000023.1 coordinate 226,548, forward strand.
GCAACATCGCCAACCTCGTCGTGCACACCGACATGAACCTGATGTCGGTGCTCCAGTTCGCGGTCGAGGTGCTCGAGGTCGAGCACGTGATCGTGTGCGGCCACTACGGCTGCGGTGGCGTCGCGGCTGCGGTGGACGGGTCGTACCACGGGTTGATCGACAAGTGGCTCCGCACGATCAAGGACGTGTACCGGATCTACCACGAGGAGCTCGACGCGGTCGACGACCCCGAACTCCGTCATCAGCGTCTCGTCGAGTTGAACGTGCGCGAGCAGGTGTACCGGCTGTGCTCGACATCGTTCATCCAACGGCGATGGGGCAACGAGATGGGCGCGCACGTCCACGGCTGGGTCTACGACCTCCGCCACGGCCTACTGAACGACCTCGAGATCGACCCCGCGGACGAACCCGCACGGATGATCTACGAGCTCGACGGCCTCTGACCGCCCCCGCTACCTTCGAAAGGTGCAGGTCGATTCCATTCCCGTCGCAACGACACCGCCCGGAGGATGGACCGGCGCCTTTCCCGAGCCGGTCCTCGCTGGGTGCGCCGACCCGATCGTCGAGGGAGCACCAGACATGCGCGGAATGTGGCAGGTCGCTGAGGTGCTGGTCGACGGTCAGGCGGTCGCAGAGCACCCGGCGCTGGGCGCGTTGCAGCGGATCGAGCAGTGCGCCGACCGGGTCACCATCACCGCCGGCGGGATCATCCACGACATGCGCTGCGACGGCAGCGAGGAGCACGGTGTCAACGACGTCGCCGAGTTCGACAAGCAGACAGCGATAACGGTCGTCGCCACGTTCGAAGGCGGTGTCCACGTATTGCGCCCGGTCGGAATGCCGATCGAGGTCAAGCGCTGGCGGGATGGTGACGACCTGATGTGGCAGTACGTCGGGTTCACCTGCCGACTCGCACGGCTCGGCCCGCCGGAGATGCAACCAGCCTGACTATCGTCGGGACATGAACGACGCAGACATCGATCTCGAATTGAACTCGGGCCCACCGCTGGCCGATCCGATGCTCGACTCGCTCTACCGGCGGATGCGCACCATGCACTCGCTGTACTACCAGGCCGTCGACACCATGGAGCTCGAGCACGTCAACCACTTCGAGCGTGACGGTGTGCTGCCGATTGCGTTCTCGCTGTTCCACTACGTCAACGTGCACGACGGCTCGTTCATGATGATCACCGGGGAGGCGCCGATCTGGAACGACGAATGGCAGGCGCGCGTCCAGCTCACGATCGCCGATCACGGCAAGGAGAAATCGGTCGACGAGATGGTGGCACAACGCATCGGCGACTACGAGGCCTACAAGGACTACCAGCGCGCCGTCTTCGATCGCACCGAGGCACATCTGGCGTCGATGGATCCAGCCGACCTGCAGCGAGTGCTCATTCCCAAGCCGTACCCGCCGGTGCTCGCCTCGACCTACAGCGCCCGCTGCGCCGGCCCCGACGGCATCACCGTGCTCGACGCGTTCGAGTGCTGGTTGTACCAGCACGGTCTGCGCCACATGGGCGAGATCGAGTTGGCGCGGGGCCTGGTCGGCCTCGGCGGGATGACGTCATGAGCGTTGCGCCGCTCGGGGTGCACCACGTGTCGATCAACGTCCGCAATGCGGACGAATCGGTCGCGTTCTACACCGGCGTGCTCGGGCTCACCGTACGGTCCGACCGCCCAGACTTCGACTTCGGTGGCGCCTGGCTCGACCTCGGCGAACAGCAGGTCCACCTCCTGGAGATCGACGTGCCCGACGACGTGGGCCAGCACTTCGCGATCCATGTCGCCGATCTCGACGCCGCTGTCGCCGAACTGCGCACCCAGGGTGTCGACGTGACCGACCCGTCACCCGTCGGCACCAGCCGACAGTCGTTTCTCCACGACCCCTCCGGCAACCGCATCGAGTTGCACCAGCCGGGCGCGGCACCACGGGTCTGACCCGTGTTGTCCGTGTCGTACTCCGATCAGGTCGGGAAGCCCGGAACGCCCTCGTCGAGTTGCACGCCGGCGCTGTTGAGGAAGCCCGACACCAGACGGTAGAAGCCGGCCACCACGAGCAGCTCGACGAGTTCGGCCTCCGACCAGCGCGTCGACAGGGCGAGCCATGTTCCGTTGCTGGCGCAGTCGTCGGCATGGAGGTCGTCGGCGAGCGCGATGAGCGCGCGATCCTCGGCGCTCCAGGGATGATCGTGTGGCGATCTGGTGAGCGCGGCGATCTCGTCGTCGGTGAGGCCACACCGCTTGCCGATCACGGTGTGCTGTCCGAACTCGTACACCGCCTGAGCGTTCCACCCGACACGCAGGATCAGCAGCTCCCGTTCGCGCTCGGGGATCAGGCCCTTGTTCAAGAGGAATCCGCCGAGGAGGTTGAAGCGCTTCAGCAGTTTCGGGTGATGGCCGAGCACGCCGAAGATGTTCAGCGGTCGACCGTCGTGGGTGAGCGCGCCCGCGAGCGTCTCGCGCAATTCGTCGTCGGTGACATCGTCGAGATCGATCGGTTCGATACGTGGTCGGCTGGGTCGTTCGTGTGCCATGACCACAGTGTCGCGTGTCCGACGTCAGGGGTGGGCGTGCTTTCCCGGATCCCAGCCTTGCGCGGCGAGGTGCGCTCGCCCGAACCCCAGCGGTTCGTCCTCGAGGTCCGTGGCCATCGTGTCGTTCCATCGATTGAGCCAGCCGAACAACGAGATCACCGCCACGAGCTCGACGATCTGGTCCTCGTCGAAGTGGGCTGCAAGGTCGTCGAAGTGTTCGGTCGTCGTCGCGTTCGGGACCGTGGCTGCGTCCCGGGCGAGCCGAAGGGCGGCGCGTTCGGACCGGCTGAAGCGGTCATCGGTGTCGAACGCCCAGACCGCCTCGACCTTGTCGGCGTCGACGCCGTTTCGAGTCGCCGACGAGGCGGTGTGAGCTTGGCAGTAGCGACAGCCCGCAGCGGTGGAGGCGACATGGGCAACCAGTTGCTTGAGTCCGCCGTCCACCTGTCCCGGGCCGAGCACGGTCCCGGCCAGTTGTGCGAATGCCTGCAGCAATGCCGGGTTTCGCCCCATCGTGTACATCGAGCGCGGAACGAAGCCCATCGCAGCCTCGGTGAGTTCGAAGACGACCTCGAAGTCGGGGAGGTCGCTGCGCTCGAGCGGTGTGATGTGGGCCATGGTGGTTCCTATCGTTCGAGGATCATCGTGACACCGGCTCGGTGCGGGTGATGTCGTCGGCGCCGAGCATCAGGTCGAACATCGTGTCGAGCGCAGCGACCCGGGCCACCGGGTCGCGGTCGTCGGTGGCGAGGTTGGCCATCTCGTCGGGGTCGTGTTGGAGGTCGTAGAGCATCTCGAAGCCATCGCTGTCGCGGCTGTAGCGATGCGTCGATGTCACGGTGCGTGCGGGTCTTGATCGGGAACGGGCTTCCGACCTCGGCGCTCGGGAAGTCGTCCTCGATCGAGCACCGCCTCGCGGACAGCAGCTGTCGGATCGTCGAGGATCGGCCCGAGGCTCACCCCCTGCATCCCCTGGAACTCGGCGACGCCGCACAGGTCGAGCAGGGTGTGTGGAAGGTCGATGCTCGCAGCGAGTGACGACGTCCGTGCGCCGGTGCCTCCAGGGGTCTTGACGATGAGCGGCACGCGCAGGCACCCCTGGAAGTGCATGATCAGCTTCAGCATCAGGCCGTGGTCGCCCATCATGTCGCCGTGGTCGCTCGTGAAGACGACGATCGTGTCGTCGGTGGCCCCGAGCCGATCGACCGCGTCGAGGATCCGACCGATGCCGGCGTCGAGGTACTCGATCATCCCGTACGTGGCTGCGATCGCTGCACGGGTCAGCTCCGGCGTCGGACCGAACGGTTGCACCCAGCCTCGTCGACCCGGGCGGAGCGAGCGGATCAGGTGGAGGTGCGGTGCCCAGCCATCGCCTGGGTCGCCGAACGTGGACGGCAGATCGATGTCGGCTGGGTCGTGGCGACCGAACCACGGTTCCGGCGGCGCCATCGGGTGATGCGGGTCGGGGAACGAACACCACGCCATCCACGGGTCGCTGTCGGCATCGGCGCGCTCGATGAAGTCGATGGTGCGCTCGGTGACGTAGTTCGTCGAGTGGATCTCCTCGGGGTACGGCGCCGGATGCAGCTGCCACCACTCGGGCCTCCGGGTGGGAATGTCAGAGTCGGCGTCGAGCCCGGCGCGCAGCACCTCGTGCGGGATGCCCTGCTCGCGGGCCCACTGGTAGTGGTGGGCACCGACCTGGGCACCGTGGCCGAGCGTGAGCTGGATCTCGCCGAATCCGTAGAAGTCGTCGGGAGCGACCACCTCGCCGCGCTCGTATCGCTCGTCGTGTTCGATCGTGTCCCACCCGTCGGCGAATGGCGAGACCCGTCCAGGAGGCTTGCCGAGATCGACGATCGCATTGCGGCTCTCGCCGTGTTGCAGGTGCGACTTGCCGATCAGCGCGGTTCGCCACCCGGCCTCGCGGAGCTGCGACGACGAAGGTGTTCGCGTCCGGCTCCAGCGATCGATCATTGAAGATCACTCCGTGCGCCGACGGCATCCGACCGGTCATCATCGTCGACCGGTTCGGCATGCAGACCGGGTTGTTGACGTAGGCCCGGTCGAACACGGTGCCGGCGCGCGCGAGCGCATCGATGTTCGGTGTCCGAACGACGGAATTGCCGGCGTAGCCGAGGTGATCGGCGCGGAGCTGATCGCAGATCACGAACAGGACGTTCGGTTTGCGGGCCGTGCCGGCGACTGAACGACTCCGTCGGCCATGGTCAGCCGCGGATCGGACGGGGGTCGCTGATCCGGACGACACGGTTGTTCATCGTTCCGATGCCGTCGATCGTGGTGGTGATGATGTCGCCGTCGGCGAGGAACTTGCCCTGCGCCGCACCGACGCCCTCCGGGGTGCCCGTGAAGATGATGTCGCCCGTGACGAGCGTGGTGATCGACGACAGGAAACTGACGAGCGTCGGGACGTCGAAGATCAGGTCGGAGGTGTTGCCGTCCTGGCGCACGTCGCCGTTGATCGAGCACGTGATGTGGAGTGCATCACGATCGCTCAGCTCGTCGGTGGAGACGAGCATCGGCCCGATCGGGCCGAACGTGTCGAACGACTTGCCGAGGTCGAAGTGCGGCAGGCTTGGCGGCGAACTGCGCCGGCCGATCGGAGATGTCCTGGCCGATCGTGACGCCGACGACGTGGTTCCATGCGTCGTCGATCGTGATGTCGCGGCCGCCTTCGCCGATCACCACCACGAGTTCGCCTTCGTAGTCGCAGCCGTCACTGCGGATCTCGACATCGGCGGTCGGGCCGACGAGGCACGACGGGAACTTGGTGAACACCAGCGGGCTGTCCGGCGCCTCTCGACCGCCCTCAGCGGCGTGCGCGGCGTAGTTGAGTCCGATACCGAACGACTTCTGTGGCCGCGGGACCGGCGGGCCGAGCACCACGTCGGCCAGCAGCCCGGTGACCGACGAGTCGTCGAGTGTGGCCGACAGTTCGCGCGAGCAGGTCGGGGCGGGACAGCACCTCCATCGGGTCGGAGCCGAGCGCGCCGGAGGAGTGCGTGGCGACGTCCGTGTAGTGCTCGCCGTGGACGAGCACGGCGCGCCCTGCGACGTTCGCGAGTCGAAATCCCATGTTGGTGAAGCCTTTCGGTTGGAGTGTGCCGGTCAGGATGCGGCGATCAGGTCCGCCATGTCGGCGGGTTCGAGGAACTCCGATGGCGGTGGCGGACCGAACGAGTACAGGAACTCGTGTCCCTCCCAGTCCTTCGGGCGGTACTTGTCCTGCTCGGAGATGCGATCGATGTCGGCGGTGTACTCGACGAACGTGCCGCCGGGTTCGCGGAGGTACCAGAACCAGTTCGAGCCGATCGCATGGCGACCGACGCCCCACATGTGGCGGTCGGGGTCGGCATCGACCATCGCCTGGCCACCGCGCACGACGTCGTCGATGTCGTCGACCTCGAAGGCGATGTGGTGCGGGTAGGCCACAGGCGCTGCCTGGATCGCCAGGTTGTGGTGCACCGACCCACAGCGGGTGAACGCGATGATGCCCGGTACCTGATCGCTGATCTCGAAGCCGACCACGTCGGTGAAGAACGCCAGGGTGGCGGGCTGGTCGGGGGTGCCGTACACGACGTGGGTGAGGTTCGACGGCTGCACCGGCTCGGCGGCCAGGACGCTGGCGGCGGGCACGTCGATCCGTTCGGGGTCGGCGCCCGGCCGGTTGAAGGTGTGCTCGACCGTTGGCGCTGCGTACGGCGACGCCACGGTGACCTCGACGCGCAGCCCGGTCGCAGCTTCGCGCAGCGCCAACAGATCGGGGGTCGAGTCGATGACTTCGGCGTACGGCGACGATGCAGCACGATCGGCGATTCGGGCCAGGTCGTCGCCGTGCTCGGCGCCGACGCCGAGCCGGATCAGTCGCCTGGTCGGGGCGGCGACCAGCTCGACCTGCTCGCCGCCGTCGCGCGTCGCGAGACGGGCGGAACCCTGCGTGCCGGTTGCCTGATCCGACAGTCCGAAGTCGCTGAAGAACGCTGTCGAGGCCCCGACATCGGGGACGCCGAGCGTGATCGAAGTCAATCGGTGGAGCCCCATCGCTGGACAAATTAGATCAAATGATAGAGAATCGCAACATGTCCTCGTCGACCGTCGCCGACACACCGCGCCGGCGACAGGCGCGGTCGGCAGCGACGCGCGAGGCCCTGCTCGATGCTGCGCTCTCCGAGTTCGCCGCCCACGGCTTCGAAGGCGCGTCGACCCGATCGATCGCAGCGACCGCCGGCACGCACCAGCCGCAGATCAACTACCACTTCGAGTCGAAGGACGAGCTGTGGCGAGCCGCAGTCGACCACCTCTTCGCCCAACTCGACGATGCCGTCGGCCGGCACCTCCGCGAGTCGGCGCCGGCGTCCGACGATCGGGCGCGGTTCGCACGCGGCGTCCGAGCGTTCGTCAGAGCCGCCGCCGAGCTCCCCGAGTTGAACCGGATCATGGTGCAGGAGGCCACGATCGACTCCGACCGCCTCGACTGGATCGTCGAGCGGCACACGCGGCCGCGCTTCGAGATCCTGACCAGCGACTGGCGCCGGCTCCGAGCCGCCGGCCAGGTCGCCGACATCGACGACGTCGTCGTGTACTACTCCCTCGTCGGCGCAGCGTCGCTCCCCTACGTCAACGCCCCGGAGGCACAGCTCCTCGGCCACGACACGGGCAAGCAGGCGTTCATCGAGTCACACGCCGAGGCGCTCGTCACCCTGTTCCTGGGAGCCGACCGGTGAGCACCGAACCCGACGTGCTCGTCGTCGGTGGCGGACCGGTCGGCGTCACCACTGCGCTCCTGCTCGCCCGCCGCGGTTTCGACGTGCGAGTGCTCGAGCGCGACCCCGAGGTGTACGACCTGCCTCGAGCGATCGTGATGGACGACGAGATCCAACGCGTGTTCCAGGGCCTCGGCGTCAGCAGCGGGCTGGAAGCCATCACCACGCCATTGCCGGGCGCCGAGTTCGTCCGTCCCGGCGGCGAGCGGATCATCGGTTTCGAGGTCCCGGCCGACGCCGTCTTCCCGCTCGGCCATCACCCGACGGTCACCTACTATCAGCCCGAACTCGAGGCCTTCCTGCGCGGGGCCGCCCTCGACGCCGGTGTCGACCTGCGCCTCGGCGTGGAGGTGGCCACCGTCGACCAGCGCCGCGATGGTGTGTCGGCGACGACCGTCGACGGCGACGGACATCGAGCCCGTTGGCTCGTTGCGGCCGACGGCGCGTCGAGCCCGATCCGCAAAGCGCTCGGCATCTCGTTCGTCGATCAGGGCTTCGACCAGGACTGGCTGGTGCTCGACGTTCGGCTGCGGCACCCGGTGCCCACCCTGTCGCCGCTCGTGCAGCAGATCTGCGACCCGGCGAGACCGACGACCTACGTGGTCGGCCACGGCGACTACCGGCGGTGGGAGTTCCAGTTGCAGCCGGGTGAATCTCGCGACGAGATGGCCACCGATGCCCGCGTGTGGGATCTGCTGACGCCATGGATCACCGCCGACGATGCCGACCTCGTTCGAGCCGTCGTCTACCGGTTCCACGCCACCGTCGCCGACTCGATGCGAGCCGGTCGCGTGTTCCTGGCCGGAGATGCAGCACACCAGATGCCGCCGTTCCTCGGTCAAGGGCTCTGCTCGGGGGTTCGCGACGGAGCGAACCTGGCGTGGAAGCTCCGCATGGTCGCCGACGGCGTCGCCGACGACTCGTTGCTCGACACCTACGGCGACGAACGTCTCACGCACGCCGCAGGGGTCGTCGCTCACGCCGTCGACACCGGCCGCTTGATCGACGAACTCTCGGGACGAGCCGAGGCGACGACCGGACTCGATGCCGCCTACGGCGGAGGCAGACCGTTTCCGATCCTCGAACGCGGCGTCCGCGTCGGTGACCATCCGGCCATCGGCCGCCAACTCCCCCAGCCCACGCTCGCCGGGCGCCCGCTCGATGACCTCCTCGGGTCCGGCTTCGCCATCGTGACCGACACTCCTCGTGACGAGCAGCGCGCTGGGAGACCTCGCCCACGTCGTCGTCGTCCCGGTCGGCACGATGCCGATGGTCCTGCCGCCTGGCGGCGCCGTGATCGTTCGACCGGATCGCTACGTCGCCGCCGTGGCACACGACGACGCCGAACTCGAGGCGGCCGGCACCGCCCTCCTCGACCAACTGGGCATCACCGCCACACCACACGGGAGCACACCATGACGACCTGGGACCCGCAACACCTCGCCTACGCCCGCGCCCACCTGTGGGGTGTACTCGCCACCGGTCGGGCCGACGGGTCGCCGCAGCAGTCGATGATCGGCTACCTCGTCGACGACGAGGGCCGACTGGTGATCTCGGCCAAGTCGTACACCGCGAAGTGGAACAACGCGGTCCGCCAGCCGAAGGTGAGCGTGACCGTGCCCGACGGACGCGTCCACCTCGTGGTGTACGGCGAGGCCGAGACGATCGATGCCGATCCGGTGCGCGCCGAGCTGACCGCCCTCGTCTTCGCTGCGCTGTCGGGCACTCCCCCTCCCGACCCGGCCGCACTCGTCCCGATGCTCGACGAGCAACAGCGCGTGGTCCTGCGGATCACGCCGACCAAGTTCGTGTTCCAGGAGTAGCGCATCATCGGCGATGAGTTTCGGCGCCACCCGTCGTCGCGAAGACTCATCGCCTCAGGGGTTCCGACCGGGAGAGCGTTCCTAGGCTGGGGCCATGACCGTCGCCTCGACACCCGTGTTCGAACTCGACGACTCGTTCGCCCGCGAACTCGTCGGGCTGCACCAACCGTGGCAGGCCGAGCCGGTGTCCTCGCCCGCGCTCCTCGCCCTGAACGAGAGCCTGGCAGACGAGCTCGGCCTCGACCTCGACGCCCTGCGGTCGCCCGCAACGGTCGAGATCCTGGCCGGCAACGCTGCGCCGGACAGGGTGACGACCGTCGCCCAGGCGTACGCCGGCCATCAGTTCGGCGGCTACTCGCCCCGGCTCGGCGACGGTCGGGCGCTCCTGCTCGGCGAGGTGACCGACCGCAACGGGGTCCGCCGAGATCTGCACCTCAAGGGTTCGGGGCGGACTCCGTTCGCCCGCGGTGGCGACGGGCGCGCGGCGGTCGGACCGATGCTCCGCGAGTACCTGATGGGCGAGGCGATGCACGCCCTCGGCGTACCGACCACGCGGATGCTGGCAGTGGTGGCCACGGGCGACACGATCGTGCGAGAGGTCGACGGCCGCCACACCGAGGTCCCGGGGGCCGTGATGACCAGAGTGGCGGCGAGCCACCTCCGCGTGGGCACGTTCCAGTTCGCTGCCGCGACTGGGGACGCCGAGCTGTTGGGTTCCCTTGCGGACTACGCGATCGCCCGCCACGTGCCCGGAGCTGCCGACACCGACAACCCGGCGCTGGCATTGTACGAACACGTGGTCGGCGTGCAGGCCGACCTGGTGGCGCAGTGGATGCTGCTCGGCTTCGTCCACGGAGTGCTGAACACCGACAACGTCACCATCTCCGGCGAGACGATCGACTACGGGCCGTGCGCATTCATGGACTCGTACGACCCGGCCACCGTGTTCAGCTCGATCGACCACGGGGGCCGGTACGCCTACGGCAACCAGCCGGCGATCACCACGTGGAACCTCGCCCGGCTGGCGGAGGCGATGCTGCCGCTGTTCGACGACGACAACGACACGGCGATCGAGTTGGCGACCGGCGTGCTCGAGCAACTGCCCGAACGCCTCCAGAACGGGTGGACCGCAGGCATGCGGACCAAGCTCGGTCTGCCGTCGGACGACCCGTCCAACGATCATCTGATCGCCGAACTGTTGGACCTGATGCACGAGCACGGCGCCGACTACACCGGTTCACTGCGGTCGCTGTCGTCGGTGGTGCGTGGCGACCTCGAGGCATCGCGCGCCGTGTTCGGCGACGCAGCAATGCCGGCACTCGGCGAGTGGATCGGACGCTGGGCACCGACGATCGTCGGTGAGTCCGCAGCCGTGGCGGACGAGATGGACCGCCACAACCCTGTCTACGTGCCACGCAACCATCTGGTGGAAGCTGCGCTGACATCGGCGAGCTGGGGCGACTTCGGCCCGTTCGACGAACTCCTCGACGCGGTGGTCACACCATTCGAACGGCGCCAGGGCCTGGAGCGATTCGAGCGTCCGGCGCCTGCCGACGCGGCCAGCGGCTACCGGACGTTCTGCGGCACCTGAGCCTCGCGTTGCGCCGGCGGCGGGGTCAGCGAGCGACGCGGAACCCGATGTTGCCGGTGGCGCTGTCGGGGGTGTTCGCACTGCGGGCGCCGACCCGATAGCGGTTGCAGTACGAGTCGTGACACAGATACGACCCGCCGCGCATCACCCGGTGGGTTCCGGCCGAGGGGCCGGTGGGGTCGACCCGCTTGCCTTGGGCGCTGTTGCGGGCGTAGGTCTCGGGCGAGAACCAGTCGGCGCACCATTCCCACACGTTGCCGCTGGTCTCGTACAGCCCGAGGCCGTTCGGCGGGAACGACCGCACCGGTGCGGTCCCGGCGTACCCGTCGGCGGCGGTGTTGACCCCGGGGAACTCTCCTTGGAACACGTTCATGCGATGCGTCGCCGTCCGGCTCGAGCTCGTCACCCCAGGGGAACCGTTTGCGATCGAGCCCGCCCCGTGCGGCGTACTCCCACTCCGCCTCGGTCGGGAGCCGGGTGCCGCTCCACGTGCAGTACGCCTGAGCGTCGTCCCAGCTGACATGAACCACGGGATGGTCGAGCACATCGAGATAGGTGGTGTGCGGCCCGGCCGGGTGCCGCCAGTCGGAGCCCTCGACCTGGCGCCACCATGGCGCTGCGGCGACTCCCCGAGTCGGTGGGAAGTCGTCGGGCAACAGTCCCGCCGAAGACGAACGACCAACGGTCTCGTTCGGCGAGCGTGACGTAGCCGGTGTCGTCACAGAACGCAGCGAAGTCGGCGTTGGTCACGGTCGTCGGCAGCGATCGAGAACGCCGACAACTCGACCTGGTGAACGGGGCCTTCGCCGTCGGTCTCGTATCCGTCGCCCGGGGGCGCACCCATCCAGTACTCGCCGCGTGGAACCGCAACGAGTTCGACCGCAGAGCAGTTCCGCCCGGGACGGCGCCCGACGACTCGCCGGCCGCACGATCCGGCCGATCACTGGAGGGGGCACAGCACGCGCTCATCGCCACGAGCTTGTCACAGGTCGGCAAGACTGCCCCAGGGCCCGTTTCACGATTCGGCCCGGAGGGAAGGACTGAGGACGATGACGACCACCGACACCGAACACGACGACCAGACCCCCATCGCAACCGGGGTGACACCCGAACGCCTGGCCAACCTGCGCACATGGAACCTCGGGCTCACCGTGCTCCACGCCGTGCAGGCGGTGTTGATCGTGGTGCTGTCCGGCAACTTCGTGATCGAGGTGGTGTCGACGTTCCCGGAGGGCCCTCCCGGCACCCGGGTGCCGGACGCCGAACCGCTCTTCGACGTCCGCGTCGGCTTCGCGATCGGGTTGTTCCTCGCCCTCGCCGCGATCGACCACCTCCTGACCGCCACCGTGCTCCGCAGCACCTACGAGCGCGACCTGCGGGGCGGCATCAACCGGTTCCGTTGGGTCGAGTACTCGATCAGCGCCACGATCATGATCCTGCTGATCGGCTTCTACAGCGGCGTCACCAACATCACCGCCGTCGTGGCGGTTGCCGGGGCGAACGTGGCGATGATCCTGTTCGGCTGGCTCCAGGAACGGATGAACCCACCCGGCCGCACGACGACCACCATGATGCCCTTCTGGTTCGGCACGCTCGCCGGTATCGCACCGTGGATCGGGATCCTGATCCAGATCGTCGGGTCGGAGACGGTGCCCGGCTTCGTCTACGGCATCGTGATCGTGCAGTTCGTGCTGTTCTTCAGCTTCGGACTCAACCAGTGGCTGCAGTACCGCGGCATCGGCAAATGGACCGACTACGTCTACGGCGAGAAGGTGTACCTCGTTCTCAGCCTCGCTGCGAAGTCGCTCCTCGCCTGGCAGATCTACTTCCCGAGCCTCGACTGATCCAATAATTCGGAATAAAGGGTGATAAAGCCCGGTTGTCGTGGTCATCGAAAGGATGACCACGTGAACCGCCTGCCCGCCCCCATCCGCCTCGCAACGCCCGAGCTCTGACGCGCAAGGGCTCGACCGATGGACGCAGCGATCACACATCGACACGATGCTGATCTCATCATCGCCGGGGCCGGTTGCGCCGGGCTGAGCGCGCTCTGGCACATCATGCGAAGTGCCGGGCGAGATCGCCGCATCATCGTGATCGACCACGACTTCGAACCTGGCGACGATCGGACGTGGTCGTTCTGGGGAACACCGACGACACCGTTCGCGAACCTCGCCGATCGCACGTGGGACCAAGTCCAGGTTCGGTTCCCCGGATGGGAGTCGACCCAGCAACTGCGGGGTCCGGACTGGCCCGGCGAGCCCACACGGCGCTCCTACACGCGGGTGCGTCGACGCGACTACGACCAGGCGATCCTCGACGAGGCGCTCCAGCGACCCAACGTGCGCTTCGTCGCCCAGGACATCGTCGACATCCGCGACGAGACCGATTCAGGCGTCGTCGCACTCCCCGAGGGAGAGCTGCGCGCGCCCGTCGTGTTGCAGAGTGCCCGCCTCCCACCCGACACCACGGGCAGAGCGGTCCGACATCCCCTGCGCCAGCACTTCGGCGGCTGGGAAGTTCGCACCGAGCGGCCGGTGTTCGATCCCAGCGTGGTCACCCTCATGGACTTCGACACGCAGCAACACGACGCGGCATCGTTCTTCTACGTCCTGCCCGAAGCAGCCCGATCGCGCACTCGTCGAGCACACGATGTTCTCACTCGAGCCACGCCCCCACGCATTCCACGACCGCCAGATACGAGCCCGTCTCGACCGGCTCGGGGCGGGAGATGTCGAGATCGAGCGCCGAGAGTACGGATCGATCCCGATGGAGGACCGGTCACTCGACCAACGCTGGGGAACCCACATCTGGAACATCGGAACCGTCGGCGGCATGACCAAACCGACCACCGGCTACACCTTCCAGCGGATCCATGCCCAGACCCGACACCTCGTCGACGGGTGGGCCAACGGAGGCGCACCTCGGCCACTGCCCGGAGCGCCGGCCCGATTCGCACTCGCAGACCGAGTCCTGCTCAACATCTTGCATCACCACCCGGACCGGGGACGGCCGATCTTCGAGCGCCTCTTCAGGACGAGTTCGATCGACGATGTGCTCACCTTCCTCGATGAACAGTCGACGCTCGGCGCCGATGCCCGGATGGTGACACAGCTGCCATGGTCGCCGTTCCTGCGTGCGGCATCCGCAGAGCTCGGCGCCTCGACACTGGCATCTCTACGCCGCCGCCTCGGCCGATGAGCACCGCAGGATCCTTCGAGCGGCACACCGATCGCTTTCACCAACGACGCGTGTTCCTGCCGGTCGTCGCGACGACACTGGCCGTCGCCGCGACGACGTTGTTGGTCTCCGAATCGGAATCGGTCTCGCTCGCCGTCGTCGTCCTGACCGTCGCCTTGCTCGGCATTCCTCACGGCGCCGTCGACCACCTGGCTGCAGCTGCGCTCGGCGGCCCGTTCGACACGTCATCGCGCCGCCGGTTCGCCCGCAGCTACGTGCTGGTCATGCTCGGAGTCGGCCTCGTCTGGCTCGTCGCGCCGACGCTGGCCCTCATCGTGTTTCTCGCCCTCTCGGTCCACCACTTCGGTCAATCGGATCTCGCATATCTCGACCTTCCGTTCGGTCGAGCCGTCGCGGTGCAGTGGTCACGTGGCCTCCTGCTCGTCGGCCTTCCCCTCGTTGCGCACCTCGAGTCGGTCAGCCCCGTCATCCAACGCTTGGGCGGCGGCGACCCGGCGAGCTGGGCGTGGCTTGCCGACTGGTGGATCCTGTGGAGTGCCCTGCTCGTCACCCAGCACCTCGTCGTCGGCTGGGTGGTCGCCCATGGCGTGGTCGACCGCACGACGCTGGTCCGAGAGGCCATCACCATCGCCGCGTTGACCACCCTGTTCCTGGCCGCCGACCCCCTGATCGGCTTCGCCGTGTACTTCGGGTTGTGGCACTCCCTCGCTCACCTGTTCGTCCTCGGCGATCTGCTCGGCAAGGAGCCTTCACCCGTGCGCTCGGTCGCGCGCCTCGCCGCACCGCTGAGCGGCGTGTCGCTGCTCGGAATCGTTGCCGTAGTGGTCGCCACCGCCGCCACGAGTCGAACCGACCTGATCGTCCCGCTGACCTTCGTGTTCGTCAGCATGCTGACGCTTCCGCACATGCTGGTCGTGGAACGAATCTGGTCCGCCCATACCGTGCATACTGTGCCCACGAGGGTGCCCGACACTTCGGTGGAACTGCTGCCGAGGAAGGAATGACCATGACCGACATCAGCAACCCCGTGATCGACATCGGGATCCCGGAAGACGCCCGAGTGGAGATCGCGTCAGAGCTCGGGCGCCTCCTCGCCGACACCTACACGCTCTACCTCAAGACGCACAACTATCACTGGAACGTCACCGGTCCGATGTTCAACACGTTGCACCTGATGTTCGAGGTCCAGTACAACGAACTCTGGTTGGCCATCGACCTGCTCGCGGAGCGCATCCGTTCGCTCGGCGAGTTCGCCCCGGGGAGCTACGCCCAGTTCGCGGCACTCTCCTCGATCTCCGAGGCTGACGGTGTTCCGTCCGCCAACGAGATGCTCGCTGACCTGGTCGCCGGCCATGAAGCGGTCGCTCGCACCGCACGGGCCGTCTTCGGCGTGGCCGAGGGCGCCAGCGATCAGCCCACCGCCGACCTGATCACCCAGCGGCTCCAGGTCCACGAGAAGACCGCCTGGATGCTCCGCTCGATGCTCGCCTGACAGCCGCGGTTCGGACCCTGCTGACTCGGAGCGGGTCCGATCCGACTCGGTACCATCCAGCGATGGAGTTCGGGGACGTACAGCAGACCGCCGACGCAGTGCGCAACGGTGAGGTCTCGGCACGAGAGGTGGTGCAGTCGTCGCTCGATCGGGTTCGGGCGTGCCAGGAGTCGCTCAACGCCTTCGTCCACGTCGACGTCGATGGCGCACTGGCGGCGGCCGACGCAATCGATCGGGCTCGCACGTCCGGCGAGCGGATGGGAGCCCTGGCGGGCATACCGTTCGGCGTCAAGGACCTCGAGGACTGTGTCGGAATGCCGACCACCCGAGGGTCACGCTGGTACGCCGACGCTGCGCCGGCAACCCGGGACGACATCCATGTCGAGCGATTCCGCGCCGCCGGAGCGATCCCCATCGGCAAGACCGCAGCGCCCGAATTCGGTGCGTTCGGCTACACCGCAAGTCCGCTGCACGGCGTGACCCGGAATCCGTGGGACACCGATCGGACGCCCGGCGGTTCGAGCGGCGGCACGGCGGCGTCGGTGTCGGTCGGGGCGATCCCGTTCGGCACGGCCAGCGACGGGGGCGGATCGATCCGCGGACCGGCTGCGTCGTGCGGGCTGCCGGGCCTGAAGCCGACCTACGGACGGGTGCCGACGTTCGGGGTCACGCGTCACGCCGGCAACGCCGTCAACTTCGCGCTCGCCACCTCGGTTGCCGACACCGCTCTGCTGTTCGACGTCGCGGTCGGCCCGGACATGCGTGACCGCACCTCGCTGCCTGCACCGGGGTTCTCCTACGTCGATACGACCGAGCAGCTCGACGTCGCCGGACTGCGGTCGGCATGGTCGGCCGATCTCGGTTTCGTCGCCACCGACCCCGAGGTGGTGGCCATCACCGAACGGGCCGCGACGACGCTCGTCGAAACTGCCGGTCTGGTCGACACCGGAGTCGACGTGACCATCGACGACTTCATCCGCATCTATGCGTTCATGGAGGCGGCCGATCAGTTCGTCGACGTCCCCGACGACTGGGAGGGCCGTCTCGACGAACTCGACCCCTTGGTACGTGGCGGTTGGGAGCGCAATCGTGCCGTCACACTGCCGCAGTTCGCGAAGATCGAGAAGGCCCGGCGCGGCCTCGAGTTGCAGGTCGCCGGACTGTTCGAGCACATCGACGTGCTGCTCACACCGACCAACCCGTGCCCCCCGTTCGCAGCGGAGGGCCCGATGCCCACCGAGATCGGGGGGCGACCCTGCCATGCCGGCAGCGCGGCGCTGCTCACGATGCTGGCCAACGTTGTCAACCTCCCGTCGATCACCGTGCCGGCCGGACGCACCGCCGACGGCCTCCCCGTCGGGCTGATGATCACCACCGCCCGCCACCGCGAAGATCAGTGCCTCCGCCTGGCCCGCATCTTCGAGCAAGCTTCCCCCTGGCCCCTCCACGCCCCCTGACCCCCGTTTGCGTTGCAGTTCGGGTGAGCCGGGTCACCAGAATCTGCGCACAAACGTTGGGGCGGGAGTCAGGGCTCGGCGTCGAGGCGGACGAGTCCGTCGAGGATGAGGTCGAGCACGAGTTCGAAGCTGCTGGAGGTGTCGCCCGCGAGATGCTGATGCACGTGGGCAACCATGTGCGGATGATCGACGTCGGAGATCCCCGAGAGGAACTCGTTGGCGCGGGCTTCGGAATCGTCGCCCATGTCCATTCCCAGTTGCTGCAGGGTGTAGCCGAGGACGTGGTTGGTGACGGCGTGGAAGCCGTGGTGCGCAAGTTCGGGTGACAGCCCGCTCTCGTCGAACAGCCGCAGCAGATCATCCATCTGGCGAGTTCGGGCAGGCCCCGGCAGGGAACGAAGCCAGAGCGACGGGGCCCACGGATGCCGCACCAGCACGTCGTGGGTCGAGATCGTGAGCGCCCGCACCGCGTCGAGGGGCGACGCGTCGTGTGGGGGGTCGTCGACCTCGGCGGCGACCGCGTCGACCATCAACGAGAGCAGCTCGTCTTTGTTGGCAACGTGGTTGTAGAGCGACATCACCTCGTAGCCGAGACGTCGCGCCAGGTTGCGCATGCTCAGCGCGCCGACACCGTCGGTGTCGGCGAGTTGGACGGCCGCCGCGACGATGCGGTCTCGCTGCAGCGGCTCTCTCGTCGTGGCACTCATCTCGTTGCTGATCATCGCGAACCCCTTGACAACGTACAGTGTACGCTACAATATGTACAGTGTACGTAACGACACCGAGGAGTCCCATGAACGCCCGTTCCACCGCCGAACCGTCCAGCATCGAGCCGACCGCCGATGAGCACACACCTGCGGCCCCGCCGACGATGCGCGCTGCCGTCGCCCGCAGCTACGGCACCGCCGAGGTCGTGGCCATCGAAGAGGTGCCGACGCCGGTCGCAGCACCGGGCGAAGTCCTGGTGGGCGTCGAGGCGTCATCGCTCAACGCCCTCGACTGGCACTTCCTGACCGGCACCCCGTACCTCCTCCGGTTGATCGGCGGTCTCCGCCACCCGAAGCGCATCATCCACGGAGCCGACGTCGCCGGCACCGTGGTCTCGGTTGGCGCCGACGTGACCGCCTTCGAGGTCGGCGACCGCGTGTTCGGCGAGTGCGGCGGCGGAGGTTTCGCCCCCTACCTCACGGCCAAGGTCGGCGGCCTCGTCCCGATCCCGTCCGGCGTGACCTTCGAGGCCGCCGGCGCCACGCCCGTTGCGGGGCTCACCGCACTGCAGGGGCTGAGAACCCACGGCGCCACGAAGCCGGGCGAGCACGTGTTGATCAATGGTGCTGCCGGCAGCGTCGGGACGTTCGCGGTGCAGATCGCCAAGGCGCTGGGCGCTGAGGTCACCGCCGTGTGCAGCACCCGCAACGTCGACATGGTTGCACGCCTCGGCGCCGATCACGTCGTCGACTACACCACCGACGACTTCGTTCCAGGAGGGGGCCGCTTCGACGTCATGCTCGACAACGTCGGCAACCGCAGCGCCGCCGAGTGCATCAGCGTGCTCAGACCTGGCGCTCGCTACGTCGCCGTCAGCGGCCCGAAGGACAACCACTGGCTCGGCCCGATTCCACACGTGGCCCGGACCTGGTTGGCCTTCCGGCGTGTCGATGCGACGTTCCACCAGTTCACCGCCTCACCGAACCACGCAGATCTCGAGTTCCTCGGCGAACTCCTCGCGCAGGGCTCGGTGGTTCCCGAGATCCAGCGCACGGTCGGCCTGGAGGGCGTCGCAGACGGTCTCGCCGAGATCGGCTCCGCACACGCCCGGGCCAAGATCCTCGTCACCCCGACCTGACCGCTCCCCCAATCACGTTTGCGTTGCACTTCGGGTGCCCCGCCTCACCCGAATCCGCACACAAACGTCAGCTGGCGCTCAGGACTTGGCGTAATCGACGGAGAACCAGCGCTCCGGACGGATCCGGATGCAGACGTCGTCGGGGCCAACGCTGTTGGCGGCGTAGCCCCGGCCCATCTCCTCACCGAGATAGCGGATCGCCATCGGCTCGATCGCTGCTCGCGAGACCTTGGCGTCGAGCGGCTCGACCACCGCCGCACCCTCGACGGTGACGTACTTGTACGGCAACTCCTCCTGTTGCGCGCACAGCGACGCCCGACCGGCCGCCGCGGCGAGCCGGCCCTTCAACGATGACGCACTCGTGAGCACCTCGACATCGCCACCTGGCTCGTAGGAGTACCAGACCGGCACGGCGAGCGGCGGCCCGTCGGCGCGCTCGATCGCCAGCACGCCGACATGGAGTCCGGCGAGAAACTCCTGGCGCTCCGATTCGGTCATCTTCAGGTCTGCCATGCCCGCCATCCTCGCAGACGCCACGGTCGCAGCGCACCCGAAGATCTGTGGTGGACTTGAGCAATGAGCATCACCGAGCAGCCGGCCCCGCACCTGTCGCTGTACCGAGCGACCGGTGCGAAACCCGTCACCGACCTGCATCCGAACGGCGTGAACCACCTTGCGCTCTCGACCGCCGACATGAAGGCGCAACTCACCTTCTTCGCCGAGGTCCTCGGCTGCCCCACCAGGGCGCTGTACTGGATGCACGGCGTCCCGAACACGTTCCATGGTTTCGTCGAGCTCGCGGGCGACAGCTACCTCGCCTTCGTGCAGGCCCCCGGCAATCCGACCGAACCGCTCTGGGGCGTCACCCATTCCGGCAATGCCGGCGACCCGGTCACTGCCGGAACGATGCAGCACCTGGCGCTGAACGTCGACTCGATCGACGACGTCCTCACGATGCGCGACCGAATCCGCAGTCACGGCATCCAGGTGATGGGACCCATCGACCACGGCATGATCCAGTCGATCTACTTCGCCGGTCCCGAGAACCTCAGCTTGGAGGTGTGCACCGGCCGAGACATCGACGAGCGCCAATGGGTCGACCCCGAGGTCCAGGCCCTGTGCGGCATCTCGGCCGACGAACTCGCACAACTCACGACCCCGAAAGGCTTCGAGCGACCCGACGAACCCGTCGCCCAGCCGCCCTACGACGAGTCGAAGCCGAACATGCACTATCCGCCGGCGACACGCGAGGCGATCATGGGCATGCCCGACGATGCGGTGTGGGACAACCTCAGCGTGCCCGAACCACCCGTCGCACCAACCGATTCGGAGCAGCGATGAGCGACGACGCAGACGGCGGCTTCGACCCTGATTCGTTCCCGACCATTCCCTCGGCCGACGAGTCGCTGCCCGGCACGTTGGAACTCGGCGTGTTCTCGCTGTCGCTCAGCGTCGGCGACCTCGCCGCCTCGGTCGAGTTCTACGGCAAGCTCGGCTTCGTCCCCACCGGCGGCGACGCCGAGTCCGGCTGGGTGATCCTCAAGAACGGCGAGACCACCCTCGGGCTGTTCCACGCCATGTTCGAGCGCAACATGCTCACGTTCAATCCGGGGCTCACGCCACGGATGGAGCGCATCGGGGAGTTCACCGACATTCGCGAACTCCAACGATCGCTCGAAGCCGCAGGGCTCGACGTCGACAGCGCCATCGAGCCCGGCAGCACCGGCCCGGGTTCGCTCACGTTGATCGACCCGGACGGCAACCCGATACTCATCGATCAGTTCTTCTGAGCATCAGACGTTGCGGAACGTGATGCTCAGTCGAGGGCCCGCCTGACGGACCTTCGGCACGGTGTGCTCCCAGTCGTGCTGGCAGGCGCCGCCCATCACGAACAGATCACCGTGGCCGAGACGCCACGAGCGCGAGGCGCCGCCACCACGAGGTCGCAGGCGCAGCGGGCGCGGCGCCCCGACGCTCACGATCGCCACGACGGGGTCGGTGACCACGTGGCGATGGCGATCGCCGTGCCACGCCACCGAGTCGTTGCCGTCCCGATACAGGTTGAAGCCGATCGAGTCGAACTCCTCGCCGTACCGCTCGGACAGCAGCGACCTGATCTCCGCAAGGATCGCCAGCGGCTCGGCGGTGCCGCCACCGACCCGCCACCACGTCGACAACCGAGGCTCGTCGACCAGCCGTTCGTACATCATGATGTCGGTGCGCTGACGCAGTGGCAGCGAGGCCACCAGATCCTCGAAGACCCGGTCAGCACCGTCGAGCCAACCGGCGGCGAACTCCACCCATGATGCATCGTCGAGCGCGATCCGCTCGACGTTGGCAAACGCACCGTCGACCGCCGGCTCGGCCATCCCGAACAGCGATCCCTGTCTCGCCCACATGGCGAGGAGTCTACGAACACATGTTCGCTTCTGTCGAACGGATTCCCTCCGTCGCCCGGATCCTGGTGACGGTTACTCGGACCAGGCCTTGATCTTTTCGATGGTGCCGAGCGGGTCGGGACCGTGCGGGTTGATGTTGAGGTAGGTCACACCGACGTCCTTGAACACCTGGATGCGTTCGCGCACGTGGCCCTCGTCGCCGATCAGCGCCGACAGGTCGATGTACTCGTCGGGCACAGCGGCAATTGCCTCGGCACGCTTGCCCGACAGGAACAGGTCCTGGATCTCCTCGGCTTCGGCCTCCCAGCCGTAGCGCTTGAAGAGGTCGTTGTAGAAGTTCTTCGACTTGGCGCCCATCCCGCCGACGTAGAACCCGATCAGCCCGCGAGCCGCCTCGCGCGCCTCGTCGACGTGAGCACCCGACCCGAGCGCAACGGTGCCACCGGCAATGATCTCCAACGGCGCCTTGTCGGGGTCACGCTTGGCGGTGCCGGCCGCCAGCGAGTCGCCCCACACCTGTTGGAAGCGATCCGGTACGAAGTGGATCGTCTGCCAGATGTCGGCGACCTCGGCAGTGAGTTCGACGTTCTTCGGTCCGATGGTCGCCAGCGAGATCGGGATGTCCTTGGCCGGTGGGCGGTTCATGAACTTGATCGGCTTGCCCAGCCCGGTTCCCCCTTCGGCGAGGGGGAGTTGATAGGTCGTGCCGTCGTGCTCGACCTTCTCGCCACTCCACACCTTGCGGCAGATCTCGATCGTGTCGCGTGTGCGCCCGATCGGCTTCTCGAACGGCACTCCGTGCCACCCCTCGATCACCTGCGGACCCGAGGTGCCGAGGCCCAGTACGAACCGGCCACCGGACAACGCATCGAGGGTGGCGGCGGTCTGCGCGATCAGTGCCGGGCTACGCGAGTACAGCGGGATGATCCCGGTCATCAGCTGCACGGTCGAGGTCTGCCCGGCGAGGTAACCGAGCGTCGAGATCAGGTCGTAGCCGTAGATCTCGGCACCCCAGATCAGGTCGACGCCGGCCGACTCGAGGTCGCGTGCCTCGTGCGCGAGCTTCTGTGGGTCGCCGTTGAATCCAATGGTGGTGGAGATCTTCATCGCCGTTGCCTTTCGTCGAGGTGGTGATTGCGACCGTAGTCAGCTCGCACCCGTCGGGCCGCAGCCCGTCAGGCGAACGGGGCGCCATCGGCGAACGCCCACGCGCTGAATCGCTCGCCCATTCGCTGGTACCCGGCGCTGTTCGGATGGAGCCCGTCGGGGAGATCGTCGACGTCGTCGGCGCCGAACAGTTCGTGACCGTGCAGGTAGTGGAGGTGCTCGTCACCGGATCGCCGCCGCTGTTCGACCACGGCCTCGAGCAGCTCGCGAATCCGCGTCAGCGACAACGCACCGAGCATCAGCTCGCCGGGTCGGTCGATCACATCGAACGTGCCCTCGTCGTTCGGCAGGGTCGGGCCGGGGTGATCCTCGGCTGCCGGACAGATGATCGGGCTGATCACCACCACCGGTGTGTTCGGATGGCCGTCGCGGATGGTGTCGAGCAGGCCGTGCACCGCCGGCACGAACGCGCGCTCGCGCATCGAGTCGGCGTTCACCAGGTTGATGCCGAGTTTGAGACTGACGAGGTCGGCCGGCAGGTCGCGGATCGTTCGGGCGGCGAACTGATCGAGGTGGCACTGCCCGGCGAGGCCGAGGCTGTAGAGATCGATGTCGGCCGAGCGTGCAACCACCGCGGGCCAGGTGCCCGTCGGATGCTCGGCCTCCATGCAGTGGCTGATCGAGCTGCCGTAGTGCACCCAACGACGACGCTGCGTCGCCGCAGGAACCTCCAACGACGCGTGGTCGTCGAGCCGGAGTTCGCGCAGCATCGTCGAGGCGTTCTGAGCGAGCCAGATCTCGACATGCTTGGCACCAGCAGCGAGCCCGTCGAAGCGGATCACGCTCGGGTCGATGTGCACCATCTCGAAGTCCATCGCCGTGCGATCGGGGAACCGGATCAGATCGGTGTCGGTGAGCACCTCGCTCGCCGTCAGCTCGCCGTCGACGACGAGGTCGATCGTGGCGGTGTGGGGCGTGATGCCGCCGTATTCGAGCCGGGTGAACACGGCTTCCAGCTCGACCGAGGTCGAGTCGGTCACGAACTCGAGTCGCCCACCCGACGGCATCGACGACACGAATCCGATCGCCGGATCGACCAGCTGTGCCCGAGCCGACGCAGGCAGTCGCTCCGTGAGCGCGCCGCGCTCCATCGCCGTGAGGCCGGCGATGCCGGCCAGACGCACCCGCGTATCGCCGAGGCGGAGGTCGACTTCGGTCATGCCCCGGGACGCCCGCGGCCGGGGGCGACCGTTCGGGCGAGGATGCCGAGCGTGGCGCGCAAGCTCGCTTCGGAGATGATCGGGAACCGATCAGCGAACCCTGCGTACTGCTCGTGCAGGTTCGACCAGTCGTAGTACGACGTCACCAGCGTGCCGCCGTCGATCGGCTCCAGCCGGTAGCCGTAGACATGCCCCATCGGCGGCTGCATCGTTCCGTCGATGCTCCAGGCGATCTCACGACCGGCCTCGAACGTCTCGATCACCACCGTGACGTCGTACTCGCCGAGGTCGAAGTCGCGCAGCGAGTCGCGGTCCATGTGCACCACGAACCGGTCCCCGACCGCGGTCGCAGCTTCGCCGTCGGCCGACATCAACATGCCCGTCGCATCGATCGCCACGTGCCCGCCCGGGCTCCGCAGGACATCGAAGATCGCTGCGGGTTCGGCGGCGATCGTGCGGTCGACTTCGAGTCGGGTGGACGGCGTGCTCATCGAGTCATCTTCGCAGTTGCACCGTCGGCGGCGCGCACCCTGCGAAGCCAGCGACTACACAGTCGTGATGGCCGACGTGCTCCCCCGGGTCCCCGAAGACTGGTCGACGGCGCTTGCCGTGATCGCCCACCCAGACGACATGGAGTACGGCGCGGCGAGCGCAGTTGCTCGCTGGGTCGGCCAGGGCAAGTCGATCAGCTACGTCCTGGCAACCGACGGTGAAGCCGGAATCAGCACGATCCCACCCGACGAGGTCGCCCCCCTGCGACGCGCCGAGCAGATCGCGAGCTGCGCCGCGGTCGGCGTCACCGAGGTCGAGTTCCTCGGCCTCTCCGACGGGTTGTTGGTCGAGAGCCTCGATCTCCGACGCACGCTCACCGACGCCATCCGACGCCACCGCCCCGACGTCCTGCTGAGCATCAACCACCACGACTCGTGGGGTGGGCCCAGCTGGAATCACGCCGACCATCGAGTCATCGGGCGTTCGCTCCTCGACGCCGCCCGGGACGCTGCGAACCCGTGGGTCTTCAGCGAGCTCGCTGCGCCGGCGTGGAGCGGTACTCGGTTCGTGGCGTTCAGCGGCTCGCCGGCGGCGACGCACGGAACCGACGTGGCCGACACACTCGATGCCGGCATCGCATCGCTTCGCTGCCACGAGATCTACCTGTCGAACCTCGGCGGCGCCATGGCCGACCCGGACGAGTTCCTGCGAACCAACGCCCGCAGCGGCGGTGAACTCGTCGGCGTCGAACTCGCCACCACCTTCGAACTCGTTCACCTCTGACGTACCGACAACGGTCAGCGACGATGGTCATCGCCGTCGAGGGCCTGCTCGACAGTCAGTCGGGGCGGCCGCGATCGGCAAAAGCGGCCATCAGGCGCGGACCGTCGAGCTCGCGGGCGTAGCGGAGTGGGTCGAGGCCGGCACCGATCACATAGTCGGTCAGCAAGCGCACCGACACCGTGGTCAGGTCGTTCGGGTCCCAGGGCTTGGTGAAGTAGTGGTCGAGGCCGGCTTCGTTGATCGCCCTGATCGTGTCCTGATGCCCGGCCTGGCCGGTGAGCAGAACCGTCCGGGTTGCGCCGGTTGCGGGGTTCGACTTCAGCGACACGAGCAGGTCGACGCCGGTCTCGGCTCCTGGCAGCCGATGATCGGCAATGACCAGCCCGATGTGATCTCCGGCGTCCGCGACCTCGGAGATCGCAGTTCGGGCATCGGCGACGTCGTCGGCCTGTTCGACGCGGATCCGTCCGGCGAACGCCTCCACGTCGCGGACGACCTCGGCGCGCACTTCCGGTTCGTCCTCGACGACCAGAATCACCAGCTCGTCCACGGCCTGCTCCCCCTCATACAGCTTGCTCCACCGGTAGCACGACGGTGAACTCCGTGTGCCCCGGTCGGCTCTCGACGCCGATCGTACCGTGGTGTTCCTCGACGATCTGGCGGCTGATCGACAGCCCGAGGCCAAGGCCGAACTGGACCCGACCGTCCTTGGTGGTGAACCGCGGTTCGAAGATCCGCGACTCGATCTCCGGCGGCACGCCCGGGCCCGTGTCAGCGATCTCGACCCGCACTGAAGCATCCTCCGAGGTGACGCGGATCGACAGCTGCCCTTCGTCGTTCATGGCGTCGAGCGCGTTGACGAGGAGGTTCGACCAGACCTGTTGGAGTGCGCCTGGCCGAGCGGCGATCGTCGGTGCCGGCTCGTACTGGCGCTGCACGTCGACCCGGTCGAGTCGGTGCGACACCATCCTCAGCGCGTCGTCGAGCCCGGTTGCGACGTCGACGTCGGCGTGGATGTCACCCCGGCCGTCGTTGCCGCGGAGGTACCCGCGCAGGCTTCCGACGAGCGACTGGACTCGATCGGCGACGCCGGAGATGTTCCGAATCGTCTCGGCGAGCTGCGTCGCAGCCTCGAGACGCCGAAGCTCGTCGGCGCCGGCATCGGCGAGCGCACTTGCTTCGTCGGTGCTGGTCACCCCGCTGGCCACGAGCCGATCGGCGAGCACCCGGTCGCCGACCACATCGGCGACGTCTCGGCGCAGTGCTCGGCGCTCCGACGACGGCATCGCCGGCGCCTCGAGTCGACGTTGAACGATTGCCGCGACAGTGGCATCGTCGACGACTGCGAGGACGTCGTCGGCGAGGTGGTCGATGCTTCGCATCAGCGCCGCCGTCGGGTTGTTGAGCTCGTGGGCCATGCCGGCGGCCATCTCGCCCAGGGCCGTGAATCGAGCGCTCGCCACGAGCTGGGCCCGAGCTTCCGACAGCGCCGCCAGACTCTCGTCGAGTTCGAGCTGGAGTTCCTGTGAACGCCGCAACCGGCGGGCGAGCGAGGTGATGAGAATGCGTGCCAACAATCCACCGAACTCGGGTTCGACGGTCAGCGCCCTGGCCAGTTGGTCGAGCGTGATCGGGATGGCACGCACATCGGTGACCGCCCGGCACCGCAGCAGCGCCCGACGGCGGCTCGCCAACGACAGCAGTCCCACGATCGCCCCGGTGGACTCCTCGTGCATGACCTTGCGGCCGGCCTGAGTGTGCGACGTCAGCCGGACACGACCTTCGATGACGACGTAGATCCCGCCGACGTCTTCACCCTCCTCGATCATGATCGTGCCGGGTGCCACCCGAATGCGAGCGGGGTGGCCGAGACAACGGTCGAGTAGTTCGACCAGCCGACGGGTCATCTCGTCGTCGTCCATCGGCTCGCCGAGCAACGGGTGCGGGTCCGTTGCGTCGATCGCCGGCGCCGCGCGCTGCTGCTCGATCCGCTCTCGGGCTGCGGCGATGTCGGCGCCGTCGAGCAGTTCACCGAACTCGTCGAGCCGGTGCGGGGCGCATTCGACGAGGTAGGTGGCGAGCTGCGCCTCGATCAGACTGCCGAGTCCGAGCTCGGTCCACGGGCGGACGATCATGCCGTTCACCGAACCCAGGCGCAGCGCTTCGTCGACGTCGTGCAGTGAGGCACGCGACGCCACCAGCACTGTCCTGGTGGAACGCAGCCGAGGGTGCTGGTGAAGCGCAGCGACCACGTCGGCACCGCGATGAGCGCTCGAATCCAGATCGACCAGTGCGAGCGGGATGTATCCGTCGGCGGTGTGTACCGACTCCGCCACCTGCATCGCTGCGTCGGCCCCCGCCGCGATCTCCACGTCGGCGAGGCCACCGAGCAGCCCTCGCAGGTCGGTGGCCAGCGGCTCGCCGACGTCGGCGCCCGCGACGACGAGGAGCACCATGCGACCGGTCACAGCAGACCCAACCCCTCCCAGACCGGCGGCATCACGAACACGACGAGGACGATGCCGACGGCGCCGACCAGGAGCCCGATGATCGCCATGTCCTTCGTCTCGATCTCGCCGGACGCGTACGCAACGGCGTTGGGCGGGGTGCTGACCGGCAGCGCCATCGCCAACGAGCACGACAGCGCGACGACCAACCCGACGAGGAGCGGGTCGAGGTCGACGGCGTCGGAGAGGGCGAGGCTGATCCCGATCGGGATCAGCAGGTTCGCAGTTGCCGAGTTCGAGATGATCGTGCTGAGTCCGATCGCCACCAGGGCGAGCGCGGCGAGGAGCAACCCGGTCGACAGCGAACCCCAGTCGAAGAGCTCGACGAGCCACTGATCGAGCCCCGTACTGGAGACGCCGTTGCCGAGCGCGATGCCGCCGCCGACGAGCCACAAGATGTGCCAGTTGAGGCGGCGGAGGTCGTCGACGCCGAACACCTGCGTCGACAGCAGGATGACCACGGCGGCGAACCCGACGATCGCCGAGGGCACGCCGTGGAGCGGTTCGCTGACCCACCCGATCACGGTCAGCGCGAACACGACGTACAGGATCAGCGCTGGGCGGCCCCGGTCGAAGTCGCCGCCGATGCGCACGTCGATCGCTTCGGCGGATGCGGGAAAGCGCCTGGTGAGCAGGAACCACGCGAACACGAGGACGACCAACGCGACCGGCACCGCCAATGCCATCCACGTCACGAAGTCGACCTCGATGCCCTGATCCTGGAGTCGCCCGAGGGCGATCGCATTCGGTGGGGAACCGACCGGCGTGCCCAGCCCGCCGATGTTGGCGGCGACCGGGACCGACAGGATCAGCCCGACCCGGAGACGATCGCCGGGAGCCAGACCGGCCGCAACGGGGATCACCACCGCCATCATCGCTGCGGTGGTCGCCGTGTTCGAAACGAACATCGACAGCACTGCGGTGATCATCATCAGCCCCGCCATGATCGCCCGCGGAGAGGTACCGAAGGGCCGGAGGAGCACCCCAGCCAGGTTCCGGTCGAGCCGATACTTCGCCGCGGTCTCGGCCAGCACGAATCCCCCGAGGAACAGGATCAGGACGGGGTTGGCGAGTGTGGCGAAGATGCTCTGGTAGGTGGGCGGTTCGAAGCTCGACGGCAACCCGACGAGTGCTTCGTCGGAGATCAGCAGGATCTCGGCCAGGATGACGAGGATCGACGTGGCCGACAGCGGAATCGCCTCGGTGATCCAGAGCACGACCGCTGCGCCGAAGATCGCCAGCATCCGACTCGCCGGCTCGGTCAGGTTGCCCTCAGGCCCGATCAGCAGGACGATGACGAACCAACCGGTTGCGACGGCCACGCCGACGGTCGTGCGGTTCAACCACGCTCGACGATCGGTCAACCGCGTGAGCTCGCGATGGTCGATCGTCATGGGGTCGACGTTACTGCTGGGTCGAGGTGCCGGGTCGTGAGGGTCGACGGGCGTTCAGCGCCGGGCGAGGACCTTCGCGAGGCTGCGAAGCGCGAGCCCGAAGCCGATCTTGCCGGCGAACGCTCCGACAGGTGCGAGGAAGGCAGGCAGGTACGGCACCGTGACGTCTTCTCGCCATTCGATCGTCGAACCGGCGCCGTCGGCGCGCACGGTGAACCCGGCGCTGCCGCCGAGCACGGGTCCGAGCTTGTCGACATCGCAGATGCCGACCTGGGTGGCGTCGTCCCAGTCACACCGGGTCACGCGCATCCGATCCTCGAGCGCAACAGGCCGGAACCCGGTCCACGCGGTGAACGTGTAGCCGACCTCGTTCGGGTCGCCTCCCTCGCCCTCGATCGTGGTGGCGGGGATCCAGGCGCCGTGAGCCGGCCAGTCGATCAGTTCGTCCCACAGTTCACGCACGGGCGTGTCGAAACGTCGGGTGAGTTCGAACTTGACGGGCAACATGCCCCCAGCCTGCCAGCGCAGCACTCGACCCCACACGTCCGCCGACCACGTTTGTGTGAGGTTTTGGGTGACCCGGGTCACCGGAACTGCAGCGCAAACGTGGGGTGACCGTGGCCGACGACGTTTGTGTGAGGTTTTGAGTGACCCGGGTCCCCCAAACTGCAACGCAAACGTGGATGTGGGGGCGTCAGGGGTGGGGAGCGAGCACCTGGTCGAGGAACCGGAGGGCGGCTTCGGCGTTCTCGTGGCGCCAGAGCGCGACGACGTCGGTGCGATCGTCAGCTCCGCCAGCGAGGACAGATGCCAAG